>NZ_JBTLRF010000032.1:0-1159 GCF_054482575.1 Roseivivax sp. CAU 1753 | reverse complement strand
CTGCCGAGTATCCGTTATGATCAAGCGGGTTCTTGTGCCCATTTTCGGCCGTCTCTAATCAATGCGTTTGCCAGGACGACGAGCTTCCTCATGACGGCTGTCACCGCGACTTTGCGCGGCTTGCCCGCTCGAACTAAGTCTTCGAATTTGGCCTGAACGGTACGGTTGTGCTGGATAGCGCAAAGCGTCGGCATGAACAGTGCCTGCCGGACAGATCGCCTACCGCCCTGTATCCGTTCATGACCCTGCCATTGCCCTGATTGGCGCGAGATTGGTGCCAACCCGGCAAGAGCTGCGGCTTGCTTGCCGGTGAGCGTACCGAGCTCAGGCATGTCTGCGAGCAATGCCATCGCCGACGTCGTTGAAATGCCAGGAATGCTGATCAGGATCTCTAAACGGTGGGCCAGCTTGGGATCAGAGGCGACGATCACCTTCATGGCGGCGTCTACCTGGGCCAGCTGCCGCTCGATCTGACCCAAACGCTGGGTGAGCAAACGCCGCAGCATGGCATGCCTTGCGGTCTTGAGCCGTGTTTTGGCTGCGGTGCGGTCCTTGATCAGGCCGCGGCGGAACACGAGCAATTCGCGAAGGTCGCCAAAGGCTTCGGACTGAGTCTCTGTAGGCTGGAGTTGCAGAGCGCTTCCCATTCTCGCCAACATCTCGGCATCAATCCTGTCGGTCTTTGCTACGCGCCCGGTTGCTTCCGCGAACCGCCTCGCCTGCCGTGGATTGACCTTCGCGAAGGTCAATCCACGGCGCGTCAGCATACACTCAAGGTCGCGATGATAGGCACCAGACGCTTCGAAAACGATCAGCATGCCGTCGTCGGAGACCCACCGGAAGAGAGCAGCAAGTCCGGCGGCATCATTCCCGAACCGCCGGTGCTCGGTTCTTCCTGAGCAATAGGCGTCCAGCGTTGCTTTCGACACGTCGATCCCGATTACATTCTGCATGGAATATCCCCCACCTTGTCTTGTCATGCGGGCCCGATGCCCAAGTATCCGTTCAGGTTTGAAGACAACGCGGGGGTGACCATACTCGGCATCGGTCCATCATGACCCAGAGGGGTACGATCCATCCCCCGCTATCACGCCAATTTGCGCGATCAGCGTGATGGCTCCCATCATGCAACGGGAGCTGCCAAAATCATAAGACAAGA
>NZ_JBTLRF010000031.1:0-1558 GCF_054482575.1 Roseivivax sp. CAU 1753 | reverse complement strand
GAGGAGGCCATTCGCCTCAAGGAAGCCGGCAAGGCGGACGAGGTCATCGTCGTCTCGATCGGCGTCAAGCAGGCGCAGGAAACGCTGCGCACCGGTCTTGCCATGGGGGCCGACCGGGCGATCCTGGTGGTCGCGGCGGACGATGTGCACACCGACATCGAGCCTCTGTCGGTCGCCAAGATCCTTGCCAAGGTGATCGAGCAGGAACAGCCCGGTCTGGTGATCTGCGGCAAGCAGGCCATCGACAACGACCTGAACGCCACCGGCCAGATGCTGGCGGCGCTGACCGGCTGGGCCCAGGCCACCAACGCCAACAAGCTGGATGTCGACGGCGATCACGCCGTGGTCGCGCGCGAGGTCGATGGCGGCTTGCAGACCATCAAGGTCAGGATGCCCGCCATCGTCACCACCGACCTGCGCCTGAACGAGCCGCGCTATGCGTCGCTGCCCAACATCATGAAGGCCAAGAAGAAGCCGCTCGATGAAAAGACGCCCGCCGATTACGGCGTCGACGTCGCGCCGCGCCACGAGATCGTCAAGACCTCGGAACCGGCCGAGCGTGCCGCCGGTGAAATCGTCGGTTCGGTCGATGAACTTGTGACGAAGCTGAAAGAAAAGGGGGTCGTGTGATGGCCGTTCTTCTGCTTGCCGAAATCAATGACGGGGCGCTGTCGCGGGACGCGACCGCCAAGGCCGTGTCCGCCGTCAGGTCGCTGGGCGACGTGACGCTCTTGGCGATCGGGGCATCGGCCCGGGACGCCGCCGACGAGGCCGCCACGATCGACGGCGTGTCGAAGGTGCTGATGGCCGAGGATGCGCTTTACGGTCACCGCCTGGCCGAACCTGTGGCCGCGCTGATCGTGTCGCTCGCGGGCGATTACGACCACATCGCCGCAGCCGCGACGACGGATGCCAAGAACATCCTGCCACGCGTTGCGGCCCTGCTGGACGTGATGATCCTGACCGATGTGACCGGGATCGTCGATGCCGACACCTTCGAGCGTCCGATCTACGCGGGCAACGCGGTCCAGACCGTGAAGTCGCGCGACGCCAAGAAGGTCCTGACGATCCGGACATCGACCTTCGACGCCGCGGGCGCGCAGGACGCGGCACCGGTCGAGCCGGTGGACGCCGCCGAAAACCCCGACCTCTCCGAATGGGTCGAGGACAAGGTGGCCGAAAGCGACCGCCCGGAACTGACCTCGGCGGGCATCGTCGTCTCGGGCGGCCGCGGCGTCGGGTCGCAGGAAAACTTCGCCGTGATCGAGAAGCTGGCCGACAAGCTCGGGGCCGCCGTGGGCGCGTCGCGGGCGGCGGTCGATTCGGGCTTTGCACCGAACGACTGGCAGGTCGGACAGACCGGCAAGGTCGTGGCCCCGGACCTTTACATCGCCTGCGGCATCTCGGGGGCGATCCAGCACCTGGCGGGCATGAAGGACTCCAAGGTCATCGTCGCCATCAACAAGGACGAGGAAGCGCCGATCTTCCAGGTCGCGGATTACGGCCTCGTCGGAGACCTCTTCGACCTGGTCCCGGAACTGACCGAGAAACTTTGAAC
>NZ_JBTLRF010000030.1:0-2129 GCF_054482575.1 Roseivivax sp. CAU 1753 | reverse complement strand
GGACTCCAAGGTCATCGTCGCCATCAACAAGGACGAGGAAGCGCCGATCTTCCAGGTCGCGGATTACGGCCTCGTCGGAGACCTCTTCGACCTGGTCCCGGAACTGACCGAGAAACTTTGAACGTGACGGAGGAAACGCTTCATGACGTATACTGCTCCGATCGAGGACATGATCTTCGTGCTCGAGGATCTCTGCGGCCTTGACGACATCGCGCGGCTCCCCGGTCTGGAAGACGCCACGCCGGACATGGTCGCGGCCATCCTCGAGGAAGCCGGGAAGTTCGCGTCGCAGGTCCTGTCGCCGCTGAACGCCGTCGGCGATACCCGGGGGCTTGGGTTCGATCAGGGCAGCGTCACGATGCCGGAGGGCTGGACTTCGGCCTATGACCAGCTTGTCGAAATGGGCTGGAACTGCCCGACCGCCGCTCCCGATCACGGCGGCATGGGTCTTCCGGCGGTGGTCAATGCCTGCATCCAGGAAATGTTCCAGGGTGCCAACGCGGCGTTCCAGCTTTGTCCGATGCTGACCCAGGGGGCGATCGAAGCGGTCGACGGCTATGCGTCCGATGCGTTGAAGAAAACCTATCTGCCCAAACTGGTCAGCGGTGAATGGACCGGGACGATGAACCTGACAGAGCCACAGGCGGGCTCTGACCTGGCGGCGATCCGGACCAAGGCCGAACCGCAGGGCGATCACTATCTGATCTCGGGCCAGAAGATCTACATCACGCACGGTGAACACGATATGACCGACAACATCATCCATCTGGTGTTGGCGCGACTGCCCGACGCCCCTGCCGGGGTCAAAGGCATTTCGCTGTTTGTGGTCCCGAAGTTCCTGGTCAACGAAGACGGCAGCCTGGGCGACCGCAACGACATGCGCTGTGTCTCCATCGAGCACAAGATGGGCATCCATGCCAGCCCGACCTGCACCCTGGCCTATGGCGATAACGGCGGCGCGGTGGGCTATCTGGTCGGCGAGGTCAATGCCGGTCTGCAGTACATGTTCGCCATGATGAACAATGCGCGCCTCAACGTGGGTCTGCAGGGTGTCGGCATCGCCGAACAGGCGACCCAGCACGCGACGCACTACGCGATGGAGCGCAAGCAGGGCGGGACCCCGAAGGACAGCGGCGTCGATACGATCATCGGTCACCCCGACGTTCGCCGCATGCTGGGTCTGATGAAGTCGCGGACCGAGGCGGCGCGGGTTCTCGCCTATCGCGCGGCATGTTCGCTGGATGTTTCCCACCGGTCCGCGGATGCGGATGCGAAAGCACGCCACCAGCGTCGCGTCGATCTGCTGATCCCGGTGGTCAAGGGCTGGTCGACAGAGCTGTCGGTAGAGATCGCGTCGCTTGGCATCCAGGTCCATGGCGGCATGGGATACGTGGAAGAGACCGGCGCGGCGCAGTATCTGCGCGATGCCCGGATCACCACCATATATGAGGGCACGACGGGCATTCAGGCGCTCGACCTGATCGGTCGCAAGATCATGCGGGACAGGGGCAAGGCCGCGTTCGAGATCGTCGCGGACATGCGCGTCTCCGCCAAGGCAATCGCGGATCATCCCGGCTCAAACGCCGACTGGGCCGCACTGGGCGGCGTCGTCGAAAAGGCGGCGGACCTGATCGAAACGGTCACCAACTGGATTCTCGCGCAGAACGGCCATGAACCGCAGGCGGTGGCGACGGATGTGCTGGAGCTGTTCGGCATTGCGCTGGGTGCTTGGGCCATGGGCGACGCTGCATTGCACGCGGGCCGTCGCATCGAGGCCGGGACCGGCACGGCGTTCCACGACACCAAGATCAGGACGGCCGATTTCTATATGGTCAACGTTTTCCCGCAGGCCGAGGCGCTGTCGACCGTGATCACCGAGGCGGCGATGTCGATCCTCAACCTGAAAGCCGGCGACTTCGGCGCGGCGGCGTGAATGTAATCGCACGTCACATCAGCCAGCCGAACGCGCGGGCGCAAAAGGGGGTGCGGAGATGACCGCAGTTGCACGCGAAGCCATGGATTATGACGTCGTGATTGTGGGGGCGGGTCCTGCGGGTCTGTCGGCGGCGATCCGTCTCAAGCAGCTTGATGCCGATTGCCAGGTGGTTGTGCTCGAGAAGGGCTCGGAG
>NZ_JBTLRF010000029.1:0-2404 GCF_054482575.1 Roseivivax sp. CAU 1753 | reverse complement strand
GTAAGCGGTGCGCCGTTCACACTGGATTGACGTAGTTCCAAGGCAGCAGCAGATTGATATCGGTTTGTTTGTGCCCGCCTGCGATGGCTTTCAGGACACCGGACAGATAGCCATGGGGCTCGATCCCGTTGAGTTTGCAGGTCTCGATCAGGGATGCGATGACGGCCCAGTTTTGCGCTCCAGCATCATGGCCTGCGAAGAGTGCGTTTTTGCGGTTGAGGGCGATGGGACGGATGGTGCGCTCGACGGCGTTGGAATCCAGTTCGATGCGACCGTCGTCGAGGAACCGGCATAACCCTTCCCAGTATTTAGCGATATATTTCAGGGCCTCTCCGGTCGGCGATTTTGCCGAGACGCGGGCGCAGTTCTGGGCGAGCCAGAGCTCGAAGGCGTCGATGATGGGTTTTGAGCGGTCCTGTCGTGCAGCGTGCCGTTGATCGGCAGGTAGGCCGCGCAGGTCTTTTTCGATACGGCAGAGTGCCTGGATTTGTGCCAGGCCTTCCTGCGCGATTGGAGCAGCGCCAGATTGGGTGACGTCATGTAATTTTCGCCGCGCGTGTGCCCAGCAATAGGCCAGCACCACATCCTGTGTAGGGCGTTTGAGTAAGCGGTTATAGCCTGCGTATCCATCAACCTGCAGGGTACCGCTGAAGCCGCTCAAGATGTTATCCGCATGCTGCCCTGACCGACCGGGCGCATAGGTAAACGCCACTCCGGGAGGATCGCCGCCGCCCCATGCCCGGTCATCGCGGGCAAGGGCCCAGAAGTATCCGGTTTTTTTGCGTTTGCGCCCTGGTGCCAGAACTGGCGCAGGGGTTTCGTCCATGAAGAGCTTGGTGGAGCGCTTCAGATCGGCCATGAGCGCCTCATAGACCGGGGTCAATTCAAACGCCGACTTGCCTACCCACCCGGCCAGGGTCGAGCGATCCAGATCGATCCCTTGGCGGCTGTAGATTTGTGCCTGCCGATAGAGCGGCAGGTGATCCGCATATTTTGAGACGAGCACATGGGCGAGCGTTGCTTCGGTTGGCATGCCGCCCGCGATGATGTGGGCGGGTGCAGGAGCCTGGGCAATCCCGCCCTCGCAGAACCGGCAGGCATATTTGGGACGGCGGGTGACAATCACCCGGAACTGGGCCGGGATGATGTCCAGCCGTTCGCTGACATCCTCGCCAATGACGTGACGCTCAGTTCCGCAGGCGCAGGATCGCTCGGGTTCAATGACCACCTCAACCCGTTCCAGATGTTTGGGTAGTGATCCGCGATTGGTCTGGCGCGGCTTTGGGGGCCGCACGGGCGCAGTCCGCTCTTCCGCGTCGATCTCGGCTTCCACCTGCGCGATGGCGGTCTCAATATCCTCGAGTTCCAGTTCATACTGGGCCGGGTCAATCTTCTCGGATTTGGCCCCGAAGAGCGCCTTCTTGAACGAGGCGACCAAGGCCTCAAGCCGCGCATTCTGATCCTGCTGCGCACGGATGATCGCCTTCAGTTCGGCAATGTCATCGGGCAATTTGTCAGGCACAGTCATGCCCCATCTCATAACAAAACAAGGGCAGATTGACCCGCGCAAACGACCCCGTGAGTCACTCCGCCGCAGCTGGGGCTGCCACCTCCAAAGGGCGCACGCGCCGCCAATCCAACCCCGCAAACAGCGCCTCAAACTGGGCCGGTTCCAGGCGCATCACCCCGTTCTTGACCGCGGGCCATGTGAAGCTGTTATCTTCGAGCCGTTTGTAGGCCATCACCAACCCGCTACCGTCCCAGTAGATCAGCTTCAGCCGATCCGCGCGCTTGGCGCGGAACACATAGACCGACCCATCAAACGGCTTCTGGCGCAGGTGGCTCTGCACCAAAGCGGCCAGCCCATCATGGCCCTTGCGGAAGTCCACCGGATCACTGGCCACAAAAATCCGCACCTTGTGGGATGGCGTGATCACGGTGTCAAAGCCCGCACAATCTCGGCAAGTCGTGTCGCTGGCGTTGCCGCATCAAGACGAACGGTGATGTCGCCCTTGATCACATCCAGCGTATTGGAGAACGGGTTGGGCAAAGGCTGGGCAACTGGCACAGACGCCTCAACCTCAACGGGCACAAAATCTATGCCGTCCAAATTTGGCAGAACCAGTTTGCCCTGCCGCGCCATCCGCCGCCAATCAGACACCGTGCTGGGGATCAACTCATACCGTTTCGCAACCGCATTGACCGTCTCGCCTTCAATCAGAGTCTCCGCCACGATCCGAGCCTTCAACTCCGGCGGCCAATTCCGCTTGCCGTCCGCCCGGCGCGGTACCCTTGCCAGAAACTCGCTTGTAGCTACCATCACGAAACTCCCCACAAATCAAAGAAGCCTCTGAATCGCAGATCAGGCGTCATGCCGTAAGTGTGGGAGCGGCGCACCGCTTAC
>NZ_JBTLRF010000028.1:0-2614 GCF_054482575.1 Roseivivax sp. CAU 1753 | reverse complement strand
GATTGTCCAGAACCAGGCGAACGGCACGCTCGCGCACTTCGGGGGAATACTTGTTCGTTGTCTTGCTCATGATGCTCCATCCTACTCAGGAGTTGGAGCCTCCGGCAAACCCGGCGCGGTTCAGTGATCGAAATCGACGCGGATGCACAGGTGCCTTCATCTGCAAGCGAAGCGACACCGCCCAAGCTCGAGGAAGGCCATTTCACCTATTCTGAAAACCGGAAGGGCGTCAGTTTCGAGAAGCTCTTCGGCCCGTACACGGACGGAGCAGCCCGGATCGTTTTGAACGACCCCTACATACGCAAGCCTTACCAGATCCGAACCATGATGGAATTTGTGGAAATGATTATCCAGCGCAAGCCGCCTGAGGATCAGATCTCAATTCATCTCGTGACCGGCCCAAATGACGGTGACATTCAGAAACAACGTGAGCTACTCGAAAGCATCACTGAGGCCTGCACTGGCTCAGGTGTCGATTTCACATTGGCCTTTGACACAACCGGAACGGCACACGCACGGGATATCGTCACCGATACCGGCTGGAAGATCGTACTGGATCGCGGTTTGGATATTTTCCAAGCTCCGATGCGTCGCGAAGGCTTCAGTCTCGGCGATCGACTACAGGAACACAGAATGGTGAAGGGGTTCTACGTAACCTATGTGCGGCAGAAGGGCGTGGCCTCCTGACAAGCGCGCAGTTGGCCGTTGTTCAGCGCAGCCAGCGGCCCATTGCTCCAACCTGCTGTTTACGCCAGAAGGGCGGGAGGACTAAGCCGCTCCGCGGCATTGGCGTTCTTGGCTGATGGTGTGAACCGCCTGTAACGATGCGCATTTTGCGATCTTCCTGACCTGCCTGACGATTGGGGCCTTCTCAATCGATAGACAGGAGGCTTCCATGACAGAGGAGAGAGTGACACCGCTGCGCCAGCGGATGATCGAGGATATGAACATCCGGGGGCTGGCCGAGAAAACCCAGAAAGCTCATATCCGCAACGTGAAGCATTTCGCGGCGTTTCTCGGGCGGCCCCCTGACACGGCCACGCCAGAGGAATTGCGCTCGTATCAGCTCAAGATGACCGAGGACGGGGTGTCGGCCAGCACCTTCAATGTGCGTATTATCTCGCTTCGCTTCTTTTTCGGCACCACCTGCGGACGCGAAGACATGAAGCGGTTCATGCAGTTTCACCGCAAGCCCCGCAAATTACCCATCGTCCTCAGTGTCGAGGAGGTCGCCGATCTGTTGGCCGCCGTTCCCGGCCCCGGGCTCAAGTATCGCGCGGCCCTCGGCATCAGCTATGGCGCGGGTCTGCGCGCGTCCGAGGTATGCCATCTCAAGGTCACCGACATCGACAGCGATCGGATGTTGATCCACGTCGATGACGGCAAGGGCGGGCGAGATCGCAAGGCAATGCTGTCGCCCAACCTGCTTGCGTTGTTGCGCGAGTATTGGCGCGAGTCCCGCCCTGAAGGCTGGCTTTTCCCGGGCAAACCCAAGATCAATCCGCTGTCGCCGCGACAGTTGAACCGGGCGTTCACCTCGGCCAAGCACATGGCCGGCATCAAGAAGGCTGCAACGCTGCACACGCTCCGCCACAGCTTTGCGACGCATCTTCTGGAGGCGAACACGGATGTCCGGGTCATCCAGGTTTTGCTCGGGCATGCCAAGCTGACCACGACGGCGCGCTATGCCCACGTGGCCACCAAGACGATCCGCAGCACGGTCAGCCCGTATGAGCAGATCAAGCTGTTGCAAGACGAGACCCTCCGACGAGGGTTGGCATAACGCTCGGGGGCCGTGGCCCGGCCCAAGCTGGAGATCGCTGACATCTTTCGCGCTCATGGCCCTGCATGGCGGCGGGCCAATGCAGGGCATGTCAGCCTGTCCCAGCTCAAGGTAATGTCAGCGATCGAGGCCTGTCGAACCGAAGCGCTCGGCGGGCATGTGGCGGGCTGCACCAAATGCGGCCACCACCACATCGCCTACAATTCCTGCAAGAACCGACACTGCCCGAAGTGTCAGGGGCCAGCGGCACGCGACTGGATGGAGGCGCGCGCCGAGGATCTGTTGCCGGTCGAGTATTTCCATGTCGTCTTCACGCTGCCAGCAGAGATTGCCCGGATCGCCTATTTGAACAAGCGGGCCGTCTATGGGCTACTGTTCAAATCTTCGGCGCAAACGGTGATGACCATCGCCGCCGATCCCAGGCGCATGGGCGCGCGGGTCGGCATGACCAGCGTCCTGCATACCTGGGGTTCGGCGCTGACACACCACCCGCATGTCCACATGATCGTTCCCGGTGGCGGCCTGTCGCCGGGCGGGAGCCGCTGGATCGCCTGCCGCCCCGGCTTCTTCCTGCATGTGCGGGTGTTGTCCCGGCTGTTCCGGCGCCTGTTTCTGGAAGGGCTGATGGACCTGCACCGCGCGGGCAAACTCGCCTTCTTCGGCGATCTTGAAGAGCTGGCTGAGGCCGGTGCTTTCGCGGCCTGGCTCGCCCCGTTCCGCAAATCCGAATGGGTGGTCTACGCCAAACCGCCCTTCGGTGGCCCCGAGGCGGTGCTGGCCTACCTGAGCCGCTATACCCACCGAGTGGCGATCTCGAACGCCCGCCTGGTT
>NZ_JBTLRF010000027.1:0-3150 GCF_054482575.1 Roseivivax sp. CAU 1753 | reverse complement strand
ACCACCCCCGGTTACATGCCGGGCTTCGGCAATGATTTCGAGACCGAGGCATTGCCCGGCGCGCTGCCGCAGGGCATGAACTCGCCGCAGAAGGTCAATTACGGCCTTTACGGCGAGCAGCTTTCCGGCACCGCCTTCACCGATGTGCGGCCCGAGCGGACCTGGTGCTATCGCATCCGCCCCTCGGTCAAGCACAGCCACCGCTATGAAAAGATCGACCTGCCGTATTTCCGTTCGGCCCCCGATATCCACCCGGATGTAACCAGCCTCGGCCAGTATCGCTGGGACCCGGTGCCGCATTCGGGCGAGTCCCTGACCTGGCTGACGGGCATGCGCACCATGACCACGGCGGGCGACGTGCACACGCAGGTGGGGATGGCCAGCCACATCTACCTGGTGACCGAGTCGATGGTCGACGACTACTTCTATTCGGCGGACAGCGAGATGCTGGTGGTGCCGCAAGAGGGCCGCCTGCGCTTTGCCACCGAACTGGGGATCATCGACCTCGAGCCCAAGGAGATCGCCATCATCCCGCGCGGTCTGGTCTACCGGGTCGAGCTGCTCGACGGTCCGGCGCGCGGCTTTGTCTGCGAGAACTACGGCCAGAAGTTCGAACTGCCGGGTCGCGGCCCGATCGGGGCCAATTGCATGGCCAACCCGCGCGACTTCAAGGCCCCGGTGGCCGCCTTCGAGGACCGCGAAGTGCCCTCGACCGTGACGGTGAAATGGTGCGGCCAGTTCCACACCACGAAGATCGCGCAAAGCCCGCTCGACGTGGTCGCCTGGCACGGCAATTACGCGCCCTGCAAGTACGACCTGCGCACCTATTGCCCGGTCGGCGCGATCCTGTTCGACCATCCCGACCCGTCGATCTTCACCGTGCTGACCGCGCCCTCGGGCCAGGAGGGCACCGCCAATATCGACTTCGTGCTGTTCCGCGAACGCTGGATGGTGATGGAAGACACCTTCCGCCCGCCGTGGTATCACAAGAACATCATGTCCGAGATGATGGGCAACATCTACGGCCAGTACGACGCCAAGCCGCAGGGCTTCGTGCCCGGTGGCGTCAGCCTGCACAACATGATGCTGCCGCACGGGCCGGACCGCGACGCCTTCGAGAAGGCCTCGAACGCCAATCTCGGCCCCGACAAGCTGGACAACACCATGTCGTTCATGTTCGAGACCCGCTTCCCGCAGCAACTGACGCAATTCGCGGGCAAGGAAGCACCGCTGCAGGACGACTACATCGACTGCTGGAAGGACATCGAAAAGAAGTTCGACGGCACGCCGGGCAAGAAGTGAGGCTTTATAGCTACTGGCGGTCGACCACCTCCTACCGGGTGCGGATCGCGTTGAACCTCAAGGGACTGGCTTACGAGCCTGTCCCGGTCAACCTCGTCGCAGGCGCGCAGCGGGCGCCGGATTATGCCGCGCTGAACCCCGGACAGGGCGTGCCGACGCTGGTGCTGGACGATGGCACGGTGCTGACCCAGTCGATGGCGATCCTGGAGTGGCTGGAAGAGACCCATCCCGACCCGGCGCTCTTGCCCGGGGATGCCGTGGCACGTGCCAAGGTCCGCGCCGCCGCCCTGACCATCGCCGCCGATATTCATCCGGTGAACAACCTGCGGGTGATCGCACGGCTCAAGGCGATGGGGCACGGCCAGGACGAGGCTGTGGACTGGATGAACAACTGGATGCAGCGCGGCCTTGTCGCGTTCGACCGGCTGATCGACGCGGACGGGCCGTTCTGCTTCGGCGACGCGCCCGGGTTGGCCGATCTCTGCCTCGTGCCGCAACTCTACAACGCCCATCGCTGGGGCTGCGACCTGTCGGCGCTGCCACGGCTGACCGAGATCGAAGCGCGATGCCTGGAGCACGCGGCCTTCGATGCGGCCCGCCCCGAACATCAACCCGACGCATACTGACGAAGGATATTCCCATGACTGATCTTGCCCGATCCTGGGTCGAGACCGCGAACGACCCCGAGTGCCCGTTTCCCCTGAACAACCTGCCGTTCGGCGTCTTCTCGAAAGGTGACGCGCCGCGCTGTGCCGTGGCCATCGGCAACAGCGTACTCGATCTTGCCGCGCTGCAATCCGCCGGATTGCTGCCCGACTACGGCTTCGATGAACCGGCGCTCAACACCTTCATGGGCAAGGGCAAGGCCGCCTGGCAGGAGGTTCGGCAGACCCTGACCGACCTGCTGCGCGAGGGCGCCGAGACGGACGCCGTCCGGGACGCGCTGCATGACATGGACGCCGTCACGATGCACCTGCCCTTCACGGTGTCGGAATACACCGATTTCTACGCCGGTCGCCAACACGCGTTCAACGTCGGCTCGCTGTTTCGCGACCCTGCCAATGCGTTGCCGCCGAACTGGCTGCACATTCCCATCGGCTACAATGGCCGCGCCTCCACCGTGGTGGTGTCCGGCACCGATTTCCATCGGCCCATGGGCCAGTTGAAAGGCCCGCAGGACGAGGTGCCGGGATTTGGCCCCTCCCAGCGGCTCGATATCGAGCTGGAGATGGGCGCGGTGGTGGGCACACCATCGGCGATGGGCCAGCGTGTCAGCGTCGACGAGGCCGACGACATGATCTTCGGCTACGTGCTGCTGAACGACTGGTCGGCGCGCGACATCCAGGCCTGGGAATACCAGCCGCTGGGGCCGTTCCAGGCCAAGGCTTTCGCCACCACCATCGGGCCGTGGGTGGTGACCAAGGCCGCGCTGGCGCCGTTCCGCTGCGCCACCCCGCCGCGCGAGAAGGAACTGCTGCCATACATCCGCGACACCGGGCCGATGCTCTACGATATCGCGCTGTCGGTCAGCCTGACCCCGGAGGGCGGCCAGCCGACGGTGATCAGCCGCACCAACTACAACACGCTCTACTACTCGGCCGCCCAGCAACTGGCGCACCACGCCTCGTCGGGCTGCGCGCTGCGCACCGGCGACCTTCTGGGCTCGGGCACGATCTCGGGCCCCGAAAAAGGCATGTTCGGCTCGCTTCTCGAAATGACCTGGGGCGGCAAGGACCCGATCCCGCTTGAGGGCGGCCAGACCCGCACCTTCCTTGCGGATGGCGATACCGTGGTCCTTCAAGGCCACGCCCAGGGCAACGGCTACCGCATCGGCTTCGGCGCGTGCGC
>NZ_JBTLRF010000026.1:0-3669 GCF_054482575.1 Roseivivax sp. CAU 1753 | reverse complement strand
TGGAACCCATTGGTAACATCCCGCCAGCAGAGGCCGAGGCAAACTTCTACGCAGCTCTGGAAACATCAGACATGGCCGCGTAGCTTAAACAATTCAGCCTCCGGCAAACCCGGCGCGGTTCACCTCGCCTATCTCGTCCAGGATGGTGAATATCTGCGTGCGCCGCCGAATATCACTGTCGGTCAGCGGCTGTCGCAACATCTGATTCATGCCGCTTTCTCCTTGAGTTGATAGACCGGCACGAAGGTATCGGCAGGCTGGGTGAAAAAGATCGGGGTCAGGTGGGGCTTTGCTTTTCGGGCTTCTGACATACCGAGGCCCTTGAGGCGGCCGATCTTCGTGGTGTCATCCAAGGTAAAAAACCCGCTCGGGACAGACGGCGAAATGCGGTAGATGCGATCCCCATCGTAAGGGTGTCCCGTCAGAAGTTTTGCCATGCCGAGGGCGCCATGTGATTGCCCATCCGCGTAAAGGTTGAGGACTTTGAGGCCGAGTCAGGCAAACCCTGGACTTTCGGGCAGCATGTAGACTTCGTCCAGACACCCCAGGCTCAGAATGCGCAGGTCTGACGGATGCCACCCCAGAAGAGTGATGGCTTCGACGACAGCAATGGCTGTGGGATTGTTGGCCCATGTCCCGCCATCGGTTAGGCCAATATCATCAGCAGTGCGATGTCGCTTGAAATACGTAGGTGCCGCTGCCGTAGCCAGAGCGGCATCCAGCGCAGTCTTGCGATAATCGGTTTGCAGGCGTGTGTGATGCGCGGTCTTGTAGATATAAGGGCTGCGGAGATCGGCATCCCACGCCGGGATCACCAACCGGGTCTGTGATTGCCCGATCAGATCGTTGTTGAGAACGGCCTTGAGTTCACGGGCAAGAATTGCCGCATCGTGCTTTGGACCGACTACGTGCCGACCTGTGGCGGTGAGGGTGCGCCATGCCTGCCGTATCCTCCCCAACGGTTCATCATCCGCATTGTCCTGACCGAAGATGACAGGCCCGCGACGCTCGTAAAGCTCGAGCAGTTCCTTTGCCGTGCGGCCAAGGCCAAGGCCGAGTGCGATGATGCCACCCGTCGATGTGCCCGCAATGAGATCGAAATAGCGCCCAATGGGCTGGCCCAGATCTTCCTCGAGCCCCGCGAGGAATGCAGCGGGCATCGTGCCCTTGATCCCGCCCCCTTCGATGGAGAGGATGCGACGTATTTGCCTGTTGTTACCGCTGCTGCTCATCCTGACATCCACCCCAATTATGCCCCTCAGCCTTTCGGCGGATACGGGTCCTTGCCATAGGTGTTGCGCTCGCGGATGCGGCCATTTTCGCCGTGGATCAGCATTTCGCCACCCTGACGAATAGCGGATTCTCGCGCGGCCGTGATGGCCTCGCGCTGCGTGCCGTGGATGGAAGACGCGCGGGAGTTGCCCGTCCCCTTCACTGCCCAACCGCTTTCATGTGGCACAACATGCTGATTTTTCTTAGCCATTTCAAAGCTCATGTGTCGATTTCGGTTGACGATTCAGCAACCTTGTGTTTATATATATAGCAATAAATGGCGTTTATCAAGCACAACAATAACCGCCGGGAGAGGATCATGTTCGGACAAAGACTGCGACTTGCCCGCAAGCGGGCAGGTCTATCCATGCGAGCGCTCGCGGAGCGTGTAACCCCAAACGTGTCTGCGCAGGCCATCAGCAAATATGAGGCGGACAAAATGATGCCGTCCTCGTCAGTGCTGGTCGGCCTCGGCAAAGCGCTTGGCGTGTCACTGGACTTCCTGCTCGGCGGTCAGGTCGAAGCCCTGGAAAGCGTCGAGTGGCGAAAGAACTCGACCGCCTCAGCGCAGGATCGCGCGATGGCGGAATCCATCGTGATAGAGAAGCTCGAAGACTATCTCGCCATCGAGGACATCCTCGATATGCACCCCGCCGAAGACCCCTTCGCCTTGCTGCGCGTGGACAAGGTGGCCGATGAAGAGGCCATCGACGCCAAGGCGCGGCAAGTGCGGCGAAAGTGGGAGCTCGGCATCGACCCGATCCCGAGTATGACCGCCCTGCTCGAAGACAAGGGGCTCAAGGTCATAGAGGCCGATCTACCTGAGCGTATCAACGGGCTGGCCTGTCATGTCGAACGGGCGGAAGGCGCACCGACTGAAGTGATCGTCGTCTCGCGGCATACCAATGTCGAGCGCAAGCGCTTCAACCTAGCCCACGAACTCGCGCACCGGATCATCATCGAAACCGGCAATGCCGCGCTGAAGAAGGAAGCCTCCATGCACCGCTTCGCGGGCGCGTTCCTCATTCCGCGTGAGCATCTGGAAGAGGAAGCTGGCCGGAACCGGCACGGCATGACCTGGATCGAGATCATGCGGCTCAAGCGCACCTATGGCGTGTCTGCCGCCGCGATGCTCGTGCGGCTTGGCCAGGTGGGCATTCTGTCGAAGAGCGCTGTAGAATATGCGTTCAAGACCTATGCGCGAAGCTGGCGGCGCGAAGAACCGGAGCCTATCGGTCCAGGCGAGGGCTTCGCGGCCTTCGAGCAGCCGCAGCGCTTCGAGCGCCTCGTCTGGCGCGCGCTCGGCGAGGAGATGATTTCCCCCGTGCGGGCGGCGCAGATGCTCGGGCTCCCCTTGAGCGTTGTCGAACGCGACATCAGGGGGCCTCGTGACCTGTGACCTGTGTCGTCGTCAATGATGCGTCCTGCCTGATCGACTTAAAGAAGGGGGAGTTGCTGCACGTTCTGCTGCGGCTGCCCTATCGCTTCATCGTGCCCCTGCCCATTCGTGAAGAGGAGCTTCTCGACTTCACGGCTCAGGAATGGCGGATGCTCGAAGATGGTGGCCTTGCCACCTATGACCTGCCAGCCGAGGAAGTCGCGCAGGTGGTTGCGCTCAAGCGTGAGCACAGCCGTCTGTCAGCCTATGACTGCTTCGCTCTGGTCACGACAACCTGCCAGGAAAACGGCATCCTCCTGACCGGCGACAATCTTCTGCGCAAAGTCGCCACCGCCCGCGCCGTGCGCGTTCATGGCGTCCTGTGGATCATAGACGAGTTGCACGCCGCCGAAGTCTGCGAGGTCGAGCTTCTTGTTTCCGCACTGCAAATCTGGCGGGCGGATGAGGCGGTCTTCCTGCCTCCTGCCGAGATCGACAAGCGGCTGCGCCGTCTGGGGGCATAATCTGAACAAGGTGGAGATGGCTGGACCCTGCCCACGACGTTCCCAGCGAGAGATCGAACGGTCGTGCAAGCCAAACCCTCTTTTTGGCAAAAAAACACCGTTTGTTACATTCAGCGTTACGGAAGCTACGGGCAGGTCGCCATGCCCGCCACCCTATCGAGCAACCAGCTTTTCGCCATCCCCCTCCTGCAGCATCGCTTCCATTTCGTCCAAGCCATCCACGGCGGAGCGCATCTGCGTCTCATCCACGATGCTCGTAGCATCAGCATCCGCAACCTGGCTTCCAAAATCCATCTCCATCTGACGCTGTTCCTCGGCGATGACGGCTTGAACGACGGGCGCGGTTTTTTTTGGAACGCCGTCATATTGTCGGTAAGCGGTGCGCCGTTCACACTGGATTGACGTAGTTCCAAGGCAGCAGCAGATTGATATCGGTTTGTTTGTGCCCGCCTGCGATGGCTTTCAGGACACCGGACAGATAGCCATGGGGCTCGA
>NZ_JBTLRF010000025.1:0-6789 GCF_054482575.1 Roseivivax sp. CAU 1753 | reverse complement strand
CCGCGCCCTTTGGGCGCGGAGTGCGAGGCAGCGTATTTGCTAGCAAATGCGCGTTCGCACACCCTTGCCATTCCGGGTGCGGGTATCGGCCTTCTGATGAAGGCCTGCAATCAACGTTTTCGCTGTCCAAGTGTACTGTTTGAGTATGCTTTTGATTTTGTTCCGGTAAGTCAGGCGAACCTGTCTGTTACTGGATCAAATCAAGCCTATCGAGCCATTAGTACCGGTCAACTGAACGCATTGCTGCGCGTACATCTCCGGCCTATCGACGTGGTGGTCTTCCACGGCTCTCAGGGATACCTTGTTTTGAGGGGGGCTTCCCGCTTAGATGCCTTCAGCGGTTATCCTGTCCGATCATAGCTACCCAGCACTGCTATTGGCATAACAACTGGTCCACCAGTGGATCGTTCACCCCGGTCCTCTCGTACTAGGGGCAACTCCTCTCAAGTATCCTACACCCACGGCAGATAGGGACCGAACTGTCTCACGACGTTCTAAACCCAGCTCACGTACCTCTTTAAACGGCGAACAGCCGTACCCTTGGGACCTGCTCCAGCCCCAGGATGAGATGAGCCGACATCGAGGTGCCAAACACTGCCGTCGATATGGACTCTTGGGCAGTATCAGCCTGTTATCCCCGGCGTACCTTTTATCCGTTGAGCGATGGCCCTCCCACTTGGGACCACCGGATCACTATGGCCGTCTTTCGACTCTGCTCGACTTGTCAGTCTCGCAGTCAGGCTGGCTTATGCCATTGCACTCAACGACCGATTTCCGACCGGTCTGAGCCAACCTTCGCGCGCCTCCGTTACGATTTAGGAGGCGACCGCCCCAGTCAAACTACCCGCCACAGAGGGTCCCGGAACCGGATAACGGTTCGCGGTTAGACATCAAGCAGGCGAAGGGTGGTATCTCAAGGATGGCTCCACAGAAACTGGCGTTCCTGCTTCAAAGCCTACCACCTATCCTGCACATCACATGCCTGATGCCAGTCTGAAGCTGTAGTAAAGGTGCACGGGGTCTTTCCGTCTAACCGCGGGAAGCCTGCATCTTGACAGGCAATTCAATTTCGCTGAGTCGATGTTGGAGACAGCGGGGAAGTCGTTACGCCATTCGTGCAGGTCGGAACTTACCCGACAAGGAATTTCGCTACCTTAGGACCGTTATAGTTACGGCCGCCGTTTACCTGGGCTTCAATTCAGAGCTTGCACCCCTCCTTTTAACCTTCAGGCACCGGGCAGGCGTCAGACCCTATACGTCGTCTTGCGACTTCGCAGAGCCCTGTGTTTTTAGTAAACAGTCGCCACCCCCTGGTTTGTGCCCCCAGCCCCTAGTTGCCTAGGAACCGGGCCTCCTTCTCGCGAACTTACGGAGGTATTTTGCCGAGTTCCTTCAACATCGTTCTCTCAAGCGCCTTGGTATTCTCTACCTGTCCACCTGTGTCGGTTTAGGGTACGGTCCTGTGGAGGGCTATTTCCAGGGACTGCTCAGCGGCCCATCCAATCCGATAAGGATGAACAACCTCCGCAATCCGTCACCATCTCCTGGCCCAGGAATATTAACCTGGTTCCCATCGACTACGCCTTTCGGCCTCGCCTTAGGGGCCGGCTTACCCTGCTCAGATTAGCTTTAAGCAGGAACCCTTGGACTTTCGGCGAGAGTGTCTCTCACACTCTTTGTCGCTACTCATGTCATCATTCTCACTAGTGATCTCTCCACCGGATCGCTTTCGCGCCGGCTTCACAGAAAAGACTCCGTCTTTTCTGACCTCTTTGCTGCACTACCGCCTTCGGCTACTTGAGTGCGAACACCCAATGAACCGATCTCGATACTGCAAGAGATCAGGATAAGACAAAATCCTATGTCACACTACGCTCTGCTACCATGCCTTACGGCATCCTAAGCTTCGGCTCATGGCTTGAGCCCCGTTACATCTTCGCCGCAGGACAACTTGTTTAGACCAGTGAGCTGTTACGCTATCTTTAAAGGATGGCTGCTTCTAAGCCAACCTCCTGGTTGTTTTGGTCGTCCCACCTGCTTTCCCACTTAGCCATGAATTGGGGGCCTTAGCTGTAGGTCAGGGTTGTTTCCCTCTCCACTACGGACGTTAGCATCCGCAGTGTGTCTGCCATCTAGTACTCCCGGGTATTCGGAGTTTGGTTAGGATCAGTAAGCCTGTGGGGCCCCATTACCCATCCAGTGCTCTACCCCCCGGGGTATTCGGATGACGCTCTACCTAAATAGATTTCGCAGAGAACCAGCTATCTCCGAGTTTGATTGGCCTTTCACCCCTAGGCACAACTCATCCCGACCTTTTTCAACAGGTGTGGGTTCGGACCTCCAGTAAGTGTTACCTTACCTTCATCCTGGTCATGCCTAGATCACTCGGTTTCGGGTCTGATCCATCTAACTCGACGCCCTATTAAGACTCGCTTTCGCTGCGCCTACACCTAACGGCTTAAGCTTGCTAGATAGACCAAGTCGATGACCCATTATACAAAAGGTACGCCGTCACAAGACTGGACACTGATAACATCTGATTTCATTGGAACATGCATTTACTGCAAGGGCATCGATATGCGGAATTGCACCGTCTCGATCCCGGGATTGTCGTCGTACAGACCGGCGTTCGAGCGATGGTCATAACTGAGCGCCGCGCGCCAGCCATTCCGCATCTCGTATCCGATCTCGACACCCGAGCGGAAGGCAATGGGCCCGCCAAGGTCGAAATCCCCCTCGAGCCAGAGACCCGGCATCGAGTGCAGTTCGGCATAGATCGGGGTATTGCCCAGGGTGACCTTGTAGGTCGACCCGAAGCCGATCCACGACCCGGCTTCGCCATATGACAGGCCCAACGCCTGGCCGAATGGCCCGCGTCTGTGCCCGAGATCGTAGCGAAGATAGACTTCGGGGCTTTCCTCGGCATTGCGCGCAATCACCGAACCGGCCGAGAAGGCCGTCCGAGATGGCGCGTCTGTCTTGCCGAGACAGCCCGTTGCCGTGCCGCAATAGTTCATGCCCATGTCGGTCAATCCCGCCACCAGCAATATTATTGCAAACGTTCCGTCGGCCATGTTTTCTGCCCTACCACTTCGTTACTTGAGGGCAGGACATGCGCCCTACCCCTTCGTTACTTGAGGGCGACGTGCCGCTCAGTTTCCTGGGTAGGATCATGGCCCCAGATTGTCATTAGAGTCCAGTCAAGCTCCGACTGATTGTAGGCGTTCGGTTTCAGGTACTGTTTCACTCCCCTCGTCGGGGTGCTTTTCACCTTTCCCTCACGGTACTGGTTCGCTATCGGTCAGCAAGGAGTACTTAGCCTTCGAGGGTGGTCCCCCGATCTTCAGACAGGATTTCACGTGTCCCGCCCTACTTAATACGTCCCATTGAACTTCTCATACGGGGCTGTCACCCGCTATGGCCCAGCTTTCCAACTGGTTCTGATCGCTCTCAAGGCTCGGCTGGTCCCCGTTCGCTCGCCGCTACTAGGGGAGTATCAATTGATTTCCTTTCCTCCGGGTACTTAGATGTTTCAGTTCCCCGGGTTTGCTTTTATAACCCTATATATTCAGGTCATAAATACCTGTTCATGAATGTTATTAACTGCCCGAAGGCAATAATAACAAACATTCAGGTGGGTTGCCCCATTCGGAAATTCATGGATCAAAGCATATTCTCGGCTCCCCATGACTTATCGCAGAGTATCACGTCCTTCATCGCCTCTTGCTGCCAAGGCATCCACCAAACGCCCTTCTCGCGCTTGATTTGATCCAGTAAAAGACAGGCCTGCGTGCGACCGCTCCGCTACTTGAGCGCAGAGGCCATACGTTAACCGCTTTTACCGATCAAAAGCATACTTTCCCGCCTGGTCCTGTCGGACCAGACTTTCGGTTTCAGCAGACCATTGAGGACCGCCAAAACCGGCTCACTGTTTTCATGCAAAAACAGTGAGGGGTTAGTGTACTTGACTTGGACAACGTTGCTTTTTTCAGAAGGGATATATGACCCAAGCCGGCTAGACCTGGTGCATACCGCTCACCCGAAGGCGAGACCGACTGAGATTGCCAAACACTTATGGCAACCAAGCAATGTTGATTTGTATCTCTCTTAACGATGTCAGATATCCGTCCGATTGGACGGCTCAGCACTGAACCCAGTGCTGGGCGATCTAATCGGATGGCTCTGTCTGTTGGTATCTGTCATGGAATATGCCAGCTCCTGGAATGGAGAAGGTGTGGCTCTCATTGCTTTTGCAGGCAAAAGCAACTGCCGCCACTCTCACTGTCGACTGCGCCGTCAGTGAATTGGTGGAGCCTAGGAGGATCGAACTCCTGACCTCCTGAATGCAAATCAGGCGCTCTCCCAGCTGAGCTAAGGCCCCACAATTTTTCCCAAAATTGGGGGCGTGCGCAGCAGGCGCTTTTGCTTGCAAAAGCTGCCGGAAGCGTCACCCGGTTGCAATTCTGGGAACAAGTCCAAGCGGGTCATCGTCGTGACATCCGGCTTCGCCGAATGCACTGTCATGACAACGCCTTTTTGCCACCGACAAAAAGGGCTTGGTGGGTCGAGGAGGACTTGAACCTCCGACCTCACGCTTATCAGGCGTGCGCTCTAACCACCTGAGCTACCGACCCAGTTGATTTTGCTATGCAAAATCGACAACGAGCTAGTCGGCCCGCGTGTTTTCCATGTCTGAAGAGATATGAGGACGGCTCGGTTCGATTTTTGACCGGCTTTGTATGCCGATCTTGCTAAGTGTTTCACGATGTCAGTGCGCTACCGCGACGCTGCTTGAGCGCGCTAGTCTCACACCGGACATGCTAGAAACATCCTTAGAAAGGAGGTGATCCAGCCGCAGGTTCCCCTACGGCTACCTTGTTACGACTTCACCCCAGTCGCTGATCTTACCGTGGCCGCCTGCCTCCCGAAGGTTAGCGCAGCGTCGTCAGGTAAAACCAACTCCCATGGTGTGACGGGCGGTGTGTACAAGGCCCGGGAACGTATTCACCGCGTCATGCTGTTACGCGATTACTAGCGATTCCGACTTCATGGGGTCGAGTTGCAGACCCCAATCCGAACTGAGACAGTTTTTGGGGATTAACCCATTGTCACTGCCATTGTAGCACGTGTGTAGCCCAACCCGTAAGGGCCATGAGGACTTGACGTCATCCACACCTTCCTCCCGCTTATCACGGGCAGTTTCCCTAGAGTGCCCAGCTTAACCTGCTGGCAACTAAGGATGTGGGTTGCGCTCGTTGCCGGACTTAACCGAACATCTCACGACACGAGCTGACGACAGCCATGCAGCACCTGTCACTGCGTCCCCGAAAGGAACCATGGATCTCTCCATGTAGCACAGGATGTCAAGGGTTGGTAAGGTTCTGCGCGTTGCTTCGAATTAAACCACATGCTCCACCGCTTGTGCGGGCCCCCGTCAATTCCTTTGAGTTTTAATCTTGCGACCGTACTCCCCAGGCGGAATGCTTAATCCGTTAGGTGTGACACCGAACAGCATGCTGCCCGACGTCTGGCATTCATCGTTTACGGTGTGGACTACCAGGGTATCTAATCCTGTTTGCTCCCCACACTTTCGCACCTCAGCGTCAGTATCGAGCCAGTGAGCCGCCTTCGCCACTGGTGTTCCTCCGAATATCTACGAATTTCACCTCTACACTCGGAATTCCACTCACCTCTCTCGAACTCCAGACTGATAGTTTATGAGGCAGTTCCGAGGTTGAGCCCCGGGATTTCACCCCATACTTTCCAATCCGCCTACGTGCGCTTTACGCCCAGTAATTCCGAACAACGCTAACCCCCTCCGTATTACCGCGGCTGCTGGCACGGAGTTAGCCGGGGTTTCTTTACTGGGTACCGTCATTATCTTCCCCAGCGAAAGAGCTTTACGACCCTAAGGCCTTCATCACTCACGCGGCATGGCTAGATCAGGCTTGCGCCCATTGTCTAAGATTCCCCACTGCTGCCTCCCGTAGGAGTCTGGGCCGTGTCTCAGTCCCAGTGTGGCTGATCATCCTCTAAAACCAGCTATGGATCGTAGGCTTGGTAGGCCATTACCCCACCAACTACCTAATCCAACGCGGGCCAATCCTTCACCGATAAATCTTTCCCCCGAAGGGCGTATGCGGTATTAGTCATCGTTTCCAATGATTATTCCGCAGTGAAGGGCATGTTCCCACGTGTTACTCACCCGTCCGCCGCTAGACCCGAAGGTCTCGCTCGACTTGCATGTGTTAAGCCTGCCGCCAGCGTTCGTTCTGAGCCAGGATCAAACTCTCAAGTTGAAAGCGTCTTGCGACACTATCCTTGACGTTCGAACCTCTGCACATCCTCAGTGCGCTACCGCCTCCGGCTGCTAGAGCGCGAAGAAAGCATCGACCCACCCGGCTAAGGATAGGGTCTGCACTGAGAGTCATCTGTTTGATTGTGCTTCAGGTTTCATCAGAAACCGAAAGCCGCTCAAACAGTGAAGCTGACACTGGATCATCGGACCGAAGCCCTACCAGCGCGATATACAGACGTTGATCCATCGAATGAACCAAACCGCCCACATATCTCTTCAGATACCAGCAATGTCAAAGAGCCAGAAACAAAACCAAACCGTTGCGCCCTATCTTGTGGCGCGCCCGCCCAGCCCTATCCCTAAATGTCCGCCCCGCAGGCAACCCCCGGCGTCTCCACCGCAGCGCCGCCCCGTCTGGCGTCCCAACCGCGCCTCAGCGCCGCCGGTGAAGGGGCTTCTACGGTCCCACACCAAAACCCGCAAGCAGAAAA
>NZ_JBTLRF010000024.1:0-7010 GCF_054482575.1 Roseivivax sp. CAU 1753 | reverse complement strand
GCCACGATCGGGTCGGGTCATCAGTTCAAGAGTGGTCGGGAATTTGCGGCCTGGCTTGGTCTGACACCACGCAACCACTCCAGCGGTGGGAAGGAGCGGTTGGGGAAGATCACCAAGATGGGCGATCGGTATCTGCGACAGCTTATTGTCGTCGGCATGACATCGCGTGTGCGGCAGGTCTCCAATCATCCGGATCGGGCCGATCCATGGCTAACGAAGCTGTTGCAGAGGAAGCCAGCCCGTCTTGCTACGTAACGGCCCGATTGAGGCCGCCTGCCTGACGAAGGCAGGGCGAGCTAAGACACGTGCATGAAGACGTAGTTATGCACGTGTCTTAGCGGGAGAGGTCATGCTGGGCGAAGTTCTGGGCGTTGAGCGACGCCGGCGGTGGAGTGACGACGAGAAGCTCGAGATCTTGCTTGAGGTGGGTGTTGGCGGGGCCTCGGTCACGCAGGTTGCCCAAAGGCACGAGCTCACGCGGTCGCAGATCTACGGCTGGCGCCGTGACCTGAAGAAGAAGGGGCTGTGGTCACCGGATCGCGGGGCGGTTTTCCTGCCGGTTGATTTCGGCGCAATGTCCGAACCCGCAAAATCCCCTGCGCCCTCTCGGTCGGTCCTGATGGAACTGCGACTTGCCAACGGTCGCTGCCTCCGTTTCGACAGCAGCATGGATGGCGAGGCCCTGACCCGGCTGATCCGGGCGGTGGAAGCCGCATGATCGGCCCAGGCACCGGGGTCCGCGTCTACCTCGCTTGTGGCGCGACCGACATGAGGAAGGGGATTGCGGGGCTATCCGCTATGGCGCAGGACGTGCTGCGCCAGAAGCCCGCGAGCGGCGCGGTCTTCGCGTTCCGCGGGCGCAAAGGAGATCGGCTAAAGCTGCTTTACTGGGATGGCCAAGGCTTCTGCCTCTACTACAAGGTCCTCGAGCGCGGGCGCTTTCCCTGGCCAAACACCGAAGCCGGGGTAGCGCGACTGACGTCGGCGCAGCTGGCTATGCTCTGGGAAGGGATCGACTGGCGGCGCCCGGACTGGGGCGCGCCGCCTGCTCGGGTGGGATAGATTATCCGTTTGAATCTCCTTGTTTTATTGGCCACATCTACCTGTGCGTGGTATCAGTCGCCATGTCCGGTGATGCCGCCATTCTCTCTGACGACCCCGCTGTCCTGAAGGCGATGATCGCCGCGCTTCAGGCAGAGAATGCGCGCATGTCGGCCACGCTCCAGGCCCATGAGCAACTCGTCCAGGCCCTGCGCCTGCGGATCGCCAAGTTGCAGAAGCAGGCCTTCGGCAAGTCCTCGGAAAAGATCGAGCGCGAGATTGCCCAGTTGGAACTGGCGCTGGAGGATCTGCTGGTCGCGGTTGCCGAGCAGCGTGACAGGCCAACCGAGGAAGAGGAGCCTGCGGCGACCGATACTCCCATCGCCGAGGCCAAGCCGCGTCGCAGGCCGCGCGTCTCGGACGCGACACCTCGTGAACGCCGCGAGCTTGACCCCGGTACCTGCTGCCCCGATTGCGGAGGCGATCTGCGTGTAGTGGGCGAGGATGTCAGCGAGCTTCTCGAACTGGTCGCCGCACAGATGAAGGTCATTCAGATCGCGCGGGTGAAGAAGTCCTGCCGCTGGTGTGAGAAGATGGTGCAGCCTGCGGCGCCAAGCCGTCCGATCCCGGGCAGCATGGCCGGTCCGGGGCTGCTGGCCCAGATCCTCGTCTCAAAGTTCGACGACCATCTCCCGCTTTACCGTCAGAACGAAATCTACGCCCGTATGGGTGCCGACATTCCGGACAGCACGCTGCTGGACTGGTGCGGCCGGGCCATGAAGGTGCTCGCCCCTGTCATCGAGCGGATCGAGGCCGAGGTGATGGTCGCGCCGATCCTCCATGCAGACGACACTCCGATCCGCGTCCTGGACCGGTCACGCCGCGACCGTGGTCTGGGCAAAGGGGTTAAGGGCGGGTCTGGGCCTATGTCTCGGACCAGAGGCCTTGGGCCGGCACGGCGCCCCCCGGCGTCGTCTACCGCTTCTCCCCGGATCGGAAGGGGGAGCATCCTCAGCGCCATATGCGAGACAGCGAAGGCATCCTCCAGGCAGATGCCTATGCCGGCTTCAATCCGCTCTACGCAACGCGCGCGGACGGCAGCAGTCAGTTCCGCGAGGCCGCGTGCTGGGCGCATTTGCGTCGCGACTTCCATGATGTCTGGGAAACCACGAAGTCCGAGATCGCGCTGGAGGCCCTTGACCGGATCGGCAAGCTCTACGATGTCGAGCGCGAGATCGCCGGCCAGTCTGCCGAGCTGCGACAGGCCGCGCGCCAAGCGCACTCACGCCCCATGGTCGATGCCTTCAAGGCCTTCCGCTACGGACTCAGCCGTTGGCCATCCTTCGAGCTGTTCCTTCAAGACGGCCGCGTCGGCATCGACAACAACCCGGCCGAGCGCGCCATGCGCCCGATCGGCATCGGTCGGAAGAACTGGCTCTTCGCGGGATCCGATAGCGGTGGCGAGACGCTGGCCAGAGCGATGACCCTCATCGAAACCGCAAAAATGAACGCGCTCGATCCACAAGCTTGGCTGGCCGACATCCTCGACCGTATCCATGATCACAAGATCAACCGGCTCGACGAGCTGCTTCCGTGGCAATGGACGCCGTCGCACTAATCCGTGGTGACAATCAAGCGGTTACCTTGCTACGGTCGCCATGGCGAACAAGACGGCACGGATCATGTGGGCCGTCCTGACAAGGGACGAGCCCTACAAGCCGCACGCGGCGTAGACCGCCGAGTGCCCGAGAGATAGTAAGACCAACGATGTGATGGTGTACCCTTCAGCCGCAACGATCAGGACGCTCCGCCGAATGTCCCGGGCGCAACTGCCCGCAAAGCAGATAGGAACCTGATCTGCGGATCCCATCAGGGCCAGCGGTGTGAACCGCGCAAACAGGCCGGACACAAGACCGCTTCTGAAAAGGTACACGGGATCATTTACGACTTGCTATGCGGGAGCCAATGGTATGGACCCCGCCGCCTTCTGTCGGCGATCCTTAGAGGATCAATTGAGGGAAAGGAGAAATACCATGCAGATTGTTCGAATTGGTTTGGACTTGGCGAAGAATGTCTTTGAGGTCCACGGTGTGGATGCTCACGACAAAGCCATCCTGCGAAAGACATTGCGGCGGGATGCTGTCCCTCAATTCTTCGCAGAGTTGCCTCCCTGTGTTGTTGGAATGGAAGCCTGTAGCGGGTCGCACTATTGGGCAAAGGTCTTTGCTGGCCTTGGGCACGAGGTTCGTTTGATCTCGCCCCAATTTGTGACGCCGTATGTTAAATCCAACAAGAACGACCGCAACGATGCCGAGGCAATTTGCGAGGCCATCGGCAGACCGTCCATGCGCTTCGTGCCGCCAAAATCCTCGGAACAACTCGAGATCCAGGCAGTACATCGTATCCGCCAGAGACTGGTATCAGACCGGAAAGGGTTGGTGAACCAAATCCGTGGTTTGTTGGCGGAGCATGGTGTTGTGGTCGCCCGCGATATCTCGCGCCTCAGACATGCACTCGGGCAGATTGCAGATGGGGCCGACAAAAACCTCGGAGATATAATCCTGGAGCTGGTTCGCGACGTGCGCAAAGAACTCAGTGATCTGGATCAACGCATTGCCGTTTACAACAATCGCATCCGAGACCTCTTTCGATCCAACGAGATGTGCCAACGCATTGGCAAGATCGAGGGGATCGGCCCAATAACAGCAACGGCGCTTGTTGCGGCTGTCGGAGACCGGACGTGCTTCAAGAATGGGAGGCAGTTTGCAGCATGGCTTGGGCTGGTTCCAAAGCAGCGATCCAGTGGCGGCAAGTCGCGCCTGATTGGGATCAGCAAACGCGGAGACCGATACTTGCGCACCTTGATGATCCATGGTGCCCGCGCGGTCCTTGCCAAGGCCAGCGGTAAAACAGATGCCAGAAGCCAATGGATCGGACGGATGCGCGACCGGCGCCACCCAAATGTGGTGGCTGTCGCACTCGCCAACAAGAATGCCCGGATCGTTTGGTCAGTCTTATCTGGTGGCGGCGAGTATCGGCCCGCCATCTCAATGTAAGAAAGCACCGAAACGCTAAACGTAGGAAGGAAAGCCCGGAATATTGCAGCAAATTGGCATGGGATGGTGACAACGACACGAACCGATGCTTCTTGAACCTGGTGTGTGGATCGGCACAGAAACGCTGATGCCTTGGAACCAATGAGGGAGAGGCAAGCGGAAATCCATCGGGGCTCGCGGCGACAAAGTATTGGGCCGTTCACAGAAGCCGGATATACGTCAGCAATCGTGATCCTAAACCAGACCTTCCAAGACCGTTGCAATAAGGCGGGGTCCATATACATCCACACAGGACTTTCGCCGCAATCGCGAAATCAGGAGGTCGGCGCATTCAAACAACGCGGACTTTGCGCACATTTCTCATGCGTTCGCCAATCGCAAAGGGATTGCTCCATAAGTGACAGACATCACCTGGCAAGGCACCTTCAGGCCATAGGTTTTCGGGTGCTCAGATTTGTTTCGCCATTGTACGGTCGCCATCGAACGGTATGAAGATCGCCCATTCTGTTCCCGTTTCAACCCGACACTCGATGGTCCCACCCATCTGATCGGCAAGCGCGGTGACAGTGCGCGGTCGGTTCGTCTCATCGGCGGGAACGCCAACACCATTGTCCATGACCCGTATGCATATATCCGAGTTTCGGATTGAACTCTGGACATCTATGCGCCCTGACTGCCGCCCAACAAAGGCGTGCTTGATCGCATTTGTAACCAACTCGTTGATCAGCAGCGCAAGCGGCAAGGCCACATCAATATGAACCGTGATATTTTTGGCCTCGGTTTCAATCCGGATATGACTGGGGCAAAGACTTTCACGGATTCCGTTGATCAGCGCGATGATGATCTCTTTCAGATCAACGACTTCGGTTTTCTGGTTCGCATCCAAAATGTCATGCACGACGGCGATCGCTCTGATCCGGCCAGCCGCGCTTTTCAACTCGTCCTTGACGATTTGGTCTTCTGACGCACGAGCCTGTTGGTTGAGCAAGGCTGAAACGATTGCCAAGTTATTTTTAACGCGGTGCACGAGCTCGCGCTCCAGTACCTTTGAGATCTCGACGGACGCCTGCAATTCGCCAGCCATTTTTTGATAGAGGGCCAGCTGTTTGTTCAGCTTCTTGATCTGCTGGGCATGGGCGAGGAACGGTGTTGTCGCATCATTGACCGTGGTGATCATCACATTCGGGGGTGCCGATCCCGTGGGCCTGATTCCGCGCATTCGTGCATGTACCATATTGCCGTCGCGGGTCAGAATTGCCGGTATCCAATTGGAGGATATCGACGCGGTGCCAAGAAGTTCGGTCAGCGGCATGCGACGCAATTGCCAACTGGCAATGCTGCCTGGTGTCGAACCGGGCACCTTGGGGTTGAGTCCAAAAGCCTTTTGCGCAGCAAGGTTTGAATAGAGCACTTTTCCCGTCAAATCGACGACCAGCGTCGCGACGGAATGAGCTGACAAAGCCGTTGCAGCGATGTCCGTCTCACTGGCTGAGGTCACGCGTCTTCCTCAACGGAAAAATGCGGTGATTGGTAGTATTCTCGGGCATCAGTTGCGTCGTCGGGATCGGGTTGCAGATGCACAACAACGCGGCAACCTTGATGACCTTGCGCGATTGTTTCATCAAGCTCGACGCGGGCGTAACCAAGGTTGTCGGCCGTGACACGCCCGAAGACATTGGAGGTCATCATACAAAGCGATGTCCGACCTTTCACCATCTCGCCGAAAGGACAGCGGCGATTGCCGAAAACCATCTGACCATCATCTGTCGAGATCAGAAAAAAATCGCCGCCAATGCGTTTCTTGAGATCGACGCAAACGGCAGAGACCATCTTTGCATCAAGCTGGTCGGTACCCAGTGCGTCGCAATACTCGCGGTTAATCCAGTGACCGATCTGACCGCCAACTGTGCTGATGTAGCCTTCGGCGGCCTCAAGACCGACAACCCCTTCAAGGGTGCCGCTCAGATCGCGCAACAGCCTGCGAAAGAAGACATCTCGATTTAATGAAACCTCGGTTTCGACAACTTCATCATCCACGTTTAACTCCCATCTTCCGCTGGTGTCCATGCGTATCCTATCGAGGCCCACATACTATGCATAGCGTTGGGTCACCTTCATGTTGAGCTACCCCCCGAAAATCGGACAGTGACGGAAGCTACAATCTGACGTCTGCTGGTCTCCAAGAACGAGGAGATCAGAACATGTCGAAACGCAGGAACCATGATGCAGGCTTCAAGGCTCGCGTGGCGCTGGAAGCCGTGAAGGGCGAGCGCACCGTGTCGGAACTGGCCGCGGAATACGGTGTGTATCTGTTACCGGCAGGTGTTTGCTTTGCAAACACTGAAAGGCGACGATGATCCACCAATGGAAGAAGGCGCTGCTTGAGGGGGCTTCGGACATCTTCGAGCGTGGCAGCAAGAAGAAGGCCGAGCTCGACGAGGAGACAGTGCGGTCGCTGCACGCCAAGATCGGAGAGCTGGCCGTCGCCAACGATTTTTTGTCACGAAAGCTCAAGCCCTGGACCGGCAAGTGAGGCGCGGGATGATCGAACGCCACCACCCACGCTGTCGATAGGGGCGCAATGCCGCCTGCTGTCGATTTCGCGCTCGTCGTTCTACTACGCGCCGCAGGGCGAGACCGAGATGAACCTCGCCCTGATGCGGTTGATCGACAAGCAGTTCCTGGAAACGCCGTTCTACGGGGTCCGGCAGATGACCTGGCACTTGCAGAACGAGGGCCGTCCTGTGAACCAGAAGCGCATCCGGCGGCTCATGCGCCTTATGCGCCCCCCTCTTGTCTTATGATTTTGGCAGCTCCCGTTGCATGATGGGAGCCATCACGCTGATCGCGCAAATTGGCGTGATAGCGGGGGATGGATCGTACCCCTCTGGGTCATGATGGACCGATGCCGAG
>NZ_JBTLRF010000023.1:0-8479 GCF_054482575.1 Roseivivax sp. CAU 1753 | reverse complement strand
ACCTCCTGTCTGACGGTGGGAAGACCCCAATCGTCAGCCCAGAAAGCCCGGCCACATAGAAAAACGCTGAGATGACGCACCGACGCCAGCCACGGGCACCATTGCCGCGGAGCGGCTTAGTCCTCCCGCCCTACCTGCGCGACGGCGAAGGAGCACGGGCGGCCCACAGCTGACGTCGGTGGTCCGTGCGGCGAACGACAGCAGCGAACCCAAACTGACCACGAAGTCCCTCGTCGGCTTTGTGCATGCAGCGAGATGCCAATCGCTGTGAACCGCCCTGGCCGGAACTTCGGCCTGAGCGCGGGGATCTTCCTTACATTGCCGAAGCGGTCGTGTAGTCGAAAGCCTGTAGTCGCCGCTTAGCGAAATATCGCGCTCGTTGCCCGCCTTTCGATCCCTATCGAATTTCCTCGTGCGCCATGCTGAGTAGCCACTCCATCACCCGATGTGCCGCCTCGGATGCGCCCTGACGAGGCAGAAGGGCGTAGAAATCCTGACCACCCTCCAGTGCGGCTTGGACAGCACGCACCAGGCGACCGGCATCAAGGTCACGCTGCACAAGGAAACGGCTGGCCAGGGCGACACCCTGACCGGCCAAGGCTGCGTCGAGACTCAGGGTCGTCTGGCTGAAGTGCAGACCGCGTGACGCCGTCGGCACGGTTCCGAAGGCCATCTCAAGAAACTGCGGCCAGAGATCGTGCGCGTCGTGCAGCAGGGTCATACGGGACAGTGCGGCCGCATCGATAGGAAGGTTGTCCGGGGACGTGAGCTGCGGTGAGCAGACTGCGACAACCTGCTGCGGGAACAGCAACTCGGTGCGCAGGCTTGCCCCGAACGGCGGGCGCCCCTGCCGCACCGCGATGTCGATGCCGTCGGCGTGGAAGCTCATGACCCGCTCAGTGGCGGTGATCCGGAGGTCGATCCCCGGATGGGCCTCGGTGAACTCGGCGAGCCGCGGGATGAGCCATTTCGAGGCGAAGGTCGGGGTCACGCTGATCGTCACGCGCGAGGGCGTCTCCAGGAGCGCCCCCGTCGCGTCGGAGAGCTGGGAGAAGGCCCGGGCGACCGCGGCATGGTAAGTCCGCCCCTCTTCGGTGAAGCTAAGCCCCCGCGGCTCGCGCAGGAACAGGCGCAGGCCGAGATGCTTCTCAAGACCGCGCACCTGCTGCGCCACGGCGCCCTGCGTCACGCCCAGTTCCTCAGCCGCTGCACGGAAGGACAAGTGCCTGCCGGCTGCCGAGAAAGCGCGCAGGCCGTTCAGGGACGGCAGATTGGCTTCGCTCGTCACGATAGTTCTCCTACACCCGCGCAACAGCTGCGCTTGGCTGGCCGCACGCGCCTCTTCTCCGTATCTAAAACATGCATAGGCGAGTTCGATGCCACGGAAAAGAGATGGAGAGTTTAGAGATGGCGATAGAAAAAGTAGCTCTGATCACAGCGGGCGGCAGCGGCATGGGCGCTGGCGCGGCGCGGCGGCTGGCGGCCGATGGCTTCAAGGTCGGGGTGCTCTCCTCTTCCGGCAAGGGCGAGGCCTTGGGGGAGGAGCTTGGCGGCTTCGGGGCCACCGGTTCCAACCGCTCAGTCAAGGACCTGAAGCGTCTCGTCGACGGCGCTATGGATCGCTGGCAGCGGATCGACGTGCTGGTGAACTCGGCAGGGCACGGCCCCAAGGGTGACATCCTCGAGATCACCGACGAGGACTGGCACGACGGGCTCGACGTCTATCTGATGAACGTGATCCGCCCGACCCGGCTGGTCACGCCGATCATGGCAGCCCAGGGCGGCGGGGCGATCATCAACATCTCGACCTTCGCCGCCTTCGAGCCCGACCCGCTTTTCCCGACCTCCGGCGTGTTCCGCGCAGGACTTGCCAGTTTCGCCAAGCTCTATGCCGACCGCTATGCGGCGCAGAACATCCGGATGAACAACGTGCTGCCCGGCTTCATCGACAGCCTGCCCGAAACAGAAGACCGGCGCGCGCGCATTCCCATGGGCCGCTACGGGCGCGAGGCGGAGGTCTCCTCGCTGATCGGCTGGCTCGCTTCCGATAGCGGCGGCTATGTCACCGGGCAGAACTGGCGGATCGACGGGGGGCTTACGCGTGGCGTCTGAGGGTGTCAGTCTCGCGGGCCGCGACGGCACAGCCTTCGTCGTGAAATGGGCGGCCTCCATCATCCAGATCCTTGGCTATGCCGGCACCGCCTTTGGCTGGACGCCGTGGAACCTCTACCTCTTCATCGTTGGGGTTCTCGGCTGGCTGATCGTCGGGGTGCTCTGGAACGACCGGGCGATCATGTTGATCCACTTTGTCGCTCTCGGCGCGATGCTGGCGGGCATGGCGCGCACGTGAAGGAGGGCGCCGTCACGCGGCGCCGTTCATCCTAAGTCCGTGCCCCAGCCGCTTCGCGCTGAGCACGGCGGTATCGCGATGCAGCGACCAAGCTTGTGTCAGACCCTCCAATATCACCAACAGATCGATTTCGCGGCCGTCGAGCCCGGTGGCTGCGGCGGCGCGGCGGGCCACCTCTGCCTTGTGCCGCGCCAGCAGCGCGCGTAGCCCTTCGCTGCCTGGGTCTGCGGCGACCGCTCCGTGGAACAGGCAGCCATGCGAAGTCTCCGTCGCCATCCAGGCCCCGACCCGTTCAAACAGCACGTCGAGCACCGCCTCCTGCGCCGCGGGCAGGTCATCGAAGAGGTGCGAAAGATAGCGCCCGTGGCGATGCTCCAGCGCTGCCACCACCATGTCGGCGCGTGATGGCGTATATTTGTAAAGCGTGCGCAGGCTGACGCCCGCTGCATCGCGCAGATCCTCGACGCTGGGCTCGGCAAAGCCCCGGGCGGCGAAGGCTTGCTCAAGTCCTGCGGCAATCTTGGTTTTGGTATCTGTCATGCTTGACGCTGTAGAGTGATCCCTCTACCTACGCAAGTAGAGTAATCATTCTACACGATGGAGCGACATGATGACCCTTCCCGAGACGATGAAGGCGATGGTTCTGACAGGCCATGGCGGTCTCGACAAACTGGAGTGGCGAGAGGACGTGCGCGTGCCGCACCCCGGAGCGGGCGAGGTGCTGATCCGCGTGGGCGCCTCGGCGGTGAACAACACCGATGTGAACACCCGCACCGGCTGGTATTCGAAAGCGGTGCGCGGAGATACGAACTCCGCGGCGGCCACGGGCTATGACGGTGCCTCGGACGCCGATGGCGCCTGGTCCGGGGCACTGAGCTTTCCGCGCATCCAGGGCGCCGATTGCTGCGGCGAGATTGTCGCGGTCGGCGACGGGGTCGACATCACGCGCGTCGGCGAACGGGTGCTGGTGCGACCCATGCACCGACCCGCCGGAGGAGATGCGGAGGCGCTCGTCACCTTCGGCTCGGAGCGCGACGGCGGCTTTGCCGAGTTCACCACTGTCGAGGACGAACACGCACTCCGCATCGACAGCCCACTTGCCGACGTGGAACTGGCCTCCTTCCCCTGCGCCTTCTCGACCGCCGAGGGGATGATCCAGCGGGCCGGGCTTGGCGAAGAGCGAGTGCTGATCACCGGCGCCTCGGGCGGCGTCGGCTCTGCGGCCGTGCAGCTCGCCAAGCGACGCGGCGCGCATGTCACGGCAGTGACCAGCCCGGCCAAGGTCGCCGACCTGAAAGCGCTCGGTGCCGACGCCATTATCGGACGCGAAGACGCCGTGCCGGAGGAGGCCGTCGACGTCGTTCTCGACCTCGTCGGCGGGCCACGCTGGCCCGCGCTGCTCGAGGCGCTGGCGGTGCGTGGTCGCTATGTCACCTCAGGGGCCATTGCCGGTCCGATCGTGGAGCTGGACCTGCGCACGCTTTACCTCAAGGACCTGACACTGATCGGCAGCACTCGGCAGGACCCAGAAGTCTTTACCGACCTTGTGGGCTATATCGAACGGGGTGAGATCCGACCGATTCTCGCAGAGACCTACGCGCTGCGCGACCTGCGCGACGCGCAGGAAGCGTTTCTCAAGAAGTCCCACATGGGCAAGATCGGGATCGAAATTGCAGGCTAACGCCTCACGTAGGGAAGTTCCCAAGGCGGGGTGATGTCAGATCATGACGTCGCCCTGCTTCACCGGATTGACCCGGCGCCCCTCAGTCTTTCTCACCGTAATGCGCGAGGAACATCTGCACGCAGTCGGCAATGACGGCCTCCGCGTCCAGATCGGCCTTTTCGCCCAAAAGGAACTCGGGCCACATCAGGAAATGCTTGATCATCGACAGAAGCTGCCCGGCGGCAAAGCCCGGCTCGGCCTGGCGCAGCGCTCCGGCCTGCATTGCCTCGCCGATCAGCGCCTGGATCGGGCCGTCCTGCATCGCCGCCTTTGCAAAGAAGGCCTGCGCGAGATCCTGATCGCGCAAAAGCTCTGACATCACCAGCCGGTTCAGGCCCATGTATTCTGAGCCCGAGAGGTGGCCTATGTAATCCCGCGCCGCCGCGATCAGCTGTTCTCGCAGCGGGGCCTCAGGGTTGTAGCGCAGCTTCGGCGTGGCGGCGATCTGCTCGAGCAGGATGTCGGTGATGGCCTGGAACAGCACCTCCTTGCTCTCGAAATGCTTGTAGAGCGTGCGCTTCGAGACCTCGGCCAGTTCGGCGATTCTGTTCACCCGCGCCGCCGGAAACCCCTGTTCGCGGAACTCTTGGATTGCGGCGTCCAGAATATCTTTTCGTTTCTTTTCAGTCAGTTTCATCGGTCATGCCCCGTTCGGCCGGAAAAATGTAAACACGGGGGTTTACTGGATGCGTCCTCCCCTCTATGTAAACATCACAGTTTACAAACGCAAGCGCCGCGGCGCAGAGGACATCACGATGAAATACAAGCAGCTTGGACATTCCGGTCTCTATGTTTCCGAACTGACGCTGGGCACCATGACCTTCGACAACGAAGGCGGCAGCTATGCCGATCTGGTGGGGGCCACCGGCCAGGAGCTGGCAACCCGGATGGTCGATCTGGCCATCGAGGCGGGCGTCAACATCTTCGACACCGCCAATGTCTACAGCTCGGGCGTCTCGGAAGAGATGCTGGGCGTGGCGCTGGGATCGCGTCGTCAGGACACCCTCATCGCCACCAAGCTCTACAACACCATGACCACCGGCCCGAACGATCTGGGCACCAGCCGGCTGGCCATCATGCGCGAGGTGGAGGGCAGCCTGAAGCGGTTGGGCACCGATTACATCGACCTCTACCAGGTGCATAACTTCGACATCACTACGCCGCTGGAAGAGACGCTGCGCGCACTTGACGATCTCGTGCGGCAGGGCAAGGTGCGCTACATCGGCCTGTCGAACTTTGCCGGCTGGCAGATCGCCAAGGCGGACGGCGTGGCGCGGCTTCTGGGCACCGAGCGGTTCGTCTCGGCGCAGTCCTACTACAGCCTCGTCGGCCGCGAGCTTGAGCGCGAGATCCTCCCCGCCGTGCGCGACCTCGGTCTCGGCACCTTTATCTGGAGCCCGCTGGCCAGCGGTTTCCTGAGCGGCAAATACACCCGCGAGGCCAAAGGCTCCGGCCGCCGCGCCGCCTTCGATTTCCCGCCGGTCGCCAAGGATCAAGGGTTCGACATCATCGAGACGCTGGCGCAGATCGCCGAGAAAAAGGGCGCCTCGGTGGCGCAGATCGCTCTGGCCTGGCTGCTGCACAAGCCCGGCGTCACCAGCGTGATCGTCGGCGCCCGCAAGGAGGCGCAGTTGGTCGACAACCTGAAAGCCGCCGACATCAGCTTGAGCGAAGCGGAGATGGCGCGGCTCGACGAGGTCAGCGCGCTCAAGCCCGAATACCCCGGCTACCTGCCGGTCTGGCGGCGCGGTGACACGCTGTTCGGCCAGCTTCACGACTGACGCAAAGAAACGGCGCCCGGAACAGACCCGAGCGCCCCCCTCCATAGACACATACCAAGGACCAGACAGATGGCTGACACGACTTTCGGACCCAAGGGCTGGACGCCCGCACGCCTCGGCAATCTTGCCGGCAAGACCTATGTGATCACCGGCGCCAATGCCGGCGCAGGCTTCCAGGCTGCGCGCATCCTCCTGAGCAAGGGCGCGGAGGTGGTGATGCTGAACCGCAGCGCCGAGAAATCCGCCGTCGCCGTGAAGGAGTTGAAACAGGAGTTCGGCACCGCCGCCGCCGTGCGCTTCATCCGAATGGACCTGGCCGAGCAGGCCTCGGTCCGCGAAGCCGCCGAAGTGGTGCTGAAAACCACGCCGCGCATCGACGCGCTGATCTGCAACGCCGCCATCGCCCAGGTGCCGACGCGCAAGTTGACGCCCGATGGTTTCGAGAGTCAGCTCGGCACCAACCACTACGGCCACTTCACCCTGTGCGGGATGCTGTTCGACCGGATCGAGGCGTCACAGGGCCGGATCGTCGTCGTCGCCAGCCTCGGCTATAACATGGGTCTGAAGACGATCCGCTTCGACGACATGAACTGGGACAAGGGCTATGGCCCGAACACCGCTTACAGCCAGAGCAAGCTGGCGCAGATGATGATCGCCTATGAGCTTCAGGACCGGCTGGAAGCCGCCGGACGCACGGGCGTGAAGGTTTTCGTCTGCCACCCGGGCTCGTCCGCGACCTCGCTGATCTCGACCAGCGGCAGCCGGGCCATGCGCGCCATCTGGTGGCTGATGACCAAGACGCCGATGGTGCAGACCGCCGAGCAGGGGGCCTACCCCGAGGTCATGTGCGCCACCGAAGAGGCGCTGACCGAGCAGCGGGCGCTCTATGGCCCGACCGGCACCCGCGAGTTCGTCGGCCCGGTGGGCAAGGGCACGCTGAACGCCCACGCCTATGACAAGCCGGTCATGGTCAAGCTCTGGGAGCGGTCCGAGGCGGACACCGGTTTCACCTGGCAGCTGTAACCTGGCGCCCGGGGGAAGCGCCGAGACACTCGGACCCACCCCGGTGCCATCCCTCCAATCGAAAGGTAACCCCATGGACATCGTCAAGACCGCTTCCGACTGGGGACGGTTCGAATTGCTCTCCACCGTTGCGTTCCTGACCTTCGGAATGGCATTCGGGCTGGCAGGTCTGGGCTTCCGGCAGCTTGCCACGACCGACCTGGCACGGGCCTTCACGGTTCCGATGCTGGTGGCGGGCGGGCTGTTGCTGATCCTCGGCGTCGGCCTGTTTTTCCCCGCGCAAGCCCGGCTCGCAGGCGTCCCGGCGGCCTTCGGCGGAGATCCTGCGGGCTTTATCGCCACCGAGATCACTCGTGCCGACAAGGTGCTGAACGACTACCGCATCGCGGTCTTCAGGGTCTTCCCGGCGATCATCGCCCTCTGCGCTCTGGCGCTCCCCTTCCTCGACGGGCCCTATTGGCGCGCGAGCCTGATCACCGCTATCGCCTTGTTCACGGTTCTTATCCTCATTGACAGCAACGCCAACGCCCGACTCCAGGATTACAGGCAGCAGCTGTCGATGGCAGAGGGATCGACATGATCATTGGCGTCCGCGCCGGAGTGTCGGGAGTGCCTCAGCAGGGCACGGAATCTTCTCAGCTCAGTTGTGCAATTCGTGACGGCAGCATGCCGGCCAGCATATCGGCGGACAACTCATGACCAAGCGTATTCTCATCTTCGGCGCGACCGGCACCGTGGGGTCGGGTGCCCTTCTTGAATGTCTCGATCACCCGGAGATCATGGAAGTGATCTGCATTCTGCGCCGTTCGAGCGGCCGCACCCACCCCAAGCTACGCGAGATCCTGCACAGCGATTTCGAGGATTTCTCGGCCATCGCGAGGGACTTCGCCGGAATCGATGCCTGTTTCTGGGCCTTGGGATCGCCAAGTTCGGGACATACTACGGAGGAGTTCACCCGGATCGAGCATGGCTTTGTGTCCGCCGCGGTCAAGGCGCTCTACGACCAAAGCCGCCAGTGCCGATTTGTCTTCGTCTCTGGTCCGGGCGCGGACAGGTCCGAGACGTCCCGCCAACTGTGGGCGCGGATCAAGGGACGCGCCGAGAATACCGTGTTGAAAACTGGCTTCAGGCAGGCCGTAGTGTTTCAGCCCGGGGCTATCGCCGCCCGTCGGGGTATCCGGCACAGCGTTCCGCTATACGGCCTGGTGGCGAAACTGGCGCCGCTGATGCGCCCGTTTGGCATGGGCACATCGACCCAAGAGATCGGGCGGGCCTTTGTGGCGGTGGCGCTTGGTCGTGCCGCCGTTGACCCGTAGGGAGTGCCATTGAACTCCGCGGCGATCAACGCCCTTGCCCGCTTGGCAATGTGATCTCAAGGAAGCGAGCATACATTGCGTCGGCAAGAAGCAAGTGATGACACACCGAATGTCCGCTCGAAGATGGCGCGCTGCTATCTCTTGCACGCGCAGCGAACTTCCGCTTCCCTGAAGGTTTTTCGATGCGGGCCGCGGCGCGACGTGGGCGGCCGGGAGGTGGCGGCTCGCGTTGACAAACCTCGGAAGGAGGAAGCCGCGGGGGGCTTGGATCAGGCTATGGGGAAAG
>NZ_JBTLRF010000022.1:0-8901 GCF_054482575.1 Roseivivax sp. CAU 1753 | reverse complement strand
GCGCGGTACCCTTGCCAGAAACTCGCTTGTAGCTACCATCACGAAACTCCCCACAAATCAAAGAAGCCTCTGAATCGCAGATCAGGCGTCATGCCGTAAGTGTGGGAGCGGCGCACCGCTTACTATTGTCGTGACAGTTGACCCCCAGAAGCCTGAGCTGAGTTTTCCACGACGGCGTCAGACCCACCTGGTCCATTCGAAGGCGGAGTCATCGGCATGGCGCGCACACTCAGCGGCAGAGTGCCCTGCGCCCCGCCTCCCCCCGGCTTCGGAAAGGGCAACTCGCCCGTCTGCGCCGCGTGGATCGCCTTGAACAGCCGATCGTCAAAATATTGGATCCGCTTCGCGCGGACCGGCATTTGCGCATCGATCACCATGACGATCTCGTCGAGGGGCAGGCGGCGCGCCTCATCTTCGGGGAGCAACGAGCTTTCTTCGGTCCGTGTGGATTGGCTGCGCCCTTCAAAGGGGTTTTTCCCGATTGACTGGGAGCGCGTGATGACGGTCTTCGTGGTCTTGCCGACTGCCTTGCTCAACTCCTCGACGGTTTTTTCATCCGAAGGCGTGAGATAGAGCTTTACGCCCGCGTTGCCCTGCAAGGCGCGGCGAGTATTCTCGCCGTAGATTTCATCGAGGGCGGGGATGGTTTGTGTGACTACGGCAAGGTGACCACGATAGGTGCGTAGAGTCTCGATGCTCTCGACCACGATGGGCATCTTGCCGAGACGGTTGAACTCGTCGAGCATGATCATCACCGGCCAGGGCTCGTCGGGGCCGGGGTCCTTTTCCTGCATTGCCGAGAGAAGATCGGAGAAGAAGAGCCGGATCAGGGGTGCGAGCGGCTTCACCATCAGCGGCTGGACGACGAGATAGACCGAAAAGGGCTTCTTGCGGATCGTCCGGAAATCAAAGTCCGAAACCGCCGTCGCCTCGTCGATCGCCGGGTTCTGCCACTGGTCCAGCCCCGAGGTCATCAAAAGCGAGACATAGGAGGTCAGCGTATCGTTGTTGGTCGAGGCCAGCCGGGTAAAGATCAGCTTGGCGGCCCTGTTGTCCACCTCGTGGCCGCGTGCGAGGTATTCTTTCTGCTTGTTCCCACCCGACGCGGCGATGCGGTAGATTTCGCCCAAGGTGGGGCGCTTGCGCTGGAAGGCCAACAGCCCCGCCGCCACGAAGAGATCGATCCCGCCTTTCAGCAGCCCCTGCACCCGGTCATTGTCGCTTTGCAGGAACAGCGTCGCCAGAAGCTGTAATTCCATCTGCTGGCGCGCGGGATCTTTCAGTTCGAAGATGCGCAGAAGCGGGTTGTAGCGATGCGTGCGCTTGCCCTCCCAGTCGGTGGGGGCAAAGCGATAGACCTTGTCGCCTTGGGCAGCGCGGTGCCGCGCCGTGGCCTCGAAACACTCGCCCTTTACATCGAGCGTCACGGCGGAGCCCTGCCAGGTCAGCAGGTTTGGAATGACAAAGCCCGTGGTCTTGCCGCGGCCCGTAGGCGCCACGATCAGCGCATGGGGGAAGACTTTCGAGCAGATGTATTTCGCGCGGAATTTTGGAGAGCCCAGTTTGCCGAGGATGAAGCCAGTCCCGGGCGCGCCGAAAAACCCATTGGCCTTCATCTCGCGCGCGCTCTGCCAATGTGTCTGGCCAAAGCGTGTCAGAGCGGACCCTGAGAGAGCAAGGCTCAGCATCATGCCGGCGGCGGCAAAGCTGCCGACGATCAGGTGGATGAGTTGGGCATCCTCCGGGCGGCGATCGAGGATCGCCAGATAGTTCTGTGCGATATAGGCAAAGTCGATCTCGGCCCCGAAGCCCAGATCCTGGTAGGTCAGCACCGCCGAGGCAATGGTATAGCCCATGGCCCCGGTCACCAGCGTTACCAGCAAAACGCCGGCCGCGATCCGCGCTTTTCCCATGGCGGCGCTCAATGGACCTGGCCCCGCTCGGTTTCGCCATCAACGTCTGTCGCGCGGTGTTTTTTATATTCGGTGTCGGCAAGATCATCGACCAACTGGCGCAAGGCCTCCGTGTTGGCCGTCGCGGCATCGGATTGCAGATAGACCTTGGCGACATAGAGCCGGTCGAGGCGGTCCTCGAGAACCTTCTCCAGCGCATCGGCATCGCCGGATGTGAGCCGCTCAAGTTGACGGTCATCAAGCACCCGCGCGATCTCGCCGCGGAAGGCGTCCCGCTCCGCCTCGGTCTCGAAGGGTGCGGACAACTCCCCCGCCCGCTCATGATCCAGAACACGCGCAATCTCGTCTGCAAGGCGGTCGGCACGGTCAGACTGCGGCGCAGTTTCATCGCGGGCTGCGATGAGTGCGTCGTTCCTGCCAACCCCAAGCCCGTCGCGCATCTCGTTTTCGCGGCGGACCTGATTGATGGCCTCCGTGTCCCGTATCTCCACGACGACCGCATAGGTCGCGCCAATCCCACGGGCGAGGTGAGACGGCATGTCCGGATAGCGCGCGCGCAAGTCATCCGCGACAGCATCTGCAACGGGCGTGCGGAGGTCGCGGGCCTCCATGATCCGGTCGACCTCGCGGGTGATCTCGCTGGCGCGGGCCACATCGGTGATGGTCTCCCTGTAGGGCTCAGACCGGTCGATCACATCGCCAGGGCGTGCGAGCAGCTCCGGATGTGCCTCAAGATACGCGCGCTGCTCCGCCTCGATCCGGCGCTCTGCCTTTGAGACCACCTCCCACTCCCGGTCCTCGATTTGTTGAGCTGTCAGACCCTCGGCGTGCATTTCCTGACGGATTGTCCCTTCCATTTCCCGGACTGCGTCCTCCTGATAGTGGAACCGCTCGCTGACCAGGTCCGCTTGCACGACGCCATCCCGGCGCAGCACGATTTCCCGTTCCAGAAGCGTGCCAAGCGCGACATGCACGTCATTCAGGATGTCGCGCGCCCGTTCCAGATCGGCACGGCGTTCGAGGTTCAGATCGCGCGCCTCGGCCACCTTGGAGAGATCATTGGCGATCCATTGATGCTCGAGCGCTGCATTTGACGCCCCGGTTTCGATCCGGGCCACCACTTCCGATGTGCTGATCCCGGTGCCCCGTAGTGCTGCATCAATGCGCGCTCTCAGATTGGGCTCGGCAAGACGTTCTAGCTGGTTGGTGTCGATATTCGCCTCTGAATAGACCCCGCCCTCCGACGGCACCTCAGACAGCGTGCTCGAACGCAATCCGAGCGGCTGCATGTGCTGGACCTGCGTCTGGATCTCGATGAGGCGTTTTTCCAGCACGGGGCGTTCCGCGTCAGGCTTTTCGGCAATCATGCCCTGCACCCGCGCGAGCTTCTCCGCATAGAGGCTTCTCAGATCCTCGAAACTCTGATCCTCGGCCATATACACATCTCCTGTTCGGTCCACCTGCCCGCCGCGCGCCAGCACCTCGCCCGCGCGGAAGAGCGCCGCCGCGATATCCTCGCGGGCCTCCCGGGAGGCTTCCGCGGCCAGCGAGTGGTACACGGTTCTGGTATTGGCGATCTCTGCCAGCGTCCGCGTCAGGTCGGCCCCCACGCGTTCGCGCTCGCGGGGCGCGCGACCCTCTTCTTTCGCCGCGTAAAACTCGCTTGTGCGGGCCGGGTAATGCACAACCCCGCGATCCACCCGGCGCGTGGCCTCCAGGCGCACGCCGTACTTCTCCGCCTCCTCGACCATGGCGAGGCGGAAGTCGTCATAGTTGAAGCGGTGGTTGCGCCCCAGAAAGAAGAACTCGCCTTCCTGCGAGCGACGGTTCAGCACCAGATGCGCATGGGGGTGATCGCGGTCCTCATGCACGGCGATGATGTAGTCGAAATGCCCCTCATCGGTCTGGAAGAACCGCTCGGCTACATCCGTCGCGATGTCGCGCACGTCCTCCCCGCGCGTGCCGATAGGGAAGGACATGAGCATATGGGTGGTTTGGCCAAGCTTGGGCTTGAAACCTGCATCCCACCGCTTGGCAAAGCGCTCAGTGAGGTCCTTGATGTCCTTTGCTTCGAGCTTTGCCTTGCCATCCAGGAAGCCGCTCGAGTCCACGATATGGGTGGACTTGGTTGTGAGGTAATCGAGCTGGTTTGCGAGCTGCGATTTGGTGTGCGTGCCCCCGCCCCGGATCGCCTTGAAGACCGCTGGCCGATGCCCTGCTGCCGCGCGTACAAGCTGGCTCTGCTTGGCAACGTGCAGCCCCTGCATTGAGCCCCGGATGCGGCTCCAGCCATCCCGGAACACCTCGCCTGTAACTGCATAAACAGCATCATTCAGCCGCATGAGCAAACTCCCTCAGTGCGGCCGTAGCCTCCAGCTGCATCGCGTCGCGACGACGGCGCAGGAGCAGATCGATCTCGTCAGCGGAATCCAGAATGAACCGCGCCAGCCCGCGCATCTGCGCAAGGCGCAATTCGGTGAACTCCAGGCCAACCCCCTGCCCTTGCCGGTTGGCCCGCGCCATCTGCTTGGCGATCTGCGCGACCCCATTGCCGACCTCGTGCAAAGAGGCCCTGTAGCGCACCATCTCGGCTGCCATCTGCGCATCCGGAACGAACACCCCGCCGGCCGCCTGGATGAGCCGCCGCAGCCCCTCCGCCCGGCTCTCGATCCCCGCCTTCGCCAACACCTCGTCGAGCTCCGCAAGCTCCGCAGCCGTGACCTTCACACTGACTGCTGAGACCGGGATCGCGGCATCCGTCTGGCGCTCGGCATCGGCTTTGAGCGTGTAATGGATCGCCCGCACCGACACGCCAAACCGTTCCGCCAGCACTGAAGTGGAAACGCCTTCCGCAGCTTCGCGAACGATCTCCATGCGCTCCGCATCGATGAGACGTTTTGAACAAGACATGCGAAGAAAGACCCCCTATTTCCTGCCACCTTCCACCAAGGCTGCCCCACCTTACGATAATATACCTAGCTGTCAATTGTATACTTACGTCGCATTCAGTCTCAGGCAGCCTTGGTGTCCGCTTCCCCCGCGGCCCGCACGGGCGCGGGCCCGCCACCTCACCACCAGCGCAGCCTCCGGCTTCGGAGACCCCCTTCTCCAGCACCGCCCGAGGGTCTGGCCGAACACGCATGTGTTCGGACGGAACCGCGGGCGGGCGCAAACCCAACCGACAGGGCGGACAGGCAGGGTCAAGGAAGGCCAGATTTGGGTCCCCAAATCTATGCGGCAAAAACCGGGAGGCCCTGGCCGATAGGTTTTTGTGGATGGCCCCCTTGAGGCTGACTGGCCGGTCTGTCGCGGCCTGACCCTTCCGGTCGGCGATCATCCTTTGATCGCGCAGCGACCGGAAGCACGGCGAAGTCGCTGGCGGCGATCACCGCAGCCAATGGCGGCATCACTGGAACAGGGACAGGGCCGCCTGATGGCGGCCCATCCTCGTCAGAGGGTTCAGTCCTGAGGGTCCTTTGCGCTCGGCGGGAACATCACCAGCTCCGAGACCGCGACCGGGAAGTCGAGCTTGAGGCTGAAGAACTCCGAGCCATCCCCGCCCCGGGTGTTGCGGAACATGGCACCCACGCGTTGGAAGCGGGTGCGCTCCTGGCCATCGGTATCGGTGAACTTGACGGGGACGGTGGCGACGTAGTGGTTGGTCATTTGGCTTACTCCTTGTTGCGATGGGGATCGCCCAGCACGAGGGCAAGAGGCCCAGTCGCAAGTGCAAATGCGGAGGGACCGCGGCTCCGCCGTGGAAGCCGTATTTGTGCTTGCCGGAGCGAAGCGCAGGGCACGATTGGGCCGCCCCCGTGCGATCCACATCAATGAGCAAAAAGGAGTGATCCGGATGACCCCTGCCATCACGCAGCCGTCACCATCCGCGTCCGCGTCTCGCCGATCCTGGCCGGGGTGCTGACGGATCCCGCCCGCGTGGGCGCGATGTTCCGAAACGCCACCCCAGGATCGTGCTGGTCTTCAGCCTCAAGCGCGTCGTCGCCATCGCCCGTGTCTAGAGCTGTTGTAGGTACGCATGACGCGCGCATAGCCTCCCACCAGACCCGATGCGGATGGGCCCCGCGTCGACGGCTCGATGGAATGGGGATGACGGTGCTGGCCGCCGCAGACCAGCGATTAACGCGATTATGTTGCGGCGGTTAAGCGCCCAGGCTCTCGAGCATCCTCTTGGTCTCCGGCATTCGCGTCAGCGAGTTCCCGATATGCTCCCGCCAGCGCGGGCCAACCTCTAGCGCAGAGGCATAGGCGCGGACCAGATCGTCGGGACGGTCCTCGGCCATCGCCTCGATCGAGAAGGCCGCCTGCTCGCGGTCCTTCGCGGATTTGAGGCTCCCTGCCCCGTCACGGCGCCGGTCGGCAATGATCAGCTTGTGGATCGCATAGCGCTCCGGGCGCGGCACCTGGACGAGAATGCCAGATCGATAGATCGCCGCCGCATGGATCGGCTCGGCAATCAGGAAGTTGAGATAATTCAACGCTTGGGCGTTCACGCCCAATGCGGGCAGCTCTCGGATGGTCTCATCTCCGAAAGCCGGTGTCAGGAATTCGACCAACTGACCGCTGCCGCCCTGAGCCCATCGCCAGGTCCGGCCCTGGTCAAGAGCCGGCAAGGGATCAAACTTGAGCGCCGAGAAGGTCTCGGCCAGACCCGGATCAACCTGATCCTGTAGTGCAAGGCTGAGCTTTTCAAACTGGGCGATGTCGATGTCGCCGGTATTGGCCATCCCGCCCAAGGGAAGTCGAATGCCAAGCTCGCCCTCATAGAGCCGGAACGCGTTCGTCCCGACGATGGTGCCGCCCAACCGGAAGGTTCCGGCCGCGGCCATGGCCGACAGGATGGAACCCGTTGCCCGGTCGGTCGGGGTCATGCCTTCGGCCCGCAGAAGTCGAACGAGCCGCGACCGCTCTGCCTGTCGCTCCTTGGCGGTCGCGCGCAGCTCTTCGATCCGGTCGATGCGCGCACGTGTCTCGTCGCTGTCCTCGCCGATATAGATGAACTGCATCTCGGTGCCGACGCGTCGCGCGGCGTACCAATAGGCCTTGTCGCCGCGCTCCTTGAGCGTGGGCTTACCTTCGACACCGGACAAGGCGTCGTCCTTCAGGAGACGCACCAGATCGGTATAAGCGCTCATCGCGATGCTGCTGAGTGGTGCCATGCCAATCATTTTTAAGTTTTGCTTGGCACGCATATACCTATCAAAACATAAAATTGCTAGGCAAAAGGACGTGAGGGCACCGCTACACCTATAAGAAACGACGAAAGGACCGCCCGAAGGCGACCCTCTCAACTTACATCTCCGCGGAGTTCTTCGCCGGGTCCGCAACCCGCATGACCGTCAGACCTTTCGCTTCCGCCTTCTGCCCGAGGTTCAGCGCGACCCCGTTGCCGCCGAAAAGCACGACGCCCGTCGCGGCGAACCTGTCGTCCAGCATCTCGTCGTTGCACTTGAACGGTGCCGCCCGCCCATGCGCAGACCAGCGAGGATCAAAGCGCGCCTGCGCGACCCCGCGTGCCCGGGCCCACCGGGCCGCGATCATCTCCGCCCCGTGCTTGCCGCCCTTGTGGCAGAGGAAGATCTCCTGATTGCGGTTCTGCCTGATCCGCTCGCGAACCTTGTCGAGCGTGTTGAAGATCACATCGACATCAGTCCAGTCGGTGGCGCCCGAGACGATCAGGGGAACCCCCTCGACTTTGGATTTCTCGGCGGTTTCACGGTCGTGCTGCTCCAGGAGCTGCCGTGCCTCGAAGACCGCCCCAGTCTCCTGCGCCCGGACGCTTGCGCGCGACCCGGCTGCCGGGATGAAGGCGTGGCCCGTCTCGATCTCGTAGCATTCCGCCGCCGCCTCGCTCATCACCTCGATGGCGCCGACAATCTCGCGCAATTGCAGAAAGCGCGCCTGCGCCTCTTCGAGCGCGGTCTTAGCGATCTCCGATCCGTCGTGGGATTTTGCCAGCGCGCCGATCTTGTCGGCGGTGCGGTCGACCTCCTTGCCAAGCGCCACCTTGCGGCGCTGAAGGATCGTGGCGAGCCCATGGGCCAGCGGTTCGATTTCTGCTTCAAGCCCGGTCCCGCGCAACGGCCCGAGCAATGCCTCGAAGCTCTCGCGGATGATGTGGTCGGTCAGGATGTGATCCTCGGGGATCGGCAGCTGTGCGTCCTTCTCGGTCAGTCCGAAAAGCTCGATGGTCTCGTAGGTGTTCGCGGTGTCGTAAGCCATGTCTGGTCTCCAGTATTCGGTTGAGGAGCCACCACGTGAGTGTGGTGGCATGGCCGAATGCCTGGTTTCCGAATCCGCCCGGGTCAGGGACGGCGCAGCCGCCGGCTTGCCGGGCGCAAAAGTTTTCCGTGCGCAACACCCGACACACGCGCACCCTCACGCACGGGACCGCCCCGCACCACTGGCGCCGCCCTCGCCGAAAAGTTTTGCGATCCTTGACGCGGGCTGATTTGGGGGCCATCCGGAGGATATGCTTCCACGCTCATGTGTGTGTGTTTAGACGGTAGGTTTGCCCGACACGAGCAGGCAAACGGCCCGACCGGACGCGGAAGACGGATGAAGCGGCGGGATCGTTTTGCCCCGCAAAACAGACCAGAGCGCAATCCGACGGAGCGGCCGGAGAGGGACGTGCTCGCGAGGCGGGCAAACCGGGATGCCGGGTGCGACGCCGCGGTGAGGCCGCATGGCCGAATGCGCGACGGACCGAAGGGCCGTTCTCCCCTGCGACACGCGAAGCCGAGCAGGGGAGGCCGGAAGTCAATGTCTTTAATTTTCATCGAGCACAATAATCGTCTCGGAACGAGGTATCCCAATAGCACCGGAAATCAGTGAGACTCCGTCGCCGAGGTCAAAAAGCAGATGGGGTGGATGGCTCCCGCTCCCCGGCGTCGTAATGCGCCATAGTGCAGGTGTCAGAATCTGCGATTGAGAGGAGCCACCCCATGCAAGTTACCACCGTCGGCCTCGA
>NZ_JBTLRF010000021.1:0-10520 GCF_054482575.1 Roseivivax sp. CAU 1753 | reverse complement strand
TGATCCAAGCCCCCCGCGGCTTCCTCCTTCCGAGGTTTGTCAACGCGAGCCGCCACCTCCCGGCCGCCCACGTCGCGCCGCGGCCCGCATCGAAAAACCTTCAGGGGAGCCGCCATTCGCTGCATTTGCGTGGATGTCCGGTGAGCGGGACGAAGTGAGCTTTCGCTGCGGTTGCGCCAAAGGCCGCTATAAACATCTCCATTGGTGGCAATCCATCGCGCACCCTGACGATTACGCGGCCGTGGCCTGTCGCGTTTGACTCGCCCGAACCTCGTCACGCAGACGCTCCGCTTCATATCGTTCCATGGCAGCGTCCACGTCCCATTTGCGGATTTCTCTTGCAGCTGCGGAGGTGTGTTTGGCTGTCGCGCCGTTTGCGATCTGATGGCGGACCTCGCCGACCTTCAGACAGGTGAAGGCGGCAGTGCCGTTAAGCGCGGCCCCCGGCTGTGTGACTGGCCCGAATATGTCGATCAGCACGCGGCGCTCTGCGCGAGTCAACCCGTTGACCACCATTGGCCCCAGCAACAGCGATTCAGACAGACAACCGTTGGCGGTGACCACTTCGTGACGGTCGCAGGCAAAATGTATCCACGTGATTTTGGTCTTGCCCTTCATATGGCGAATACCGGGGAGTTTGGTCAGCGCCTTGGCGGGCGCAAAGGCCTTGGTGTCGAAATACCGGGTCAACTGTCCACCACCGCCAACCAGAATCCGGTGCTGGGGCGACACGATCAGGTCTTGCGCGGGCAGGCCTTTGCCCAAAGCCCCTGCCGCAATAAGGACAGGCTTACTTTCAACTTCGACGTCTTCGAGGGGGTGATCGCCACTGCGCACCCAGCGGATTTCCTGAGGTCCGTGATCTGCGGTCAACACAAGATCACCGGGGCATAGCAATTCGACTGCGCGTGGTCCATCAGGCGTGTCGATTAGCGTGCCGGGGGCGTAGCAGGGGACGGTGCCCGCATTCGGCGACGACTGTGCGGAGTAGGTGTTCCCGCCGTCGGTTGATTCCATTGATTGACCTGACGCCGTCAAGTCGCCCAGTTGATCTGCGGTCTGGCCAGCGGCCGCTCCGTCAACCGCGGTTATCGAACTGGAAAAGGAAATGAACTGGACCACGGTACCAGTCCCGTCCACCAAAGCATATCCCTTGGTCGCGCCCAGATCCGTAAAGCCCGTGGTGTTATTATCAATCAGATAAACGTCTTTTCCGGCCGTCGTGCTGACCACGCTGCCTAAATCAAGGCTTTGTGAGACTGTCCCGTCGTCTTTGTAGATTTCGACTGTCCAACCAGATGTATCCGTGCCGGCTGGAGCCGCGATTTCAATGAAATCGTGGGGAGCGTTTCCTTCGTAGTAGATTTCCGAGAAAAAAGCAGACATGGCGGCTCCGATTGTTTTGACGGAACCTTAGTGGCAGTGGGTAAAAGCGGATTTTGTACTGGTGGAATTCTTTCCATCAAAGCGACTAAAATTATTGGGAAAAAGCGCCAGCAGCCCCAAAATGCTGTGTCCTAGCTGTCGATCAATACCAACCTCGCGCTGGTTCTCCAAGCGGTGTTCGGCCTCTCGGTCCTGCACTCTGATCTCCTCATACGCCGCCGCTGGCGTGGATAAATCGGCACCGCGTGAGGCTTTGTCCAGTCGGTCCAAGGACTGTTCCGCTACGTCCCGCACACGTGCGTAAATCACAGCCAGCCACGCACCCAATAAAGGCAAATACGACATTCGTTCCGTGTGCAGCATTAGTCAATTAGGGCTCGGAGCCGTCATTCGCTGCGCGGACCATGAACGTCGGCACTGGGCCGTCCACGAAGGACGGCCCGGCAGGTCAGATTTCGACCGACTCGGAGATCGAAAGTGCGTCCTCCAGCTCGACGCCGAGGTAACGGACGGTGCTGGCCATCTTCGTATGACCAAGCAGGAGTTGAACTGCACGGAGGTTTCCGGTCTTGCGGTAGATCTGGGCGACTTTGGTCCGTCGCATCGAGTGCGTGCCGTATGAGCTCGGTTCGAGGTCGATCGAGGTGACCCAGTCCCGTACCAGCCGTGCGTATTGTCGGGTGGAGATGTGCAAGCGTTCATGAAATCGACCGGGCCAGAGATGTTCCGATCCGATCATCTGTGGCTCATCGATCCAGCGCGCGAGCGACTTACGGGTGCCCTCGGTGATCTCGAAGCGGACAGGTTTCTGAGTTTTGCTTTGGATAATCGAAGTGCGCTCTTTGACCTGGCCTGCTGCATAGACATCCGCGACTTTCAGTTTTACCAGATCACAGCCTCGGAGCTTGCTGTCGATGGCGAGGTTGAAAAGGGCAAGATCACGGTGATTTACGGAGATCTCCAAGCGCACGCGAATGGCCCAGACGTGCTTGGGCATGAGCGGGCGCTTCTGGCCGGCGACGCGCCCCTTGTTCCAGGCTGGGCGGCAGGCGCGAATGGCAGGTAAGTTGGCAATGGGCATGATGGCTCCTACGATCCGCCACGCCCTGCCACGACACCAACCCGACGTTGGTGCGCCATCTTATCACGCAGATCCGGCGGCGCGGCCAAGGTCGGAAAGGAGCCCAGGGTGACCGCGTTGGTCGAAGGAGGCTTCGCAGTTGCAGCATGGGCGCGCATGTCGGGGCGGCCCACAGGAGAAATTGACCGCCAACGTGGATGCCGCGGTGCGGCATCACCAGACCGGTCTTTCGCGGCATTAAAAATGCGAAGCCAGCGCGAATACACTAAATGAGGCGCGAAAAGGGGGGCGTTGTCTAACTTGCACGCGCTTTTTTGCAGCGCCTTGGCCAAGGCCCTCCCTTTCGAGACGTTCGGAATAACTCATCGATTTGCGCGATACAAACCCCGCCCGAAACGCAAACCGCTTCTTGCCGGCAAGCGGGTATTCTGTTGCCCTCGTCTGAAATAGCAACCCTCCTGGCTGCCAACCCGACAGCGGCCCAAACCGTTCAAGCCGTCGGTTCCGCGCCCGGTTTGTCGGCACATTCGTTGAAACACCGGATCTCGCAACCGGCGCAGATTGGGTCGGACGCCCGGGCGACGGCCGGTCGGATGGCATCCGACTTGTGCGAATGCACGTGGTCAGCGCCAAGTTCATCCAGACAGTGCAGCCGTTTGAGCACGTTCAGGACGCTCGGATTGGCGGCGATCAGGTGAAGGTCGTTGCCCTGCGCCCGCGCGCGACGCGCCTCGGACAGGATGAAGTCGGCACCGGAAAGGTCGATCTTGCCGACCCCCTTGAGGTTGAGGATGCAGGTCTTGCAACCGTCCTTTTCCTCGATCCGCCGGAATTCGCGTTCGACATGCTCGATCGAGGCAAAGAACAGCGGGCCCTCAATGCGCACGAACCGGATCTGCGGGCATTGCGGCAGGTTGAAGGACTCGGCATTCATGAAAACCCGCCGACCGTTCACTTCTGTCGGAGCGCCGACCGCGACCAGCGGATGCGCGCTCTTGTTCAGAAAGATCGACAGCGAGGCGACGACACCGACGAGGATCGCGAAGTCGAGCCCCGAGAGGATTCCGGTCAGGAACGTGGCGGCAAGGATAAAGGTCTCGGACCGGCTGGTCGTGACGATGTGGCGGATCTCGGCGATGTTGATCAGCCGCCATGCGACGTAGAGGATGATCGCCGCCATGGCGGGCACCGGCACGAACCGCACGAACGGCGCAAGCAGGAGGAGCAGAACCACCAGGAACCCGGCGGAAAAAACTGCCGACATCGGCGAGGCCGCGCCGCTCTCCGCGTTCAGGCCGGAGCGGGTGAAGGAGCCTGACCCCGCGTAGCAGTGAAACAAGCTGCCGGTGAGGTTGGAGAGACCCTGGCCGACCATTTCCTGATTGCTGTCGTAGGTCTCGCCGCACCTGATGGCGAAGGATTTGCCGATCGAGATCGCCTCGAGCAGGCCGACGCAAGCCACGGCGGCGGCGGCGGGCAGCAGCGCGCCAATGGTGCCTATCGTCAGGTCCGGTGCCTCGAACGACGGCAACACCGCGTCGAGCGGCGCGAACATTGCGACCCCGGAGGCCTCGGCACCCAGCAGGACGGCGGCGAGCGAGCCAGCCACCAGCGCGATGATGTATCCCGGCAGGCGGCGGCTGATGCGAAAGGACGCGATCAGGCTGGCCAGCGTAATCGCAGAGATGATCACTGCGTCGATGTTCAGCGCACCCACGTCCTCGACGACACGCGACAGGCGGTGCAGCACGTCACCCTCTCCGCTTGCGAGACCAAGCGCCGGGCCAAGCTGAGACACCGCGATCAGGACGGCGGCGGCGGCGGTGAACCCCACAATGACCGAGTGCGAGATGAACGCTATCAGCCCGCCCAGCCCCGCCATCCCGGCCGCGAGTTGCAGCACGCCGACGAGGAAGGTCAGCACCAGCGCCAGCGCGATGTAGGTCACGCTGCCGGGCACGGCCAAGCCGCTCAGCGAGGCAAAAAGCACGGCGGAAATCGCAGTGGTCGGCCCCGAGACCATGACGCGCGACGAGCCCCAGAGGGCGGCGACGACGGTCACGATGATCGCGGTAAACAGGCCGAATTCCGGCGGCAATCCGGCGATGATGGCAAAGGCGACGCCCTGCGGCAGCACGATGGTGGCGCCCGTCAGCCCGGCAAGCGCGTCGGCTTTCCAGGAAGCCGGCGTCTGCTCAAGGAACCACGGCCGTACAGGAGAGAGGCGCTGCAGGACTGCGCGTGCCAAGGCCATCGGATCATCCGGCCTTGTGGGTTTTCCCGGCGCGGACCGCGTCCGGCCCGAGAACCTCGCGCAATTCGTCCTCGTTGCGATAACCGATCAAGATGCCGGCCTTGGCTTCGCCCAGGCTCGGGTCTCGGTCTGCGATCCACGCGTCGGAGCGGGTTGTGCGTTGCGATGTGCGGCGTGCCCAGGCAAACAACAGCTTTTCCATGCGGGCGCATTCCGCCCGATGCGCCGGATCGGCGCCAAGGTCGGTCAGTTCGTCAGGGTCGTTTTGCAGGTCGAAGAGCATCGGGCGGAACCCTTCGGCGAAGATGTACTTCCAGCGCCCGTCGAACAGCATGGTCAGCTTTGCGTCCTTGACCTCGACACCCAGTCGCCGCCGGACCTCGCGCATGGAATAGTCGTATTCCGAGACCGCGACTTCGCGCAGGCTGTCGCTCTGGCCGTGCAGCAGCGGCATCAGCGAATGCCCCTCGATGATATGCGGCACTGCCTCGCCACCGAAGAAGTCGAGGATCGTCGGCACGACGTCGATCGCCTCGACCAGCGCGGGAGATTTCAGCCCACGGGTGGCATCGGCCTCTGCGCGCGGGTCAACCACGATCAGCGGGATGCGGGCCGAGGCGTCGTGAAACAGTTCCTTCTCGCCCATCCAGTGATCGCCGAGGTAATCGCCGTGGTCTGAGGTGAAGACAATCATCGTCTCTTCGGTGAGACCCTGCGCATCAAGGAAAGCCATCAACCGGCCCATCTGATCGTCGATCTGCTTGATCAGGCCCATATAGGCGGTCAGCACCCGCGTACGGGTGCCATCGTCGCAAAAGGCCCGGCTGACGCGTTCCTCCATGAAGGCACCATAGACGGGATGGGGGTTCTCGCGCTCTGCCTCGCTGCGCACCGGGTCGAGATGCGTCTCGGGGCCGTACATGTCGTGATAGGGCGCGGGCACGATATAGGGCCAGTGCGGCTTGATGTAGCTCAGGTGCAGGCACCAAGGCGTGTCGCCCGCCTCGCGGATGAAATCCATCGCGCGCGAGGTGATATAGGGGGTCTCGCTTTCCTCGTCTGCTGCGCGCGCGGGCTTGTCCGCGTTGTCCATGAACCAGCCGCTGAGAATGTTGCCCTCCTCGTCCTCGGCGCTATTGGCCACCGTCTCCCAAGGGTTTTCGTCCGCCCAACCACGCTGCTTCATGAACTGGTCATAGGCTTTGTTGCGCGGATAGCGCGGGCCGTTGGGGTGCAAGCCGTCCTCCCGCTCGAAGGGCTCGAAGCCGCATTCCGCCACGAGCACGCCGATCTCGCTGTCCGGCGCGAGGCCGAGGCGCTTCATGCCATCGACATCGGCGGTCATGTGGGTCTTGCCGCAAAGTGTCGTGCGCACACCCAGAGGGCGCAGGTGGTCGCCCAGGGTCATTTCTCCCACCTTGAGCGGGATGCCGTTCCAGGTGGATCCGTGTGAGGCGACGTAGCGCCCGGTGTAGAAGGACATCCGCGATGGGCCACAGATCGGCGATTGCACGTAGGCACGGTCGAACAGCACCCCGCGTGCCGCCAGAGCGTCGATATTCGGCGTCTGCAGATGCGGGTGCCCGGTGCAGGACAGGTAGTCCCAGCGCAGCTGATCGCACATGATGAATAGAACGTTCTTGGTCATGATCGGGGCCCACCTGATAGTCGGACCGGGGCGCTGCCGCCCCGGCCATCTGCCTGTTTACCCGCGTGCGACGTCGGGGATCGAGACGCCAAGCTCCTCGAGCGCCCGCAGCGCGCCGGGGTGCAGCGGCATGTTGAGGTCCGCCACTGCCGCTTCCGGCGTAATCGCCTTGAGCCACGGTGCGCCGTCGCGCATCTCGGCCACGCCGTCGAAGAACGTCTTGGTCATGTCGTAGATCATCGCTTCGTCTGCGGACTCGTTCGTGACGATGCCGACGGTGACGCGCAGGGTGGTCGCGTCCTCGTCGTTGACCTGGTTGTCGCCATAGACCCCCGCTGGCAGCGTGCCGAGGCCGAAGCCCGGGCGGTTGGCCAGCGCCTTGACTGCGTCGGTTTCCAGCTGATCGGCGGGAATGCCGAGGAAACGGATCGGGTTGGTCACCGCGATCTGGGTCAGCACCGGGCTGGGCGCGTTGGTCGGGTTGCAATAGATGTCGAGGTTGCCGTCCTGGAACGACGCGGCGGCGGCGTCCCAACCCAGTTTCACCGCTTCGTAATCCTCGCCGGCCTTCAGGCCGGTGACCGCCTCGAACAGCCGTTGCATGGTGGCATAGGCCGCACCGCCCGGAGGCCCGAGGAAGACCCGCTTGCCCTTGGCCTGATCCAGCGAGGTGATGCCCGACGACTCGTAGACCGCGATGTGATAGACACCCATCGGGAAGTTCAGCACCGTGCGGAGCTTCTTGGAGAGTTCCGGCGCCTGGTCCATCTTTTCGAACATGGCACGCTGGTTCGCCATCAGCGCATGCAGCGCTGGCGAAGACATGCAGAACGCGGTCTTGCCCATCGCCACTTCCAATACGTGGCGGGTGGCGGCGCCGGTGGCGTTGATCTGGATCTCGTAGTCCGGCAGTTCGCGGTTTATAATATTGGCGAAGGTGGTCATCACCAGGTTCGGGCTGGTGCCCGGGCCCAGCGTCGACATGCGCAGCAGTTCCTTGGCAAAGGCGGCGCGGGGCAGCATCGCCAGCGTCGCGGCGGCGGCGGTGCCGGCCAACAGGCTACGGCGGTTGAGAGTGGTGGTCTTCATGATTGGTTTCTCCTCCATTGCGATCATGAAATTTGGTTCTTGCCGGTCAGCTCCAGCCGGTCGACGTACATCAGCACCATTGCGGCAGCGGCGGCGATCCACGAGACCAGCGGCCCGAAGAAAACCAGCGCCACGGCCAGCCCGAGCCCCACCGGCAACATGTAGGCCTTGCCGCGGCGGGGATAGCAGGCGCGCGAGATCAGGATCGTCGCGAGCAGGACGAACAGGATCGCCTGCGCCGAGTCTGCCAATGGGAAGCCTGTCCCCAGCAGCAGCGCGGGCTGGTAGATAAAGGCAAACGGGATCACGAAGCCCGGCAGGGCCAGCCGCGAGGCTTCGAGGGCCGTGGCCATGGGGCTTGAGCCCGCGATTGGTGCGGCAGCAAAGGCGGCCAGTGCAACCGGCGGGGTGATCGCCGACAAGACGCCGAAATAGAGCACGAACATGTGGGTGTGGACGATCGGCACGCCGAGTTTCTGCAGCGACGGGCCCATGACCAGCACGATGATCAGATAGGCCGGCACCGTCGGCATCCCCATGCCGAGCAGCAGGCAGGCGATGGCCATCAGGATCAGCGATATGATCAGCTGGTCTTCCGCAAGGCTCGACAGCAGCGAGGCAAAACGCAGCCCCACGCCGGTCAGGTTCAGCACGCCGATAACGATGCCCACCGCGCCGACGATGACCACAAGCTGCGCCGAGATCAGGCCGGCGGAGCGGATGAACTTCAGCCAGGCCGCCCCGTTGAAGAGCAGATCGGGACGCACGGCAAAGCCCAGCAGCGCGGCCAGCGCGACGCCGACAAATCCGGCATAGGCAGGCGACGAGCCGCCAACCATGGTCACGACGATGCCCGCCAGTGCGAGGACAAAAATCCCCATCTGCACCAGCTCACGCCAGTTGAACGAAATGTCGGGACGCGGCTCGTCGGCCAGATCCATGTTGCGCGCGGCACTGGAGATCGCGACGAAGAGGCCGCCGTAATACAGCAATGCGGGCACGGCCGCGGCGGCGCAGATCGTCAGATACGGCACGCTGGTGACATCGGCCATGATGAAGGCCACGGCCCCCATGATAGGCGGGGTGATCTGGCCGCCGCTGGAGGCCGCGGATTCGACCGCCGCCGCGAACCGGGGCGAGAACCCGCGTTTCTTGATCAGCGGAATGGTGATGACCCCGGTGCCCACGACGTTGGCCACAGCAGAGCCTGAAATCGTCCCGAACAGGCCGCTGGCCACGGTGGCCGCGGCGGCGGGGCCGGAGCGCATCCGCCCGGTGGCGGCCATTGCAAGCCGCACGAGCACGAGGTCGATGGCCAGAAGTTCAAGCAGCGCGCCGAAGACGATGAAGATCAGGATGGTCGAGACCACTGTCGCCATCGGACGCCCGAAGACCCCGTCGAAGGAATACCACAGCACGGTCATCAGCTCTTCGGTCGAGATCCCGGCATGCCTCAGAAAGCCCGGTGCCATATGGCCGAAGGCGCCATAGGCCAGCAGCACACCGGCGACCACCGCCATCACCAGGCCGACCGAGCGCCGGGTCAGTTCGATCACCGCGATGAGCCCGAGAAAGCCCATCCAGATGTCGGTCGAGGTCAGGAAGTAGAGCCCGGTCTCGATCTCTTCTGCGGCCCGGAAATACTGATAGACGCTCAATGACAAGGCAATGGCGATCACCGCCAGAAGCCCACGGTCCATAAGGCTCGCGGAGCGGCCGATGGCAGACAGGATGATCAACAGACCGCCCGCGAGCAACATGCCGACCCGCAGGTAGGAATCCGAGAAAACGCCGAAGACCGACACGTAGAACACCACACCGATGACCAAGAGCGACAGCCCGGTCACGGCGTGATCCAGATAGGCGACTTTTCTGACTTCCGACACGGTATCCTCCCAGATGCGCCCCCGCCGGCCCGCTCTAGAATCGCGTTTCCTCGCGTGGCAGGCATGCGATGGAGCCTACATCACCGCTGCATTTCCCGCGACGTTGCGTTACACTAGGTGAAACGGAGTGCTTGTGAAACGGAACAGATCCATCGAACGCGGTCTGACGGTGCTCGAGGTTGTCCATGCCTCCGGCGCCAGTTCGCTTGCGTTTCTCGCAAAGCAAACCGGGCTGTCCAAACCGACACTTTTGCGGATCTGTACCACACTGGAACATCGCCGCTGGCTGACCCGCAGAAGCAGTGACGGATGTTATCAGCTGGGCTCCGCATTTCCGCATGCCGGGGGCATGCCGGATTTGGTCGACAGACTCGTGGCCGTCAGCAAGAGCGAAATCGTCAGGCTCTCCGAAGAAACCGGACTGGGCGTCGATCTTGCCGCCGCGATCGGAGGCGGCCGGACCGAGATTGTCGATACCACGCGAACGTTCAAGAAGCATGGGGTTTACCCGGATTCGGTCGGGTTTCGTCCCTCGCCGATCCTTTCGGCGCTTGGGGCCGCGTATCTCTCGGGCCTCTCGGAGGGCGGACGGGCCGAGGCACTGCAAGAATTAGTCAAACGACTGCCACGGGAAGACGCCGCGGCCTTGTCGCAGTTGCCGAAAATCCTGAAATCGATCTCGGAAAACGGTTATTCCGCCCGCGCCCACGGGCATTGGGGGCGGGCGGTGGATTACGGCGAGCTTCCGGCGGCGATTGCGGTTCCGATCCTGGCTGGCGCGGAAGTGGTCGGCGCAATCAACCTGGTCTGGAATGCCGGCGATCAAACGGTCGAGACCGTCGCGAAAAACCACCTTTCACGCCTTCAGGCGACAGCGGAAACCATCGGGCAGAGATACGCAGGAATTGGCTGACGCGGCGGTCTGTCAAGCTGCAGAGCGGCGATTTGTGCCGCGAAGCCGGTGATCGCCGACTCCGCAAGGCGTGCCGTCGACGCCTGCGAGGCGACTTCGGTCGTCACGGCTGACCTCCCTTCGTGGGCAACACGGTGCCCGCGCACGCGCCGAAGCCGATGCGGTAGCCGTTGCCCTGGGCGTGGCCTTGAAGGACCACGGTATCGCCATCCGCAAGGAAGGTGCGGGTCTGGCCGCCCTCAAGCGGGATCGGGTCCTTGCCG
>NZ_JBTLRF010000020.1:0-11834 GCF_054482575.1 Roseivivax sp. CAU 1753 | reverse complement strand
CAAGCCGCGCAAAGTCGCGGTGACAGCCGTCATGAGGAAGCTCGTCGTCCTGGCAAACGCATTGATTAGAGACGGCCGAAAATGGGCACAAGAACCCGCTTGATCATAACGGATACTCGGCAGCGCTCGAGACGATCAAGGAACAGGGCGGCTGGATCGAAACCATCCCCAACCCGAACTACAGAGCCAGAGGGCTGTTCGGGTAAGGCGCCTTCGGCCTCGATTCATCCGCCAAACGGAAAAGAAAAAGGGGACTTCGGGAAGGGTGTTTCAACATCTCAAGGGAGAGCCCAATGACCATCACTGCACAAACCCAGCCAGACCGTCCGGATCCGAGTGTGATCGCAGCGCAGAACGACGCGTTTCGCAAGCTCGCCTGCCTTGGAGTGCCGCCCGCGCAGCCTATCCAGGGCCGGATGCATGTCACCCGCTCGCTTATGGAGGCCGGCGATGGCTTCATGGCCGAGGCGGTGAAGGCGACTGGTGCGTTCGATACATTCGAGCCTGAGAATGACCCGGAAGGCTGGCACGATTTCGGCGCGGTCGAGATCCGGTGCGAGACCGTATTCTGGAAGATCGATCTCTATGAGGCAGATTCGGATTTCCGCTACGGGGCTGAGACCCCGGACAATCCCGTCACCACCATGCGCGTGCTGACCATCATGCTGGCGCGCGACTGGTAGGGCAGGGGATACCCCCTGCTGAAACCCCAGGCGATGAAGGCCCACTGACCCTCAAAGGGAGAGTGGGCCTTTTGTCGTGGTGATCCCTGAAGCCGGGGATTGGTCACGCGCAAGCGCGCGGGCCGCATCTCACCCACCTGAAAGGATATCCCATGACCACAAGCTTTGCCCCTCTCACCGTCGCCATCGGCGATCTGGTCCCGCATCCCGCCAATGTGCGCAGCAACGCGCCGGAAACCTATGACCCCGAGAACATCGCCCATCTGAAAGCCAGCATCGCTGTGCTGGGCCTGCTCCAGCCTCTCCTGGTCCAGAAGCTCGACGGCAAATACGCTGTCCTCGCCGGTGGCCGGCGCCATGCCGCGCTGAAGGAGCTGGTCGCTGACAAGGCCGCGAAGGGGTTCACCGCGAAGACCAAGGTGGACTGCCGCCTTGTGCCGGAAGACTGCGACGTCACCACGGCACTGTCGCTCGCCGAGAACATCACCCAGGCACCGATGAATGCCATCGACGAGTTCGAGGCCTTCGCCCGGATGATGGAGGTCGACGGCCAGACGCCCGAGACGATCGCAAAGACTTTCGGCACCACCGTCGCCGCCGTCAAAGGCCGGTTGCGCTATGGCCTTATCCATCCCGACATCCGCGCCGCGGCCCGGGCCAAGACGATCACACTCGATACGATGAAGGCCTTTGCCGAGCATCCCAGCCAGGAGGTGCAGCACGAAGTCTTCGAGGCGCTGACCAAGGAAGACAGCTACCTGCAGGCCTATACTGTCCGTCAGGCTCTCAAGTCCCGCGGGGTGCAGGTCAGCGATGAGATCGGGGCCTTTGTGCGCGAGGACTACGAAGCGCGGGGTGGGGCCATCGCGGCCAATCTCCTGGAAGAGCATTCCGTGCTCGAGGATGCGGCTCTTGTCGAGACCATCCTACTCGAGAAGCTCGGGGCCGCTGCCGAGGAAGCCCGCGTAAAATGTGGCTTTGCCTGGGCGGATGCGATGGTGCGCTATGATTACGCGACCATGGCCAACTATGGCCGCGTCTATCCCGGCCCGATCGAGCCCGATGAGGCCGCCCAGAAGCGCGTGGATGAGATCACCGCCGAGCTTGAGAAATTGCAGCTCGAGATGGAAGGCGAGGGGCTCGAGGACGGTGCCTACGATGCGCTCTACGACCGTGTGGACGCCTTGGAAGAGGAAGCGCGCGATCTGCAGGAGGCCTACAGCGCCGAGGACCTCGCGCGGTCTGGTGTGATCGCGTCCTGGTCGGGCGGGCAGGTAACCCTCCATGTTGGCCTCGTCCGCCCGGAAGACACCGTCAAAGAGGAGGGCGCACGCGGCTCCTCGGCTGGCCCGCCCGGAGAGGAGGCCCCGGACGCCGGCGAAATCACCTACCCGGCCTCGCTGGCTGAGGACCTCAAGACCGAGCGGGCCATGGCCCTTGGCGCTGCGATGGCGCTGCATCCGGAGGCCACGCTCGATCTGACGCTCTTCAAGCTGGTCAGTGACGTTCTGGCCAGCGGCATGAGTGTCACGCAGGCGATCAAGATCGATGCCCGCAAGGAATACCGCAGCCACGCCAAGATGGACGAGATCGACGAGACCTCGCTAGAGCAGGTGGCGGCGGCGCATAATGCGCTGGACCTCTCGTGGCTCGATGACACCCGCCCGCCTGCGGATCAATTCGCGGCGTTTCGCGCGCTCAATGCGGGTGAAAAGGCCAAGCTCGTCGCCTATGCCACGGCCAGCACCACGCAGTCCTGCTTCGCGCGGGACCGGCAGCGCGACAGCCTGATGTATGAGTTCGAAATCGAGATCATGCCCGACATTCGCGCGTATTGGACGCCGAACGCGGCGCTGTTCAATCGCTTCAAGAAGGCCTGGCTCCTGAAGATCCTCGGCGAGGATCTGGGTCTCGCCCAGGAGGCGGTGACGCTGGCCTCGTCGAGCAAGAAGGAGATCGTCGCCTTCTGCGACAAGCTCTTCGCCGAACCTTTCGCCACACTCACGGACGCGCAGCGCGCTGCCGTGGGCGCCTGGTGCCCGCCTATGATGCAGACGGCCGGTCTCGCCTTTGATGAGGCGGAGCCCGCTGCGGAAACCCCGGAGCCTGACAGCGAGGTCGCGCAAGCGGCCTGAGCCATCACGCGACCCGCGCGTGGACCATACCACCCGCGCGGGTCGACCCTCCCACACTCAACGGAAAGACATCCCCATGGCTATTCTCAAGTTCTCTGCGTCCGCTGTTGCGGCACAGATCGCCCATGCGCGCGCCTGCAAAACCTTCCTGCCCAACTGGAACGGGCCCGTGGACAGGCCCGCCCTGATCCTGATCGTCGGCAATGGTGTGCATCTGCGCTCAAACGGCATCGATGGCACGACCACCCGTATCGTCACCACCGAACAGGCCGATCCCTCCTTCGCTTTTGCCGACGGCATGAACCCATTTTGGGACACGGACTGGATGGCGCAGCGCCGCATGGCGTTTCGCGATCTTACCGGCCAATTTTACACCGACATCCTGGATGACGTGCAGGTGCTCATCGACCGGGGGCGGGGGGCGATCCGGCTCGCCACTGATGGTCACAGCATCCGCGTCTTCGTGCGCCGGGCCTCAGATTATCTCATCGGCGGGACATACGAAGTGCCCTCGGGTCTTGGCGGCACCTTCCGGGTCATCCTCAAGAATGCCTGCGATACCTTCGCGATCGTGCAGAACTGCGGCAATTGCGAGGATTTTGACGCCATGCAGCCCTACCGCGTGCCGCTCGATGCGCTGATGGAAATCGATGACCGGAGGGCTGCCTGATGGGATGGCTGTTCTACACCGACCGCCGCATAAAATCCTACGCGGATGAGAAGGCGGAAATTTCCCGGCTCTGCACCTTCGATAGTGACACGCGCAAAACCGAACTGGTCAAAGCCTGCAAAGTCGGCTCCACCTGGTATGCGGCGGCAAGGGTCACCAGTCTCGACGGCACCCCGGTCGAAGATCGCACCTACATGCCGGACAAAGATGGCTCAATAACCTTCGCGGCGGTGTTTTTCACGCGCTACGATGACGGCTGTTGGGGCTATAAGGACATGGAGGAAAGCGCCGGCCCAGTGGAATCCCGCGCGCCGCGAAGCATTCTGAACCTGCTGTCCGAGATCAAGGATCCCGACAGCTATGCCCATGCCTGGCGGCAACGTTGCCGCGATTGGGCTGCGATCCCGGACTACGAGGAGGGCGACAAGATCAGGCTCGCAAAGCCCGTGACGCTCACCGGTGGCAGCACTTGCCAGATCGTGACGGCCACGCATTATCGTTGCGGTCGCCAAAAGCGGCGCTGCTACCACATCGAGGAAACCGGTGGTCTCGTACGGCTTTCGAAAGCCTTGCTTGCCGGCTCGGAGCTGCTCAGCTCCGCGAAAGGTGCTGCCAGCCCGGTGCTGGCGGAGTTCCTGGCGAGGCGAGATTAGGTCCTGCGCCGGACGGTTCATCGACCTGCCCGGCGACAGCAGATCCTGCGCCTTGTCTTGACAAGGCAATGCAAATGCATTACCTATGGCAGGCAGCAAAGACCCCCTTTCTTTCAGGAGACTGCCATGACAGCGCTCGCACAAGATGTCTCGAAACTCACGGATCGGTATCAGACGACCGTGCCGGCGGGTGTGCGCAAGCAGCTCAAGCTGGGCAAGGGCGACCAGATTCGCTACTGCACCGAGCCGAGTGGCAGGGTCTATATCGAGCCCGTGCGCAGCGACGAGGAAGATCCCGCGCTCGGCGCCTTTCTCGATTTTGTCGAGGCCGATATCAAGGCGCATCCGGACCGCATTCGGGCGTTCGATGGGGCTTTGCATGACCGTCTTGCAGCACTGGTCGGAGACGTTGACGTCGATCTCGATGCGCCGCTTTCGCTCGAGGAAGAATGACCGGCGATACCGAGCCCGCCCAAGCGCCCCTTGTTGTAAACGGATGGTCGATTTATGCGCATCCGCTCTTTCTGGACCAGCTCGAAGGGCTGATCGAAGAGGTCGAGGCGCGTAAGGCACGCGATCCCAAGACCTGGCGCAAGAAAAATTCCACGAAACGGCTGGCCGCCATCTTCAAGCTGGTCACCGAGGCCATACCGGCAGATCCGGGTGCCGCCGCTTTCCGGCAAGGCGGCACACTCGGCGATCACCGCAAGCACTGGTTCCGGGCGAAATTCTTCCAGCAGTATCGGCTGTTCTATCGGTTCAACAGCGATGCGAAGGTCATCGTGGTGGCCTGGGTGAACGACGACAAGACGCTGCGCGCCTATGGCAGCAAGACGGATGCCTATGCGACGTTCAAAGGGATGTTGGAAGATGGCAATCCACCTGACAATTTCGACGCGCTCTTAAAAGAAGCAGCGGCGGCGGACAAGCGGTTCGAGACGGCTGTCGAAGCGGCGCCCGATCGGTAAGTGGCCCGGTTAGCTGTGAACCTTACGGCCTTGCCGTTTACGGCACCACTCTGGGTGATGTAGCATCGACCCATAGTATAGTCGGAGGAAGCGCAATGGACCCAACGGGTAAGGAAGAACCGTACTTCGGCACTGGTGGGCAAGGCGCATCTCGGATGAAATGGAAGCATTCGCAATTTGCTGTGCGCGTTGCAGACATGCCCGATGACCTCGGCAAGCTGCTGGATATGGATCTCGAGGAGTATGTCCGTGGCCGCTGAAGCGAATGCGTATGACGCGTGGTTTCGCATGACGGTAAAGGCCGCGCTCGAGGATGCACACGCTGGAACTTCACAGGTTCAGGTGATGCAGGCCGCACAGGCATTGATTGATGCGAAGCGGCAGGTCGAACCCAAGTCCTGACCAAGCCTTGGAGGTCAGCGCGGTCTGACCTCATCACCCCGAAAAGCAAAAGAGGGCTTTTTGTCCTTTGGAACTCAGACCCTGATCCAAAGGAAATCCCCATGTCCAAGCCCAAACCGGCAAACCCGGCTCTCTCAATCTCCGACGCTGATCTCACCTCTGCGCTGGCGCAAATCGGCGCGGAGATCGACCACCAACCCCTGCGCAGCTCGGCGCTTGCGCGCATCATGCGCGAGACGTTTCATGGCAGCGATGCCGGCGGTGCCTGGGACTGGCGCATGGCCTATGACCTGATGCAGGCCGCGGCCGTCCAGGTGCTGCTGCGTGGCGACAGCAGTGAGGATGATTACTTCGCCGCAAAACTCCTCGCGTCCCAGCTGCTGACGGAAACCCGCCGCTCCGAGCAGCAGATCCGGTTGCAGCAGTTTTCCACGCCACTGCCATTTTCCGCCTTGGCCGTGCGGGCGGCTGCGGTCCGCAAGGGCGAGACCGTGCTCGAACCATCCGCCGGCACTGGTGCCTTGGCTGCTTTCGCTACCCGGGCCGGTGCCACGCTTGTGCTCAATGAAATCGACCCCTTTCGTCAGCGTCTCCTGCGCGCGGTTTTCGGCGGAGAGGTCACAGGCCACGACGGCGAACATATCGATGATCTGCTGCAGACCCTGGTTCTGCCCGACGTCGTGGTGATGAATCCGCCCTTCGCCTCCTCGGTCGATCGCTCCCGGGACAAGCACATCGCTGCCAAACATCTCATCGCGGCTGCAAAGCGTCTCGCGCCCGGTGGGCGACTGGTGGCGATCATGCCGCCGGGATTCACGCTCGAACGCGACGCCGCGCATTGGTCCCGCGCCTGCGGTCTCCTGACGCCGCGACTGGCGCTGACGATGCCGGGGCAGGTCTACCGCAAGCTCGGCACCTCAGTGGAAACCCAGCTGATGGTCTTCGACAAGGTGCAGGAGGACGGCGAGATGATTCGCGCTATAGTCCAGGACCTTGAGGAAGCCCTTCGTTTTGTCGACGCCGTGGCCGCGACCCGGCCTGAGATGCGACCCGCCCAAAGGGCGGCGGTGATCCCTCACGGGCGGCCGGTCATTCCATCATCTTCCCCGCGCAAGCTTAGCGCTGCGCCTTTCGCCGCTTCGAAGCCTGAGGCCAATGCCGTTCTTCCGCTCAGTTTCACGAGCTTCGATGTCCCGCGCGACAACTCGCCCGTCTCGGATATCTATGCGCGCTACCGTCCGCAGCGGATCGCGATCGCGGGCGCGCAGGAACATCCCACGCCGCTGGTCGAAAGCATCGCCATGGCCTCGGTCGCGCCGCCCATGCCTTCATGCGCGGCCAGTTCGGAATTGCGTCTGCCTGCCCGGTTGATCGAGGAGGGACATCTTTCTGAGGCGCAGCTCGAAACCATCATCATGGCGCATGATGCCCATGGACGTGACCTGCCGGGGCGGTTTGCGATCGATGACGACCAGACCAAGCTGACGCGCGCCGACGATGACCCCGATGCACGGGCCTATCGTCTCGGCTATTTCCTCGGAGACGGCACCGGTTGCGGCAAGGGCCGTGAATGTGCAGGGCTCATCCTAGTAAACTGGCTGGCCGGACGCAGAAAGGCGATCTGGGTCTCCAAATCCGCCACGCTCATCGAGGACGCGATCCGCGACTGGACCGATCTCGGCGGCTCACCCGCCGATATCCAGCCACTCTCCAAATGGAAACCCGACCAGACCATTCCGATGGGCGACGGTATCCTCTTCGTGACTTACGCAACGCTGCGCTCGGCGGGCAAATGCGGCACCACGCGGCTCAGCCAGATCCTCGACTGGATGGGCGAAGACTTCGACGGCGTGCTGGCCTTTGACGAGGCCCATGCCATGCAGAACGCGGCCGGGTCCGAGCAGGGCAGGGGGATCAAACCCTCCCAGCAGGGCCTCGCGGGCCTGCGGTTGCAACTTGCGGCACCACGCGCCCGCGTCTTCTACATCTCGGCCACGGGCGCCACGAGCGTGCACAACCTCGCCTATGCCGCGCGGCTGGGGCTCTGGGGGCAAGGGCCTGAATACCCCTTCCCGAGCCGCGAGAGCTTTGTCTCGGCGATGGAAGCCGGCGGTGTCGCTGCCATGGAGGTGGTGGCGCGCGATCTCAAGACGCTCGGGCTCTACACGGCCCGCGCCCTCAGTTTTGATGGGGTGGAGTATGACGTGCTCGAACACGCGCTCACCCCGGCCCAGATCGAGATCTACGACGCCTATGCGGGCGCGTTTCGGACGATCCACCACAATCTTGAAGCGGCGCTGACAGCGACTGGCGTCAATGACGCCTCGGGCGAGACCAATGCCTCGGCCGCACGCGCCTCGGCCAAATCCCGCTTCGAAAGCACGAAACAGCGCTTCTTCAACCATCTCCTGATGGGCATGAAGGCGCCGACCATCATCCGTGCCATCGAGCAGGATCTGGCGGCGAACAAGGCTTGCGTCATCCAGGTGGTCTCGACGGGAGAGAGCTTGCTGAAACGGCGGCTTGAGACAGTGGACCCCGAGGATGAACTGGTCGAGGGTGCGTTGACGCCGCGCGACTATGTTCTCGGCTATCTCGAGCAGGCATTCCCGATCCATGCGCAAAAGCTGGTCGAGATCGACGGCAACATGGTGGCCGAGCCCTTGCGGGATGCCAATGGGGCGCCGGTCGTCTCGCGCGAGGCGCTCGCCCTGCGCGACGCCGCCATGATGGAGCTGATGACGCTGGCGCCGATCCCTTCGGCGCTGGATCAGATCCTTTGGGCCTTTGGCGATGAGGTCGTGGCAGAAGTCACGGGCCGGTCTTTCCGGCCGCTCAAGGCCGAGGACGGTCATCTCTTCATCGAAAAGCGCGCCGCCAGCAGCAATTCGTCCGAGACCCAGGCCTTCATGGACGGGGAGAAGGATATCCTGATCTTCTCCGATGCGGGCGGGACGGGCCGGTCCTATCATTCAGCGCAAACGGCCAAGAACCAGAAGCGTCGGCGCCACTACCTGCTGGAGCCCGGTTGGCGCGCCGATGCGGCCATCCAGGGGCTCGGCCGCACGCATCGTTCGGCCCAGGTCAGCGCGCCTTTCTTCCGGGTCTGCACCTCGGATGTGCATGGCGAGAAACGTTTCACCTCGACTATAGCCAAACGCCTCGACCAGCTCGGGGCCTTGACCAAGGGCCAGCGCGAGACCGGCTCGCAAGGCATGTTCCGCGAGGAGGACAATCTCGAACGCCCGATCGCGCGGGCGGCATTGCGTGGCTACTATGCCGATCTTGCCGCCGGGCGCGCCAAGGCGATGAGCTGCGAGAGCTTCACCGACTGGACCGCGCTGCGGCTGATCGACAAGGACGGCGTGCTCCTTGAGGAGCTTCCCCCGATCCAGCGGTTTCTCAACCGAGTGCTGGCGCTGCCCATCCACATGCAGAACGCGCTCTTTGCCGAGTTCATGCGCCGGATTGCCGATCAGACCGAACGGGCGCACGCGGCAGGCACGCTCGATCTCGGCGTGGAAACCCTGCGTGGCGAAAAGATCGAACAGGTCTCCAACGAGGATCTCTGGACCTGCCCGAAATCCGGCGCCGTGACGCGGATTATCGGGCTTGAGGTCACCGACCCGGTCCATGTCCTGAGCGCCAAGGAAGCCATGTCGCGCAATCCCGACAAGCTGCCCATGGTCAATCGCGCCTCGGGTCGCGCGGCGCTCATCTCGGCGCGCCCGATGCAGATGTATGACGAGGATATCGTGACGCTGATGCGCAAGGCGGTGCGGCCAAACGGGTCGAGCTATCTAGAGGAGACGCGGTTCGAGTCCTCGGCCTGGGAAGAGATCGGCAAGCCTGAGTTTGCACGGCTTTGGGATGCCGAGGCTGCGTCCCTGCCAAAAACCACCACGACCAAGCTCTATCTGCTGACCGGGCTGCTCCTGCCGATCTGGAAGGACATTCCGACCACCAATGAGCGCATCTACCGGGTCACGCCCGACGGGGCGACCGCGATGATCGGGCGCACGCTCAGTGAGGAAGGGGCAGCGGCGCTGCGCGCCCGCTTCCTCGTGTCCAACCCGCAAACACCGCAGGAGATGCTGACCGCCGCCCTCGGCACCACCGCGCCACTCGATCTGGGCCGGGGTCTGACGCTGACCCGTCGCCGCGTCGCAGGCGGGATGCGCCTCGAGCTGGGCGGTGCCGAAAAAGGCATGATCGAAGGGCTCAAGGCAATGGGCTGTTTCACCGAGATCATCGCTTTCCAGTTGCGGGTGTTCCTGCCGCATGGGGACGGGATCGACACGGTCAGCATTCTGGCCCGGATCGTGGGGCAGCTGCCACACGCCGCGTCTGTGGCAGCAGAATAGGGAAGGGTGAGATCATGACTCTCGAAGACATCAAGTCGGCCGTCGATGCCGGGCAGACCGTGCACTGGGCCAATACCGGCAATCTTGTGCACAAGGACCGGCTCGATCAGTACCTCATCAGCTATCTGCCGAACGGCAGCTGCATTGGTCTGACCGACCGGGCAGGGAAACGGTTGAACGGCAAAGAGGCGGAGTTCTTCATCGCGCGATTGTAGGACGGCGCGGAAAATCCGGGCGGCCAATCAAGATGACAGGGGCAGGGGAGGGGCGTAGCGCCCGGAGGCGCGGGGGCATTCCCACTCGGACGGCAGCTCTGACCCGTGGGCCGGGCTGAAAGGAAAGCGAGCTTTCTGTTTTGTGATCCCTCAAGGGGTCAAGAAAGCAATCCCGGATGCGCTGGCAAGAACGTCAGGCACTGACCAACCGAAAAGGAACCATCCCATGTTCGCAGGAACCCTCACCCGCAATGTCGAGACCGCAGCCGCTCAGTACACCGGCATGATCCACTCCACGCGCTTTGACATCGCCATCCAGCTCGAAACCCGCTCGAAGATTTCCGCGCGCAGCCCCGATTACGACGTGACGGCGATCAACAAGTCGGGCCGCAAGGTGCGCATCGGCACGGCCTGGAATGAGACCGGCAACACCAGCGGCAACCCCTACATCTCGATGCAGATCGATGTCGGCCTCGGCCCCTTCCGGGTCAACGCGGTGCAGACCAAAGAGGCGCGCGCGGTCCAGAGCGGCGAATTCGAGATCATCCCGCTGGTCTCAAACGGCCTGATGAAATCCGGCTCGATCTCGGGCGAGCTCACCGCGATGGACGCGGACAACGCCTTCACCGGCTACATCGCCAACATGATGTTCGATCTGGAGTTCATGCTGATCGAGAACAGCTACAAATCCGAAGAGACCCACCCCGATTACCGCATCGAGGTCAGCTCGCCCCGGGGCACACCGATCCGCGTCGGCTCGGCCTGGATGGCGAAAAGCAGCCGCACGGGTAATGACTACCTGTCGCTGCTGATCAACACGCCCGATGGCGACTTGCGCGTCAACGCCGTGCAGAACGAAGAACAGCGCGGCGGGCAGACCTTCTCGATCATCCCGTTCATCGACAGCGGTGAGCAGCCGCAGGACGCAGGCGCGGGGCTATCGCTGGTCGCGTGATCAGCGCGCGAGGGGAGCCAATCTGAACCGAAAGGGGAGCCGTGGACCACGGTTCCCTTTTGCTTTTCTGGTTTGGTTGAATGAACGCCGCGCGCGTTTGAGACGTTCGTGTCACTCGCAGCGAAGTTAACCGAAGAGCCCATAGTGCAGTATTTCCGCAATGCAGCTAATGTCGGCTTTCAGGTTTCAATTGCCGAATACTCATCGGTGGGTGATCAACTGGTCACCAAGGCGACGTCACTTTCGCAGTGGTTTCCGTCTTCCATCATCTCCAGCACTTTGATGTATCAACTGGCCATCCGTTCTTCGTGGGCGAAGGGGCTGAGGCCAAGCCATTTCTGCATGCAATTTGCGATCTCGGGGGTGCCCGTCAGGACCATCCGTCCGCCTTCCACCGCTTTCTCGACGGTATCGACGCCCATCCATATTGCAGTCATGGTTCGCAGTTGGCTTTCCGCGTAGAGGTCAACTTCGTGACCTGGGTCAGTATAACAAGCCTCAACGCCGGTATTTGGATCCACCAGAAGCCAGTTATTTTGCTTTGCGGTCGCAAGATCATTGAACACGAACTGAAGGCACACTCGTTTCTTGGGCAACGGGTCAATGTCTAGGCCGCGGTGCATGTCCCAGATCAGCAGTTCTGGGTCGAGATTGTCGAGCGAAATCCCTGTGTGGATGTATATGGACCCCGCCTTATTGCAACGGTCTTGGAAGGTCTGGTTTAGGATCACGATTGCTGACGTATATCCGGCTTCTGTGAACGGCCCAATACTTTGTCGCCGCGAGCCC
>NZ_JBTLRF010000019.1:0-13147 GCF_054482575.1 Roseivivax sp. CAU 1753 | reverse complement strand
ATTGTCCAGAACCAGGCGAACGGCACGCTCGCGCACTTCGGGGGAATACTTGTTCGTTGTCTTGCTCATGATGCTCCATCCTACTCAGGAGTTGGAGCCTCCGGCAAACCCGGCGCGGTTCAATCTGCTGGCTGAGATCGCCCGGTAGGTAGTGTCTGACGTCAGCGCCAACGGGACAGTTTGGGTTGATTTGATAAGAGAGGGTTTCTGGCACATCGTAACCACCAAGGAGTGGAGATGAGACAGAAACCCGGAGCCAAACAGAGCCACGGCGAGAAGGTCGTCAAGGACATCCGCCGGGCCACCCGCAAACAGTATTCAGCGGAAGAGAAAATCAGGATCGTGCTGGATGGCCTGAAGGGCGAGGATAGCATTGCAGAGTTGAGTCGCCGCGAGGGCATTGCCCAGAGCCTGTATTACAGTTGGTCGAAGGAGTTCCTCGAGGCTGGCAAGAAGCGCCTGGCGGGCGACACGGCCCGCGCAGCGACTCCGACCGATGTCAAGGATCTGCGCCGTGAGGCCCGCGATCTGAAGGAGGTCGTGGCCGAACAGGCCCTCGAACTGCGGCTGCTTAATAAAAGCATGATCGCGGATGGGGGCGACGACGAATGAGGTACCCCGCATCCGAGAAACTGGAGATCATCCGCCTCGTCGAAAGATCACACCTGCCGACAAAACGAACCCTGGACAAGCTGGGGATCCCCAGGACCACGTTTTATCGCTGGTATGACAGGTATCAAACCGGCGGGCCTGAGGCGCTTGAGGACCGCCGCCCCAAGCCATCACGGGTCTGGAATCGTATCCCGGAACCTGTTCGCGAGAAGGTCAAGGACCTGGCCCTGCAGGAAAGCGAGCTGTCACCGCGCGAGCTGGCCGTGCGCTTCACGGACGCGGAAAAGTATTTTGTGTCAGAGGCTTCCGTCTATCGCATTCTCAAGTCCTATGACCTGATCACCAGCCCGGCCTACGTGGTGGTGTCGGCGGCTGACGAGTTCCGGGACAAGACGACCCGGCCAAACCAGCTGTGGCAAACCGATTTCACCTACCTCAAAGTCATTGGTTGGGGCTGGTTCTATCTCTCAACGATCCTCGACGACTACAGCCGCTACATCATTGCATGGAAGCTCTGTACGACGATGAAGGCCGGCGACGTCACCGACACACTGGACCTGGCTCTGCAGGCTTCCGGCTGCGATCAGGCGACGGTTTTGCACAAGCCGCGCCTGCTCTCGGACAATGGGTCGAGTTACATCTCGGGTGAGTTGGCAGATTGGCTGGAAGACCGACAGATGAACCATGTCCGCGGCGCGCCCTATCACCCCCAGACACAAGGCAAGATCGAGCGCTGGCACCAGACTCTAAAGAACCGCGTCCTGCTCGAAAACTACTACCTACCGGGCGATCTCAGCCAGCAGATTGACACCTTCGTAGACCACTACAACCACCGGCGCTATCACGAGAGTTTGCAAAACCTCACGCCCGCTGACGCCTACTTCGGCCATGGCGAAACTATCCTGAAACAACGAGAAAGGATCAAACGAAAGACCATCGAAACGCGACGCTTGCTTCACCGCAAATCCGCCGCATAATCAGACCAACCAGATGCGTCAGACCCTCTCTTAGCTCAGGCCGCCAGCTGGCCCAAAATCCCTGACGACGGACAACCGTCGATCTCGGTCGAACCTTCCGGTCGGTGGACAAGATCGCTCTGGCCGCCCGTCGCTTCGTTCTTCGTAACCCCGCTCAGATCACCAAAACTGTGATACCGGCAGGCAAAGCTGACGAACCTTCGATCAGGATCGCTTGGACGCGCCGCGACAACGGGGAGAAGACCTTGAACGACGCAGTGACCGCTCTTGCCGCCACTGAAGGTAAAGGGGGCGGTGACTCGCCATTCGCGGCATGTGCAAACTAATTTGATCGAACCATCAAAGCTGACATCCGTATGATCGACAAAAGACTTACTCCTTATCCATAGTGGCAGCCTATGAAGTCTAAGCCATCAACTGATCCAGTCTCGCACTATCCCTTCGATCCCGCGCTCCTGATTTGGAACCGCTTCTACGGTGCTTCGGGTAGGCTGGTCGCAAAGCTCAACCCAATGGGCGCTCTGAACCATCACTCAAAGCTGCCCGGAAAATGATTGGGCCGGGCCATGTCGATCGCGCCACTAATTAGGTTGGCCTCATACAGGCGCCGAATGTCGAGTCTGCTCGAGAGGGCCGCAGGACGCGCCTGATGGGTCAGCAGTTTCAGTGCTTTCTGGTGATTGCGCCAGATCCCTTCGGCCTCCGCGGCATCCACGCGCGCAAAGCGAATGGTCTCGCCGGGGGCACGGCGGGCCAGTCGGGGCAAATCGGCGCTGATCACCGTTGCAATCTTAGGATAGCCGCCGACAGTCTGGCCATCGGCCAGCAAGACAATTGGTTGACCGTTGCCCGGGACTTGCATCGCGCCCGGCACAATGCCGTCAGACGCGATCTGCGAAAGCTCTGCCGCGCGGTGCTGCAACTGCGGACCTTCCAGCCGCATGCCCATGCGGTCCACCATCTCGGTGACGGTATAAGAACCGGCCAGCATGTCCTCGAGAGCCGCGGGCTCAAAATGGTCGTCCTGCGGCCCGACAATTACCCGGATCGGGGCGGGGCCATCCAGAGGTGGATCATGCAGGGCGAGCGGCGCGGCAACGGGCTGGGCCCCGACCGGCAGGCTGTCCCCCGGGCGCAGGGCGCGGCCCATGTGGCCCCCAAGCGCGGCCCGGACATAGGTGGCGCGGCTGCCGAGCACGGGAGGTGTGTAGATCCCGCCGGAGACCGCGAGAAGAGCGGTGGTGCCAGCACTGACGCGCCCCACTGCGATCTTGTCGCCACGCAGAACCGGCGCCGCGGTCCAGGGCGGGATCGTCCGCGAACCGTCGGGGCCCTCGACCTTTATTTCTGCCGGACCGCCCACGGCAAGCATCAGGTCGTCAGCCTCGACCGTGAAACGAGGGCCGATCAGGCGAAACTCGAGCACCGCGGCATTGGCCTCATTGCCCACCAGATGGTTGGCCAGCATCAGCCAGTCAGGCGACAGGGTGCCGGCGACGGGCACACCCCAGCGACGGGCATCGTGGCGTCCCGCGTCCTGAACCGTGGTCGCCGGGCCCGGGTCGGTGATCGTGAGTGCTGTATCGGAGGCGGTCATGGCGTGCTCCTGAAGCTTTGCGGTTCGATCTCACCAGTGCGGAGCGCCTTGTCGAGCGCGGCATAGCGCGCCGCATCAACCGGCTCGAAGGAGACGCGGTCAGACGGGGACAGCAGCGATGGCCGGTCTCTCGCGGCGTCGAAAAACGGCACCGGGCATCGGCCGATCAGGTGCCAGCCGCCGGGGCTTTCCCAAGGGTAGATCGCCGTTAACCGATCCGCCACCGCCACGCTGCCTGCCGGCACCCGTGTGCGCGGATCGGCCAGGCGGGGCTGACGCAGGGCCGGAGCGATATCACCCATGAAGGCAAACCCGGGTTGGAACCCCAGCATGTAGACCTCGACCTCGGTGTCGGCGTGCAGCGCGATGGCCTTGGCCTCGTCGATCCCCGCAGCCGCGGCGAGGCGCGGCAGATCGGGCCCACTTTCGCCGCCATAAAGCACCGGAAACACCCAGCGGGCGTTGACAGCGGATTGCGCGCCGCTGGTGTCATCGATCAAAGGGGTCACTTGGTCTTCGATCTCGGTGCGGCTTGTGACCAGCGGATCATAGTGCAGGGAGAGTGACCGGAAGGTCGGCACCACATCGATCACCGCGTTGAGCCGCCCCTCGGCGCGCGCGGCGGCGATGGCCGCATCGAGCCGTGATACCGCAGCCCGCGCCTCTGAAGTGATTTCGGGCGCGAACTCTACCGTGACCGCCCGGTCGCCGAGAGACAGAATGCGCGGGGTCATGACATCTCCAGGGGCAATTCAAGGCCGTTGCGGCGCTGTGCAAAGCCATATGTGGCGGAACCGGTCAGCTGGGTTTGCATGAACATGGTGGGTGTCCGATAAACTAAGACAGCTCGGTTACAACGCGCTCGGCAGGTAAAGTGCGATCTGCGGGAAGGCGATCAGCGCAAGCGCCATCGCCAGCATCACCAGCACATAGGGCACCGCGCCGAGCATCACCTCGCTCATTGATCCCCCCCTGCGGGCACCTTGAACAACATAGAGGTTCAGCCCAACCGGCGGGGTGATCAGCGCCATCTCGATCAGCACGATCATCAGGATGCCGAACCAGATCGGGTCATAGCCAAGCTCGACCACCAGCGGCACGATGATCGGAATCGTCACCACCATCAACGACAGGGTCTCGATAAAGAAACCGAGCACGATATAGATCAGCACCACCACGAAGATGAAGCCCAGCGGCGACAAGCCCAGCCCTTCGAGGAACTGACGCAATTCATTTCCGAGCCCGGCCGAGGCCAGCGTGAAGTTCAGGAAGGAGGCCCCGATCACCACCAGCATGATCATCGAAGTGATCTTGATGGTGCCAAGGATACTTTCGATCATCATTTTCATCGAGACACCACCAAAGACCAGCGCAATGACCAGCGCGCCGGCGACACCGACGGCGGCGGCTTCGGTGGGGGTGGCCCAGCCTTTGTAGATCGTTCCAATGATCACGGCAAAAAGTAGGAAGATCGGGATCAGATCCAGCAACGCGCGCAGCATCTGCGCCAGCGGAAAGACCCGACGCTCGCCGCCGAGGCTTGGCCGGACCATGCAGATCAGCGCCGTGACAACGCCAAAGCAAAGCGCCAGCGCGATCCCGGGCACCAGCCCGGCAAGGAAAAGCTGGGGGATCGAGGATTGGGTGAGAAACCCATAGACGATCAGGTTGATCGACGGCGGGATCATGATGCCCAGCGTGCCACCTGCGGCAATGGCACCGGAAAACAGCTTGGGATCATAGCCCAGACGCTCGGCCTGTGGCATCGCCACGGTGGCAACGGTTGCGGCGGTCGCCACCGAGGAGCCGGAGGTGGCCGAGAACATCGTCGCGGTGGCGATATTGGCATGCACCAACCCGCCCGGCAGCCAGCTGACCCAGCGGTCAAGCGCCGAATAGGTGCGTGCCGCGACGCCGGAGCGCACAAGGATCTCGCCCAGTAGAACGAAGAAGGGAATGGCGATCAGAGTGGCGCTGTTGGACGAGGACCAGACCAGATTGCCAAGCCCGCGGATCAGCGGGAAGGGGCTGAAGAAAGTGTCGATGCCGATGCCCAGCAGGAACAATACGATGCCCACGGGGATCGACAGGCTAAGCAGGCCAAGCAGGCCGATCGAGACATACAGGATCATTGCAGCGTCTCCACTTCCGCGAAGGCGCCGATGGCCTTTTCGCTATCTGAAAGACGGCCCTCCAGGACCAGTATCAATGCCGCCAGCAGGGTGAGCCAGGCGGTGACGGCAAACCACAACCAGCCGGCAAACCACGGCAATTGCACCAGCGTCAGAGGGGTCTCAAGCGGAGTGTTGGCGGTTGAACTGTTGGCGATCGAATTGGCCACCACCGGCCAGCTTTTCCACGCGATCAGCGAGATCACGAGGGTCATGACCAGCATCGCAATAAGATCGAGCAGCGCCTTGGGCCCCGCGGTCAAGCGGCTGCGCATCAGATCGATCCGGACATGGCCCAGTTCCAGAAGGGTGAAGGCCATGCCCCAAGAGGTGGCGATGGCCATCACATAGCCGCTGATCTCATCGGTACCGCCAAAGGAGGCATCGATCTGTCGTAGGACTATGTCGAGAAGAACAAAGGCAACGCAGGCCAGCAGCAGAACCCCAACGAGGATTGCCACCAGCCAGTTGACCCGTCTGAGTGAGGTAAGAATGCTGTCCGCCATCGGTCTTCTCGCTTTCTTTCAGAGGAGGCAGGTTTAGTCCCGCCCTCGACCGTCAGCGATAGGCGGGACTGGCCCCGCCTATCGGTTTTCATCGCTTCACTTGGTCGGGATCTTGACACCGACGACTGTACCAACGGAGTCGTTCCAGCGCACCGCCCAATCGTTGCCAGCGCGGTCGGCCCAGTCCGGCAGAACTTCGGTCAGCAGGATCTCCCGGGCGCGCTCGATGTCGCCCTCGCTGGCTTCTACCAATACCATGTCGCGGGCCTCGCCGGAGGGGCACTCGCCATTGCCGGTCAGACAGGCAATGTCATTGACCAGCGCACCCTGCGCGCTTTCCCAAGACGGGTCTTCGAACTCGGCCTTGATCGTGGATGAGATGGTTTCCTGGGTTGCGGCATCGAGGCTGTTCCACTTGTCGAGGTTGATAGCGGTGACAACCGAGTCCCAGCCGCCCAGCGGAATGGTCAGCAGATGTGTCGAGACTTCCCACCAACCGGCGCTATAGCCCGAACCGGCGCCGGTGACGGCACAATCGACGACACCTTTCTGCAATGCGCCCGGCACTTCGGAGAAGGACACATTGATCCCCTCGGCGCCAAGCGCTTCGAGGAATTTCGCGGTCATCCGGCCCGAGGCGCGCACTTTCAGCCCCTTCAGGTCATCAAGCCCTGTGACCTCTTCGTTGCAGAACACGACCTGCGGCGGATAGGGCGCGATGGCCAGAACATGGCTGTTGAACCGGTCGCGGTAGATGTCGGAGACCATCGGTTTTGCGGCATTCACCATGGCCCGCGCCGAGGCCGCATCAAGCGCGATCAGCGGCACGTCGAGACCTTCAAGCTCGGGCGCATCGGCGACGGCGTAATCGGCAACGGTCATCGCCACATCATAGACGCCCTGACCGAGCAGCCGGTAAATGTCGCCAAGGCCAAGACCCATCTGGTCATGGGTGGTCAGGGAAACCTCGATGTCAGAGGCCGCGGGCAGCGCCTCCGTCCAGAACGGCGCCTCGTATTGCTTGTGCAGCGGCAGACCGGACCAGCTGCCAACGACATTCAGGGTTTCGGCAAAGGCGGGCACCGAGGTCAGCGCGGTGGCGGCCATGAGAGCGATTGTTCGTTTCATCATTTTGGTTCCTTCCTGTTGGTTTTGTTTGACGCAGTTCAAGCGGCGGGCAGAACGGTGGTTTCGGCATCCTCGGGCACGTCTGTCACCAGCATGTGACCGGGCTTGTGGGTGATGCATATCGGCAGTCTGGCGCGTTCGATCGCGACCTGAGGCGTGACCCCGCAGGCCCAGAACACCGGCACATGTCCTTCTGGAACCGGGGCCGGATCGCCCCAGTCGGGCCGCGACAGGTTGGCAAGCCCGATCTGCGCCGGATCGCCCCAATGCACGGGCGCGCCATGGGCGGCCGGAAACCGCCGCGATACTTCGACCGCAAGCGCGACCTGGTCTTCGCGGATGGCGCGCATGCTGACCACCATCTTACCACCAAAGGGCCCCGCAGGCACCGTCTCGATATTCGAGCGGAACATCGGCACGGTGGTGTCGTTCTCGATGTGCCAGACCGGGATGCCGGCATTCATCAAGGCATGTTCGAAGGTGAACGAGCAGCCCAAGGCGAAGGCGACGAAATCATCCTGCCACAGATTACTGATGTCGGGGGCAGAGCCGCTGAGCTTACCATCGCGGTAGATGTTGTAGGCTGGCACGTCGGTGCGGATATCGATCCCGCGTCCCAGCGTCACCATCAGCGGCACGCCCGTGTCTGACACGCCGGAAATCGGGCAGGGCTTGGGGTTGCGCTGGCAGTAGCGCATGAAGTCCAGCGCATAGCGTTCCGGCAGGATCGCGAGGTTCGCCTGCAGGAAGCCTTGCCCCAGTCCGGCGGTATGCGACAGGTACTGGCCGCTCCGGATTGCCTCGCGCAGTGCTGCCGGCGTAGAAGCTTTTAGTTGTGAATGATGTCTTTGCACGTGCGCTTCCTCCGCTTGTGCTGTCATCTTCACTGGCGGGGGGATTCAAATCAAATGAATTGAATTTTCTATATTCTATAGATTTTTTTTATACCCCGGTAGGCAAGCGCGCTCTCCTGCGCAAGGCGGGCTGCCTCTTCGACAATATGACGTCTGGGTTCCGCGATATAGGAGGCCGTGAATCGCAACGGCGGCGGCAGCCAGCCCGGATCAAAAATCTGCAAGCGCCGGTCCTCGACCAAGGGGCGGCCGAGCACCTCTGGCAGCGCCGCCACCCCCAGGCCTGCTTCGACAAGCCGAAAGCAGGCTGAAAGCGAGGACGAGGGAAAGATCGAGGCGTCGGGACCGACCCGTTCCATGAGCAGGGCCTTTAACTCCCGAAAGGGCCGGGTGTGCCGTGCATAGGTAATGACCGGCAGACCAAAGGCCTCGCTCGGGCTTGCGGGCGGACTGCTGGCCGAGGCGTACCATGCCAACTCGAAATCGGGGAGCTCGACATTGTCGACGGTGAATTCGGACACTGGCCCGAGCATCAATGCAAGATCGATCTGCCGGGTCAGCAAAGCCTCCCGCAAATTCGACGAGATATCGACGTTCAACTCGACCTGCATATTGGGGAAGGCGTTGTGCAGGCGCTCCACAAAATCCGGCAACCAGCACTGGGTAATGGTCTCGGACGCGCCGACCCTTAGCCAGCCGTTGATGCCTTCCCGATCAACCACGGCCTTTTCGACAAGCTCGGCCAGATGTTCGAATTTCTCGGCGTAGCCCAGAAACAACTCGCCCTCGCGGGTCAGTACCAAGCTGGCTCCGGAGCGGTCGAACAGCGTGCGGGATAGCGAATCCTCAAGCTTGCGGATGCGCGTGGTCACTGCGGGCTGCGACAGATGAAGCGCCTGCGCCGCGCGGCTGACCCCACCCAGTCTTACCACGGCAAGGAAGGCTCGAATCTGTTCGAGGTTGAGGTTTGACATGCCCCTTTGTTTCTAAGGGGATAAGGTGCGGGCTGGCAAGCCTGAGGCGCCGCTAAGCGCTCCGGTCGGATAGGGTAGACGGTCCTACTGTCGCGCGGAGTGACACCACCGAGGCCGTCTTGGCAATGGCAGTGTTAGGCATCCAGACCGCTTATCCTAATGTGATGTGGGCACCACCCATGAAACCCATTTGTCGTTATGTAGGCATGTAGAGATTGCATAAGATGCTTTGGCTTGTCGCCAAAGCTGCGCTGGAGCACGAATGACCGCAATGCAGATGCTGCGTCGTAGCGACGACCAACGCGATGAATGTCTGCTAAGGGCCTATTCTGTTGAAAAACTCGCCTTGCTTGAGGAGCTGACCGCTGATTCAATTTGACTGCGGCAGCTTGAGGTGAACGGTGATGATGGGGTCCCGGCAGGAAGCGCAAGGCGCTCTGTTCTACGAGTTCTCTATCGAAGCGCATGTGCCGCCCGGCCATATGCTCAAATCTGTGGATCGGTTTGTCGACCTGACCAGCATCCGGCAGCATCTTGCACCTTTCTACAGTTGCACCGGGCGACCGTCGGTTGATCCGGAGCTGATGATCCGCATGCTGCTGGTCGGCTATATCATGGGCATCCGGTCCGAGCGCCGCCTCTGCGAGGAGGTTCATCTCAACCTGGCCTATCGCTGGTTCTGTCGTCTCGATCTGAGCGGGCCCGTTCCGGACCATTCGACCTTCTCCAAGAACCGCCACGGTCGTTTCCGCGACAGTGACCTGCTGCGGCACCTATTCGAGACAGTGGTGGCACGGTGCATCGCAGAGGGCTTGGCGAGCGGTCAGCGCTTCGCCGCGGATGCCAGCATCATTCAGGCTGACGCGAACCGGCAGAACTCGACGCCCAAGTCGGACTGGCTGCCCGAGAGCATCAATCCTGAAGACGCGCCGAGGGCGGTCCGGGAATACCTGGAAACGCTCGACGATGCGGCCTTTGGTGCAGCGAGCCCGGTGGAGCCGAAGTTCACGTCGCATTCCGATCCTGCCTCGCAATGGACCGGGGCTCGGGGAGGTCCGGCCTATTTTGCCTACTCCACCAACTACCTGATCGACACCGATAACGGCGTGATCCTCGATGTGGAGGCAACCCGGTCGATCCGCCAGGCCGAGGTCGGATCGGTGTGAACCATGATCGACCGGGTGAACGACACCTTCGGTCTCCTGCCGGAGCGGTTGATCGCAGACACCGCCTACGGCACCGGTTCCATGCTGGATTGGCTGGACCGACAGCGCGGCATCGCGCCCCACATTCCGGTGATCGACAAGTCCGCGCGCAGGGACGGGACATTCGAGCGCGCCAACTTCAACTATGATGCCGAGGCCGACCTTTACACTTGTCCAGGCGGCAGGGAGCTGAAGCAAAGCCGCCGGACCTTCACGAAGGCCCGCGAGAAGAAAGCCGACGAGGACGGCATGCTCCGCTACCGGGCGAGCAAGGCCGATTGCGATACTTGCGCATTGAAGTCACGCTGTTGCCCGAAGGAACCCGCTCGCAAGATCCTCCGGTCCATCTTCGAGCAATCCCGGGATCGGGCGCGTGCGATCGCCCGAACCACCGACTACGCGATCTCATGCAAGCTGAGGAAAAAGGTGGAGATGCTGTTCGCGCATTTGAAGCGCATTCTGGGCCTTGGCCGTCTCCGATTGCGCGGCCCGAACGGCGCACGCGATGAATTCCACCTCGCAGCCACCGCCCAGAACCTCCGGAAGCTCGCAAAGCTCCTTCCGCACCCACAACTTGCCTTCTGAGAAAGGACAAGCGCACGCGCCGCAAAACTTGGACGAGGGGTGACTCGTCTGCTGAGCCGAGTTTTTCAACGGAATAGGCCGCGAGCCGACTTGGTCACAATTGGCGGGAAAACTTCGCCCACTGCATTGAGGATTCTCAGGCGCGTAACGCTTCCACGTCTCTGGCAATGTCCTCGGCAATCCTCTCGACGCGGTCAGCCGCGTCCGTCCGCTGCGCGTATGCGCGCAGTCCAAAGATCGCCGCTTGCAGGCGTGCGGCAAGCTGGTCTGGATCTGCGTCGGACGCGATCTCGCCCGCGTCCCGAGCGGCGCGGAATGCCTCCGCAAAGGCGGTCTCGGTCTGCCGCATCATGTCCTCGACCGACCGGCGCAGTTCAGGTTCATCGTCGGGCGTCTCCAGCAGCGTCTTCATGAGCATGCAGGCGCGCGAGGGGAGGGCACCTCGCGTGACTGCACCGAACATCCGCACATGCGCGGCAAGCCCGGCGATCGGAGAGGAAGACTGCGCGAGCGCCTCGTTGAGCGCCGACCGGCCCGCAGCGGCATAGCGGTCCAGCGCAGCGCGGAACAAAGCCTCCTTCGATCCGAAGGCTGCGTAGATCGACCCCGGCCGCATATCGAGCACACGCTCCAGATCCTTGAGCGAGGTCATGTGGTAGCCGCGCGCCCAGAACAGGTCCATCGCCGCCTTTAACACCTTGTCCTTTTCGTAAGTGGCCGAGCGCCCCATGCCCTGCTCCGATCTCATTTGAGTGAACACTCAAGAAATAACTTGAACGGACGTTCAAGTAAAGTTACTTCGACTTGTGAACTTGAGCGATCACTCAAATAAGGAGATGCGAAGCGATGATTGATTTTACGAAGCACACGATGGAAACCGCCCCCGAGGAAAGCCGCCCGCTGCTGGAGAACTCGCAAAAGGTCTTTGGCCGTCTTCCTGGCTTGCACGCTGTTATGGCCGAAGCCCCCGCGCTACTGGAGGGATACCAGAAACTGCACAAGCTGTTCGCGGAGCAGACGAGCTTCGACAAGGATGAGCTCACGGTTGTCTGGCAAACCATCAATGTCGAACACAGCTGTCACTATTGCGTCCCTGCGCATACTGGCATCGCCAAGATGATGAAGGTCGACGACGCGATCTCGGACGCGCTGCGCAACGAGACGCCGATGCCCAGTGATCACCTTGAGGCGCTGCGGACATTCACGCTTTCGGTTGTTCGTGATCGTGGCAATGTCGACGATGCCGCAGTGGCGGCGTTCCTCGATGCGGGCTTCACCAAGCGTCAGGTGCTCGAGGTGATCCTCGGCGTGTCGCAGAAGGTCATGTCGAACTACACCAATCACCTTGCCGAGACGCCGGTCGACGAGCCGATGAAGGCCTTCGCCTGGGAAAAGGGGCGCAAAGAAGCGGCCTAACCGGGTCCTCTATCGAAAATGCGCGTCGCGCGACCCCGCCCGTACCCGGCATCTCAAAGATGCCGGGTTTTCTTTTCTTAAAGCTTACTTGTATCGACCCAGCGGAATCTGCTCATGCTACAAGGGAGAACGTAGCAATGAGTATGACGATGGACGACAGCATTAAGCGATGGACGGCGAAGCGTAAGACAGCGCTTGTCATCGAGATCATTCAGGGCAAGACGACCGTGTCGGAGGCGAGCCGGTCCTTTGACCTGACGCCCTCCGAGATCGAGGGCTGGGTCGAGGATGCGAAGCGCGGCATGGAGAACTCGCTGCGCGCCAACCCGCTCGACTGAGCTACTCCCCATCTCTTGGACAGGATCTGGGATGATTTAAGCTACTCTCTGCCCCTGCTGGTCGGTTTTGATCTGGTTGAAGTAGACCACGGCGGGCGGTTGTCCGCCATGGGCGGCGTGAGGCCGCTGGTGGTTGTAGAAGCCGATCCACCGGCCGACGCCGGCTTTGGCCTGCGAGCCGGTTTCCCAAGCGTGCAGATAGACGCATTCATACTTCAAGGACCGCCAGAGGCGTTCGATGAAGATGTTGTCGAGGCACCGCCCCTTGCCATCCATGGAGATCCGGGCCCCGATCCGTTTCAGCCGGTCAGTCCAGGCGAAGGACGTGAACTGCGATCCCTGATCGGTGTTCATGATCTCCGGCGGGCCAAAACGATGGACCGCCTCGTTCAAGGCCTCGACGCAGAAGTCCGCTTCCAGCGTGTTCGAGATGCGCCAGGCCAGCACCTTCCGGGTGAACCAGTCCATGATGGCGACCAGGTAGAGAAAGCCTCGGCGCATCGGCAGGTAGGTGATGTCGGCGCACCAGACCTCGTTGGGCCGATCGACCCGCAGGCCACCCAGCAGATAGGGGTAGGTCTTGTGCCCCTTTGCCGGTTTGCTCGTATTCGGTTTCTGATAGATCGGCATCCACTGCCCGGCAGGCGATTTGCGCAGCAAATCTGCCGAGTATCCGTTATGATCAAGCGGGTTCTTGTGCCCATTTTCGGCCGTCTCTAATCAATGCGTTTGCCAGGACGACGAGCTTCCTCATGACGGCTGTCACCGCGACTTTGCGCGGCTT
>NZ_JBTLRF010000018.1:0-27450 GCF_054482575.1 Roseivivax sp. CAU 1753 | reverse complement strand
CTTTCCCCATAGCCTGATCCAAGCCCCCCGCGGCTTCCTCCTTCCGAGGTTTGTCAACGCGAGCCGCCACCTCCCGGCCGCCCACGTCGCGCCGCGGCCCGCATCGAAAAACCTTCAGGGAAGTGTGAATTCGCTGCAAGTGCGAACTGCAGTGCGGTCCGTTGCGTAAGCGGACCTTTATAAGATGACTTGGTAGACCGTTGTGTCCCGTTAAATGCAAATCATCACAGGGTTGGTCGGCAGCCCGTTGTTCCGTTCCTCGGCCTCAACGCGCTCTTGGACTTGCGACATCGTCTGAGCTGACATTCCCGGCACGTGCCAATGGGTCACATTCGACCGAGGGCAGTCACGAACGAGGCCCGTATCACTTGCAAGCAACTGCCGGATTAAGGCGATCATCAGACTTGTGAAGCAACTTCTCGCGTGGCTCCAATCCGGTAAGGCCGACGCCGCACTGCGGCCATGCCAAGTCGACCTATGACTGGGCCACCACCTCTTCGACGTCTTTTTTCATGCGTTCCACGGCGACTTGCATGTCCTCGATGAAGGCGCGCGCCACGATGGATTGCGGGGCGTAGCCGGGTGTGAGGATTGAGACGCTGTTGGTGATCGTCGGACAGAATCGTCGGATGGCCAATCGTGGTTCGCCTTGTGACTGAAGGAGGTGGCTGTAGGCCGTGATCATGTCGCAGACCATGGTACAGACGCCCGACTCCACGAATTGAAGACCAGGCAGAAAAGTTCGGAGTTCCAGCCGTCTGTTGAAGCGACAGCCCGCGGCACGGAAGGCGGCTTCGGTCTGCACTGCAGTTTGGTGTTCGTCGAACAGCACGGCCATCGGTCGACCATCAAGATCGTGCGGCGTGATGGTCCGGGCCTTGGCGAGCGGATCATCGGGCGACAGCACACAGACGCATTCCAGGTTGTAGTCGATCTGCCGGATGGAGGCGCGCGGTTCGGGCGTTTCCGAGAACCCCACGTCGAATTGCTGCGACGCGATCTGATCCTCGATCACGTCCGAGGACCGCATGATCAGGGACACGTCCAGATCGTCGCGGCCCTCGAGAAACCGCGTCAGCAGACGCGGCAGGAACACGCTGGAGGCAGCCGGATGGCAGGCGATCTGTAATTTGCCGGATTGAAGCGTGCTGATGCTTTGCAAGGTACGCTCGGTGCGCTCGACCCTGGCGAGGATCTCTTCGCATTCTTCCAGAAAGAACCGAGCCTCGGGCGTCGGAGTGAGTTTGCCCTGGGAGCGCACGAAAAGCGCGAAACCAAGCTGTTCCTCAAGGGTCTGAACCATCGTGGAAACGGCCGGTTGGGTCCGCCCGACCGCGCGCGCGGCCCTGCTCACGGAACCGGATCGCATCACTTCTCGAAACGTCGCCAATTGCCGAAGAGTGAGGTTCATAAGGTATAAGCCCAGTTGATGATGTTAAAGATATAATCAAATTGATTTTATGAGACCTGTCCAGTTTGATGTCGCTATCCCGGCATTTCGACGGGTCGGACCGGAGGGGCGATGGATCATTTCGCGAAATACTTGTTGACGGCGTTGATCTGCATCGTGGCATTGGGCCAGTTCGTACAAGTTGTCACACGCTACGTGCTTCAGGTGCCCGTGATGGGCCTTGAAGAGACGATGCTCTACCCGACGCTTTGGCTGTATATCCTGGGCTCCGTGAATGCGTCGCGCGAGAACACGCATATCCGCGCCAACGTTCTGGAAATCTTCATAAAAACCAACCGCGGGCACACGATCCTCGCCATCATTGGCGAGATCATCAGCTTGATCGTCGGATTGTGGCTGCTGATCTGGGCATGGGACTATACCCGCTACGCCTGGCGGGTCTGGCGCGAGAGCCCGACGCTCTACATCCCGACCTTCTATTCGGACGTGGCGCTCGTCATCGGACTGGGACTGATGATGGTCTACACCGCGTGGCACCTTTGGCGGCACATTCGCGCTCTGGGCAAAGGAGAGCTGGCATGATCGAGATCGCGCTCATCGCCATTGCCCTTCTGGTCATCACGCTGACCCTGGGCGTGCCGCTGCCCTACTGCTTCGGTGCCGCCCTCATGGTGATGTATTTCATCGGCGACGTGACGATGAAGGGTATGATGCTCTGGGGTTTCCAGCAGCTTGGAAACCCGGTCCTGCTGGCCATTCCGCTCTTCGTTCTGGCCGGGACGATCATGTCGGAATCGGGGATCGCGGCCTCTCTCCTGCGCTTCGTCAACGCGTTCATCGGGCATGTCCGTGGCGGTCTCGGCGTCGTGGCCGCAGTGTCCTGCGCGGTGATCGGGGCGATCTCCGGCTCGGGTCTGACCGGCATTGCCGCCATCGGCCCGCTGCTGATCCCCGAGATGGAGAAGCGCGGCTATCCGCGGGAATACGCCACAGCGCTGATCGCCAATTCCTCGATCCTGGGTCTGCTCATTCCGCCATCGGTCACGATGATCGTCTATGGCTGGGTGACCGACACCTCGATCCTGGCCTGCTTCCTCGCGACGCTGGGGCCCGGCCTGCTGGTCATGATCGCCTTCTCGGTGATCAACCTCGTGATGTCCCGCAAGTTCAACCTCGTGCTGGATGACAAGCCGACCTTCTCGGAACTGAGCGGCGAGGTTGCGCGCCGCGGCATCCATGCCTTTCCTGCGCTTCTGATGCCGGTAATCATCCTGGGCGGAATTTACGGCGGCGTGATGACCCCGACCGAGGCCGCGGCCGTCGCCGTCATCTACGCCGTGCCGGTGGGCTTTCTCATCTACAAGGGCCTCCGGCTCGAGAACTTCCTGTCCGCAGGACGCGAGGCGGCCACCGCCGTCGGCGCCATCATGATGATGATCCTGTTCTCCATGATCCTCAGCCAGATGTTCGTATATGAAAGCATCCCGCAGCAGTTGGTGCAGGGCATCTTCTCGATTACCGAGAACAAGGTCCTGCTGCTGATCATGATCAATATCCTGCTGTTCCTCGTGGGGATGGTGGTCAACGACGTGACCGCGATCATCCTGATCGCCCCTCTGCTGCTGCCGCTGATGAACGCAATCGGGATCAGCCCGGTCCAGTTCGCCGCCATCATGGGCGTGAACACCGCGATGGGCGGCGTGACCCCGCCTTATGCCTCGATCCTCTATCTGGGTGCGCGCATCGGCAAGGTGAAGGTGACCAAGGTCATCCCGCCCGCGATGAAGCTCATCCTGTTCGGCTACGTGCCGGTGGTCTTCCTGACCTCGCTCTGGCCCGACCTGTCTCTCTTCCTGCCGCGTTTCTTTGGCTACGACGTGGCGCCCTGACCCCCTGACCAACTTCATTCAACAAGGAGGACTTACCATGAAACATGTATTCCTGACGACGGCAGCGGCAGCGCTGATGGCGCTTGGCAGCTACGCCGAGGCTCAAGACCTCAAGATGAGCCACGTGCGCCCGCAGGACGCCACCATCGACGTGGAACTGCGCGCCTTTTCCGAGGCCGTGTCCGAGGCAACCGGCGGCGAAGTGACCATCAACCTGTTCCCGGCCTCCGCGCTTGGCGATTATACCACCGTGCAGGAGCGTATCAGCGTGGGCGCCATCGACATGGCCACCCAGCCTGCCGCAACCGCGGCCGATCGGCGGATGCAGATCTCCTCCTTCCCCTATCTTGCGGGCAACTGGGACCAGGCCCGCGCGGTCTACGGCCCCGGCGGTGTTGTGCGCGAGGTGATGGCCGAGCTCTACGCCGAGCAGGACATCACCATGCTCGCGGCCTATCCGGTCTATTTCGGCGGCATCTCCCTGAACGTGGAGCACCCGAACCCGGGCTCGGTCGAGCCGAGCGGCATCAAGGTGCGGGTGCCCGGCATCAAGAGTTTCCAGCTCACCGGCGAGGCATTGGGATACATCCCGTCGCCCATCCCCTTCTCCGAGGCCTTCACGGCCGTGCAGACCGGCGTGGTCGATGGGGTCATCGGGTCCGGCGCGGAAGGCTACTATGCCTCGTTCCGTGACGTGACGCGCACCTACATCCCGGCCAATACCCATTTCGAAGTCTGGTACATGATCATCTCGAACGAAAGCCTCGCGGCTCTGTCGGATGAGCAGCAAGCGGCACTGGTCGAGCAAGCCGCGGATTTCGAAGCCACCCGCTGGGAGGTTGCCGAAGCCGATCAGGGCCGAAACGAGCAGCGTCTCGTGGACGAGCTTGGCGCGACACTGGTCGAGCTGAGCGAGGAAGATCTGTCCGCGATGGCCGCCAAGGTACGCGCGGATGTCTGGCCTGCGGTGCTGGAAGATGTCGGCGCTGAGTGGGGCCAGTCGATCCTCGCCAGGTTGGCCGCCGGAGGCAGTTGATCCGCATCACGGGGCAGGGTGACCTGGCCGCCTTACCTTGACCCTTCAGCCACGGAAAGACGCAATGGAAACCGATTATGCCATCATCGGGGGCGGAGTTGTCGGCCTCTCGGTCGCCTGGGGCCTGCTGAAGCGCGGTCGCACGGTGACGGTTCTCGACGGTGACGATGGCGCGTTCCGTGCAAGCCGGGGCAATTTCGGACTGGTCTGGGTCCAGTCCAAGGGAATGAAACAGCCGCGCTACGCTCGGTGGTCCCAGCAATCCGCCGCGATCTGGGCCGAGTTCGCCGAGGAGCTGGGGCACAATACCGGGCAAGCCGTCCCGCTCGAACAGAAGGGCGGGTACGATCTGCACTTCTCCGAAGAGACGCTGCAGGCCACGGTCGAGAAATATGAAGATCTGAAAGCGAAGCTGGACGGCGACTACCCCTTCGAGGTGCTCGGCCACAACGCCCTGCGCAAGGAAGAGCCGCATATCGGCCCCAAGGTCGTCGGGGCGATTCTGCACCATCAGGATGGCCACGCGAATCCCCTACAGCTGCTGCGGGCGCTCGCGGCCGATGTGCGCCGGATGGGTGGGCGTGTATTGACAGGCAAGACCGTCACCGATGTCACCAAACCGGACGCGTTTCTTATTGCTTGCGCCGACGGCACCGAAACCCGTGCGGGCAAGGTCATCCTGTCCGCGGGCCTCGGCGCGACGGAGCTTGGTCCGAAGCTGGGCTTCAAGGCGCCCATCCGCCCGCAGCGTGGGCAGGTTCTGATCACCGAGAAGCTGCCCAAGCTCATCAACCGTCCCTCCCTGATCGCCCGTCAGGTCGACGAGGGCGGCATTCAGATCGGGGCGACGAACGAAGAGGTCGGCCTCGACGACCGCGTGACGCAGCCGGGCCTGTCCGGACTCGCCGCCGAAGCGATCGCCGCCTATCCCGCGTTGGCCAAGGCGCAGCTCGTGCGCTCCTGGGGCGCGCTGCGGGTGCTCTCGCCGGACGGGCTGCCGATCTACCAGGAAAGCCCGGAGATGCCGGGCGCCTATCTCGTCACCTGTCACAGCGGCATCACCCTTGCCGCCGCCCATGCACGCCTCTTGCCTGACTGGCTCGAAGGCACCGACGCCGCGCCCGATTTGGAGGTGTTCAGTGAAGCAAGATTTGCCGTTTCTTGAGATGGAAGGCACGCCGCGCGTCCCGGTCGTCCTTGATGGCACGCCCATTGACCTGCCCGATGGCGCCAACCTCGCCGCGGCCCTGCTGGCGGCGGGCGTGGATGTGTTCCGCCAGACGCCCGTGTCCGGCGCGCCGCGTGGCCCGTTTTGCATGATGGGTGCCTGTTTCGATTGTCTCGTGGAGATCGACGGGGTCGCGCGGCAGGCCTGCATGATGCAGGTCACCGATGGCTTGCAGGTCACCCGCCCCCAAGGCCGCACCGCCGCATATGGAGCCAATGATGAGCCCGCGTGATCTTGTCGTCATCGGCGCGGGCCCTGCCGGCATGGCGGCCGCGGCCAAGGCCGCGAAGTTGGGCCTCGGCGTCGCGATCCTCGATGAACAACCGCAGCCCGGCGGGCAGATCTACCGCGATGTGGACCGTGTCGCGCCTTTGCGCGGGGATATCCTCGGCGCGGACTACGCCCATGGCACGACGCTGACGGAAGGGCTGCGCGACGCAGGGGTCGATCACATCCCCGGCGCCGTTGTCTGGGCGATCGAGGACGGATTTCGCATCTCCTACACCAAGGAGGGACGCGGCGCCCAGATCGCCGCGGATCGCATCCTGCTGGCCACCGGCGCGTTGGAGCGTCCCATGCCGGTACCCGGCTGGACCCTGCCGGGCGTCATGACCGCCGGAGCCGGGCAGATCCTGCTCAAGCAGTCGGGGGTTCTGGCCCGCGATGCGGTTCTCGTGGGCTCCGGCCCGCTTCTTTACCTGATCGCGGCGCAGATGGTGCGGGCCGGCACGCCGCCCCGCGCGATGGTCGAGACTCAAAGCGCGCAGAACCTGGTGCGCGCCGCCCGTCATATTGGCGGGGCGATGCGGGGCTGGCCCTACCTCGCCAAGGGCTTGCGGATGCTGGCCGAGATCACCCGTGCGCGCGTGCCGCGCTATACCGGCGCGAAAAAAATCGCCATCGAGGGCACCCACCGGGCCGATGCTGTCACGTTCACCCGGAAAGGGCGCCCCCATCGCCTCTCCTGCCGGACGGTCTTTCTGCATCACGGCGTCGTGCCCAACACGCAGGCGGCCCGCTCCATCGGCGTCAGCCATGGCTGGGACGCGGCGCAGGCCTGTTTCGTCCCGAAGGTGAACAGCTGGGGCGAAAGCGATGTCGCGGGTGTCTTCATCGCGGGCGACGGGACCGGGATCGGCGGAGCCAAAGCCGCCGAGATCGCCGGCCAGCTCGCTGCGCTGGAGGTGGCGCAGGACGCAGGCCGCATCGCGGTCGAGGCGCGGGACCGAGAGGCGAAACCGCTGCGCGCAGCGGCCGCGTGCGAGCTGGCCGCGCGCCCGTTCCTCGACCGGGCCTATCCGCCCTTCGCCGAGGCCCTCGCGCCGGGCGATGCGACGGTCGTTTGCCGCTGCGAAGAGGTGACGGCAGGCGATATCCGCGGATATGCCCGTCTGGGGTGCCGCGGCCCCAATCAGGCCAAAGCCTTTGGCCGCTCCGGTATGGGGCCGTGCCAGGGCCGATATTGCGGGCTGACCGTGACGGCGCTTCTCGCGGAGGCGAATGGACAGAGCTTCGATGCGACAGGATATTTCCGCATTCGGGCGCCGCTCAAACCGGTGACGCTGGGCGAGCTCGCCGCCATGGACGAAATCGCGCAGGACGCCGCGGAATAGGAGAGGGACATGATCGAACGGATCGATACCGGCCAACGGATGAGCAAGATCGTCAAGCATAATGGCGTGGTGTATCTATGCGGCCAGGTCGGGGACGGGGCCACTGTGGCCGACCAGACCCGCGATTGCCTGTCGCGGGTGGATGCGCTTTTGACCAAGGCAGGCTCATCGCGGGAGCAGATGCTCCAAGCGATGATCTGGCTCGCCGACATGGCCGATTTTGCTGAAATGAACGCAGTCTGGGACGCTTGGGTGCCCGAAGGCCACGCGCCCGCGCGCGCATGCGGAGAAGCGGTTCTCGCCCGTAGTGAATTGAAGGTTGAGATCATTGTTACCGCAGCTTGCTGAAAATGAAGTCATGGATGGACGGCGTGGTCTGTTTGTGAATGGCCGCTTCGGTGAAAACCGATGGTTTCGGAACTAAAATACAGCACGATCCATCTCTGACGGCTTGGGGCCGACCGCTACCGACCGGCCCGACTTCTCAGAGCTCCACCGCCTCCGCGATGGCGAGCGCATCTTCGAGTTCGACGCCGAGGTAGCGCACCGTACTATCCATTTTCGTATGACCGAGCAGGAGCTGCACTGCGCGGAGGTTGCCAGTCTTGCGATATATCTGCGCCACCTTGGTCCGGCGCATGGAGTGGGTGCCGTATGCGCTCGGCTCGAGACCGATAGAGATCACCCAGTCCCGCACGAGGCGGGCGTATTGCCTTGTCGAAATATGCCGGCGCTCGTGAAAGCGACCGGGCCAGAGATGCTCCGACCCGACCATCAGCGGAGCCTCGAGCCAAACCGCGATGGCTTTTCGTGTCCCCTCGCTGATCTCGAAGCTCACCGGCTTTTGGGTTTTGCTTTGGACGATCGAAGCGCGGTGCTTGACATGTCCGGCCGCGTAGACGTCAGCGACCTTCAGCTTCACGAGGTCACATCCGCGCAACTTGCTGTCGATGGCGAGATTGAAGAGCGCCAGTTCGCGAAGCCGCTGGGCGATCTCGAGACGGACCCGGATCGCCCATACATGCTTCGGCTCGAGCGGACGCTTCTGGCCGACGATGCGGCCCTTGTTCCAAGCGGGACGGCAGGCTCGGATGGCTGGCAGGTTTGTAGTCGGCATGGTGGTTCCTCCGATCCACCACGCCCGCCACGTCTTCGGCACCACGCCGACGACTTGGCATAGCAAATACCCGGCGCTGTGGGACAATCACGGCGGCGCGTGCGTGCCGCAGCGACGCATGACAGCTTTGAGCCCGATCTTCACAATGCTACGGCAGGCCCCGGTGGCTGCTTTGCTTGCGCGCATTGTATGAACGAGCGCTCCCATGGATCAACTTGAAAAGGTTGCCGAAGCGACTTTCCGTGCTCTTGGCTTGACCTGCATGGGGCACCCGACCTTTAAGCCCAACGCTGTATTGCGGCGTCGGAATCCCTGGGTCCGGTATTGAAGGCGATACGCGCCTTCGGCGCGTGTTCGTGAACTACGTTCACCAGCTTCTCGAAAATCAGAAAGTGGTCGTCGTCCTTGCGGACACCGGCCCCGATCATCACGACGTCATAGGAGGTGTCCTTCAGCGCTTGCACAAGCTGGTCGGTCGCGGTCTCGCCGCTGAAGATGAAGCCAATCGACGCGTCATAGCCGAGATCGTTGAGCTTCTTTTCATCTGCTCTCAGGGCCTCTTCCAGCTTGCCCGCGTCCAGACCCGGGTATTTCCCGTAGTCCACGACCGTCGGATGCCATCCGACCATAAGCACCTTCTTTGACATTGGGTTTCCTCTCTTGATTGATACAGAGCCTGAATTGAGTTGCGGAAAGCCGTAAGACAGGCGATTTTGATTTACAGGTAAACCATACGAGCATACTCATTTACATGGCAAGTAAAATCTCCCCTCCACCTCAATCCATTGGACGTGCTTTGAACTTCGCGGCAGGGCGAATGAATGCACTCTGCCAGCAACTTCTGGATCCTTATGGTCTTTCTCTGCCGCAATGGGTCATCTTGTCTTGTCTTTGGAGAGATGGAGAAATCACAGTGAGCGCTTTGGCCGATCTTGTCGGCAACGGGCTCCCAGCGACGTCTCGCATTGTGGATCGAATGGAAGACCGTGGATTGCTGACACGTCGCAAGCACAAAGAAGATGGTCGGGTCGTCGTCGTCGTCCTGACACAGAAAGGCGATAAACTGCGACACCTGTCCGATTTCTTCGCAAGGATCAACGCCAGGCTATTTGAGGGCTTCTCGCAGAACGAGAAGGACCTTGCGTTCTCGCTGCTCATGAGGATGCAGAAGAACGCCGAAACGGCACTCGAAGAAGAAAAAGCTTCGCCCTGACAATAACACCGACATCACGGCTGACGCTGCTTCCGAATGCGAAAGAAGGCATTGGCGCATCTGCAGCGAAAGCTCGCTTCGTCCGCACTGCTGACCTTGGCCTCCCAACGCAGGCTGCACGCTGTCACGGATGACCGCTACGGAGAAGCCGCATTGCAGCGTTGACCCTCCCGGTGGAGGTCGGCTCTGGGCCGGAAGCTCGTCAGCGTCGTTTGCCAAGTGTCCTCGTGATTTTGTTACCACGGGGCCCGGACTGGATGGAGGTATTGGACAGGTTTTCCTGCGTAAGCTTGCGCCATCGTCCAAGGCGAGCGGGGTCGAGTGTCCCGTCAGCGGTCGCCCCCTGAACCGCGCAACCAGGTTCATGATCATGGGTACAATCCCGGAAGCGACACTGGGACGCGAGGTCGACAATCTCCGCGAACAGAATATTGAGCCCGTCTGAGACATCGCTGACATGCAGCGTTCGCATCCCGGGCGTGTCGATCACCCAGCCGCCACCGGCAATTGCATGGAGCGAACGCGACGTGGTTGTATGTCGCCCCTTGGCGTCGGCCGCGCGAATGGGTCCTGTTGGCTGTGCGTCCTGGGATGACTTCTTCGACAGCGTATTCAGCAAAGTCGACTTCCCGACTCCGGACGACCCGACAAGGGCAACGGTTTGCCCTGGGCCGCACCAATGAGCCAATGTCAGTGCTGCCTCCGGCGCTTTCGCATTCAACATGACGACATCCAGTCCGAGTTGAAGGGCTTCCGCCTGCCGCAGGTAGGGTGCGGCATCAGCCGTCTGATCGATCTTCGTCAGGACAATCACAGGGATCGCCCCAGCCTCGTTTGCCAGCGCCAGATACCGCTCCAGTCGTGCGGGATTGAAGTCGTCATTGCAGGAGGTGACGATCAAGAGTGTGTCAACGTTAGTAGCAATCAGCTGCATTTGCCGACGGCCTTCAGCTTTGCGCTGTAACTGCATCCGCCTATTCAGCCGCCGGACCAGCAAGCGGGTCTCGCGGGCCACCAGGACCCAGTCCCCCACGGCGAAATCCGTCGTATTCGTCTGAGCGGAAAGGGTCAGCCTCACCGGGCCAAGTTCGGACAACGCAGTGACTTGATCCCGGTGAACGGTCGCGATGCGCATGGGGGCAAACCCTATCTCGCCGGGCTCCAACTGCTCGTCGTAAAACGCGGACCAGCCGAGAGCGGCCAATGAAACTGCGGGCTGATCTGATGACTTGGTCACAGCAGCCTGCATGGCGGCAGAACAACGTTGTTGCAAGCTTATCCTTCAGGAAGGCGCAAAAGCGACTACGCGACAAATCCGGTAGAGCGCACCCGCCAACCGGCGCAAGTAACTGCTCGAACGGTTGCGTTGGAGGCGTCGATGCACGAGGTTGCGGGATCGACGCCAAGGGAGATTACGACATGATGATCTATGGCTTACAGACTTGCGCAATCTGTCAGAAGGCCCGCAGAGCATTGGAGGCGGAAGGAATGGACGTCTCTTTCCGTGATGTTCGGGCGGTGCCTTTGAGCGAAGCAGAATTGTCGGGGCTGATCGAAGAGTTCGGGGATCGGCTCGTGGATCGCAAGTCTAATGATTACCGCGCGCTCAATGACTGGCTGAAGAATTCGGAGGCAGAGGCGCAGATCGCGGCCCAACCAAAAGTAATGGCCCGCCCGGTAATCCGTGACCGGGACAAGTTCTTTCTGGGTTGGGATGAGACTGTTCGGCAAGCTTTGCTTTCGGACCAATGACCCGGGCTGGAAGGCACATTGCGACAACCCAGTTGAACTGCTTCCGGCCACACAAACGGCCCCAATGCGAAGAATCCTGATATTAGTCGGAATGGCCAGGTTGGTCCACTCTGGGCCATCGCTTTGCACTGTCGAGTCGCGATGTTCCGGCAGTGCAGAAGTTTCCAGGTTCCTGGACTCAGTCGCCTTCGGAGTGAGTTGGATGACGTAATTCGTGAGCAGACGAAACCGTCGTCGAGGCGGAAGACGGCAACAGCAACCTCATTTGCCATATTTCGGAGGTCCCGCGCTGCGGGGCCGTCCGAGTCGCGATCATGCTGCCATGCTGCGCGCCGACGCGAATGGCCGCTTCCGGGAAGCAGCAAAGCAAAGCACGGATGCCGGCGAATGTCGGCATTTCCGCGCTGCGCAAACTGTTGGAGTGCACTCGGCACGCTCAACCCGGTATGATGCTCGGGGGCAGGGTCGGGGAACACTTGGCAAGTGCCGATGCCCACGCGTTGTCGCCCGGTCATGCTGACCGGGCATTTCCGGTTCAGGCCAGTCCCTGACGCCTGGCGTTGAAAAAGCTGCAGAGAGGGTGAACGCAACCGGAAAGCCCGTGTCGCAGTAATCGCTTGGCAAGGTGACGAGAGCTACGATTGCTTGCGGCTCATGGCAACGGCTTCACAGGCGATCCAGGCAATGTCGGAACGGTGAATGCTGATATCCGCGCGTTCCCGGTCGGACATTGCCGAAAGTTCGCGCCATGTGCGGTCATAGAGGGCTTGCGCCCTGCGCCGCTCTGCGAGGTCGGCCCTGAAGTGTCTGATCCAATTCTGGACTCCTTCAAGGGGATGAACGGGAAGGATATTCTGAAATGTCATATCGTTAGTCTTTCGTTTCAAATGGTGGAGCTCTGTCCACCGCGTGTCGCCGGTGTTTGCATGTCGCTCGTTTCGCATTGGCGCGGAGATGGCCAAGTAAGCCTCAGCTTGGATCAGCCGAAGGGTGATCGCCTTGGATCAGGCCACATTCACGGCAAACGCGGAGCAGGCGTCAGCGGTTAGGCCATTGCGCTGGCGGCTGGCGTCTTGTTCGCGAAAACCCCGCGCAAATTGGACAAGCCGGATTTGATTGACTTGGCGATATATTCGCTACGCAGCCTCCGCGCGCGATGGATGATCTTTTGAACTTCGTCCGGTGTGGCGGTCTTGTATTCAACTTGCATATTCATGGTTGGGTCTTTCGTGTCATTTATGCGTCTTTGCTTGTCTCAAAGGTATGGGCCAATCGCCGAATCCCTAACCATAGACGGTATGCTATGACTGCATGGCGGCGGGCTCGTTCGATCACGACCGTCCTTCACCTTCAGAAAATGCTGCGCGTTGGACGAATGGCCGGTGTGGTTAGGCTGCACCGCAGCGCTCGGCCACAAAGCGAACGGCAGGTCAGGGCCGTCCACGAAGGACGGCCCGGCAGGTCAGATTTCGACCGACTCGGAGATCGAGAGTGCGTCCTCCAGCTCGACGCCGAGGTAACGGACGGTGCTGTCCATCTTCGTATGACCAAGCAGGAGTTGAACTGCACGGAGGTTTCCGGTCTTGCGGTAGATCTGGGCGACTTTGGTCCGTCGCATCGAGTGCGTGCCGTATGAGCTCGGTTCGAGGTCGATCGAGGTGACCCAGTCCCGGACCAGCCGTGCGTATTGTCGGGTGGAGATGTGCAAGCGTTCATGAAATCGACCGGGCCAGAGATGTTCCGATCCGATCATCTGTGGCTCATCGATCCAGCGCGCGAGCGACTTACGGGTGCCCTCGGTGATCTCGAAGCGGACAGGTTTCTGAGTTTTGCTTTGGATAATCGAAGCGCGCTCTTTGACCTGGCCTGCTGCATAGACATCCGCGACTTTCAGTTTTACCAGATCACAGCCTCGGAGCTTGCTGTCGATGGCGAGGTTGAAAAGGGCAAGATCACGGTGATTTTCGGAGATCTCCAAGCGCACGCGAATGGCCCAGACGTGCTTGGGCATGAGCGGGCGCTTCTGGCCGGCGACGCGCCCCTTGTTCCAGGCTGGGCGGCAGGCGCGAATGGCAGGTAAGTTGGCAATGGGCATGATGGCTCCTACGATCCGCCACGCCCTGCCACGACACCAACCCGACGTTGGTGCGCCATCTTATCACGCAGATCCGGCGGCGCGGCCAAGGTCGGAAAGGAGCCCAAAGCGACCGGTTCTGCACAATGCACTAACGGCGGCTTTTCGTCGTTGAGTGAAATCTTGTGAAAACTGGGCCGGTCATGCAGGGACAATCCGGCTGAAATTCGACAGCAGTCTTTTTCGTCATATCGAACGTGCACCCAGAAGCGCAGCGCAAGGAATTGGCGGACGGGTGGGCAAAACCGCCCACCCTTCGTTTGCTGCCTCAAGTTTGGTGCTATGGCGTACAACAGGTTACGGTGTAGTTCTTAAACGTCGCTTTGCTGCAGCCATTGCTGACCGGAGCGCCCGTCTTTGGGCTGCCGCAAGAGTCCCTGTATTTGGCCTGTATTGTACCATTCGCATTAACCTGACATTGCGCGATGTCATTTGGCCCACAGCCGCCTTTTTCGTTGTAAATGTCGAAAACATCGCCAGGTCTCATCGCCTGAACTCCCCGATGATCGCCATAATTGAAATTGTAGGAAATATTCGATATCGCCGAATTGGTAGACTCCGGTGTCGAAGTCCCCCTCGCGGCATCTTGCTCAGGCGTATAGTTGCACGATGTGATATTTGTGCCCGGTGCCCAAGTGGGAACGCCGGTTTTCGCGTCAGCGCAGGCGTCCAGACAGTGCAGGACTGTCGCAGTGTTAGGACCAATTTTTACGGTCGATTGCCAAAAGTACCCAAGTTTCCCAATTGGAATTATTGGTGGGTTGCAGTTGAAAATCGTCTTCAGACTTGTTGAACTTTTGTCCGTAGAGCTTCTTGCTGTGTTAACCGCATTGGTCAAACCAGTCGTCAAAGACGCTGTCAGAGTCGCAGAGGCCGACGCGCTGGCACCACCACCTTCGTACCCGGCTTCCACAGTGGTCGAACTGGACACCTGTGCTTCAACTCTGGTTTCTACTTCCTGGGAATATGAATTTGTGAAAGCAGAACTGAATGTATACTCCTTCTCGGTCGTCATTGAGCAATTTCCGCCTGAGACGCATTTTTGAACCCACTTTCCACGAACGACAACGTCTGATAGCTTGACCACCGGGGCAGGCGTTCCGACCTTGGCAACATAGAACTCCAACGTATCGCACCAGGATCCCGAGCACCGCAAGCCAACGAGCACGGTCTTCACTCCATCGTTGTTTTCTGAAAAATTGACCAGGCTATTTGGACCTTCCTTGGTTTGCTTCACAGGCAGCCACCTGTGGTCGTAAAGCGCATTATCTGCTCCATCCTTGTTATAACCGCAACTCACTCGGACATAGCTGCAGTAATCGCCATTGCAGGCAAACCGAGTAATGAGCCCTTCAGTACAAATAATTTCCTGTTGGCCTTGTCTATCGTTGATGTGATCTTTCCAACCCCATTCCGAATCCACGATTGCGGTTGGGTCACAACGCTGCTTATGGTGAGAGCCGTAATGCCCTTTGGTGTTAAATCCGGTTATGCCACCATAGCAGATTTCGGAATGCTCGGTGCTGACCCATTTGCCCCACTCTTGCGCTTGTGCTTGCGCCACTCCTGCGAGGCATAGCGACATAACCAGCGAAATGCCTGCAATTCTGTCGCGTCGCATCAAGTGCGAAATTCCAGTATTCGCCTTTGAGAGTCGGGGAGCGGTTGGGGTGGCGGTGCCAATAATACCGACGACCGCATGTGCGGAGTCTCTATATCTTCTCATTATAATGCATCCAATTTGCATGGACCGGGCAGCAGCCGGTCGGTAGGCCCCGAACCCGCGCCACTCAGTATTCGAAGCGTACCGAATAGTGCAAAAACGAGATGTCTAAAACCGCGTCAGGGTGTGCGGAGCAATCCCGAATGTAAGCGTGATGCATGAACAGCTTAGACGAATTTTGGGGATTGGTCTCTAAGAAATGATGCGATGATACCTGGATTATGTTCGCCCTCCACCTCTCACGGTTACCAAACCCGTCAATGGCTCATCCGCAGCGAAAGTAGGGAAAGTCTAAGATTTTTTGATGCGGGCCAGTGCGTTAGGATTGTGTTGGGCGGTCTGGCCCGCGTTGACAAATCTGACAAGGTGGAAGCCGCGGGCTGTCGGTGCCGCGCTATGGGGAAAGCGCAGGTCCCAGTCCCTGATATCGGTCAGAGTTTCGCGGATTTTTCCGAGTTTGGAGGCGTAGCGTCGTGGTCTTGGGCGTAGGGCCGGGCCCATTTTTCGGTCTTGCTGCGGTGTCCTGGCACCCGTCGCGACGCATTGATGGCATTGAGCCAAAGCGTCCCTTTGACCGGCACGTTGCGTGTCGGATCGAAGGGTTCTCAGAGGATCTGCGGTTCATCATGCGGCCTGCTTTCTTGGTGGCGCTCGGGTTCGAGGTAACTGCCCACGCTGGAAGGTCTCGATGATGCGCATCGGCCCACCGCAGTCAGGGCATGGCTCGCGCAATGTGAGGGGTGACAGCGCTTCGTCAGGCGGTTGAACTGGTTCAACTGATTTGATTTCCCCGAGCAACGCGCGGATCTGAGCGACTTTCTTTTTGCCCCCGCTGCCTGCGAGGAAACCGTAGTGGCGGATACGGTGGAAGCGATCAGGCAGAACATGCATCAGAAAGCGGCGGATGAACTCGAAGGTCGGGAGCTGCATGACCTTCAGGCGGTCTCCACGTTTGATCCTGTAATCTTTCCATTTGAAAGCAACGGTCCCGGCGTCAGCGCTGACGAGCCGATGGTTTGAGATGGCGATACGGTGGGTGTAGCGGGCCAGATACGCGAGTACTGCCTCGGGCCCACCAAATGGCGGTTTGACGTATACCACCCAGTCGATCTTGCGCAGCGGCGCCAACCATGCGGCGAATGTGGCGGTGTTTGCCAATTCGGTAACGTCACCGAAGAACTTCAGTTGCTCTGCACGGTGCAGTGCCATCAGCCCTTCGGTAAACAGCCGCCGGAACAGCCGCGACAGCACGCGCACATGCAGAAAGAACCCGGGCTTGCAAGCAACCCAACGGGTGCCATCCGGCGATAGCCCACCCCCTGGCACGATCATGTGGATATGCGGGTGATGGGTCAAAGCCGACCCCCAAGTATGGAGAACGCTGGTCATGCCGACACGCGCGCCCATACGTTTGGGATCGATGGCAATGGTTGCTACAGTCTGGGCCGATGCTTTGAACAACAGACTGTAGATCGCGCGCTTGTTCCAAAGGGCGATCCGCGCGATCTCTGCGGGCAGCGTGAAGACCACATGAAAGTACCCGACCGGCAACAGGTCCTCGGCCCGCGCCGCCATCCAGTCACGCGCCGCTGGTGCCTGGCATTTGGGGCAATGCCGGTTTTTGCAGCTATTGTAAGCGATGTGCTGATGGTTGCACTTGGTGCAGGCTGCCACATGCCCGCCGAGCGCCTCCGTGCGGCAGGTCTCAATCGCTGACATCGCTTTGAGCTGGCTCAGGCTCACCGCATGAGCCCGCCGATAGGCCGGACCGTGCGTTCGAAAGATATCAGCAACCTCCAGCTTCGGGCGCGACAACGCCCGCCCGCGTTACTGCGGCCTTCGGTCCCGCAACTGTGCCAGCAACTCGTAGGGGCTATCGGTGTCCCGGATCAGCTTGGTGGCGACATGGGTGTATTGCGCCGTAGTGCTCAGCTTGGCATGGCCGAGCAAAACCTGGATCACGCGCACATCCGTCCCGGCCTCCAGAAGATGCGTCGCGAAGCTGTGCCGCAAACTGTGCAACGTGCTGCGCGGCTTCTTGACCCCCGCCAGATGCTTGGCTGCGCTGAAGGCGCGATGGAGTTGCCGCGGTGACAGCGGGTTGATCCGAGGCTTTCCCGGGAACAGCCAGCCATCCGGCCGCGCCTCGCGCCAATAATCGCGCAGAAGCGCCAATAGGCCAGGCGACAGCATCACTTTGCGATCCTTGCCGCCCTTTCCGCGCTCGACATGGATCACCATCCGGTCGCTGTCGATGTCGGTGACCTTTAGATTGCAGACCTCGGACGCCCTCAACCCAGTACCATAGGAGATACTGAACGCAGCGCGATACTTCAGCCCCGGACCCGGCGCGACCCTGAGAATCTCGAACACATCTTCGGCGCTGAAGACGACCGGGAGCTTCCGTGGTTCCGTGCGAAAATGTAGGCAGTCCTTCATCTCAGGGCGCTTGCACGTCGTCTCAAAAAAGAAACGCAGCCCGACAAGTCGCGCGTTATAAGTCGATGGCGTGACGGTCGTGTCGACCATATGAAGTTGGTAGGCGCGCAAGTTTTCGGGTGTTGCTGTATCCGGCGATCGCCCAAGGAACTCGGCAAGATATCGAATTGCCCTGATATGCGCTTTCTGCGAGCCTTCGCCCAGCCCTTTGATCCGCATATCTTCGATCATCCGCGCACGCAGCGGTGTTGTCTTTTGGTCCACCATGGGATCCTCCTATCCGTTGATTGAGAGGCCCCAATCGTCGGATAGACGTGCCCATTTCCAAAATCCCGGTGGTCAGATCACCGCGCCGCCCTCACCACAAGCGCCCCTGCCGCGGTAGCGGCTTCGTCCAAGTCCCGCGGTGCGGACACTCGCCAGCTAAAATGCTGCATCATGCAGGAATGGCCGGTTTGGTTAAGCCGCACTGCAGCGACAGAAGCATGGGCCAAGGTCCGCTCAGGGCCGGTCTAAAAAAGAACCTGAAGAGAGAAGGATGCAGTTTGCCCTGCCTAAATTGCGGGAATCCCAAGACCATAGAAGCACATCTGATCCCCAAAGCATTCGTGATGGAGGTGAAAGTTGATCGCGGTGAGCAACACTTGATTGTTCACAAGGGCAACCCTCATCCGCAGGTTAGCCACACTGGCGTCTACGACAAAGATATTCTTTGCGGGGATTGTGACAACATACTTGGGCGCTATGAATCCTACGCATTTGACCTATTTCGAAAAATCCGGAAGCAATCCCTCAGCGCGGGGAGGATCATAAGCATAGACGGCGTAGACGGAGATATGCTGGTACGTTTTGCCTCAGGTATTGCTTGGAAATATGCTGTCACAATTCCTGGTAGGGGGCGTATCGACATTGGACCTTACAAGGATATCCTTAGGATGGTCGCTCTCAGTGGCGGGCAAATTCCCAATGCCATTGATGTCACGATTGCGCGCATCATCGAACTTGATGGCGACGTTTATTACTATCGCACCCCGATGCCAGATAGGCAGGAAGGAGTGAACGTTGTAAGGTTCTGCCTTGGCGGGTTTCTCATCTTTCTCAAAATCGACAAACGGCCGCCGGGTAATTTGCTGCCGGAGGAATGTTGGTTGCGAGGCCGCGAAAAAGGAGCCTTCGTGACTCTCCCAGCCGATCATGTCGAGGAGGCAAATCTGCACGCAGAGCTCGCGAACCGAACACCTGTGCGTCGGTTTTTTTCGGAAAGATGCGAGAGCGTTCAGCCCGGAACTCAAAGCAAGGTTGACGTAGGTTGAGAGCCACCGTTTTCGGGTGTTTCGTGCCAGCTCGAATGGCCGCAATGCGGATTGCGACCGCAGCATTTCGATTGTCCGTCAAAAGGCAGCTCAGGGCCGTGTGTGTCGATCGGAAGGATGTCTGGCAAGGAGGTCATGCTGTAGCGCCGCAGGTCCGCTCCGAGCCCAGATCTACATAGTTCGCAAATGCGGCATTTTTCTCGTGCAGAAAATTTGACAGCCTGCGTATAGCCCATACCGGTCACTCGGTTCGGTGCTGAGATGCACTAATCGCAGTCCACAACACGGACATTCACTGCGAAACAAAAATCTATGTTACCGATTGTAAGCGCATGCCGGATAGACAAGGGCAACGGCTTTATGACGCTTAAAAACTATTATAGCACTCTTCTTTCACAGTCTCAGGTCAGACAAACCGGCATGCTCTGCAGGCCTTGGACCTTGAGGCCAATGAAACAGTCTTTCGGTTTCAGCGATCGCGAAATCATTGATTGAGGCATGGCGCGCGGCCATGTAGCCGTTTGCGTCGAACACCCAGTTTTCATTGCCATGGGCGCGGAACCAATTGCTTTCTGCATCATGGTACTCGTAGCAAAAGCGCACGGCGATGCGGTTTTCGCCATGCGCCCAAATCTCCTTGATCAACCTATACTCGCTCTCCTGCGCCCACTTTCGGGCCAGAAAGGCGCGCACTTCGTCCCGGCCATTCAGAAACTCGGACCGGTTGCGCCATTTCGTATCGGAAGTGTAGGCCAGCGCCACCTTTTCTGGGTCTCGTGTGTTCCACGCATCTTCGGCCATGCGGACTTTCTTGACCGCATCTTCGTAGGAAAAGGGCGGCATTGGCATACGGGTCATGGCGGATTACCAGCTGTTATAGCCGAGATACTTGCCCGACATCTCGACCTTCACCCGGTCACCCTTGGGGTTTTGAACGCGGGTTACGGACATGTCGAAGTCGATAGCGGACATGATGCCGTCGCCGAATTTCTCCTGGATCAGCGCCTTCAGGGTCGGGCCGTAGACGCCCACGATTTCGTAGAAACGGTAGATGCATGGATCGGTTGGCACGGCTTGTTCCCAGATCTTGGTCGGGCTTTCGGCCAGCACGCTTTCGGCATCCTGCGGTAGGCCCATCACGCTGACCATCAGCTTGGCTTTTTCGGGCGGGAAGGCGTTCATGCCCATGGCTGCCGAGTGGGTCCAGACGGGCGACATGTCGATTTTCTCGGCGATCTCTTCCCACGTCAGCCCGGCTTGCTTTTTGGCCGACAGGATCATGGCCGTTGCGTCTTCCTTGGTCATTATCTCGGTCATCATAAGGTCTTTCATTTTGGTCACTCCTCCGGTCTCAGCTGTTGACGGCGCGCAGGGCGGGTCGTTTGTCTTCGGGGTCGTCTGGGGCCTGCGTCCTGTCGGTGGTATTGTCGATCCGCACTGGCTTTGGCGCACTGGTTTGGCCCGGCTCGGTGGGCTGGCCTGCCAATTCCTTCGAGCGTTTGCCAAGGAATTGCACCAGATGGTTGCGGATTGCGTAGTAGTTGGGATGCTCGATGATCTCGGTGCGATTGCGCGGGCGCGGTATCGTGATCTCGACGCTTTCGGCAACGCGGGCTTGTGGGCCATTGGTCATCAGCAAGATGCGGTCGGCCAGCAGGATCGCCTCGTCAATGTCGTGGGTGATCATGAAGACGGTTTGTTCCATCTGCCCCCAAATTTTCAAAAGCTCGTCCTGAATGGTGCCCCGCGTCAGCGCATCGAGCGCTCCGAAAGGCTCATCGAGAAGCAGCAGCTTGGGGTGGTTGGCAAAGGCCCGCGCGATGGAGACCCGCTGGCGCATTCCGCCCGACAACTGACTGGGCTTGCGCTGGATCACGTCGCCTTCAAGGCCCACCATGGCGAGGAACTTGGTGGCGTGCTCCACGACGTTCTGTTTGGTCCAATCGGGGTAGCGGGCGGCGACGCCGAACGTGACGTTTTTCAGCGTGCTCAGCCATGGCAGCAAGGAGTAGTTCTGAAAAACGACGCCCCGGTCCAGGCTGGGGCCTTTGACCTCTTGCCCGTCCATGATGACTACCCCGCTTGTGGGATCAGCAAGGCCTGCCAGGATGTTCATGATCGTGGATTTGCCGCAGCCGGAATGGCCGAGGATCACCACGAACTCCCCCTTCTCGACGCCGAATGAGGCATCCTCGAACACGGTCAGTTCACCGCCAGCCCCATCCGGGAAGCGTTGGGTCAGCTTTTCGATACTTAAGTAAGGTTTCATCTGGAATGCCCTCTATTCGACGTAGGTGACGCGGCGCTGCAACAGGCCAAACATGGCGTCCAGCAGCATGCCAACCACGCCGATCATGAGAATGGAGAAGACGACTGACGTCAGATCAAGATTGTTCCATTCGTTCCACACATAGTAGCCAATCCCGGTGCCCCCGACGAGCATCTCGGCGGCCACGATCACCAGCCACGCGATGCCGATCGAGATACGCATGCCGGTCACAATGGTGGGTGCCGCAGCGGGCAGGATGACGGTGAAGGCGGTCTTGATCGGCCCAAGCTCATGGGTGCGTGCAACGTTGACCCAGTCTTCGCGGACCCCTGCCACACCGAAGGCCGTGTTGATCAGCATTGGCCAGATTGAGCAGATGAAGATTACAAAGATCGCCGAAGCCTCGCTGTCGCCGATTATGAACAAGGCCAGCGGCATCCATGCGAGGGGCGATATGGGGCGCAGCACCTGAATGAACGGGTTGAACGCCTTGTAGGCCACCTGCGACATGCCGATCAGAAAGCCGAACGGGATCGCGACCAGCGCCGCCAGAAGATAGCCCGTGAGAACGCGGTAGATCGAATAGCCGATCTGGATACCGATGCCCTTGTCGTTGGGGCCCGCGTCATAGAACGGATTGCTCAACTGCTCCCACGCTTTGGCGATGACCTCGCTCGGGGGTGGCACGCCCGCCTTGGGCGCACCGGCACCGGTCAGCAGCTCGTATTCGGTCAGTTCTCCGACCGCTTTCTGGCCGGGGATCGCGGCTTCCCAGATCAGGAGGCCAACGATCAGCATCACAACGGACAGCAAGGCCGCGCGTTGGTTGAGGGACAGATTATCCATCCCTTATCCCTTCTTGATCGCGAAGCTGTCGACATAGGCCTCGGGCGTCGCGGGATCGAAGGTCTTGCCCATGATCGTGTGCGATTTGTAGGTGATATCGGGCGCCTCATAGCCGAGGTCTTCCATGACCTTTTTGCAATCGGCAGCGAGATACACCTGTTCGGCCACGCCCTTGTAGTCGACATCGCCCTCGATATAGCCCCAGCGCTTCATCTGTGTCAGGATCCACACGCCCATCGAATGCCACGGGAAGGGGTCGAAATCGATCCGGTCGGGCACGCGCTTCACCTCGCCCAGACCGTCCGCATAGGTGCCGGTCAGCACCTGTTCGATCACCGTCACCGGCTGGTTGAGGTAATTCGTGGGCGCGATGGCTTCCGAAATCTCTTTGCGGTTTTCCGCGGCGGAGGCGTATTGCGTAGCGTCGATGATCGACTTCAGCAGCGCGCCATAGGTGTTGGGCAGCTCGGTGGCAAAGGACAGCGGCGCGGCAAAGGCGCAGCAGGGATGGCCTTCCCAGATATCCTTCGTCAGCAGATGCAGGAAGCCGATGCCTTCATAGACCGCGCGCTGGTTGAACGGATCGGGCGAGAGATACCCGTCGAGGTTGCCCGCGCGCAGGTTCGCCACCATCTCGGGCGGGGGCACGACGCGGATTTGGATATCGACATCGGGGTCGAGGCCAAACTCGGCGACGTAATAGCGCAGCAGGAAGTTGTGCATCGAATATTCGAATGGCACGCCGAAGGTGAAGCCCTTCCACTGTGCGGGATCGCGCTTGTCGAGATGTTCGTTGGACAGCACGATGGCCTGCCCGTTGATGTTCTCGACCGCGGGCATGATGTAGGGCTCGGCCACCGACCCGGCCCCCAGCGTCATCGCCAGCGGCATGGGCGTCAGCATGTGCGACGCATCGTATTCGCCGTTCAGCGACTTGTCGCGCGCCACCGCCCAACCGGCGGTCTTGATGACCTGCGCGTTCAGACCGTAGCGTTCGTAAAAGCCCAGCGGCTGGGCCATGATGATCGGTGTAGCGCAGGTGATCGGCACGAAGCCGATGTTCAGATCGGTCTTCTCCGGGGGCCCGAGATTATCGAGGATAGCGGCTTTCGCCTCGTTCAGCGGAAAGACCGAGGCCAGCGCCGCGGCCATGGTCGAGCCACCCATCATGCCCATGAAAGACCGCCGGCCGATATCGCTTTGCCCGAAGACCGACCGCACGATGGCGCTTTCGACGGCGCGTTCCATCATGCCCTCCGACGTGGACAGATCCACGCTGTCCTCCGCCTCGGGCGCGGCGGCGCTGCAGGTATGACAGCCGCAATCCGCGCCATGCCGCAGATCGGTCTTGGAGGAGAAGGGATTACCGAGGGACTTGATCGACATAACATGCTCCCGCTGTTGGTTTTCCTCATGCTGTCAGCCAGAAACAGACATATGAAGGCGGCTGCCGGATTTCTGGGATTTGCGTTTTGCGATGTTTTTCAGGGCATTATCCGATGCGAGACGCTAAATAATTTACGATAATTCGTAATTTACGAAATTTCGTATTGCGCTTTGCGGCGTTTCCCGTCCGCATGAACCATGCTTAATGATACCGCCCCTTACGATTCCCTGCTGGCCGGTGCCTTCGGTCCGACTGTCCTGATCGACCTCAGCCGGGACCGCATTCTGGCGGCCACGCCGGAGGCCCTTGCGCTGTTCGATGACCCGCAGCTGACGGGATCGCAGTTCGCCCGGCTCGTGGCCGCGGGCATGGACGATTTCGTGGTCTTCATCGCCGAGATTCAGCATCGCGGCACCGCCTGGACGCGGCGCGTGGCCCTGCAGACCGCCGGGAGCGATCCCTTGCAAATCGAGCTTACCGGGCGTTGGCTGCAACACGCGGGCAAGGATATGCTGCTGCTGCATCTGCTCGATCTGGTGGCGCTGGAACACCATGCCGCCGAGGTTGCAGCCGGGAATCTCTACAAGGGCGGCCTTGTCGAATGGCAGCGCGCGCAAAGCTTCTTTGCCGATCTCGAACGCGAAAACCAGCTGATCCTGAATGCGGCGGGCGAGGGGATCTACGGTGTGAACGCGGATGGCAAAACCACCTTCGTGAACCGGGCCGCACAGGAAATGCTGGGCTGGACGACCGAGGATCTGCTGGGCCGCGACATTCACACGATGATCCACCATCACCACCTGAACGGCGATCACTACCCCTCGCATGAATGTCCGATCTATCAGTCCTTCCGCTTCGAGCAGGTCAACAGGATTGAGAACGAGGTGTTCTGGCGCAAGGACGGCAAGCCGATCCGCGTCGAATATGTCTCGACCCCGATCTACGATGGCGCGCAGCTGGTCGGCGCGGTGGTGATCTTCAGGGACATCACCGAGCGCTGGGAGAACGAGCGCAAGCTGCGCGAGGCGATGGACGAGGTAGCGGCGTTGCGCGACCAGCTCGAGGAAGAGAACGCCTATCTGCAGGAAGCGATCAGTATCGAACGCGCCCACCATGACATCATCGGTCGCTCGGACGCGATCCGGCGCATCATCACCCAGATCGAGCTTGTGGGGCCGACGGATACAAGCGTGCTGATCCGGGGCGAAAGCGGGGTCGGGAAATCCCTCGTCGCTTCGGCCATCCACGACGACAGCAGCCGCAAGCGGCGCCCGATGATCCATTTCAAGGCCGGGGCTGTGATCCCCGAGAAGATCGAAAGCGAATTGTTCGGCCAGGTGCGCGGTGCCTTTGCCGGGGCGCTCAAGGACCGTCCGGGCAAGCTGGAACTGGCTCATGGCGGCACCTTGTTCATCGATGAGGTCGCCGACATCCCCATCGAGATTCAGGGCCATCTTCTGGACGCCCTGCAGAACCGCGAAGTGGTCCGGCTGGGCTGCGACCGCGCCCGCAGCCTCGATCTGCGGGTGATCGCCTCGACCTGTCGCGACATCGACCGCGAGGTGCAGGCAGGCCGGTTGCGTCAGGACCTGATGCTGTATCTGGGCGTCTTTCCCATCCTGTGTCCGCCCTTGCGGGACCGGGCAGAGGACATCCCGGTCCTGACCGCGCATCTGCTGCGCGTCGCGTGCAAACGGCTGGGCCGCACGGTTCCCATCGTGACCGAGGGCGCGATGCGCAAGCTGCAGGATTATCACTGGCCCGGCAATGTGCGCGAACTGGCAAACGTGATCGAACGCGGCGCCATCGTGTCACAATCTGAAAAATTGCAAGTTGAAATCCAAAGCCACATTGTCCCGGGAGCTTTACCAACCTCTACCTTACTCACCGAAGCAGACGTCGAACAAATTCGCAGGTTGAACATCATTGCCTGCATGCAGCAAGCGGGTGGCAAAGTTTCCGGCAAAAACGGGGCGGCGGAATTGCTCGGGGTCAAACCGACCACGCTTTATTCACGGCTCAAGAAGCTGGGGCTAAGTGAAGATGACTGGTGAATGCTGTGGCTCGGTTTGTCTGAACAGGTTTCCGGCGTTTCGTAAGTGGTTTTCCGCCTTGTTTATACCGCTGCCGCTTGGGGCACCGACGGATTGAAGTAAGCCTGATCTGGTGTTTTGCCGTCAAGCGATGAGTGGGGCCTCTGACTGTTGTAGAAGCCCAGGTAGTTCCGGTTCGAGGCGCGGGCCTCGGAGGCGCTGGCATAGGCCCGCAGGTAGACCTCTGAGCTACCCCCGAAATTCGGACACTGACATAAGCTACGATTTGCAGTCTGCTGATCTTCGACGAGAAGGAGATCAGAGATGTCGAAACGGAAGCAGCACGCGCCTGAGTTCAAGGCGAAGGTCGCGCTGGAAGCCCTGAAAGGCGAGGAGACGGCTGCCGAACTGGCGAGCCGGTTCGGGGTGCATCTATTACCGGCAGGTGTTTGCATGGCAAACACCGAGAGGCGACGATGATCCATCAATGGAAGCGGGCCCTGCTCGAAGGTGCCTCCGGTGTGTTCGAGCGCGGGAGCCGCAAGAAGCCTGAGATTGACGAGGAGCAGGTGAAGGAGCTCCACGCCAAGATCGGGGAGCTGGCGGTGGCCAACTCTTTTTTTGGAACGAAAGCTGAAACCTTGGGGCGGGAAGTGAGCCGCGGCATGACCGATACCCCACAGGTCCTGCTGCAGCATCATCTCAAGAAGCTGCGCCTGCCGACCTTCAACAGCGAGTACGACAAGCTGGCCCGGCAATGCGCGGCGGAGAACAAGGATCATGTGCGCTACCTTTTACGGCTCTGTGAACTGGAGCTGATCGAGCGCGAGCGCCGGATGATCGAACGCCGGATCAAGGCCGCGAAGTTCCCGGCGACCAAAAGCCTGGACAGCTTCGACTTCAAGGTGATTGCGTCACTGAACAAGACCCTGACCATGGAACTGGCCCGCTGCGCCTTCGTGGACCGGCGTGAGAACGTCATCGCCCTGGGCCCGAGTGGCACCGGTAAGACGCATGTCGCCCTGGGGCTCGGACTGGCGGCTTGCCAGAGAGGCCAGAAAGTCCGATTCACAACCGCCGCTGCCCTGGTCCACGAACTGATCGAGGCTGCCGAGGAACGGCGCTTGCAGCGTCTGCAAAAGCTGCGGGTCAGCCAAGACCTGCTGATCATCGATGAACTGGGCTTCGTTCCGCTCAGCAAGAGCGGCGCCGAGTTGCTGTTCGAGGTCATCTCGCAGCGTTACGAGCGTGGCTCCATCATCATCACGTCCAACCTGCCGTTCGATGAATGGACCGAGGTTTTCGGCTCGGAACGCCTCACCGGCGCCATTCTGGACCGCCTGACCCATCACGTCCATATCCTCGAAATGAACGGCGAAAGCTTCCGGTTGCGCGAAAGCCGCAAAGCCCAAATCTGAAATCCATAAACCCTGGATCAAAAGGGCTCGCCTGCGGCCAGCGCGCCTTGGCACACGTCAGCTATCTGGAGAGCACGCGCGCCAAGGCGCAGCTAAACCGCAACCAAACTGACCAATTTTGCTCCGGGATTGACAGTTAGTGCATGGTCGGTCTCTGGTCTATCGGCACGATGCTCTCTGGCGCTGGTGGACGGTATCCCAGAGAGCTGTGCGGTCTGACAGTGTTGTAGTGGCGGCGCCATCTTTCGACCGCCAAAGCCCGCAGACATAGGAGGCTCGCACGACATTTCCGAAAATCGTGCAATATTGGCAGGATTGTCCAATGTGATCCCGATTAGGTTTTTCTCTTTTGTGCGCGATTGCATGACCGCGTTGTCCCGCGTTGTGCGAGTTCGATGGTTCGGAAACCATGCAGGCGCAGCGAAAGTCCGGTCTGATGATGCCGCGCTGCGGCGTTAGTCGGCGAAGCAAAGGTCGGCAACGGGCCGTTCGTGTCGCGGTTACAAAGGTCAAAAAGCAGATGGGGTGGATGGCTCCCGCTCCCCGGCGTCGTAATGCGCCATAGTGCAGGTGTCAGAATCTGCGATTGAGAGGAGCCACCCCATGCAAGTTACCACCGTCGGCCTCGA
>NZ_JBTLRF010000017.1:0-33898 GCF_054482575.1 Roseivivax sp. CAU 1753 | reverse complement strand
CGGCCTGCGCTTTGACGGCGAACGCTTCGACTGCGGGTCGAAGTCGGGCTTCCTGCAGGCCACCGTCGCCTTCGGTCTGCGCCGTCCCGAGCTGCAGGACGACCTGCGGGCCTTCCTGCACGAGACCATCGCGGCGGAACAGGCGGCAGGCTGATCGGCATGGCGGGCAAGGTCCTTGTCACCGGCGGCGCGGGATATATCGGCAGCCACGCCTGCAAGGCGCTGGCGCGTGCGGGCTACACCCCGGTGACATTCGATAATTTCGTCACCGGCTGGCGCGATGCGGTCAAGTTCGGCCCGCTGGTCGAGGGCGACCTTCTGGATCGCGCGGCGCTCGACCAAGCCTTCGCCGAGCACACGCCCACAGTAGCCGTCGCATTTGGGTAGGTAATCATCGCCAAAAAATCGGGCAAAAGTTCGTGGAGACCTGAGCTACTCCCCGATCGTTGGACAGGATCTGGCGTAATTTAAGCTACTCGTTGCTCCTGCTGATCGGGTTGGTTGAGATCATTTCTTTGCCAGTAGACCAGCGCCGGAGGCTTGCCGCCCAGGGCTGAGTGAGGGCGCTGGTGGTTGTAGAAGGTCATCCATTTCCGGATGGCCGCCTTCGTCTCCGATCCTGTCTCCCAGGCGTGCAGGTAGACGCATTCGTATTTCAGGGTGCGCCCGAGCCGTTCGATGGAGATGTTATCAAGGAACCGGCCTTTCCCATCCATCGAGATCCGCACGCCAGACCGGCGCAGCCGATCCGTCCAGGCGAAGGACGTGAACTGAGAACTCTGATCCGTATTCATTATCTCAGGCGGGCCGAACTTGTGGATGGCCTCGTTCAGCGCGTCGACGCAGAAGTCGGCCTCCAGGGTGTTCGAGATCCGCCAGGACAGGACCTTGCGAGTGTGCCAGTCCATGATCGCCACGAGGTAGAGGAACCCGCGCCGCATGGGCAGGTAGGTGATATCCGAGCACCCGTCGCCCGGCAGGGTCATGCGCAGCATGATCCCGAGAGGAGGACCTGGTTCGGACGTTCTATCCGCAGCCCTCTCAGCAGGTAGGGATAGGACTTGTGCCCTTCGTCGGCCTGCTGGTGTTGGGCTTCTGGTAGATCGGCATGAGCCCCATCAGGCGCATCAGCCGCCGTATTCGCTTCTCGTTCACCAGGTGTCCGTCGTTACGCAGATGCCAGGTCATTTGCCGGACGCCGAAGAACGGCGTCTCCAGGAACTGCTCGTCGATCCGCCGCATCAGGCCGAGGTTCTGTTCGGTCTCGCCCTTGGGGGTGTCGTAGAAAGACGAACTTGCACTGCTGGCCGATCGACAGATCCGGGTGGCCAGCCTCGATCATGCCGCGCCTCACTTCCCGCCCCAGGGCTTCAGCTTTCGTTCCAAAAAAAAGTTGGCCACCGCCAGCTCCCCGATCTTGGCGTGGAGCTCCTTCACCTGCTCCTCGTCAATCTCCGGCTTCTTGCGGCCCCCGCGCTCAAACACACCGGACGCACCTTCAAGCAGGGCCCGCTCCCATTGATGGATCATCGTCGCCTCTCAGTGTTTGCTAAGCAAACACCTGCCGGTAACAGATGCATCCCGAACCGGCTCGCCAGCTCGGCGACCGTCTCTTCGCCTTTCAGGGCTTCCAGCGCGACCTTGGCCTTGAACTCAGGCGCGTGCTGCTTCCGTTTCGACATCTCTGATCTCCTTCTCGTCGAAGATCAGCAGACCGCAAATCGTAGCTTATGTCAGTGTCCGAATTTCGGGGGGTAGCTCACATCGACCTGTCTGCGATCCCCGAGAGCCAGCGCGCCGCTGTTCTGGCGGTGCTGCAGGAGCGCGATGCGCTAAAGGAAGCCAATCGGCGGCTCGAGCATCTCCTGGCTGAGTTGAACCATGTCGTGCATGGCAAACGGTCCGAGAAGCTGAGCGAGGACGACCGGCAGCTGACCTTCGAAGACCTGGAAACCGCCGTCGCCGAGGTCGAGACCCGCAAGGAACAGGCTGCGCCATCCACCACGACGCCGCGCCGGTCACGGCAGCGCAACCTCAAGAAGCTGATCGCGCCACTGCTCGATCTGGTTCGGGTGAAGGTCGAAATCTTGCGCCAGCTCGCTCAGCGTCTTCTCTCCCTTGATCGCGGCTACAGCCACTTTCGCCTTGAATGTCCGGCTGTGGTTCCGGCACGGTTGTCTTGCCATGGTCTTCTCCTCGCTTGCAGCATCATGCCGCTGTTGCGCAGAAAATCCACTTGTCCCGGTTGTCCATATTTTCGGAACCACATCTGAAAATATCACATTACCAAGCAAAAACAGCGGGGTAACCATCCGGCGTAGGCCGCGGTCGCTGACGTCTCTCAGATCGTAGCCTTGGGTTTGCGAGGCCGCGGGGCCCATATTTTCGCAAGCCGCTCGAAGCGTTCGATGATGGTGTCGGCCCCGGCATCCTCGGCGTCGAAGTCCCCGCCCGACCAGTGGACCATGTCCTCGGGCTGCTCGTGATCGGGATCGGCGAGGGTTTCGAGGAACTCCTCGTAGCCCCAGGCGCCGCCGACGTCCTCGGGCGGACAGGCCCCGGTGGCTTTCAGCAGCCGCGGATAGGTCACGCCCTGGGTGGCCTCGTTGACCCGCTCGATCCTGATGCTGTGGTCCCAGTCATCACCGAAGTCGTAGACATACTGGATCGTCCTGGTGGCGGTCTGGTCGAGCAGCTTTTCCAAGGTCATGTTCTTCGCGTCCAAGGGGCCGTCGTAGAACCCGTCCGGGTCGGGCATGCCCCAACCGGCATCACCCACCCGGAACTCGTAGAGATGGGTGTTGGTCCAGCCCATGGCCGCCTGGATGACCTCATGCAGCCGATCGAGTCTGATCTTCAGCGGCACCTCGATGTGGCGCATCGGCATTGGCTCGACGTCGTTCAGAATGATCCGGAGGCGGGCGATCAGGGTCATGCGGCCATCCTTTGCCGTGTCGAGGACCAATTCCAAGGCAGTAGATCCGGCACCCGAGAGGCTGTCGTGCAAGGCCTGAGGGTCGACATCGTTCATCTTCGCGGTGACGATCAGGGAATACATAAAGGCGGCGCGGTCACCGCCGCGCTCGGAGCCGGCGAAGAGCCATGACTTCCGGCCAAGGGCCACACCGCGGAGTACTCTCTCGGCCGCGTTGTTCGTCAAGCAGACTCGGCCATCCTCGAGGAAGCGCGTGAAGGCCTCCCATCGGTCTTTCTTGAACATGTAGTTGATCGCCTTGGCGACAGGATTGTGCTTCGACATCGTGCTCTGCTCGGCGCGCAGCCAAGCGTGAAATGCTTCCACCAAGGGACAGGACAACCGGTGCTTGGCCTCGAGCCGGAACGTGGCATCAAGGCCGTTGATCTGGCGTTCGATGTCGAAGATCGCGTCGATCCTCGCCACCGCCTCCAGTGCCACAGGAGATATATCGTGGGCGGACTTGCCCTTGCGGACATTGCCCTTGATGTCGGCAAGCTCGAAGAATTTCCGACGGGCATGGCTACAGCAGAGCGCGCTGCTGACCGGACCGGGATCACGGTCGCCGCGATAGAGGTCGTTATAACCGCCATAGGCATCGGCTTGAAGGATGCCCCGCCACTCGGCGAGATGCCGGTTCGGGTGAGCCATCTCCCGATCGCGCGAGAAGTAGAACAGCGCTGCCGACGGCGCACCGCCCGCGAAGGGCCGGTCGTCGCGGACATAGGTCCAGAGCCGCGCGGTCTTCGTCCCGCCCCGGGCCAAGAGCGGCACCGTGGTGTCGTCGCCGTGCAGCCGCTCGGCGGCCAGGACATGGGCCCTGATCAGCGCATGGATCGGCTCCAGCGCCACGGTGCAGGCCCCGACCTGGTCAGCCAGGGTGGACAGGCTGACCTCGACACCTTCCTTGGCGTAGCGCTGACTTGCCTGTTCAGCGGCTGATGCTGGCCGAACTTCTCGAACAGGATCATCGCCAGCAGGTTGGGCCCAGCCCAGCCACGGGGCGTGGGATGGAAGGGTGCCGGCGGCTGACTGAACTTCTCGCATGCCCGGCAGGTGAGCTTCTCGCGGACCGTCTGGATCACCTTCCACTGCTGGGGAATGACCTCGAGCGTCTCGGTGATATCCTCGCCCATCTTCACGATGCGATCCGAGCCACAGCAGGAACAGGCCGTGGGCGCCGAGATCACCACGCGCTCGCGCGGCAGTTGCTCCGGGAAGGGTTTGCGGGCCGGGCGGCGACGCTCGAACCCCGCGACGGACGTGGTCTTCACTACCTTCTCGGCGGCAATCTCGTCTTCGGTGGCTGCGGCCTCGAGTTCCTCGAGCTGCAATTCCATCTGGTCGATCAGGCGGGCGCGGCGCTCGGATCTGTGGCCATATTGCTCGCGCCGGAGCTTGGCGATCTCGGAAGCGGCATCTGGCATGGCCGAAACCTACCATGCAGGCATCGGAAAGCCCATAAAAATGAGGCCGACGGAGCCAATTTATCCCGCCTTTGCAGGGCGTTGCGTCCAGCGCGGATTGCGCCAGTCGATCCCCTCCAGGAGATAGAAGAGCTGGGCTGCGGATATCTGCACCGCTTCACCACTTCCGCTGGTCGGCCAGATGAACCTCCCGGCCTAGAGGCGCTTCGTATAAAGCGACATGCCGACCCCTTCGTGCCAAAGCAATTTTACCAGGTCGCCCTTGCGCCCGCGGAAGCAGAAAATCTCGCCCGCGTGCGGATCACGTCCCAGACCCTGCTGCACCGTCAGCACCAAGGTGTTCATCCCCCGCCACATGTCGTTGGCCCCACTGGCAATCCATACGCGCACCCCCGCCGGGAAGGCGATCATCGGCCTTCCAGGGTCGGCAGCAGCCGCGCCAAAACCTCTGGCTCCACCGACGAAGGGACGAGAAGCCGTCGCCCATTCCTCAGCACGATCTCGAGCTGGACATCAGGCGTGTTGCGCGGCGTCTCCCGTGCGGTCGCGGGCACGGTCGCAGGTGGCATGGACGAAACCGCCAGCGGGATGAATGAAGGCGGCGTCTCGACGCCAAATTCGCCAGCGGGATACTGGCGCCGCCATATGGTCAGCAGAGAGCGAGATACGCCATGCCGCCGCGCCGTCGCTGTCACCTGGAGATGCCCCAGGAAGCTCTCCTCCACGATCGCGATCTTGTCGCCATCGCTCCAGTGACGACGGCGCGGCGCATCCGCGGCAGAGAGGACTTCAATCTCGGGTCTGAACTTTTGGTCGGCCATAAAGTCGGACATAGCACCGACGCTGAAACCCCGTCAGACGGCCTCCACCGGAGGCATACACAGCGGGATAAGAAATGTTCAGAACGAACTAAAGAACCTTGACGGAAACTAACGGCGTTAACGGCGCTTTTTGCGCCAACTGTTCAGCCTGATCCGCCAAGTTTTCATGATCATTTGCGCAAATTGCGTCTTCGGTCGAAGAGATCAAGTCAACAAACTGACAGCTTGAAAGCGATGTTCAGGGCGGACTAGTCTGTGCTGTGGAGCAGACGGTCGAAGACAAAAGTTCCAAATATATGATGGCAGTCGGGAAACAAGTCACCGACTGCACAATCAGAAATTAAGTTCTCCGCTCCGACAAAGAATTCAAACGATTCTGACCTCGCGCAATAGAGGCGTCGACACTATGTTTGAAGTCGGGCGTCAAAATACTCGATGGTTCGAGCCAACCCTTCTTTGAGCTGAACTTTTGCTTCCCACTGAAGTAGTCTCTCTGCCAAACCAGTATCGGGCTGGCGTTGTCTGGGATCGTCCTGTGGCAAGGGTTTGTAAACAATCCTAGATTTTGAGTTGGTCAAATCCAGAACGGTTTCAGCCAATTCTAACATACTGAACTCATTCGGATTTCCGAGATTTATGGGGCCAGTAACGTCACTGGGAGTGTCCATTAGAGAAATGAAACCGCTAATCAAGTCATCGACATAACAAAAGGACCGTGTTTGACTACCATCGCCGAATATTGTCAGATCTTGTTCCGTCAATGCCTGAACAATAAAGTTCGACACCACTCGACCGTCCTGTGGGTGCATTCGTGGCCCATAAGTGTTGAAAATCCGGGCTACCTTTATTGATACATTGTGCGCACGATGATAGTCGAAAAACAATGTTTCGGCGCAGCGTTTTCCTTCATCATAACACGAACGAATACCGATCGGATTTACATTTCCCCAATATCCCTCTGGTTGAGGATGCACGTCGGGATCCCCGTATACTTCAGAAGTCGATCCTTGAAACACTCGTGCGCCGGTTCTTTTGGCCAATCCTAGCATGTGAACGGCCCCGAGTACACTGGCCTTCATCGTCTGAATCGGGTTGTGTTGGTAATGTATCGGGCTGGCTGGGCAGGCCAAATTATAAATTTCGTCCACCTCGACATATAGTGGAATTGTGACATCGTGTCGCAATAATTCAAACCTATGGTGGTCGAGCAAGTGGGCCACATTGGAGCGGCTGCCTGTAAAAAAATTGTCGGCACACAAAACTTCATGTCCTGCTTCAATCAGGCGATCACACAAGTGGCTACCTAAGAAGCCTGCGCCTCCGGTTACGAGAATTCGTTTAACTAATTGCACTTTTTTTCCTTTGTGCGTTGCTCGGTTGCTGCTACCGAAATTGCCTTCCAAACCGGATATTTATCCGGGCTTCCCTCGGTTGCGCCAAGTTAATCTTTCGCTTGCCACGCATGTATGCCAAACCAAGAGAAACAGTAAGAAGCGAGCTAGACCAAGGCCATTGTAAATATAGTTGTCAACCGGTCCTACTGCTAACACCACGCCTAGAAAAATCAAGAGGGGCATCGATGCTTGCGGCGAAAGAGCCAGCAGTAATGCTCCGACAAAGATGACGATAATTGTTGTGCCTAAGTAGCCGAAGTCGAACAGCGGTACGGAAAAGGCGGTCATATAGAGGCCGATGGAGGGATTTTCGAGTACAATCATATTTTGCCATTTTGCTCGGGCGCATCGCAGAACAAGACATAGTTCATCCATAGTATAGTCGGGTGTTCCAAAGAGACCGTAGTCAGCCTCAGAGAATAGGTAGCGAAATTCTGCTTGCGAGTGCGAGATGTAGTTCGTGAAGTAGATCGTGGGACCAATTGCAGACCAGTCGCTAGCGGCGGAAACAATGCCGGGTTTAATTGGGACTTTGTCGAAGGTACGCGAGAAAAGCAGCGTCCGCGACCAATCAAAACCGACGGTTAAGGTGTTCGCTGAACGTCCCTTGGTCTGATAGTCAAAAAGCGCGATTGTTGCTACCAAGGCTCCCGCGGCTAAAAACGCTCCGCGCAGCCGAAACAGTTTTCGATTGATTGCCAGCGCGTGAAACAACAGTACAAACATTGGGACGTTGCGCGTGCCAAGAGCGATCATATCAATAAGCACCATGACGATCAGTGGAAGTAGCAGCAACAGATAGCTACGTTCTCTAATCCGAAGAAATGCTAAGACAATGGCCAAAGGGTAAAACCAGATTGTGATCACGCTCGTTGCGCCACCTCCTCCCAGCTCCGCATTGCGAGTTTCTAGAAGTCCAACCGTTTGAAACGATTCAATATAAGCATAGCGGCTAAAGACGACGGTCACGAGAAAGCAGCTCAAGTAGATCGACTGAAATGTGCGCAAATTGACTGGGATCGTTATATCCCCATTAGGAATCATGCGAGTAATAATTACCAGCATGAAAATTAAAATGCTTCCGGTTATCAACGTGGTAATTATCGAATACCTGGGGTCGACCGTAAAAAATAAATAGTGAACGACTTGAATAGCCAACACCATTAACAATAGCGACAATAGTCGCGTCCGAAGCGTCGCGCCCTGCAGTTGTCTAACTCGCCGTGGTCTTCTCGCCTGAGCTTTTCCAGAAGCCATTCTAACAGGAAGTGAAATTTCGTTCACCTTTTCTGGCTTCTAGAAAGGACATTCAGAATAAGAACGAACTGCGAGACAGTGGCTACACTAAACCCCAACAAAAGACCATACGCGGCACCCTGAATTCCATATCTTTGTACTAGAATGACCAACGTTATTGTAGTCACTGCCAAGGTCAAGCCACTCAGGGCGGAACTGACAATCAACCGATCGAGGCAGATCAGACAAATATTCATCATCCGATAAAGACCGAATGTTGTTAGCGCCAACATGAGCGGCAGAATGAGTGAGCTTGACGCCTCAAATTCTGGTGACACCCAATACGGAAGAAACCACATTAAAATTGGTCCCGCAATACACGCTGTGCCGTAGCTAACCGCGGCAACTAGTGAAAAACGCTTCAAGAAAATTCGCCGTACGTTACAACGGTCGGCGGTGAAGTTTTGATAGGCCCAGGCTTCGAATGGAGGGCTTAGAGCGGCAAAGAGAAGTGTGATAACGGCTGCAAACTGCACTGCGACGCTATAAATACCCAAATCGTCCTTGGAGACGAAATTCAACAATACAATTCGATCGAGGCTGAAAAGCAGCGTGATAATTAACGCGCCGGGCCAGATCGGGGCTGCTATTTCGAGCATTCGATGGAACATCGGTTTGTCCCAAATCGGAACAACGTCATGCTTGCGGTGCATAATTAAAAAAGTGACAAACATCGATGCTAAAGCTACAAAAATATCAACAAAAACTCGCGAACGCCAGTCGGGGAGTATCGAGAGCGCAAGCGCCAGAGTCAGAAGATGCGTCGTGCCCAAGGCCATTAGGCTCCAACTGACATAAGGAATCACGTTGCGCGTGACATGCCAAAAGTTGTGTAGCGTCAATGTCGGCAATCGACTAGTGGCTACTATCAAAATACACGCCCACAATCCAGGACTGACCTGCGCCAACTCTGCCTCTGTTAGGTATAGTAGGGCCACAAAAAAAGCCACTATTACCACAAGGGCAACACTATATGTCAGCGTCGCGCCAAACATTCGAGTGAGCAGCTCGGGAGTTTGGGAATACAGCTTTTTGACCACAGTATTCAATTCAATGCGAATGAATGTTGCTGCGACAGTCGAAAGTGTTACGTATGCAGCAATAACGCCAAAATCGGCCGGCGTCAGCGCGCGTGTCAAAAAAGGCAACGTAAAGAACGGAACGGCAGCATTAAGTCCAGCGGCGACCAAATAGATCAGTGCATTTTTACTTCTCAAAATTTAATTTACCATCATGATATCAGGGGGAAATTTCAGTGGTTTGCTTGGCGATTTAGCGAAAAACCTTGAGTACAGTTTTAAACATTAACCCGATGTCCATGCAAAGATTCCGATGGCGCTGATAGATCAAGTCCAAGCGCGCCTTTCGGGGAATGCAGGATCGACAATACACCGAGTCCGTTTCTTCCACTGATTGACAAGCCTTGAGCAGGAGCTCTTCATGCCGATGAAAATAGACCGATGCTATTCCCGTCACGCCGGGGCGGGACCTCAGGACTTGACTATAAAGTTCTGGAAATCGGTTGGTATATTGGCGAAGCGGAGGGCGCGGCCCTACAAAGCTGAGATCACCACGAAGAATGTTCCACAACTGGGGTAATTCGTCCAAACGATTTTTTCGGATCACCGCACCGGTGCGCGTAATACGGCGAGTTTTGTCGCCACCCGATACTCCACTGTCGGTAGGCGCGAGCGACATCGTGCGGAATTTGACCAGCTGAAAGCTGTTCCTTGGAGTTTTCATTCTCTCAGAGAGATAAAAGACCGGGCTGCCATCACGTATACGTATGGCTAAGGCAATCGCAAAGATCAATGGCAATAGCAACAAACCTAGTGTTAGTGCGCCCAGAATGTCGAAAGCACGTTTAGAGGCGGTCATTCCAAATCCGAAAGCTGGTGTACGATATTGCCGGCTTGACTATCGCCGGGGTCGAAAGTGTGCAAGGTCTGTAGCAGCGAGCAGTCGATTGTGATGTTTTGGTGACTAGCCGGGCTGGAAGCAGGCACGTAGTGCCAGTCCATGTCTGCGGCATCCGCGAGATCGGCCATGCGTACCGGAAGAGGCGTTGCAATGTTAAGCGAATCCGGTAAGAGCTCAGTCTGCGAAGCGAGGCTGTCTAAAACGCTGCACATCGTGCCAGGTCCGATATACGATCTTTTAGGCCCCAAACCGTCCTCAAATTGTTCGATTGGTCGTGGGTTCTTCGACTTACGGTGTTTCAACAAGGCATCTGCGCCTGCCACATTGCCGATCCGCAGACAGCATACATTGACACCGCAATTACGATAGGGTGTGCAAGCATCTTCCATCCGCGCCTTGGCGTGACCGTACTCATTGACCGGTCGCAAGGGGGACATTTCATGTAGCTCCTCCCCGACTCCATAGACCGCCGATGTGGAAGCCAAAAGAACGCGCGAGACGCCAGCTTCAGCTGCAGCGTCTAAGGTGGCTTTCGCCAAGGCCAAATTCAGGTCCATATCTGTCGCTTGCCCTGGCGTGGCACCCAAAAATACGAACAGCCCGGTCGGCGTAGATGATTGCCGAACGTAGTTCAGAAACGCTTCCGGACCATCGAGAGGCGACCATAGCAAGCCCGCTGATCCCGTTCGCCTGGTTTGGTAATCAATCGAAAATTTCTGCTGAGGAACTTGTCGCCAATGATTGGCCAGTAATTTGCCGACACGTCCGGACGCTCCCAAAAAGACCCAATGTGGCATTGTCATTGTCATGATTTGTATTTTAATTGGTACCAACTAGACAGGTAATGCTTCAGCACGCCGTTCAGGCTGTAGCGGGCGAAGAAAAACGCAGCGACGGGCGAGTTTAGGCCCTGTTCGTGCCGTAGCGCGTACCAAACTTTGCCGGCGCTCTTGAACTTGTTGCGAGACAACGATCCTTGCGTCTTGCGATAGCGTGTCAGAGGAACGTTCAGGCCGTACGCGCGCGCCCCATCTTTCAGCAGCGACAACCAGCAGGCGAAATCGTCATAATAGCTTTCTGGCATGACGATGTCGGGGTGAACATTTCGGTCAATCACAACGGTGGACGTAGCGATAACGTTATCGCCAAGCAAACCCCAATATCCAATTGACTTGGGTACGGCCACGCTGGACGAGACCACTTCGGGATCGACGTCAAACCGAGTAAATGCGGTGTACATCAAACCAGTCTTGCATTCTGCCAAAAAGTCTAGGCTACGCTCAAGTTTTTCTGGCGTCCAAAGATCATCACTGTCGAGAAACGCGAGATATCGTCCGGTGGCAGCTTGAATAGAGGAATTGCGCGCCCCCCATGCGCGTTTGTTCTGTGTATGTTTCAACAGCTTGATCCGTTGATCATCTTGCGCCATCCGAGATATGTTGTCGACAGTGTCATCCGTTGAACAGTCGTCGGTAATTAGAAGTTCCCAATCCTCGAACGACTGCCGCTGAACGGACGCAATTGCATCCGCAATCGTCGGGCTGGCATTATAGGCGGGCATAACGATGGAAACTTCAACCATGGGGGTTCCAATACGGGGAGGAGATTTTTCTGAGATCAAAAGGCTTAGCCAATCAACTGCCGTTTCTTGGCGTAGTCGCAGGCAATCTCGGCGAAGGCGACACCATTCAGTCGTTCTGGATCATATGTTACATATTGCTGAATATATGCCAACATATCTTTACTCGGAGGAATGCAAGGTTGGGCCTCGACGGTCGCACTCTTCAGTAGTCTGATTAGCGTGGCGGCGGTATCCGCGTACGTAAAGAACCGTTCGCTTCGCTCGTTCTTTGGGTACATACACAATTCGCCGGTTGTCAAGCATTCGCCCCAACCTGGCAAGATAATCTTAGCTCCCGAAAGCAAGGCATCAATCAGTGACAAGGAGTTATAGCCCAAAATTATCCGCGATCTGGAAAGTGCCCTCGTCATCGGGATTTTGTCATCAATGACGACGTTGGGGCTCATTCGCCGACGGAGGGTGTTTTTCAGTCGTCGGGTGTCCTCGGCATCCTTGGTCTTGATTAAAAAGGTGAGGTCCGAATTCGTGCACGAAGTGGCTGACTGAATAAATATGTCCAGTACCTCTTGAAAGGTATGATCAGCTCTGTACCCTTTGGAAAAAGTCAGTAGCGTTATATACTGTCTATTCTGCTCTACGCTGGTGGTATGCCAAACGTCATAGCGTGGTAGGCCGGTGGCATAGATGCGATCGGGGTTCGCCACACCTGCGTCGCGTAACATCTGGGCCGAAATCTGCCCAGCCATGACGACAAAGTCACCATCGAAGCGATAAGATGAATCCGCATAGCGAGCATAGTTGAGAGCAACGATCTTGGGAATCACGGCATTCTCTCGACACAGAACCCCGAATACCAGATTCTGCCTCCGACATTGGTATTTCAAACCGACATCTTGCCAATAATCGATATTTGCCGAAAGAACACCTACGATGGGGGCGTGTCGCCGAGCTTGGTCGAGAAGTTCTGCTGCATAAATTGCCTGTGGATCGCGATCGCCCGAGAATGGCTTGGTGGCTGTTTGGTAGTAAGTCTGTTCGCGTCTCTCACTTGGCAGGAAGATCTGCTGAAATCGGACAAAACCTTTTCGTACGATTACAAATCCCAAGCCGGTATGCTCCGACAGCGCCGCGATGTCCTTGTCAAAGGAAGCGCGCATCATTACCATGAAATTGATTCCGCTTGTGCCTGGTACATAGCGTATTGACTGAGCGGTCAACTTCGCCGAAAACTTGGGACCCATTAAACGGCACAGGCCCGCCGCAAGATTCATTGACGTTGTTCGCGCCCACCACATTGTTTTTCTCATTTGTTTCGCCAATAGAGATAAGGAAAGACAGGAACTGTAAGCGCGACGAAATTATCTGATTGCTACCCGTGGTTCCAAATTCGCCGACTGATATCCATGATCAGTCGGCCTCGGTAGTCGGGCCAAGGTTTGCGGATTAAGGGTTCAGCGGCTCTATCAATAGTGACTGGCCAGTTCGACGTGCCCAATTTGGCTAGCACGTCATCTTCCACCATTTCTGACCCTTCTTCCGTGTCCGGGTCGAGGCTCAGCGGTTGTCCCGCAAGAACATCTCTCAAACGATCAAAGTTGTCCGCAGCATACATTTCGCAATAGCGGGCGTCTAGCGGCACGATCGCGTCAGCGAACATCGGTATCCGTTTACTTGCGGTGTGGATGTAACGTAGCAACCGTCGTTGCCTTTCCGCATCCAAGGTCAGGCCGCGCCGAAGCTTCAACGAGTGAATGATGATGTCCAGCTTTTCAAGAGAGCTCGTGTCGTGGGCAAATCCAGCTTCTGAGTAGTGTGCAGTGCCCACTGCCAAGACGTGACGGCCGACAGAGGCTGCCTCAAACGCAGCTGAGGAGTGCGAAACCGCAACCAGGTCGGCGGCACGCATCAAATCGGCGCTACGTACTTTCGATTCGGCAGGAATAAAATGATATCCCTTCGATTGTGCCCAATCCAAATAATATTGACTGATCTTATCACCTTGCGCGACACCGATGTTAGTTGCCCAGTTGGGATGTGCCCTCACTACTACTTGCGAAGGGCTAAGTCCGGTACGCGCAACGATCGCTTCGAACCCGTCCGAAGGCGAGGCCCAATCCATCGTATAATCTTCAGAGCCCTGAATTTCATTCATGCTGCTTGGAAGAATCAAAAATCGCGGGCCGGCGGTATTGAGGGGCCAATTACCCTTTGTCGCGTCGGCACTGTAATTGCGCCATTCGGTCTTGGTTTGACCCATAAGACGATCATGTAAAAACTGGCCTGCGGTCCAAGCGTGAGTTGGAGGCAAAGGCGAGTCGCGGGTCGCTCGCGTCAAACGATGAACCGCTTTCAAGCCGAGACAATCCTCGCCTGGCAAAATGTTAATTCCATGACCAGCGAAAGATCGTTCAACAGTGGCAAATAGCACATTTCTTTCACGCAATGCTTCGAGAATGGCGCGACTGATATCCATACGACCATTGAATAGAAATACGTAGTCAGGCTGACGCTCGGCGATCCAACGTCGCATGCGAGCGAAAGTTTGGTCCACGGCATCGGCCAACCGTTCGGCTTGAGGCTGCTCTGCGAGGTTTGGCAAGAGCGCGTCACCTTCGATCCGATGTAGAGTGCGCAACGACGAATGAATCCATTCCCTCGGCGCGGATGCATTGGCCGAAGGATTGCGAAATTGTCCCAGCCGAGAACTGTGGTCGCCTTGCGTCGCAACCAATGTGGTGGAAGCACGGCAGATTGCGCAGCGCAATGCTTTTCTGTTTTGCCTCTTTATCTCAATATTATAGCACGTCGGTAGCTGGCCATCACAGGTGAGCACATCAACTTCGTGACCCAATGCCTTGATCGCATGTGCAAGGTAAACAAAATGCGCACTATGGGGCATCCATCCAAATAAAGGGACAAGACCTACGCGCATGTCATCATTTCCCGAAAAAGTCAGCGTTCACATCAAACAGTCCCAGGTCAAAGGTTCGCCGAAAGCGAGATCCCGCGCGGCCACACGGCCTAAAACTGCATCATAGTGTTTCGGTGCTAAACCGTGTCCGGGTCTTACAGAACGAACATTATCAGCGCTGATCGGTTGTCCGGCACTAACGGGGGCGGTTACATAGAGTGACCGGCGGAACATAACGTTTCCCTGCTCACTTGATTTGCGTCCGTAATCTACGCGACCCCGAGCCTGCCACGCGGTTCTCGACGCTTCGCAAAGATGCCTAAATTCAGTAGGTTCCAAGGAAAAACTATCATCCGGTCCCCCACCCATACGGTCGAGCGTGAAGTGCTTTTCGATTATCGAACCACCCATTGCCACGCTTGCGATCGCTGTGGTGTTGTCCAGTGTGTGGTCTGATAATCCGGTTGCGAGCCCGAAGCGTTCAATCATGTCGGGAATGGTGGCAAGATTATATTCCTCTGCCTTAGCAGGGTAGCCGCTTACGCAATGCAAGATAGCCAGCTCGGTACAGCCCGCTGAAGTTGCCGCGTCAATGGCCTCAGAAATTTCGTCTGCATTGGCCATCCCGGTGGAGATTATCATCGGTTTGCCAGTGCTGGCGACGTATCGGATTAATGGGATATCTACGGCCTCGAATGACGCGATCTTGTAAGCGGGCGCATTCAGGTCCTCAAGCAGATCAACTGCGGTAGGATCGAATGGCGAGGAAAACATTGTTATTCCCAGTTCGCGCGCATAATCGAACATGGGCTTGTGCCACTCCCACGGAGTGTACGCCTCCTCGTAGAGATCGTAGAGTGTGCGCCCGTCCCACAATCCTCCGCTTATGCGGAACGATTCGTCGTTGCATTTTAGCGTGATTGTGTCGGCTCGATAGGTTTGGATCTTGACCGCATCGGCCCCAGTTTCGCTGGCGGCCTTGATAAGGCGCATCGCCTGTTCTCGATCTCCATTATGGTTGGCCGAAAGTTCGGCGATTACATAAGGAAGTCGATCTGGGCCAATCTCACGACCGGCAATCGTTATCTTTTGATGTGTCACGATTTCATCCTTTGCAATATTTTCGCAAGTATGCGTTCGCTATCCTTACGCCAGCTTGTGCCGAATAATGCGAGACGATGTACATCCACGTACTGTCCATCTATTCTTACGTGTTCTTTGAAGCATCCCTCTTGTAGGAATCCAAATTTCCTATGTAAATTCAATACCGGAACATTGAATGCTAGAACTTCACAGCTGAGCTTACGCATACGGAACTTAGAAAAATAAAGCTCTAAAGCCAAATACTCCATAATTGTACCTGTCCCTTTGGGCGCTGCAGGGCCTGCATAAAATGCCCAGAAAGAGGTACCTGCCGTGTCGTCAAAATTGCTGAATGACACGACGCCTTGTGGTTCGCCGCTGTGCTCGTAAATGAAATATGCTTCAGAGCGACAGTTCTTTTTTTGACGCCACCATTCAATATGCTCCGAGAGCGAAATTTCGTGCTGAGTATACATATTTGCCCGTACCGATGGCATATTTCGCCATGGCAGAACCATCTCGAGGTCGTCATCACGAAACTGGCGGAGGCAGCCTACACGATCTAGCGCTATTCCATCCATCTAGAAGCCTCTTTCGTTAGTATTTCAATAACCCTTGTCGTCCCAAAACCATCCACAATTTTTGCTGCGCTTGCCGCCCTTCGTCGCAAAACTTTTGGGTCCAGACAGTTTTTTATCTCATGTCGAATGGAATTGTCGCTATCCATTTCTTTGAAATTTCTTAAAATTGTTGCTCCATTTGCCTTTGCCAGAGCTTCAGCGCTCTCGCGTTGATTTTCTGCAAGCACCAGCATCAAGGTTGGCAGGCCTAGACAGCAGCGCTCCCAAGACGTACTTCCTGCTGCACCAATTGCGAGGTCAGCTTCAGACATAAGTGCTGCCATATCATTTACATTGACCAAAGCCACGGTGGTTACAGGCATAGTGGCAGCGCGCGCGCGGACTTGGTCCAAAAATGGCGCAGCACTGCCCATTACAACTGTGACCTTCAGACCTTCGGGTAGATCATCTTGGCTGGCCAATACATCTAAAACGTCTTGTGTAGCGTTGTCGGCATCCATTCCACCCATGCTCACCAGGATATGTTGCAACGATGGGTTATTTCGGCGCGCAAGGCTTGCCTTACGCGCCGCAGCAAATTCAGGGCGTAGCAAGGCGTACCGAGTACCGATTAAGCGCGTGCAATCATCCGGCACCAACCCGTCATAGTCCTCGTATTGGCGTCCAAGGTTTTGGTCCAGCAAAATATCGCAGTCATGTTGTCTGTTAGCCATATCGTCAATTGCCATTACCGGGCAGCCTGGCGGAGCGACCGCAGTTTCCCATGCCGCATCGAGCCCATAATGGTCGACGATGATCCGGTCGAGCGGCATATACGCGATAGCGTCCCGCACTTGCGCGATTTCTTCATCTAATAAGATACCCAACCAGCTATCGACTGTATTACGCGGGGCGGGCAGAGTCACCACTTTGTGTTCGTCGGATTTGATCCTGTCAATGAGGTTGCCCCGAAGATTTCGGCAAACAAAAGTGCAGGAGCCACCGCCCTTGGATATCGCTGAAGCCAAAGTCAGGCATCGCATTACGTGGCCACTGCCCATTGTGACCGAAGAATCACAGCGAAAAAGAACTTTCATTTGCGTTGCAGCACCGCGAAAAGCGCCTCGGCGCGCTGCCAATCGTCCGGCGTGTCGATATCTTGCACACGGTAACGCGGAAGCCGGAAAATCTCCGCGTCCGGTCCTATCAACTGGGATTGCTCGGACCAGGCGGCAGCCCGGCCCCAATAGAACTGGCCCGCATCGTGATAAATGTGCTCCAAGTCCTGCGAACGAGTTTGCGCATACTCAGGGTACAACATTTCCACACGGCCATCGGCCCGTTGGCGCATCGCCCTCTGCACCGGAAACGCATAATCGGTTGCAGAGAAGACATATGCGCAATCGCTAGAAATCAATTGGTCCAGACTGGCGCGCAGATCGTCCGCTTGTACGAAAGGCGCCGTGGCGTATAAGCAGCATACAAACTTCGCTTCCGGCCCGCGTTCACGACACCAATCTATGGTATGGCGGATTACGGGCACAGTAGTCGCATGGTCATTCGCCAGTTCGGCGGGCCGAATGAACGGCACCTCGGCCCCATGCTCGCGCGCAGTATCAGCAATTTCTTTGTCGTCCGTAGAAACGATAATTCGGTCGAAACACCCAGAATTTCTTGCCGCTTCGATAGACCAAGATATCATCGGTTTGCCAAAAAAAGGTCGGATATTTTTGCGCGGGATTCGTTTGCTGCCACCGCGAGCCGGTATTACTGCGAGCCTCATTGGCGAAGAATTTCCCGCAATGCCTGAACGACGTGGTCTTGATCGGCCTCTGTCATCGTCGGGAAGAGAGGAATGCTAACAGCTTCGGCATAGTAGGCCTCTGCCTCGGGGAAATCGCCTGGGTTAAAACCCAGATCTCGATAGTAAGGCTGAAGGTGGACAGGAATATAGTGCAGGTTGACCCCTATACCCGCTGCACGCAGCGCCTCGAACACCTCAAGGTGGGATTTGTCGATTTGCTCCAAGTTCAAGCGAACGACGTACAGATGCCACGCCGACTTGGCATCCGGGATCTGGAACGGTGTCTGAAGAGGCAGGTCCGACAATAATTCATCGTACCGCCGTGCAAGCCTCGCCCGCCGGGCGACGTACTCGTCCAGTCGTTCTAGTTGTGATAAACCAAGTGCTGCCTGCAATTCCGTCATCCGGTAGTTATAGCCAAGCTCAATTTGTTGGTAGTACCAGAGACCTTCCGGGGCGCGAGTCATCAGGGCGGGATCGCGGGTGATACCGTGACTACGGAAGAGCTCCATTCGGGCCGTAAGCTCGGCAGAATTGCTCATCGCCATTCCGCCTTCAGCGGTGGTGATGATTTTGACTGGATGAAAGCTGAAAACAGTGATATCCGCATACCTCCCGCAGCCGACCATCTCACCCCTGTAGCTGCCGCCGACGGCGTGCGAGCCGTCTTCAATGATGGCAAAGTCGTATTCATCCGCTAATTCACGTATCGCTGCCATGTCACAAGACTGACCGCATAACGCTACAGGCACCAAGATCTTCGGCAGATTGCCCGCGATTCTGGCGCGTGCAAGTTTCTCGGTCAAAGCGTCGACGCTGAGGTTATACGTGGCGGGATCAATGTCCACGAAGTCAACCGTTGCCCCGCAATAGAGAGCGCAGTTGGATGAGGCGACAAAAGTGATGGGTGACGTCCAGAGGATGTCACCTGGTCCGAGATCAAGCGCTAAGCAAGCGACATGAAGCGCAGATGTAGCGCTGTTAACGGCAACGGCGTGAACGCCGGACCCAACATGAGCCGCCAATGCGGCTTCGAAACGAGGAACGCAGGGACCCTGGGTCAGGTAATCTGACTTCAACACTTGTACTACGGCATCGATATCTGCCTGTAGGATATCCTGGCGGCCATAAGGGATCATTTAAATTTTCCCAATTTGAGAAGCATGGTCGGTTATCCACTTTTGCAAATCTTTTTCCGACATCCACTCTGAATTTGTATCGCTGGCGTAGAAAAAACTTTCGCTGACACGCTTGCCATTTTTGATCCGCTCTTGGCTTTCGGACCAATCGTTGATTGCCGGTAGTATTTTAAAGTGCTCGTCATACTCAAAGGTAAACGGCGCATCTTCGACACCGATCATCTGTTCATGTAGCTTTTCGCCGGGTCGGATACCTACAGTTTCTTGACAACTTTCGGGTGCCACAACACGAGCGATTTCTGTGATGTTCATTGATGGGATTTTTTTAACGTAGATTTCCCCACCGATCATGTCCTCAAAAGCATGCCAGACAAGTTCTACGCCCTGTTCCAGTGAAATCATAAACCGGGTCATTCGCGGATCAGTGATCGGCAGCACACCTTGATCGCGGATCGACAAAAAGAATGGAATGACCGATCCGCGCGAGCCCATCACATTGCCGTATCGGACAACCGAAAATGCCGTGTCATGTTCACCCGCATAGGCGTTGCCTGCGACAAATAGCTTGTCCGACGCCAATTTGGTCGCTCCGTACAGGTTGATCGGGCTCGACGCCTTGTCTGTCGAAAGGGCAACGACCCGCTTCACGCCCTTGTCGATACAAGCATCAATCAGGTTCATAGCACCATTAATATTGGTCTTAACACACTCGAACGGATTGTACTCGGCTGTCGGTACAATCTTGGTTGCCGCAGCGTGAACTACGTAGTCAACTCCATCTAATGCCCGGTAGAGACGGTCACGGTCGCGAACATCTCCAATGAAGAAGCGTACTCTCGGGTCATCCTGAAAGCCCTTGGCCATCTCCCACTGTTTCATTTCATCGCGGGAAAAGACGATGATCTTCTTTGGGTTATAGCGCTTAAGCGTCATTGGAATAAATTTATTTCCGAACGAACCGGTGCCGCCCGTTACAAGAATTGTTTTATCACTCAGCATCTTTGGCCTTCTTCGTTAAATCGTTCCGTTACACGTGCCATAGGTTTCGACTATGGCTATATAGGTTGATTCCTGTCATTTCACTTTTCAGCGTGCAACTCCGCCCGCAGCCTCTCGATCTCATGCTCCAGCGCTTCGTACTCGTCCATGCGGCGTTTCAGGAACCTTTGGGTCAGCGCCAGTTTGGCCGCGATGCCTTTCGGGGTCAGCACGTAGGCGTAGTGCAATTTGGTGTCGGAGGCACGGAAGTTGTTGAACTTGACGTGGCCCTTTTCGGCCAGCGCCTTAAGGCAGTAATTCACGAGGCCGAGGCTGAGGCCCAATTCGCGGGACAGGTCTCGCTGTGAGAGGTTCGGGTTCTGTTCGAGCGCTCGCAAGACACGGAAGCGCACGTCCTCGTTGATTTCGCGCGCCATGACGCGGTCACCACACGGCTACCGCATCGGAGCTCAATGGGTGAGTCCGGCGCGGGCGTTCCATCTGGATGACAGCGTTCACGGTTGAACGCTTATCCAAGTCGACACGTCTTGAAAAGAGGGCCTTTCAGGACTGCTCGAAAAACTGTGCATCGAATGCCGCTCTGCAGCGTGCTGTGGCGGCGGCGGCGTGCAACGTCAAGGCTGGGTGGATTTTCTGCCGGGGTCATGCGCGAAAGTGTCGCAATGCTGCCGACAGTGGATGTCAAGATGGGGCCAAGGCCCCGTGGCAGACCCGCGCGGGACCCCTCCCGCGCGGGCCGCGCGCGTTACTCGATGTCGGCCGCGACCTGGGCGTCGATCTCTTGCTCGGCGGCCGCCACGCTGTCGCGCAGGGCTTGCAGCACCTCCGCGCCGCCCTCGACGTTCTCGGCGAACCAGTCGTAGACCGGCGTCACGGCGTTGGAAAAGGCGGTCATTTCCTCGGGCGAGGGGACGTAGATCTCACCGCCCGCGTCGGTGAAGGCCTGATAGGCGGCCAGTTGCTTGCGCTTGGGCGAGGCAAAGGTCGCCTGCTGCAGCTGGTTGAAGCCATTGACCACGACGCGGCGCATGTCCTCGGGCATCGAGGTGAACGCCTCGTTGTTCATCACCCAGATCGCCGCCATGTAGGCGTGCCCGTCCAGCGTCAGGTATTTCAGCCCGGCATCGGTGAACTTCATGTTCATGATGTCGGTCACGCCGTTCTTGGTGCCTTCGACCACGCCGGTCTGCAGCGATGTGAACAGCTCGGGCCACGGGATCGGGGTGGGCGAGCCGCCCAGCGTCTTGACCAGTTCCTGCGGCAGATCGGCGACCACGGTGCGCATCTTCATGCCTTCGAGGTCCGAGGGCATCGCGATTCGCTTTTTCGTATTCGCGAAGTTGCGCCAGCCGCCGGTATTGCCGATGGTCATGATGCGGATCGCGCCGCCGGAGTTTTCCAGCGCCATGTCGCGCAGGGTGCGGGTGAAGGTGCCGTTGGTCAGTACCGCCTCGGCGACACGGTCGTCGCGCATCAGGTAGGGCAGATCGAAAACCTGCACATAGGGGAAGATGCCCGCGGCCCCGCCCGAGGTGGTCACGAAGATGTCGATCGACCCGTCGGCCACGCCCTGCAGGCATTCGGTGCCGTTGCCGCAAAGCTGCGTGCCGATGAACAGCTCGACCGCGATGGCGCCGTTCGACGCCTTCTCGACGTAATCCTTGAAGATCACGAGCCCGTCGTAATCCTCGTCCTGGTCGTTCGACGTCGCGGTGGCGCGCAGGGTATAGTCCTGTGCCACAGCGACACTGGCTGTGGCGGCCAGAAGCGCGGCTGCGGCCAGCGATGTAAGGGTTTGTTTCAGCATGGTTTTCCTCCCTGAAAAGTAGAGCTGATCAATTCACGAATCCCGCGAGTCGCGGAATGGTGAGCGAGATGGCGGGAATGTAGGTGATCAGCAGGATGACCACCACTTCGACCGCGAGAAACGGCAGGATCGCCTTTGAAATCGTCTCGACCTTTTCGCCGGACACGCTTGAGGCGACGAACAGCACCAGCCCCATGGGCGGCGTGGCAAGGCCGACGGTCAGGTTGACGCTCATGATGATGGCGAAGTGCACCGGGTCGACGCCGAGCGAGGTAAAGACCGGCCCGAGGATCGGCCCGAGGATGATGATCGCCGGTCCCGCATCGAGGAACATGCCGACGATGAACAGCAGGATATTGATGAGAAACAGCAGCGTCAGCGGATTTTCCGACAGCGACAGGATGAACTCGGCCATGATCTCGGGCGCGTGGGACAGGCTGACCACGGTCTTGAACGCCACCGCCGCGCCGACCAGCAACAGCACCGTCGCCGACGCCATGGCCGAGCGTTTCAGAACATCCGCCAGATCCGACAGTTTCATCACCCCCAGCACCCCGTAAGAGATGATCAGCGCATAAAGCACCGCGATGGCGGCGGCCTCGGTCGGGGTGAACACGCCCAGCAGGATGCCGCCCAGAATGATGATGGGCGTTTGCAGCGGGGCCACGGCCTTCTTGCAGACGGCGCGGAAATCCGGATCGACCCGGGTGCGATAGAACATCAGCAGGAAATGCGCCGGGATCAGCATCCCGAGGTAGACCGGCAGGCCGGACGCGCCCAGCCCCTCGGGCAAGAGCCCGGCCAACAGGTAGAACACCGCCGCGAGGTTCAGGCGCAACAGCACGAAGCTGACCCAGTATTCCACCGGGGCGACGGTCGCGCCGCGCTCGACGATGCGTTCGGCCTTGGGCAGGTCGTATTTGTCGGCCATGACCCGCACCATGATCATCAAGCCGACGCCGACCAGGATGCCCGGCACGATCCCCGCGAGGAACAGCGCGGCCACGGATTGCCCCATCACATAGGCATAGATGATCATGATCCCCGAGGGCGGGATGATCGGGCCGATCACCGACGAGGCGGCGGTGATCGCGGCGGCGAAACGGCGGGTATAGCCCTGCCGCTCCATTGCCGGGATCAGCGTCGATCCAAGCGCCGAGGTATCCGCCACCGCCGAGCCCGAGAGCCCCGCGAACAGGATCGAGGACAGGATGTTCACATGCGCCAGGCCGCCGCGCAGATGGCCCATGAAGGCCTGCGCGAACTGCACCAGCCGCTCGGTGATGCCGCCGCGGTTCATCACCTCGCCAGCCAGCAGGAAGAACGGCAGCGCCATCAGCGGAAAGCTGTCCATGCCGTTGTAAAGGTTGCGATAGAGCAGCGCGAGGTCGCGTTCCTGCCCGTTCAGCCACAGCAATATGCCGGGCGCGAACAACAGCGCGAAGAACACCGGCAACCCGATCATCAGGAACACCAGAAAAACCGGCAGGAACCACACCAGCATCTATTCGGCCTCCGGCAGATCGGACGGCGCCAGCGCGACCAGCCCGCGGTCCGCCCCCGCGATGACCAGGATGCGGCGCAGGATCAACTCGACATTGACGATGGCCAGCAGCACGAAGCCCACGAAGACCGACATGTACATCCAGGCCAGCTTGATCTTGACCGTGGTGCCGCCCACCAGATCAAGCGGCAGGCGCAGCGACGAGGATGCGAACAGCCAGCCGGAATTGACGTGATCCCACCCCAGACGGACGCCCATGACGATCACCGTCATCGACACGGCAAGCAGGGCCAGGATGAGGATATCGGCAGTGCGGCGGGGCAGCGCTTCGATCACCATGTCGATGGCGACAAAGCCGCCGTGGCGCAATCCCGACGGCGCGGCCAGCCCGGTCATCCACAGCATCAGAAAGCGCGCGGCCTCGTCGGGCCAGGGCAGGGCGTTGTTCAGCACGTAGCGGAACCAGACCTGCGCCAGGATCACCGCGACCATCAGCGCCAGCGCGACAATGGCAACGCCACGCCCAAGCCACAGCACCCAGTCGTTGAAGATCCGGATCGGGGCGAGAAGGCCCTTGATCAGTCCCACGGCGTCACGTCCTCCCTTGCCGCTTTTGCGGCGGCCACCTGTCCGGTCCCACCGGTGCGGCCCGGTCCTAACGTGCTGCGAAACCTCCCAACTGTCCATTCAGGAATAACAACGGGCTGCCTTCGCGCTGGGTCACGCGCGCGACATAGCCGACGACGATGGCATGATCGCCGCCGTCATGCACCGCGTGGATGCGGCATTCATAGCGCGCCAGAGCGGCCTCGATCAGCGGCACGCCATCGACGCTTTCGCTCAGCATGTCCCGCTGCAGCGCGCGCCCGTCACGGGCGACCGCGTGGCAGAGACTGGCCTGATCCTCGGCCAGCACGTGAATCGCAAAATGCGCGTTTTCGGTAAAGGCGGCATAGCGCTTGGAGGCCTTGGCCGGCGACCAGAGCACCAGCGGCGGATCAAGCGACAGCGATGCAAAGCTGTTGGCGGTGATGGCCAGCGGGCCTTCGGGCGTCTGCGTGGTGACGATGGTCACGCCGGTGGCGAACTGCCCCAGCGCGTCGCGGAAGGCGCGTCGGGTATCGGGACCCGGAACGAAGCTTTGCGCCTCGGGGCGCATCGCGTCGGCCATCAAGGAACCTCGTGGCCAAGGGCCAGCGTATAAAGCTCGAACCAGGTCTCGCGGTCCATCTCCACGGCTTCCGCATCGCCAAGCCGCACGATCCGTTCCAGCGTGTTGGTGCCCATCACCGGCAGGATCTGCGCCGGATGCCGCAACAGCCACGCCACCGCCACCGCCGCCGCGTCGACGCCCTGCGCCTTGGCGATCTTGTCCAGCGCCGCGCGCAACTGCGACGAACTTTCGGCAAACAGCGTCCCGCCCCCCAGCGGCGACCAGGCCATCGGCGGGATGTCGCGTTCCTGCAGGAAGGCCACGTCGCCGTTGGTGAAGCCGTCATGCGCCAGCAGCGACAATTCGATCTGGTTGGTGACCAGCGGCGCCTTCATCGCCGATTGCAGCAGCGTCCAGTCATGCGGCCTGAAGTTCGACACGCCCACATGGCGCACCTTGCCCGAGCCGATCACCTCGTCCAGCGCGGCCCCGGTTTCGTGGTGGTCCATCAGCGGATCGGGGCGGTGGATCAGCAAGAGGTCGATCTGCTCGATCCCCATCAGCTCCAGCGAATGATCGACCGAGGCCAGGATATGCGCGCGCGAGGTGTCGTAATGCTTGACCCGCCGGTCCGCATAGCGCCCCGCGGGGGCGACGATATCGCATTTGGTCACGATCTCGATCCGGTCGCGCAGATCGGTGCCGCGCAGCGCGTGGCCCAGCACCGCCTCGGCCTCGTAACCGCCGTAGATATCGGCCTGGTCCATCGTCGTGATGCCCTGCTCGATGCAGGCCTCGGTCTTGGCGCGGACATGCCCGGGCGAGGTGTCGTTGTCATCCGACAGCCGCCACATGCCATAGACAATGCGGCTCAGCGACAGATCCTCGGCCAGCGAGATGCGGCTTACACTCATATACGGTCTCCTTCGCCAAGCGGCGTCGCGGGCGTTGTTGCGGGCACCCGTCCGTAAACTTCGGGCAGCGAACAGGTCTTCAACTGTGGAAGAACCTTCTGACCGAAATGCCGGCATTCGTCGAGATGCGGATACCCCGAGAAGATGAAGGCCCGGATGCCCATTTTTCGATAACGTTCGATCTTGGACATGACCTGATCCACCGATCCGACAAGGGCCGCCCCGCATCCCGACCGCGCGCGGCCGATCCCGGTCCACAATCCGGGCTCCACATAACCGAACTGGTCGGCCAGTTCGCGCGCCCGCGCCTGGTGGCTGACCCCGAGAGAGCCTGAATCGTGCGCCCGGTCGCGGATCAGCTTGCCGTATTCGTCATCCAGCTTCGAGACGATGTAATCGGCGTAGTCACGGGCCTCGGCCTCGGTGTCGCGCACGATCATGTGCACGCGCAGGCCGTAGTCCAGCGTCCGGCCATAGCGCTCGGCCACGCCGTGCACCGCGCGCATCCGTTCGGCCAGCTGGTCCTCGGGTTCGGGCCACATCAGGTAGACGTCGCAATGCTGTCCGCAAAGCTCCAGCGCGGCGGGGGAATAGCCGCCGAAGTACAAAAGCGGCCCGCCATTCTGCTGATAGGGTTTCGCCGGGTCGGTCCAGACGCCCTTGAACTGGTAGACCTCGCCATCATGGTTGATCTCGTCGCGGGTCCAGGCCTGTTTCAGGATCTCGACCACCTCGCGCGAGCGTTGGTAGCGAAAGCCGCTGTCGGCCTTTTCGCCCGGAAAATCCGACGAGATGATGTTCAGCGTCAACCGACCCTTCATCATGTGGTCGATGGTGGCGATGGTGCGCGCCAGCATGATGGGCTGCATCTCGCCGCAGCGGATCGCCGCCAGCATGTTGATCCGGTCGGTGACCTGGCCCCCCGCCGCGACAAAGGACAGCACGTCCTGCCCGACCTGATAGGAAGACGGGCACAGGATATTGCGAAAGCCCTGGGCTTCGGCCTCTTTCAGGATCGCCGAGCAATGGTCCCAGCTGGACCGCAACGCGCCGTCGGGCACGCCGAGAAACTGGTAATCGTCGGAACAGAGCGCCGCGAACCACGATACCTCTGCGGCATCGAGATCGGCGGACGTGACGGGAACGATGGTCATGGGGGTCCTCGCGCGGGATGGGGGCGACTTTCCCCTTGCGTAGCATTGTCATTGATGTGCATCAATAGTGTAGCAATTTTCGGACAAGGCCGTCGATGCACGACCCGACTTCCCTTCCGCGCTACATGCAGGTGGCCGAAACCCTGATCCGCGACATCGCGTCGGGGCGGCTTGCCGATGGCGCGCGCCTGCCGCCGGAACGCGAGATGGCCACCGACTGGGACGTGTCGGTCGGAACCCTGCGCAAGGCGCTGGCCCGGCTTGAACAGGAAGGCCTGTTGGAGCGTATCCAGGGGTCTGGCAACTATGTGCGCCATGCCGCCGGGGAGACGGGGGTCTACGCCTTGTTCCGGCTCGAACGTGTCACCGGGGGCGGCTTGCCCACCGCAGAGCTTATGTCGGTCGAGCGGCATCCGAAAGATGCCGATATCCCCGGGTTCGGCACGTCGCCTGAGGCTCATCGCATCCGCCGCCTGCGCCGCGTCGGTGGCAGCCCTGCCGCGCTGGAAGAGATCTGGCTCGATGGGGATGTGGTGCCCGCCATCGACCCCGCCGCCCTGTCGGAGTCGCTCTACCTCTATTACCGCGAAACGCTTGGCGTCGCGATCACCCGCGCCGAGGACCGCATTGGCGTCGCCCCCGTGCCCGAATGGGCCGCGCCGGATTTCACGCTGGCGCCGGGTGCGGTCGCGGGCTTCATCGAACGGCTGGCCCAAAGCGCCACCGGTGCCCGGATCGAATATTCGCGCACCTGGTTCGACAGCCGACATGTGCGCTACGTCGCGCGGCTCAAATGACAGATCGGGGCAGGTGCGCATGATCAATTACGGCATCATCGGCGCTGGCATGATGGGGCAGGAGCATATGCGCAACATCCAGCTTCTGGGCGGGGCGCGGGTCGCGGCGATTGTCGAGCCGGATACCGAGATGCGGGGCAGGGCGGGGGCCATAGCACCCGATGCGGTGATGGTCGACAGCGTTGCCGACCTGCTGGCCCGAGCAGACCTTGACTGCCTGCTGATCGCCAGCCCCAACCATCTGCATGTCCGCCACATGGAAGAGGTCGCCGCGCTTCGCCCGCTGCCGTTGATCGTGGAAAAGCCGCTTTTTACCCAAGCCGCCGACGCCGACCGCATCGCGCGTCTGGCGCGCGACTATCCCGCGCCGATCTGGGTGGCGATGGAATATCGCTACATGCCGCCCATCGCCATGATGCTGGACCGCGCCCATGCCGCGACCGGCGGCATCCGGATGCTGACCATCCGCGAACATCGGTTTCCGTTTCTCGACAAGGTCGGGGCATGGAACCGCTTCAACGCCACGTCCGGCGGTACCCTGGTCGAGAAATGCTGCCACTTCTTCGACCTCATGCGGGTGATCCTCAGGGCGGAACCGGTCCGCGTCATGGCGTCGGGCGGGCAGGCGGTGAACCATCTGGGCGAGGTCTACGAGGGCCATGCCTCGGACATCTGGGACCATGCTTTCGCCATCGTCGAATTCGACAGCGGCGCGCGGGCGATGCTGGAGCTGTGCATGTTTGCCGAGGGGTCGAAATATCAGGAACACCTGAGCGCGACGGGCCCCTCCGGCAAGATCGAGGCGCTGGTGCCCGGCCCGACCCGTTTCTGGCCCGAGAGGCTGGGCCCGCCGCCGGTTCCGAAGGTGGTGATCAGCCCCCGGCACCCGGCTGGCGAAGAGGTGCTCGACGTGCCGGTGGACCCAGCACTGCTCGATGCGGGCGATCACAACGGTTCGACCTTCTATCAGCACCGAAAGTTCCTGGCGGTGTTGCAGACAGGCGCCCCGGTCGAGGTCAGCCTCGCCGATGGTGCCAAGGCCGTCGCCATGGGACTGGCGGCGCAACGCGCTGCACAGACGGGCGAATCAGTGCGTCTCTGAACTTGGGGCAGAGGCTGATTTCGCATGATTCGCGATTGCCAACCGAAATCGCGCGGAAAAAAGGGGACAGAGCATGCGGCGCGGGACGTAACTGCGTGCGCAGCGTGCGGCGCCGCGGTGCAGCATTCGGGAATGGGCCTATCCCCCGGGAAAGCAAAGATTTTTCATCCGATTCCAGTCCGTTGGCAAGATACACCGCTTTCCCTAGCGGCAACCTGACGCGATCCAGACCAGGGATGGCAGATGGCGGCATTCCGCCGCTCATCACGAAAACGTAGCCAAGTCGCTTGTCTTCCGCTAAGTAAGTCGCGCTGCTCAGACGTATCTTTTCATTCATTATTTTTGGCTTGTACCCATGACCGGTATTCTTCAGTTCGCGCTCGGGTTTTCGCGCCGCACAAAACGCATGTTGCTTATTTCCGCGGATCTCATCGTTGCCCAGGCTGCGGTGCTCGCGGCCTTGTTTCTGCGCTACGGCACGCTCGACCCGCAGTTCGTCCCGACCCTTGACTGGACGCTCTTCGTGGCGGTTCTGGCCATCAGTGGCGGACTGGCCTGGATGTTCCGTCTCGACCGCGTCAAGTTGCAGTCGGTCGACAGCAAGGCCGTGCAGAACATCATCGGCTATGCTGTCGCCGCCGCGATCATGCTCAGCGTCTTTTTCTACCTCAGCGCGATGCCGGGGCCGCGGTCCGTGCCGATCATTTTCGGCGTGTTCTGCTTTTTCGGCAGCGCAGGCTACCGTGTCCTCGCGTTGCAGTTTTTCCAGCACATGGCCACCAACACCGATTCCAAGCGGGTGATCATCTATGGTGCGGGCGCGGCCGGCATCCAGTTAGCATCCGCCCTGCGCGCCTCGTCCGAAGCGCGGCCCGTCGCCTTCGTCGACGACAACCCGAACCTGCGCGGCCTGATCATCGCCGGTCTCGATGTGTCGGCACCCTCGAAACTGACCGAAATCGCCGAAAAGCGTCACGCCGACACCGTCCTGATCGCCATTCCGTCCCTGTCCAAACCGCAAACCAGCGAGTTGGTGGAATACGTGCGCAAGACCGCGTTGGACGTGCAGATCCTGCCGTCCTACATCGACATGATGGCCGGCAATCTCGGCACGTTCAATCATCGCACCGTGGTGCCCGAGGAACTGCTGGGCCGCGATGCGGTCGATCTGTCCAGCGACGAGATCGACGACGCCTACGAGAACCGCACCGTGATGGTGACCGGGGCAGGCGGGTCGATCGGGTCCGAACTTTGCCGCCAGCTTCTCAATTGCAAGGCCAAGCGGATCGTACTTTTCGAGCGCAGCGAATTTGCGCTCTACAGCATCGATCAGGACCTGCGCAAAGTCGCCGAGAAGCGCGGCATCGAGGTGATTCCCGTGCTGGGCTCCGTCACCAACAAGATGCGGGTGTCCTGGGCGCTGGCGGAATACGAGGTGCAGGTCGTCCTGCACGCCGCCGCCTACAAACATGTGCCGCTGGTCGAATCCAATCCGCTGGAAGGCGGTCGCAACAACGTCATCGGCACGATGATCACCGCCGACGCCGCCATCGAAGCCGGGATCGAGCGGTTCATCCTCGTCTCCACCGACAAGGCCGTGCGCCCGACCAACATCATGGGTGCGACCAAACGGATGGCCGAAATGGTCATCCAAGACCGGCATCGCCGGTCGGGCCGCACCGTGTTCTCCATGGTGCGCTTCGGCAACGTGCTCGGCTCTTCCGGCTCGGTGCTGCCGCTGTTCCAGAACCAGATCGCCGCCGGTGGACCGGTGACGGTGACCCATTCCGAGGTTACGCGCTTCTTCATGACAATCCCCGAGGCGGCGCGTCTCGTGCTGCTGGCCGGTGCCTATTCCGAAGGCGGCGACGTCTTCGTCCTCGACATGGGCAAGCCGCATCGCATCGTCGATATCGCCAAGCGCATGATCGAGTTGTCCGGTCGCAGCGTGAAGGACCCGGAAACCGGCAAGGGCGATATCGAGATCATCACCACCGGTCTGCGCCCGGGCGAGAAGCTCTACGAAGAACTGCTGATCGACAACGACACCCTGCGCGGCACGCCGCACCCCAAAATCCTGCGCGCCGAGGAATACGCGCTGTCAGCCGAGGAGGTGGCCGAAATGCTCAATGAGCTTGGCCATTGCATGCGGATCAATTCGCCCGCCGACTTCCGCACGCTGGTTGCCGAAAAGGTGCGCGAATACCGCCCCTGGGTCGCAAACGAAGATGCGCCGTCGGCCCCGAAGGACGCCGCCATCGCGCCGAGCGCGGCCAGCCGCTGATATCTTCTGACCCAAGACCGGGCGCGCGACCGTACCGTCGCGGGCCACGGCCTGCGATCGGATCTTAGGCGTCCGCCGTTTCTGCCTTGTCCTCTGTCGCGGTATCGCCCGCATCGATGCCGCCGATGGCGGCCAGAAGGGCCACGATGTCGCGGACGCCGTCGCGCGTGCGCAGCGAGGTGAACACGAAGGGCCGTCCCCGCCGCATGACCTTGGCGTCCCGGTCCATGACCGCAAGCGATGCGCCCACATGCGGGGCAAGGTCGGTCTTGTTGATAACCAGAATGTCCGACCGCGTGATCGCCGGGCCGCCCTTGCGGGGAATTTCCTCGCCCGCGGCCACATCGATGACGTAGATGGTGACATCCGCCAGCTCGGGGCTGAAGGTCGCCGACAGGTTGTCGCCGCCGCTTTCGATCAGCACGACGTCGATGTCGGGATGCCGCGTCACCAGCTCTGCCACGGCGGCCAGGTTGATCGACGCGTCCTCGCGGATGGCGGTGTGCGGGCAGCCGCCGGTTTCCACGCCGATGATACGGTCCCGGGGCAGCACCTGAAGCCGCATCAGGGCCTCGGCGTCTTCCTGGGTGTAGATGTCGTTGGTGACGACCCCCACCGACAGCCGATCGCGCAGCGCCTCGCAGAGCGCCGCCGTCAGCGTGGTCTTTCCGGCCCCGACGGGCCCCCCGATGCCGACCCGCAGGGGTCCATTCATAGCGGTCATGTGCGGAACATCCTTGAATATTGGGTTTCGTGTTTCATCGACGCGATATCGGACAGAAAAGCGGTGGAGGACATCGCCGCGGGCCCCGCATCCTGCGCCCGGCTGGCAACCTGCCGGACCAGCGGCGTCAGATCGCGGATCAGCCGCTGTCCCTCGGTCTGGCCGATCGCCCCGAGGCGCGTGGCGGCAGAGACGAAATTGGCCAGGACGCCTTGCAGATACATCTGCGTGGTCAGGTGCGGCGGCAGGGCTTCGCATCTGGCGGCGTGCCCGACCGCCACGGGATAGGCCAAGGCCCCGGGGTCGCCATGTGGCCAGACATCCGCGAAGATCCGGCAGAAGGCGCGGCCTTGCATGCGCGTCTCAAGCAGGCGTTCCGCCGAGGCGGCAAGGGCACAGCATTCCGCGTCCAGCGCGGTCAGCGCGGCGGGGCTTTCAGCGGCATAGCCCGCGACCAGGAACAGACAATCGTTCGTAACGCTCCATTACTCTGAACGTCGAGAACCCTAATTTTTGGGCTTGAGAAGTCGCCGTTGGCGCGTTTTTTGCCGATCGAGAACGTCAGATAAGTTATTGATAATATGCCAAAGACTGCGGCAGTCGGACCGGAGTTGCCGTTATGGCTTGCCGATCTTGGACCGGAACCGGCACTTACTGCATGCAGTCGCTGGGGTCCGCGGAGGTGTCGGACCCTCGGCAGTTACCCCAGACCAATTGGCTGGTGAAAAGGGAAAGTGTTCTTCGGGTTTTGTGACTGACGGATGAGGGACTTTGGGGTGCCTCGGACGGGTCCGGGCCGGGTTCCGGTCTGCCGTTCCTGATGAAGGACATTCCCATGCAAACAGGTGTTTTGCGCGTCTTGCGCGCGACCGCTGCCTCCTGGTGGCGGCATAAAGAGCTGCGCAGAACTGGTCAGACGGCGCTGACGCGGCAGCTCGAACGTGAGACTGTCCTGCGTGATCTCGGCTATCTCAGGCTGGCGGGGACATTACCGAATGCTTATGTGATCTGCGGAGAGGGTGGGACGTTCATTCACCTCGGTTGGACCACCGTGTCGACCCTCGCGCCGATCGAGCGCTTTCCCTTGGCCTCTCTTGCGGTCGCACGAGGGACACCCTTCATCGACATTCGACCCGTCACCGATGTCATCGCTTTCGCGACCCTGCCGCAAGTTACGCGGTACGGATCGGCCGACCCTGACCATTCGGGTGTCAGCAGGTCCGTTTCTCTGACCACCTACATCGACATGCTCGAAGAGCTCGGCGCGAGCATCACCAACGATCCGCGCCCCTGTCGGTCAACCTAGTCGCCACTCCCTCTCATCATCACTCGAAAGGAGGCCAGCCATGGCCCGATCCCGCATGCCCAAGTTCGATGCCTCCGAGGTCATCACAAACGAAATCATCCGTATCATCGAGCGCGGCGTCCTGCCTTGGCGCAAGCCCTGGACGGCAGGCGGCAGCTCGCGCCCCCTGCGCGTGTGCGGCGACCCTTACCAGGGCGTGAACAACTTCCTGCTGACCATGCGCACCGTGATGGCGGGCCACAGCTCTCCCTTCTGGATGACGTTGCCGCAGGCCAATGCGTTGGACGCAAAGGTCCGCAAGGGCGAGAAGTCCTCTGTCGTCGTTTACTACGGTCAAAGCCGCAAAGACATGGGCGGCCATGACGACCGCAGCGATGGCGATGATCGCTCCGAGGAAGCCCGCATCTTCCGCTTCCAGAAATCCTACCGCGTGTTCAATGCCTGCCAGATCGAGGGCTTGCCCGACAGTTTCTACCCCGACCCGGAGCCAGCGCCCGAGTATACGCCGTCCGAGCCCATCCCGCACATGCAGGCGTTTTTCGATGCCATCGACATCACAACCGTCTTCACGGGCACGGAGGCGTACTATTTGCCGCCCGTGGACAAGGTCTTCATGCCACAGGTCGCGCGGTTCGAGAACCCGCGGAATTTCTACGGGGTCTGGGCCCATGAGCTGGCCCATGCCACGAAAGCCCCCTATCGACTGAACCGTGATTTCGGATTCTCGAAGTTTGGCAACACGTACTATGCGCGCGAGGAGATCGTCGCGGAATTGACCTCGGTGTTCCTGGGTCAGACGCTCGGCTTCACGGCGCATACGCTCGAGATGAATGCTGCCTACCTCCACAACTGGCTGCGCGTTCTTCGGTCGGACAAGGGTGCGATCTTCAAGCACGCCGCGGACGCGCAGCGCGCCTGCGACTACCTGATCGCCAGATCGGAGGCGGGCAGGGCAGGGCGCAGCGCCGAGGCCGCCTGACCACAGGCAGAACGGAGACGCCCATGTCACGCAAGGAACCCAAGACGCTGCGGGTGGCCTGCTTTGAAGGTGGCCGCCGCAAGATCATCACCTTCAAACGCGGAGCTTATTGGTGGAGTCCGTCCGAGGGCGCCTATCCACTCTTGTCTTATGATTTTGGCAGCTCCCGTTGCATGATGGGAGCCATCACGCTGATCGCGCAAATTGGCGTGATAGCGGGGGATGGATCGTACCCCTCTGGGTCATGATGGACCGATGCCGAGT
>NZ_JBTLRF010000016.1:0-46593 GCF_054482575.1 Roseivivax sp. CAU 1753 | reverse complement strand
CGCACTTTCCCCATAGCCTGATCCAAGCCCCCCGCGGCTTCCTCCTTCCGAGGTTTGTCAACGCGAGCCGCCACCTCCCGGCCGCCCACGTCGCGCCGCGGCCCGCATCGAAAAACCTTCAGGATTCCGGTCGTTCGCTGCGACCAGGGTAACGGCGGCTCTGTGCAGGAAGCCGCCGCTACAAAGTTGCGAACCGACTTCGCCCTTCGGAGCCTCATGGGCTCGAACCGGACTTGGGGCAGCGCGGCGTGTCGCGAGCCCTCGTGGGGCGGCTCGCCCAGCGGAGACGGCCCGAAGCCGACCTTGGTGAGGCCTGCAACGAATGACAGGTTTGAGCCTAAATGGGGGTGATGCTGCGCCGCGCATGAATGTCTGCTACCGTCATGCCAAACAAATAATATCGGGAGCAGGCAATGAAAATCTACGTAACAAGCGTCTTCGCGGATGATCAGGACAAGGCAGAGAAATTCTACGTGAATGTTCTTGGCTTCAAGGTGCAGAGCGATACTCCGCTCGGGGAGCATCGTTGGCTGACGGTCGTATCGACCGAGCAACCTGATGGGCCTGAACTCTTGCTGGAACCCAGTTCCCACGCGGCAATTCCGCCCTACAAGAGGGCGCTCGTCGCTGATGGAATCCCTGCTCATTCATTCAAAGTCGAAGATCTCAACGCGGAGTGCAAAAGGCTGCACGACCTCGGCGTAAAATTTGCCCAAGAACCGGTGGATGCCGGATCAGTCCGCATGGCCGTGCTCGATGATACCTGTGGAAACCTGATCCAGATCGTCGAGATGAAGGGCGAGCCGCAGAACTGATTTCGCGAAGCAGACACCCGTGTAGCCGCAGCGAACGGCAGTTCCCGTCCGCTGCGCGGACGTTCGGGCGTCAGATCATGCTGCACGACGCCATGGATGGCCGGTTTGGGTAAGCTGTAGCACAGCGACGGGTCGCCCTACGAATGGCAGGTAAGGGCCGTTCGCTAAGCTTTGGCAGTTTAGGCGCAGAGCTGCCATTCGTTGAAAATATCCCGAGTATAGCTCTGGGCCGAGAGGATACGGGCAGCCACCGCCGCCCAATCGACCAAAGCAGACTCCATCACCCAACTTTCACTTAATGTCAGCATGCTGCTTTGCTCCCAACCCGATCCTGGAAGAGATGGACAGGTTACCTGAGACGAGCCCGACGATCTTGTCCTACCCCTGATGCGAGGTCTGCCCCGCCCCAAGCCTCAGCTCGGCTTGCGAGGGACGGGCGCGACCGCCTGGGCTTCGGCCGCCGCTGCGACGCGTCGCTCCAGATCATGCGCCTCGGCGACACCAACTGCCACCAACCGGCCCAACACACGATCGATCCGCGTGCGCGCCGGGTGGCCAGGTTCGAGCAATCCCGGATCTTCGACAACACACACCTCAAACCATTGCATGACGCGCTCGCCGACGCCCGCCGCGATCCACAGCTCCGGTGACGTCGTGCGACCGAACCAAGCTTCGACGGCGTCCAAAAGAACGCCAAGATGGCGCGAGCGCGGCGCGACCAGCATCAGATTCATCGTGCAGCGCGCGACGAACACCGTTGGCCCCCCGGGCAACATCGGGCGGAGTATAGGCAGAAACGGATCAATCCGGTCGAACTCGGTCGGCAGCAGATGGCTGTGCGTCCCGGTGATCGGCGAATAGGTGTTGAACAGCATTTGCGCGATGACGCCACCGCTATCCAGGTCGATCCGAGCTTTGCCTGGGTCGCGGATGCTCCGCCACCGGCTGAGCGTCATCAGCCGCGTGACAAGCTTTTCGCGCAGCGCCACCGGCCGTTCCGGCGCGCGGCTGGTGTGGTTGAAGTAGAGCACGTCAGCGGCGTGCTGGACCGTCTGCGCGACCTCGGCAAACGTCGCGTCGGGCAGGTTGGTCACGAACGGCAGATCGGTGGCGAACGCCGCATCGTCTCCATCGAGCAGCCGCTCGGCATACAACGCGTAATATTGCCAATTCCAGTCGGTAGCCTCGCGGCTGATCTCGGCATCCGCCGCATGGCCCAGCCCATTCATGCGGCCTGTCCATTCAGCATAAGCCGAGACGATCTCCTGCCGCCAGCTGATCGCGTTGGCAGGCGCCGACTGGATGATTGCCAGCCAACGGGCCCCCGCCTGGTAATCGGTGTAAAGGAATTCCGCCGAAGGGTCGATCGCCGTCTCCAGCCCACCATCGGCCTCGAACTCTTCGGGCGTGACTGGTCCCGGCAACCGAATTCGTCTGGCCCTGCGCAGGCTCGGTCGCTCCTTGGGCCATGTGGGCCAATCCGGTTCCACGCCGCCATCAAGCCAAGCAAGCTCGCTCGTAACCGCGGCGACGGACCGGGTGGCACGCTCCGCTTCGAACGCAGCCTGCGGCGCCTCGTCTTCCGGTTCGTAGCTCTTCCGACGATATGTCATGCTGGAAAAGGCCGCCCGCATCATCGCTTTGAAGAGACGCGGCTCGATCTCCAGGATGCGTGGGACAGCCGCCGCTACCGCGGTGGCTGCCGCCCGATCCTGGCGTGTCGCGAGCGCGACCAGCGCATCACGATCCGCGGTTTTCCTCAGCCGGACCCAGAGATGGATCAGTGCGAGTATCGCGATCGCCGGGCGGTTGTAGCGCAGAGTATTGCGCGACCCGCTGCCTTGATCGGATTTCTCCTCAAGCGTGATCCCGATAACTTCCCGCACCCAGGCTTCATGTGCTGCCAGCAGCGCATCGTCGCCGTCACGCGCGACGAGCAGCGCCGTCGTGATCAGCCGCGTTGCGCGCGACTTGAGCGCGTCAGTATCGCTGCCATCGGGCACGCCGCCCTCGGCATAGGCGACTGCGTCGCGTGCGGTTTCGGCCGTCGCATACGTCCCACCGTCGACCGCCATCAAAATGCGCGCTTCCATTCCGCTCGCCTGAACCGACACATCCCGCTTGCCTTCGAGCGCCACGAAATGCGCGGCCTCGTCCGGCGGCGACCGATATTCGAGATTGCCGTCCTCCCGTTCGAACCAGTTCGCCAGGGTGAGGACGTTAAGCGCATAGCGGCCGGCGAACTCAGGTTCGCTCAACGTCGCGTGCGCGGCATAAGGTTCGAGCGTCTCGACCGCCGCCGCGAGCGCTGCCCGCAACGCATTGCCGACTGGCTCGTCGGCCAGAAAATTCTGCAAGGTGTCGATCAGCGAATAGCCGCGCGAGGGTCTTGCCTTCAGATCGGCCATACGCACCGGACCCTTCGGCTCGTCCTTCAGTCCCAGCGTATCCCGCCCCGACCCCATCTGGTCATGAATCTGCCGGGTGCGATCTTCGGCAAGGAGCTGCGGGCTCGCGAGAAACGGCGCGAGCGCTACACGCGCGACACTGCCGTGCGACAACAACACGTCGATCGCGATGAGGAGATAGGCAGCCGCGCTGCCCTCTGGGCCCAATATGTCGGCGAGCACGGCCTCGACCGGATCACCATCATCGAGCCGCTTCTGGCTCCACGCCTCGAGCGCGAGCAGCCCGGAAGCGGCGGCATATTCGTCACCGTTGCCCCGCGACCAGCCATAGGTCCAGCCCCAGGGGAAGAAGCGCGGCCCCTCGCCAAAGTCGACCGTGATGCCGTCTTCGCCTGGCTCGCGCCCGTCGGTGTGAAAAGCGATCGCCTCCTCGACCAGCCCCCTGATCAGCGCCAGTCCTTCGGCCGGCGCCGCGTTCAGCAGGTCGAGAAACGGCGGCTGCGCGGGCGATGGTGGCAGATAGTCTTTATCGCCAAAACTGAAGGCGTCCTCCATCACGCGGTCCCGCCGACGCCGCCCGTGTTTCTTCTTGATCAGGCTCGCTTGGACCATCGCCGCCAGTTCGGCTGGCGCGACGGGAGCGATCGCGCTCGAGTATTGGCGCAGGTCATTCATCTTGTGCTCGTCGCCGTCGTTCGTAATCGCAGTGACATAGGCCTTGAGCGCATCGGGCGCGAACGACCCGAGCAGCATCGCCATCAGCCGGAGCTTGGCTACCGTCCGCCGCCGCGCGTCGCCCCCCCAGCGCGCGCGTCCCTCCATCCCCGGGATCGTGACGGGCATGTCGCGCAGATCGAGCTGGCACAGCCAGTCGAACAGGAGCCGGGCCGTTCGCTCGGCAAGCGGGGGGAGCATTCTGAGGAAGAAGGTCTGTGTCTCGACCAGCTCGACCACGGCGTCGATCGCCGACATTGGCACCTCGGCGGCGTGATCAAGTATCCAGCGCAGCACCAGGATCGACGATCCCGTCACGTCGGTCCGATACGAGCGCGGCAGGTCGACCTTCGATCCATCAGGCAAGGTGATGATGTCAGCAGCCGCCTGCGTCTCGACCGCGACGAGCGTCGTCGACAGTTCGGTCAAGAGTGCGCCGCCCTCGGCGAGGAGCGAGGCGCTCGACTTTTCGAGCAGATCGATCGCGACTTCTGACCTGACCAGCACGAGGATCGCCTGTCGGCGCCACGAACCGTGCGCGCTCGTAGGCGACAGATGCGCGAGCAGGTCGAGCCAAGCGCTCGCATCCTTGCCCGTCTCGAGCGCGAGCCGCGCGGCGATCTCAATACCGCGGGCGACGCGCGGCGACACGAGTCCGCCCAAGTCGAACTCTCCCAGACGGGACGGGTCTTCGGCGAGGTAATTCCCGATCGCCCAGTCGCGCAGCACGTCGTGATTGAAATCGAGCCGGTCGGGCCGGACCTCGCGGAGCGACTGAGCACTGAGCAGATGGTTTCGCGCGGACGAATCCTCGTCGAGATCGATTCCGGCGTCGCCTTCGAGAGCGGCGGTCGCCAGGGCTCTGAGGATTCGCTGCGCTGCCCGCACTTCGGCTGTCGGCGCGCCATCGGCGCCGATCCACCAAAGCTGCGCGAGCCCGACCTCAGTTCGGACCGACGCGGCGCTCGGTTCGCGGAGCAGTCGCGACAAACGGTAGAGGTTGCGCGCGAGTTGCGCTGCGGGATGGCCGGCATCGAGCAGCATCCGCAGTTCGGGCGCCTGATCGGTCAGGATCGCGACTTCTTGGTCCGACAGAGCTCCAACCGTGACCGCGTGCATACCCCCCAGTGCAGTCGAGATCCGGTCGTCGAGCCATGGGATGGCGTCGCTGGCGCCGGTCTGCCGCGCCGTCGCGATCACAGTGAAGCCGGGTATGGCGTCGGCGGCCCGCAGCAGCTCGCTGATCGTGCGTTGGCGCCCCGCATCGTCGACCATGTCGATGCCGTCAATGAAGAGGTAAGCGCCGCCGCTCGCTGCCAGATCGGTCAAGAAAGCGTTGGCGGTTCCGGGAATGCCGAGTGCGCTTGCCAAAGACAGCCAGCCGCCTGGCGGCGTCGCCTCACGGTCGAGGAAGATGATCGGAGCGCGCGCGGCGACCCGCTCGGCATAGTGGCGCAGCACCCAGGATTTGCCGACGCCGGTATCGCCGTGCACGACGATGAAGCGCTGCGTCTCGGCAGCATCGTCGAGCGCCGCGACCGCTGCCAGCCGCGGCAGCATCACGCCCGCGACGCTCGTCCCGATATGCGAGAGCGTGTTTTGCGAGAGCTCGGCGAGCCGCTCACGGGCCGGGCCGTATTCGCGGTCGCCAGCCAGCTTGAAATCGGCCTCGGCGAGGTTGGTTTTGAGTGCAGCGGTATTGATCTCGCCGCCCCGCGTGCCGGTCTGGATCGAAAGATCGACGAGGCGGCTCCACAATGCCTCGGCGCGCGCGACTTGCTCGTCCGCCAGCGCCATCCGCGCGAGCGCCAAGCCGTAGGTGCGAGCGATCGGCGCGCTCGCCTCGAAATCGAATTCGAGGATCAGTATCCGGCGCAGCAGTCGCCAGATTGTCTCATTTTCGTCGGCGACGCCGCCTGCGGCAAGATGCTCGCGCGTCGTCTCGACGAACTTGCGCATGTCATCGTTCGCCACGCCCGTGGCCTTCAGACGGGTGAAAAACTCGTCTGCTGTTGCCGCGCTGCGCGCCCAGCCCAGCACGTCTTGATATGCACCCGATATCTTGCGGCTGGTCCGCTGCGTGGCAATCCCGAACAGATGGCGCTCCGCCGGGACGTCCCCGATTGTGCTGCTGGCAATCTGTAGTGCGACATCCTTGTAGACCGGGTCCTTCGGCGAGAACTGGATATCGCGCTTCGATTGGATTTCGAGTAGCGTATCACCGCTGGCGCCGACGCCCATGATGATGAGGTCGTCGAGCTTGAACCCTTGCTCAACGCCTTGGAAGCGCACGCTCGTGACGCGCGCGGACGGCAGCCCCGGCGCCCGGTTGCCGGTCAGAAGTGCGAGCAGATATAATGCCCCGAGCTCGCCCTCAATATAGGCGCCTGCCGCGCCGCGCGATGCCGGGCTTGAGCCATGTTCAGTGTCGGAGCTATTTTCTGCTTTTGCCATCCCACTGATGTGCAAACGATCGCCCGCGTGGTCAAGGGAAATGGGCGTTCGCGGGGAGTTGGTTGAACTGACGCGGACCGATTGTTAACTGGCCTACCTTCTATCTCAATTCATGTCGGCGCGACCAGACGTCGTCAACTTTGATGTTTTACACCGGAAGTGGCACTTCCAATAGCAGTCGGTTCGGTGCGTTCGAACGAATTGCGGCTATGGGAATACTGGTATTGCCGAGACAATACCCAGGGGCGCACCATAATTCGATGATCGAGACTGGGCGACAAACTCTACTGCATCAACAATCTTCGGGCTGTTTGCGGCGTTGGGTCTTCAGTGCCAGCTGACACATCGAGGTCATTTTCGCAGATTAGTATGATGATGAGGATGGGGACTCCCCGACGGCTTTCGGAGATTCCCGTGGCATTGTCGATCCCGACGCTGACCTGAAGACCTGACGAGGGATATTGCGATATCTCCGCGATAGGCCCCGTAGAGCCAGCGCGATCTTCGAGCGCGGTCAAGGCGGTGTTCGAAGTATGCCGTCGATCTCTTTCTCGCCGCGACAGCTATAGTGCGAAGCTGCAAACGCACCTCAGCTGAGAATCTTCTGAGGCCGCTCCTGCTGGAGTTTGACCGTGCTAATTGGACGCTGACCTCGATCTCTTTTGCCTTCGTTCAGGAATCTTGAGGGGAATAAGGGTCTTCGATACCGAGATCGATATCCCCTGGAATGCGTCCCCTCGCCCTTGCAAAAGCGTCTCTGAAAGCGTCTTCGCTATCGATCTCCCTATCGGAGATAAGCAGTGCGAAATGACCCCCGCATGCATCAACGTAGCGCTCGATTGACTGGAGGCTTGGCACCGGCCCAGACATGGCTTCCAATCTCGCAATCATTGATTGCGTCATTCCTGCCGCCGCAGCTACTTCATCCTGTGTCAGTCCCCTTGCATCTCGAAGAGCGCGTAGCCTGACTGCGATCCCGCGTTTGCGGGCGTTCTTGCTCTGGCGCTCCGCGAGATCCGGGTGCACGCGGCGGAGTTCGGTTTGAAGCGACGTGTAATTGTTGGCCAAGATCAGCACCTCCACAATCGAAGCGCACCATAGCACACTTGCTATAATCCTCACAGAGGCGTCGCACTGACCCGCGCAATAGATTTCGCCAGCACTGCATCATCCTGAGGCGCCCCCTTCGAAAGCATTCTCTTGTTAGGCTGCCTCGGTGTGCAAAATCTCCGGAAGAATCAGTCGATGATTTTACCTCTACAACCGAATCATATCTGTTTCTTCCATCGGCGCGCTTTTTCCCGAATAGACCTATAGGGCTAATTTTTGTGTTCAAATTTGGGCGGCCTCCGAACGGAAGCTTCCTGAGATCGCTGAATTTTCGTCGCCGTGCAGAGAAAAGATTCAATTCAGAACAACGACTTGCGATTTTTTGAGACGGCATCCGGCTGGCGGATTTTTCGATGCCACGAGGTCGCCCCACTATTCTCGCAGGAAATAATGGCCCCAGAAAAGGTCCAAACGATGCAGTTTGAAGACATCATTGATAATGACCCCGCTCGCACGATCTACAAGCGAGGCTTGCAGAAGAAGGAGAACCGTCAGGCCTCTTGCAAGGCGACCGGCATCGTCGTCACAGAGAGCCTCGGTGAGTCCATCATAGTCGTGGCAGCGGAGGTCGACCCGAGGGTTCGCCGGATCTTTCCCCAGCCTATGACCTTTGACTTGCACACTGGCGAAGCCTACCCGACGAAGACCGCTCTGACCGAGGCGGTGCACGGGACGCGATACAAGCCCTGGGTCTACACGCCCGATTTTCTGTTCGAGCTTGTGAATGGGCAGACCGTCTTTGTCGAGGGAAAGCATAGCCGCTGGCTCCGCGGCAACCCAGAGTTCAGCCGCGTGGCCGCGGCCATGGAGCAACTCGGTCATCGGCTTACTCTGGTCACGGAAACAATGTTCACTCGTGCGCACCATCGGAATCTCCGTATTCTGCGAGCCATCCCGGACCGCTGTCTGGAGCCTACGAAACGTGAATTGATCGAGACGCAGTTCTCGCCCAGCGTATCATTTGGCCAGGCTCAATGGTCGTTCGGCCTTACGCGGGCGGAGGTCTATGCAGCCCTTTTCGACGGGCTCCTCGCTACCGACCTCTCAGTTGCCCCTTTCAGCGACCGGACGAAGCTTGTGCGCGTCCACGGTAGTGTATCGCACCTCGAGGTTCTGCCGCTATGAACCAGCTACAGGCATATGATGGTCGCCATCTTCGAAACGGAGAGACCCTTTACCGTGTGATCGGACGAGTTCAAGGAAAGCCATCCGTAGTTCTCGATCTCAATGGGATGAAGACAGAGATCACCCTCGAGGAATTTCATCGGCAAATTGCGCTTGGAAATGTCTCCGAGGGCCAAGCACCGGTATTCTGCGACCGTATCATGAGCGACGACGAGTTGTCGGAAGCAGCTTTCCGGAAGCGCATTCTTGAGCTCGCTGACCGCTACCAGGAGTTGGGGCTCAAGTGGGACGAGGTAATGGACGCGATCCGTATCAAATTGCAAAATGATCCGCGTTTTGCTTCACGCGCGTCCAAGCTCCCCGCTGTCCGCACAATCCAAAATTATCGGAAAGACTACTGCGCAATGGGTCAGCTTGGCTTGGTTGATAAGCGAGACCAGTCTGGAAATTACACTGTTCGCTACGATGAAATTTTCCGCGAGGTTGTCCTCGATCTTCTTGAAAACTCTTACCTCACCTCAGACCGCATGAACATGACAGAGCTGGTTCGCGAGTCGAGGCGCCAATATCTGAAGCGCTTTTCCGAACAGCGATCGAAAGGAAAACCGGGAAATCACGGCGAAAAAGCTGTGAAGTCGATAATCGATAGCTACATCCCTCATTCTGACGTCATCAAGCGGCGGCTGGGAAAGAAGGCCGCGCGAAAAGCGCTGCTCCAAGCTGGCAGCTTTCAGATGATCGAACATGCTTACGATCGGCTTGAAACCGATTCCACGCAGGCGGACATCTACGTTATCTATGATGGCAAACTGATCAGGCCTTGGGTCACGATCGTGATAGATGCTGCAACCGGCTTCATCGTAGGGCTTGTGGTTTCTTTGGAGAACCCCACCGGGCTGACCACCGCAACCGCGCTCTACGAGGCCATGACAGGCAACGACGAAGAATTCTTCGATCGCTTCGGCATTGTAAACCGGGTGAGTGTGGCCGGCCATCCACTGACAGTAGTTGCAGATCAAGGCTCTGAGAACTCCGGCAGCATACTTAACCGCCTGCTATCAATGACCGCCATCGAGCTGCAAAAGAACATCCCCGGGCATCCAGAGAAGAAACCGTTTGTCGAGCGCGCCATGTCGACCTTCAAAAACTTCGTAACGAGGCTCGACGGCGCGACGCAGACCCGCGAGTTGTCCCCCAAAGAACGTTATGAGCGGGCAAAAGCAGAGGCATGCTGGACTTTTGATGAGTTCGTTCAAAAGGTGCAGGTGTGGCGCTACGACGTGTATGGCGTCATTCCGCGTCGGCGTGTGCAGTCGCCGCTGAAGCGCCGCGAGAGCCCTATTGAGAGCTGGCGTCGCCTAACCACGGAATACTACGTGCCGGAGCCGCCCCGCAAACAACAGCTCACCCAGATGTTCTTTCATCATGCGGAGAAAAGAACCGTCCACAAATATGGAATCGAGGTGGGATACGTTCAGTATTCTTCTAAAGAGCTTCGGATGCTGGAAAAAGACGCGAAAAGCAAACTGGTGGTTGAGGTCCGCATTAACCCGGCCGACATCCGGGAGATAATCGTTTCTCACCCGAAATCTGGTAAAGCATTCTACGCGTCCTGCAAAGATCCCGACATGCCGGCGATTTCTGTCGCGGAACGGGATCGCATCATTGCCCTCAATCGGCGTGATCCCGACGACTACCTCTCTGCTACTGAGGTTCTCGCGGCCTTAGTGGCAGGCAAGCACCACAAGCCCTCCAAGGCAACGACCAAGGGGCGCAAGGAACAACATGCTGCCCGGCGCAAACGGCGCGATGACGAAATCATGAACCGCAGCAATGCATCCAATGGTCCAACGCCTACTGGCAATCCCTCCTACCCCACGATGCCGGTCCTCGCCCCGAAACGGCGTAACCGGATCTCCGCACGAGGAAAATCAACGTGAACGAACTTTCCCTGAAGGGCTTGCGGATTTCGCATTCCCGTTACGACATTGCGCTGAACCAGATGCTTGAGGCAATCGAGTTGGCTGGCTCGGATGGGGTATGCATTCCCTTTCTTGGCCCGTCCCGCGTCGGTAAATCCGACCTCATGTTAGCGGTCGAAAGCAAGGTAGCCAAGATTCGGTCCGGTCCAGGATACATGATCCCATCGCCGGACTTTCTATCCGGGGAAATCTCTCCCAAGCCGAACGATTCAGAGATTTACGCATCAATCATACGAACGATGGGGCGGGTTGGGGCAAATCCCAAGCTCGCACTGCTGAAAGATCGGATGTTTGATCTGCTGGAACAACGCGATGTTCGGATTGTGGCCCTCGATGAGTGCAGCCATTGCGCCGAACCCGGCGCGAACCTCACTCGCCGTGCAGCTGCGGACCATTTCAAGACCTTCGTCGATCGATCGGGTGTCATACTCATCCTTATGGGGTTGCCGAAGTTCCAACGCTTGATTGACGAGAACGAGCAATTCGCGGCGCGATCCATGGCCACGATCGAGCTCCAACCTTATCGCTGGACGAACCCGGACGACCGGAACGAATTCACAACAGTAATCTACAGTATCCTCGAATACTTGGAGGAGCGCGGTTTCTCGCTTGAATTCGATTGGATAGACATGACCCGGCGCCTCTTCGCTGCTTCTGGCGGTCGCATCGGCATGGTGATCGAGCTTCTCGAGGTCGCTGTCCGAAAGTCTGCGCATACCAAAGCCCTGGCCTTGTCGGATATGGGGAAGGCCGCTCAAATAAGGCTTCAAGGGCTTTCTCACATTGCTCCGATCTTCGACCCCGAACCACCACAGGATGACGTTCTTCTGCGGTCCTACGCGAAGGTCATGAGGGACGCAGGATTACAGCTCCCCGATCCGAATTCTTCGCTTGAACTCGAGGCTTTCCGGACTCCGAACGATAAGGCATTGGCAGCATGATCCCCGGCACGAATGAAAGCCTCCTCGGTTACATCAAGCGGCGCTCTGATGCGGAAGGTTTTCCCGAGGCCAGGGGCTTCCTGACGACGCTCGGGCAGACCTACGGGCGCGCTACAGTCGAGGAGCCAGAGCGGCTGGCTTTGGAGCTCGATCTCGACTTGGCCACGATAGAGCAGATCCTACCTGGCAAGCAGCCAACGGACGCCGCCCTCGACTGGTCGTTCCATCGGATGCACCGCGACCCGGTTTGCCCTGCATGCATTGCCGCGCGCCAGCCCCGACGGAAAGAATGGCGACACGCCTTGGTCACGGCATGTGCCGAGCATGAATGTCAGCTAATCGATCAGTGTCCCGGTTGCGGTGACGATCTCACCCTGCTCGGTGACGGGTATGCGGGCTGCCTTTGCGGCAGTTCCTACGGCGATGCGAATGCCGTGCCTGCCAGCGTTTTCGAGGCTGAGTTCGCAAAGTTAATCGCGGGACACTCGGCACACATGGGCGGCATCGACCTCGGTTCCGAGGAAGGCCTGCACACGGCTCGCACCGTGTGGTTTCTCTGTGCGAACATGGTTCGAGCGCGGACCGGAAAAGAAGGCAAGGCGACTTATCCTAAGACCGTCGAAGAGGCCCGCGCTCGACTTGCGCGCATCGAACCGCTCCTACTTGATTGGCCGACTGCGTTCGACAATCATGTCGTGCAACGTTGGTATGCTCCAGATGCAGAAGGACTGACCGCAGCTTCACGCCTGGGCGTTTGGTATCGCGGTCTGCTCAGTCAAAAAGGCGCACTGGCTGAGGCGCTGCTGTCCAGGTGCCTCACTGTCGCCGGCACCGTGTGTGGTGACGCATACAAAACTCGCCGACGCCAGGATGGCGCAGAATGGGTAAGCGCGGCCCACGCTGGAGAAATTCTGGGCATACGCAGTGAGAGGATCGTCGAGGCAGTCCGAACTGGTGCGATAATGGGCTCACAGGGCCGATCGGGGACGGGCCACCTCCATACGATCGTCAGAACCCAAGACGTTGAAGCGGTCCGCAAGCTACGGGCACGATCCGCGACCAAGCAAAAGGTCCGGGACACCCTTGGTGTTTCAAAGAAACAGTTCGAGCTCATGGAAGAGGCAAGGTTCTTCGGTGCTGAGTGCAGGGTGTCGTCTCACCCCTGCGTAGATGGGAATTTCGACCTCAAGAACATCTGCACTGCGGTAGATGGAATCCGGCAAGTGGCTCGGGTTAAAAGTGCCGAAGCCGATGGGATGCTGGCCTTTCGCAAGATCAACCTGCGCAGGACGACGGATCGGACCGCGATTCTGAAGATGTATCGCCTCATAGCGGACAAAAAGCTTCGAGCGGTCAAGTTCGCTGAGGGCGATAGCCTCGGAGATGTGCTCTTCGACGCGGCGGAGATGGACCGCCTTCTTCAAGATCATGGCGGCGCCCGATCGTGGACCGCTGGAGACGTTGCCGAGTTCTCGGGGTGGAAACCGGAATGTGTCACCGGATGGTGCGAGCAGGGCTTGCTTCAGGCGACCAAAGGGAAGCGAGGCTCGTTCCACGTCTGGCAGATTACTGAGGAAGCGCTTTCGCGGTTCCGTCGTGAATTCCATGTGGTCTCGGACCTTGCGAAGGAAGGCAAGACTACCTCGCGAAAGCTGCTCACATCCCTCGCAGATCGCGGGATCTCCTCGGTTGGGTCGCAGCGGGCAGGGACATCATCTCGTGGACATCTGATCCGAACCCGTGACATTACCCGAATGATCGCGTTTCACCCCTCCTAACCGACACGCCTCCTCGCGCACTATGTGTATGCCGTCAAGGAATGCCTTGGCGGCTTTCGGCGTTTCTGGATGCTGGACTGCCGTCCGGATTCGTCGTATCAAAATGTCAGTCGGTCGCTGACGTTGAACGGCCTGAGTGAAGCGCAATATTGTGGGCAAAACGCGCAAGGCTTTGGGCGGATTGTGCGCAAACTAATGGGCTTGAACCGACGATTTTCTTCAATGATCTAAGGCAGAGTGCGCACGGTTACGCGGTGTCCTACAGGTCGGTTCGCAACTCGGGCAGGCGGCGAAAGGGGACATCGCCGACTGGAATTTGTTCCCGTTTCTGAAGCACTTGGGCGCGGTGCATCCGCAGTGCCCTCGGGGTTCAGGCGGCGTCATCCGCCACCCCGGGCCAGCGAGGGGCCAGCCCCTCGCGCTCCCCGGAGTATTTTTGGTCCGATCGTGACAGGGGGCAGTGCGCCTGTCGGGCGATGCCTGTCGGGCGAGGGTCAGGCGGTCAGCCCGTCCGGTTCGGCGAGGCCATTGGCACGGCAACAGGCGGTCACGGTGTTGGCCAGCAGGCAGGCGATGGTCATCGGGCCGACGCCGCCCGGCACCGGGGTGATGGCACCGGCCACCGCGTGCACCTCATCGAAGGCCACATCTCCCAAGAGCTTGGTCTTGCCGGGTTTGTCGGGATGCGGAATGCGGGTGATCCCGACATCGATCACGGTGGCACCGGGCTTGACCCAATCCGCCTTGACCATCTCGGCGCGGCCCACGGCGGCCACGACGATATCCGCGCGGCGCACGGTTCCCGCCAGATCCCGGGTGCGCGAATGGGCAATGGTGACCGTGCAGTTTTCCCGCAGGAGAAGCTGCGCCATCGGTTTTCCGAACAGGTTCGAGCGGCCAATGACCACTGCATCGAGGCCGGACATTTCCGGCAACTGATCGCGGAGCAGCATCAGGCAGCCAAGCGGCGTGCAGGAGACTAGACCGCGCTCTCCGCTGGCCAGAAGCCCGGCATTGACCACGCTCAGCCCGTCCACATCCTTGGCCGGGTCGATCCGGGCCACGATGGCGCGTTCGTCCAGATGGCCGGGCACCGGGAACTGGCACAGGATGCCGTGCACATCCGGGTCGGCATTGAGCCGGTCGATCAGGGCAAAAAGATCGGCCTCGGGGATATCCGCAGGCAGCCGGTGCTCGAAACTCGCCATGCCCGCCTCGACGGTGTGCTTGTGCTTGCTGGCGACGTAGACCTCGCTGGCCGGATCCTCGCCCACCAGCACAACGGCAAGGCCCGGGGTGATCCCGTGATCGGCCTTCAGCCGTTTCACGTGGTCTGCGACCCTTGCGCGAATGGTCGCCGCGAAAGCCTTGCCGTCGATGAGGGTGGCGCTCATGTGCTCATATCCTTGTCGGGGCCCATCACCGCCTCTTCGCGCGCGATGGCCGCTTCGATCAGCGCGGACCACAGCGTGGCGGCGAGGTCCGGATCGACGCCATGGGCCTGGGCGTTCCGCCGCGCGTTGGCGATCACCTGTGCGACGCGATCCCCGGTGCGGGCGGGCAGGCCTTCGCCGGGCTTCAGTTCCGCCGCCCGGTCGATCAGCCGCGCCCGGTGACCAAGCAGGGTCATCAACTCGCGGTCGAGAGTGTCGATTTCGACCCGAAGGTCCGCCATCGTCGCGATGTCTTTAGGTGCGCGCATCGGAGCCATCCTGTCTTTGGTGCCCAAGCATTTGCCGCTGCGCGCGCCCAAGCGCAAGACCCTAGAACAGTCCCTCGATCTCGCCGTCGGCGTTGAGCCGGATGGACTGCGCCGCGGGGGCCGAGGGCAGGCCGGGCATGGTCATGATCTCGCCGCAGATCGCCACGACGAAGCCCGCGCCCGCCGACAGGCGCACTTCGCGCACCGGGATGGTGAAACCTGTGGGTGCACCGCGCAGGGAAGGATCGGTCGAAAAGGAGTACTGCGTCTTGGCCATGCAGACCGGCAGCGCGCCGTACCCCTGGTCTTCCCAATCCGAAAGCTGCGCGCGGATTTTCTGATCCATCTCGACCCCATCGGCGCGATATATCTTCGTGGCGACGGTTTCGATCTTGTCGGCCAGCGCCATCGCATCGGGATAAAGCGGCGCGAAATTCGCGACGCCGCTGTCGGCCAGCTCGGCCACGCGGGTGGCAAGGTCGGTCACCCCGGCGGACCCGTCGGCCCAATGCCTGGATAGGATCGCCTCGGAGCCCTGCCCGGACACGAAATCCTTGACCGCCTGCACTTCGGCGTCGCTGTCGCCCGCGAAATGGTTGATCGCGACCACCACCGGCACGCCGAAGCTTTTGACGTTCTCGATGTGACGGCCGAGGTTGGCGCAGCCAGACCGTACCGCATCCACGTTTTCCGCGCCGAGATCGGATTTGGCGACGCCGCCGTTCATCTTCATCGCCCGCACCGTGGCCACCAGCACCACCGCCGAGGGTTTCAGGCCTGCCTTGCGGCACTTGATGTCGAAAAACTTCTCGGCCCCGAGATCGGCGCCGAAGCCCGCCTCTGTCACCACGTAATCGGCCAGTTTCAGCGCGGTTTTCGTGGCGATCACCGAGTTGCAGCCATGGGCGATATTGGCGAAGGGGCCGCCATGCACGAAGGCGGGGTTGTTTTCCAGCGTCTGCACGAGGTTCGGTTGCATCGCGTCCTTGAGCAACACGGTCATCGCACCGTCCGCGCCGATATCGCGGCAATAGACCGGCGTCCTGTCGCGGCGATAGGCCACGATCATGTCGCCCAGGCGCGTCTCGAGATCCCTGAGATCGTTGGCCAGGCACAGGATGGCCATGACCTCGGAGGCGACGGTGATGTCGAACCCGGTCTCGCGCGGGAAGCCGTTGGCCACACCGCCCAGCGACGCGGTGATCTGGCGCAGCGCGCGGTCGTTCATGTCCAGCACGCGCCGCCAGACCACCCGGCGGATGTCGATCTCGAGCGCATTGCCCCAGTAGACGTGATTGTCGATCATCGCCGACAGCAGGTTATGCGCCGACGTGATGGCATGGAAATCACCGGTGAAGTGCAGGTTCATGTCTTCCATCGGCACGACCTGTGCGTAACCGCCGCCGGCGGCCCCGCCCTTCATGCCGAAATTCGGCCCGAGAGAGGCCTCGCGGATACAGACCGCCGCGGACTTGCCGATCGCGTTCAGCCCGTCGCCCAGGCCCACGGTTGTCGTCGTCTTGCCTTCGCCCGCGGGCGTCGGGTTGATGGCGGTCACGAGGATCAGCTTGCCGTCTTCGCGCCCCGACAGCCCGTTGATAAAGTCCTGACCGACCTTGGCCTTGTCATGGCCGTAGGGCAGCAGCGCCTCGGTCGGTATGCCCAGCTTGTTGCCGATCTCCTGGATCGGTTTTTTCTGCGCCGCGCGGGCAATCTCGATGTCGGTTTTCGGTGCCATGATCCGCGCTCTCCCGTCGGTGTGGTCTTTTTCGGCTGCTTTGCCGCGTCCGTCCTGAATGAACAATGCGATTTTTTGGTGGTCGATACGTCTGTAAGCGACGGTGGCGTGGCTTTTCGCGTCAGGGCGGGCCGAAAGGGGTGGTACGAGGCCGTATTCGCACTCTAGGTCTGAGGTAAGATGCGGAGGACACCATGACGAAACCGAAGATTCTGATCACCCGGAAATGGCCGGATGACTGCGAGGCGCGGGCGGCGCGGGACTATGATGCGACGCTGAACCTCGATGACACGCCGCTGACCGGGGACGCGCTGGCAGCGGCGCTGCGGACCTATGACGCAATCTGCCCGACCGTAACCGATGCACTGCCCGCCATGCTTTTCGGGGCCGGGGCGCGCACGAGGATCATCGGGAATTTCGGCGTCGGGCATAACCATATCGACGTGGCCGCCGCGCGGGGGCAGGGCATCGCGGTGACCAATACGCCCGGCGTCCTGACCGATTGCACCGCCGATATCGCGCTGACGCTGATGCTGATGGTGGCGCGCCGCGCGGGCGAGGGCGAGCGTCTGGTGCGGGCCGGCGAGTGGCATGGCTGGAAACCCACGCAGCTTGTCGGCACCAAGCTCGCGGGCAAGACCCTCGGTATCATCGGAATGGGCCGGATCGGCATCGCGACGGCGCGCCGGGCGCAGGCAGGCTTCGGCATGAAGGTGGTCTACTTCAACCGCTCCGATGTGTCGCCCGGGCGGCTTGCCGGGCTCGACGCCCAGCGCCTGCCTTCGATCGACGCGGTCTGCGAGGCCGGGGACTTCGTGTCCCTGCACCTGCCTGGCGGCGGCGACAATACCGGCACGATATGCGCCGAGCGGATCGCGCTGATCGGTCCTGACGGGTTCCTCGTCAACACCGCGCGCGGCGATGTGGTGGATGAGCCCGCCCTGATTGCTGCCCTCCGGTCGGGGCAGATCAGGGGTGCGGGTCTTGATGTCTTTGCGCAGGAGCCGCACGTGCCCGAGCCGTTGCGCAGCCTCGAGAACGTGGTGCTCCTGCCGCATCTGGGATCGGCGACCGCCGAGACACGCGCGGCCATGGGGCACATGGTTCTCGACAATCTCGATGCATTCTTTGCCGGTCGCGATGTGCCGAACCCGGTGGGCTGACGCGCGTCAGCCCTCCGTGCGCTTCGGCGCGCCCGACGACATCTCGATGGCGATATAGGGCAGCTTGGCGGTCTTCCATGCGCCGAAGCCGCCTTCGAGATGGGCAATGGTGTCGATCCCGGCCTCGGCGACCATGTTGGCCATCTTCTCGGACCGGACGCCCGAGCCGCAATGCAGCACGATGCGCTTCTCGGACTGGCCCGGCAAAGCCTGAGGATCGAAGAACGCCATCGGGAAGTTCATCGCGCCCTCGATGTGATCGAACGCGAATTCCTGCGGGGTCCGCACATCGATGATGACGATCTCGCCCGCATCGCGTGCGGTCTTCACCTCTTCCGGGCTCCAGCGTTCGAACGTGGTATTGCCGATTTTTTCGCTATCCATGATGTCGGTCCTTCAAAACTTGTTGGCGGGTATCTTGAGATAAGCGTTTCCATCCGCTTCCGGTTCCGGAAGCCGACCACCGCGCAAGTTGATCTGCAGCGCGTGCAGCATCTGGCTGGGCAGGTCCAGGGTGGCGTCGCGCTCATCGCGCAACTTGCGGAACTCGGCTTCGCTGATGCCGCCGCCCAGATGCTTGTTGTTGGCGCGATGGTCGGCGACGGTGGCCTCCCACGCGGGGTCTTCCCGGTCGTCCACCGGCGGGTAATCATGGCCGACGAACAGCCGCGTCTGGTCGGGCAGATCGAGGATTTCCATCAGGGATGCGTAAAGCTCGGCCGACGACCCGCCCGGGAAATCCGCCCGCGCGGTGCCGGAATCCACATGCATGAAGGTGTCATGCACGAAGGCGGCATCGCCCATCACATAGGTGATCGATCCCAGCGTGTGGCCGGACGACAGCATGACCTGCACATCGAGGTTGCCCAGCTTGAAGGTCTCGCCGTCCTTGAACAGCCGGTCGAAGTCGCGCTCGGGGTCGAAGGCATCGGGCATGTGGTAAATATCACGCCAGAGCGCCGCGATATCGGTGACCTTTTCGCCGATGGCCGTCGGCGCACCGAGCTTTTCCTTCAGATAGGCCTGCGCCATGACGTGATCGGCATGCGGGTGCGTATCGAGGATCCATTCGACCTCCAACCCCTCGCGTGCCACAAAATCGAGGATCTCGTCGGCGCTTTCGGTCGAGGTGCGGGCCGAGGCCGGATTGAAGTCCAGGATCACGTCGATCAGCGCGGCCTTGCCCGTTTCGGGGTCCTGCGCCACATACATGATCGACCCTGTGACCTCGTCGTAGAACCCATCGACACGCGGGCTGCCCGGGCCGGTGGATGCGGATGTACGTGTGAACATGGTGTTCCTTTCCGGATTGCGTCAAATTCAGGTAATCGAATGTGTCAGCATAACAAGGCCGAACGTGCAGGCGCGGCCAAAAAGCTGAACACCGGGGCAGAAAGTTCGTTCCAGAATCGGGCGCGGTCATGCTAGATATGGCGTCATGAATACCCACAGCCCCAACATCCGCCCCGAAATCCGACAACTGGACGAAGCCGCGATCAACCGGATCGCTGCCGGGGAAGTGGTGGAAAGACCGGCCTCGGCGGTCAAGGAGCTGGTGGAAAACGCCATCGACGCAGGGGCGCGGCGCATCGAGGTTGAGATCGCGGATGGCGGCAAGACGCTGATCCGGGTGATCGACGACGGCTGCGGCATGACGCCGGGCGACCTGCCGCTTGCCCTGACGCGCCATGCGACCTCCAAGATCGATGGCAGCGATCTTCTCAACATCCACTCCTTCGGGTTTCGCGGCGAGGCGCTGCCGTCGCTGGGCGCGGTCGGTCGTCTGACGTTGCAAAGCCGGGCAGACGGCGCAGAGGGGGCCGAGCTGAGCATCGCCGGGGGTCGGGCCGCCCCGCTGCGGCCCGCCGCGCTGACCCGCGGCACCATCGTGACTTTGCGCGATCTGTTCTACGCCACGCCCGCGCGGCTCAAGTTCCTGCGCACCGACCGCGCCGAAATGCAGGCGATCAGCGAAGTGGTGCGCCGCCTGGCAATGGCAGAGCCATCGGTGGGGTTCACCCTGCGCGATGTGTCGGGTGGCGGCGAGGGGCGGGTCACCTTTCGCGCCGATCCGGTCACCGGGGATCTGTTCGAGGCGCTTTCGGGCCGCCTGAACCAGATCATGGGCGCGGCCTTCACCGACAACGCGCTTCGCATCGAGGCCATGCGCGACGACATCGCGATGACCGGCCTCGCGGCTTTGCCGACCTATTCGCGGGGGGCGGCGGTGGCGCAGCATTTCTTTGTCAATGGGCGCCCGGTGAAGGACCGGCTGCTGATCGGCGCGCTGCGCGGGGCCTATTCCGACTTTCTCAGCCGGGACCGGCATCCGGCGGTGGCGTTGTTCATCGATTGCGACCCGCACAAGGTCGACGTGAACGTCCACCCGGCGAAATCCGAGGTCCGGTTCCGCGATCCGGGGCTGGTGCGCGGGCTGGTGGTGTCGGGGCTGAAGCACGCGCTGGCCGAGGCCGGGCACCGCGCCTCATCGACCGTCGCGGATGCGGCCCTTGGCGCGTTGCGGGCCGAACAGCCGGGTGTCACGCCGCGCGTTTACCAGGTGGACCGCCCGGGCGCCCGGGCGCTGGGCGCCGCCCATGTGGCCCAGGCCCCGGGCTTTGCCGAGATGGGCGCCGCCTGGTCCGGACGTGTCGAAGAGGGCTCGGAAGAGACCGATGAGAGGCTGCCTCGTGTCGAAACATTGCCGCTGGGGGCTGCGCGCGGGCAGGTGCACGAGAACTACATCATCGCCCAGACCGAAACCGGCATGGTCATCGTCGATCAGCACGCTGCGCATGAACGGCTGGTCTACGAGAAACTGAAGACGCAGATGGCCGCCAAGGGAGTGCCCGCCCAGGCGTTGCTGATCCCGGACGTGATCGACCTGTCCGCTTCCGATTGCGCGCTCCTGCTCGAGGCGGCCGCCGACCTGGCGCGGATGGGTCTGACCATCGAACCGTTCGGCGGCTCCGCCATCGCCGTGCGCGAAACCCCGGCGATTCTGGGCGCGGTGAACACCGACGCGCTGATCCGCGACGTGCTCGACGAGCTGTCGGAAGGCGCCGGCTCGTCCCTCGTGCAGGACAGGATCGAGGCCATCCTCAGCCGCGTTGCCTGTCATGGATCGATCCGTTCGGGTCGACGCATGCGCGGCGAAGAGATGAACGCGCTTTTGCGCGAGATGGAGGCAACGCCGCATTCCGGCCAGTGCAACCACGGCCGTCCCACCTATATCGAGCTCAAGCTTTCCGACATCGAAAAGCTGTTCGGTCGGGCATGATCCGGATCGGCGATGCGACCCTTGCATTGAACGATCCGCGCGTGATCGCCGCCCTCGGGGGTCTGCTCGTCGTGCTGGCGATTCTCGCCCTTCTCCTCGCGGCGGTCCGGTCGGCGGGACGCACGGCACGATCGGTGGCGCCCCTGGCGCATGATCTGGGCCAGGTCGCGGCGCGTGTGCAATCGCTCTCGGACGGGCAGGAACGGCTCGCGGGCGGGCTGCATCATGTCTCCGAGGCGCAGGCCAAAAGTCAGACCGCGATGCTGTCGCTGATGGAAAAACGTCTGGCCGAGGTGCAGGCCAAGATGGGCGAGAACCTGACCGGGTCCGCCACCCGAACCGCCCGGTCGCTGGGGGAACTGCACGAACGCCTCGCGGCCATCGACAAGGCGCAGGACAACATCACCAAGCTTTCCGGCGACGTGCTGTCGCTGCAGGATATCCTGTCGAACAAGCAGACCCGCGGGGCCTTTGGCGAGATACAGCTCAACGACATCGTCACCAAGGCATTGCCATCGGACAGCTACACGCTGCAGGCGACGCTCTCCAATGGCAGGCGCGCCGATTGCATGGTGCATCTGCCAAACCCCCCGGGCTCGATCGCCATCGACTCGAAATTCCCGCTCGAGGCCTATGAAGGCCTGCGCCGCGCCGAGACGCCGGAACAGCAGACCCGCGCGGGCCAGGCCCTGCGCATCGGGTTGCGCAAACATATCCGCGACATCGCCGAGCGCTACATCATCGAAGGCGAGACCGCGGATGGCGCGATCCTGTTTTTGCCGTCCGAGGCGGTCTATGCGGAACTGCACGCCAATTTCCCCGAGGTGGTGCGCGAAGGCTTTGCCGTTCGGGTCTGGATCGTGTCGCCGACCACCTGCATGGCAACCCTGAACACCATGCGCGCGATCCTCAAGGATGCCCGTATGCGCGAACAGGCCGGGGCCATCCGTCGCGAACTGGCGCTGCTCTATTCGGATGTGGATCGCCTTGGCAACCGGGTCGAAAACCTCGACCGGCACTTCCATCAGGCGTCAAAGGACATCTCGGAAATCAAGATCAGCGCCGACAAGGCCGGACGCCGCGCCAGACGGCTCGACAACTTCGATTTCGAAGACCTCGAAACCGGCGACCCGCCGGGCATCGCGACGCTTGAACCCTCGGGCTGATCGGAAATATCTTTTCTGGTGAAACGAGCAAAATGGTTGCGCTCCCATACGTCTCCGTGTTGCCTTGGCTCGGCACGCGCCGACCGGCGACCGTGGGACCGACTTCGATGGCCTGAACCCAAGGGTGGCCGGTCCTTCGTGATGCCGCGTATCCGGATGCGCAAAGGGGGGAGAGGATGAAGACGATGCCACACCGCTGCGGTACCACGCCGTCACTGTCTTCTGTCGGTGACCGGCCAGGGCACATGCGAGCCATGCAAAACGCCCCCGAAGCCATGCGCAAGGTGCATAACGTTCATGCAAGCACCGGTCTAACGTCGCGCAAACAGCCATGCTACCGAGCCAATATGACGTTACGTCATTAACGTTGACGTATTTACGGTCGGACCCGTGGGTCCCCGAAAGAACAGCTGCGGTACCCAAGCCGCAATCGCCAAGGGAGAAGCCATATGAAAGATAACCCCAACGATATCGACCCGGTCGAATCGCAGGAATGGCAGGAGGCCATCGAGGACGTCATCATGCGTGACGGCCCCGACCGGGCGCATTTCCTGCTCGACAAGGCCGTCCAGCAAGCCCGCGCCGCCGGCGCGCAACTGCCGTTCTCGGCGACCACGCCCTACCAGAACACGATCTCGCCCGATGACGAGATCGACGTGCCCGGCGACAGCGAAATGGAATGGCGCATCCGCACCATCAACCGCTGGAACGCGATGGCGACCGTTGTGCGCGCCAACAAGGTGACCGACGGCATCGGCGGGCATATCGCATCGTTTGCGTCCTCGGCGGCGCTGTACGATGTCGGCCTGAATCACTTCTGGCGCGCGAAATCGACGATGCATGGCGGCGACCTGGTGTTCTTCCAGGGGCACGTCATTCCCGGGATCTACGCGCGCTCCTTCATGGAGGGCCGCATCTCGGCCGAGACGCTCGCGACCTTCCGGTCCGAAGTCGACGGCGGCGGCCTGTCTTCCTATCCGCATCCGTGGCTGATGCCGGATTACTGGCAGTTTCCCACCGTTTCCATGGGTCTGGGTCCGCTGATGGCGATCTACCAGGCGCGGTTCATGAAATACATGCACAACCGCGGCCTTATCGACATGGCCGACCGCAAGGTCTGGGTGTTCCTCGGCGACGGCGAGATGGACGAACCGGAAAGCCGCGGCGCGATCGACTTGGCGGCGCGCGAAAAGCTCGACAACCTGATCTTCGTGGTCAACTGCAACCTGCAGCGTCTTGACGGCCCGGTTCGTGGCAACGGCAAGATCGTGCAGGAGCTCGAGGGCGGTTTTCGCGGTGCGGGCTGGAACGTGATCAAGCTCTTGTGGGGCAAGGGCTGGGACGAGTTGCTGGAAAAGGACGCCAGCGGCAAGCTGCGTCAGTTGATGGATGAAACCGTCGATGGCGACTACCAGACCTTCAAGTCCAAGGACGGCGCCTATATCCGCAAGAATTTCTTCGGCAAGTACCCCGAGACGGCGGCGCTGGTCGAAGACTGGACCGATGACGAGATCTGGGCGCTGCGCCGCGGCGGCCACGACATCAAGAAGGTCTACAACGCCTATCACCGCGCGGCCAATACCCAGGGCCAGCCCACCTGCCTTCTGGTGAAGACGGTCAAGGGTTACGGCATGGGCACCGCGGGCGAAGGCCTGAACATCGCGCACCAGTCCAAGAAGATGCAGGTCGACCAGCTCAAGGCGATGCGCGACCGGTTCCAGATCCCGGTCGAGGACAAGGACCTCGACAAGGTGCCGCTGGTCACGCTGAACAACTCGCAGAAGGCCTACCTGGCCGAGCGTCGGCGCGAGCTGGGCGGCGAATTTCCCAAGCGCCATTCGGATGTGCCCAAGCTGCAGATCCCCGCGCTCGACAAGTTCAAGGGGCAGCTGGAATCCACCGGCGACCGGGAAATCTCGTCGACGATGGCCTTCGTGCGGATCCTGACGACGCTGCTGCGCGACAAGGAGATCGGCAAATACGTCGTGCCCATCGTGCCGGACGAAAGCCGCACCTTCGGGATGGAAGGCCTGTTCCGGTCGGTCGGGATCTACAACCCGCTGGGGCAGAACTACATGCCCGAAGACCGCGACCAAATGATGTATTACAAGGAATCCATCGACGGTCAGGTGCTTCAGGAAGGCATCAACGAAGCCGGCGCGATGTCGGACTGGATTGCGGCGGCGACGTCCTATTCCACCCACGGCGTCCCGATGATCCCGTTCTTCATCTACTACTCGATGTTCGGCTTCCAGCGGATCGGCGATCTGGCCTGGGCGGCGGGCGACAGCCGGGCGCGCGGCTTCATGCTGGGCGGCACGGCGGGACGCACGACGCTGAATGGCGAAGGGCTTCAGCACGAGGACGGGCACAGCCACATCCTCTCGAGCACGATCCCGAACTGCATCAGCTACGACCCGACCTTCTCGTATGAGGTGGCGGTGATCGTGCAGAACGGCCTGCAGCGGATGTTCGTCGATCAGGAGGACGTCTATTTCTACATCACCCTGATGAACGAGAACTACCGCCATCCCGAAATGCCCACCGGTGCCGAGGAAGGCATCCTCAAGGGTCTTTACCGGATGCGGAAAACCGGCAAGCCGGGCAAGAAGCACGTCAACCTGATGGGCTGCGGCACGATCCTGATGCAGGTCATCGAGGCGGCCGAGATGCTTGAAAAGGACTTTGGCGTGACCTCGGATATCTGGTCGGCCACGTCCCTCAACGAGTTGGCCCGCGACGGTCAGGACTGCCTGCGCCACAACCGTCTGAACCCGCTGTCAGAGCAGAAAGTGCCCTATGTGACCCAGTTGCTTGAGGGCACGAAAGGGCCGGTCATCGCTGCGACCGACTACATGAAGAACTTCGCAGAGCAGATCCGGGCCTTTGTCCCGAACCGCTTCACGGTTCTCGGCACCGACGGTTTCGGCCGCTCGGACAGCCGCGCCAATCTGCGCCGCTTCTTCGAGGTCGATGCGAACCACATCGCCGCAGCGGCCATGTCCGATCTCTTCCGTGAAGGCGCGATCACCGAGAAGGACCTGCAAAAGGCCCTGGACAAGTACAACATCGACGGCGGCAAGCCGAACCCGCGCCTGAGCTGACACGCGGATTTGAGGAGACAGAAAATATGACAAGTGAAGTGAAAGTTCCCGATATCGGCGATTTCTCCGATGTGCCGGTGGTCAGCATCCTGGTCAGCGTGGGCGACACCGTTGCCGTCGAAGACCCGCTGGTCGAGCTTGAGAGCGACAAGGCGACCATGGAGGTGCCGTCCTCGTCGGCAGGCGTCGTCAAGGAGATCAAGGTCTCCGAAGGCGACACCGTCTCGGAAGGCTCCGTGATCCTCATCATCGAGGAATCCGGAGCCTCGGGCGGATCGGATTCCGGGTCTGGCTCCGGCGCGTCGGAGGAAAAGTCCGAAGCTCCGAAAGAGGCCCCGAAGTCCGAACCGGCGCAAGCCGCGCAATCCACGCCGTCGCCGACACCGGTCACCGATGCGGGCTTCGGCAAGGCCCATGCCTCGCCGTCGGTGCGGGCGTTCGCGCGCCGGGTCGAGATCGACCTGAACAAGATCAACGGTTCGGGCCGCAAGGGTCGCATCCTGCGCGAGGACGTCGAGAAGGCGATGAAATCCGCCGTCGGCAGCGCGCCCGCCGCGGGTGGTCAGGCCACGGGCGGCATGGGTATCCCGCCGATCCCGACGGTCGACTTTTCGAAGTTCGGTCCCGTCGAGACCGTCGAGATGAGCCGTATCAAGAAGCTCAGCGGCCCCGCGCTGCACCGCTCCTGGCTCAATATCCCGCATGTCACGCATAACGAGGACGCCGACATCACCGACCTCGACCAGTACCGCAAGGAACTGGACACCGAGGCCAAGGCCGAAGGCTACCGCGTGACGCTGCTGTCGTTCCTGGTCAAGGCGTCGGTCGGCGCGCTCAAGAAGCACTGGGAATTCAACTCGTCGATCCACCCCGATGGCGACAAGCTGATCAAGAAGGACTTCTACAACATCGGCTTTGCGGCGGACACGCCGAACGGCCTGATGGTTCCGGTGATCAAGGATGCCGATCGCAAGGGCATCGTCGAGATTTCGAAGGACCTGATGAACCTGTCCGCCGCCGCGCGCGACGGCAAGCTCAAGGGCGACCAGATGCAGGGCGCGACCTTCACCATCTCGTCGCTGGGCGGCATCGGCGGCACCTCGTTCACGCCCATCGTCAACGCCCCGGAAGTGGCCATTCTCGGGCTGACCCGGTCGGCGATGAAGCCGGTCTGGAACGGCGAGAAGTTCAAGCCGCGCAATATCCTTCCGATGAGCCTTTCCTACGATCATCGGGCTGTGGACGGCGCGCTTGCCGCCCGCTTTGCCGCCCATCTCAAGTATCTTCTGGCCGATCCGCGCCGGATCATGCTGTAACCGAAAGGGACGAGGAACATGGATATCAAAGTCCCCGACATCGGCGACTTCAAGGAAGTGCCCGTTGTCAGCATTCTGGTCAGCGTGGGCGATACCGTCGCCGAGGAAGATCCGCTGATCGAGCTGGAAAGCGACAAGGCGACGATGGAAGTGCCATCGTCCGCCGCAGGCAAGGTGACCGAGATCAAGGTTTCCGAGGGCGACAAGGTCTCGGAAGGCGATGTGATCATCGTGATCGAAGCCGCCGACGGGGCCTCGGACGCTCCGAAGGAAAAAGCCCCCGAAGCCCCCAAGGCGGACGCGGCCCCCGCACCCAAGGCGGCGGCAGGCACGTCGGCGGGGTCGGGTGACCATCACGGCGAAGTGGTGGTTCTGGGCTCTGGTCCCGGCGGCTATACGGCGGCGTTCCGCGCCGCCGATCTGGGCAAGAAGGTCATCCTGATCGAGAAATATGCCACCCTCGGCGGGGTCTGCCTGAATGTCGGCTGCATCCCGTCGAAGGCGCTCTTGCACGCGTCCAAGGTGATCACCGAGACCGAGGAAATGGCCGAGCACGGCATTACCTTCGGCAAGCCCAAGGTCAAGGCCGACGATCTGCGCGCCTGGAAGAACAGCGTGGTGGGCAAGCTTACCGGCGGTCTGGCGGGCATGGCCAAGCAGCGCAAGGTGACGGTGGTCAACGGCTACGGCACCTTCACCGGCGCGAATTCCATCGCGGTCGAGACCGAAGAGGGCACCAAGACCGTCACCTTCGATCAATGCATCATCGCGGCAGGCTCGGAATCGGTGAAGCTGCCCTTCGTGCCGCATGACGACGATCGGGTGGTGGATTCGACCGGCGCGCTTGAGCTTGATCCGATCCCGAAGAAGATGCTGGTCCTCGGCGGCGGCATCATCGGCTTCGAGATGGCGACCGTCTACGATGCGCTGGGCGCGAACGTGACCGTCGTCGAGATGATGGACCAGATCCTGCCCGGTGCCGACAAGGACATGATCAAGCCCCTGCACAAGCGCATGGAGGGTCGGCTTGCCGCCATCATGCTGAAGACCAAGGTCACCGCGGTGGAGGCGCAGAAGGACGGTCTGAAAGTGACCTTCGAGGACGAGAAGGGCGGAACCACGACCGATACCTTCGACAAGATGCTGGTGTCGGTGGGCCGGACCCCCAACGGCGGCAAGATCGCCGCCGATAAGGCCGGGGTGAAGGTGACCGATCGCGGCTTTATCGAGGTCGACGCGCAGCAGCGCACCAATGTGTCGCATATCTTTGCCATCGGCGACGTGGTTGGCCAGCCGATGCTGGCGCACAAGGCGGTGCACGAGGGCAAGGTCGCGGCGGAAGTGGCGTGTGGCGAGAAGCGGGCCTTTGATGCGCGGGTGATCCCGTCGGTGGCCTATACCGACCCGGAAGTGGCCTGGTGCGGCGTGACCGAGACGCAGGCGAAGGCACAGGGCCTGAAGGTCGAAAAGGGGGTCTTCCCCTGGGCGGCGTCGGGCCGGGCGCTGGCCAATGGGCGGTCCGAGGGGCTTACCAAGCTGATCTTCGACCCCGAGGACGACCGGGTCATCGGCGGGGCCATCGTCGGCACCAATGCGGGCGATCTGATTTCGGAAGTGGCGCTGGCCATCGAAATGGGCGCTGATGCGGTCGATCTGGGTCACACCATCCACCCGCACCCGACGTTGTCGGAAACGGTGAACTTTGCCGCCGAGATGTTCGAGGGTACGATCACCGACCTTATCCCGCCGAAGAAGAAGAAAAAGTGACGCGCATCTGATCACGTGGTCGCGGCACCCAAGGGTGCCGCGGCAGGTTTACCAAGGGCGTCTCCGCGGTGCGGAGGCGCCCTTGGCGTGTCAGGGGGCCAGCCCCCTATGCGCGCCAAGGCGCGCATTCACCCCCGGCGGTATTTCCGAAATGGAAAGACGTGCGGGTTGCGTCAGGTCTCCGCGGTTGCGTGCTGCCAGTCCGCAAGAGTGATGCGGTAGAGAACCATCGGAAGAAGTGGCGAAGCGCGGGGGATATCGGGGTGGCGAAAGTCGCCGGATGGGTCCCGCGCCATTCCGATGCGGTCCATGACCCGCCGCGAGGCGGTGTTGATGGCAGGCGCAAAGGCCACGATCTGGGCCAGATTACACGTCTCGAAGCCGTGCCGCAGCCAGGCCCGGGCGGCCTCGGATGCATAGCCCTGGCCCCAGGCGTCCGGCGCAAGCCGCCAGCCGATTTCGATCGCCGGGGCGAAGGGCAGGTCCGCGTCGAGGCGGGACAATCCGCACATGCCGATCATCCGGTGGTCGCGGTGGCGTTCGATGGCGCAAAAGCCATGACCGTCGGATTCCAGCTTTTCGGCGAACCGCGCCAGTAGGGCGTCGGTTTCAGCGGCTGTGCAGGGCCGAGGGAAATGACGCATGACCCGTCTGTCCCGGTTGATCGCGACGAATTCATCGCGGTCGCTTGGGGCAAACGGGCGCAAGGTCAGGCGGTCTGTGGTCAACATGTTGACGCCCAATCGTGGCGCGGTCGCAGCGGGTGCCCGGCTCAGATCCGCAAGAACGGTTGCGCCAGGCGCGGCAGCCAGCCCTTGAAGCGCAGCGGTGCGTCGGTGACCGCGAGGCAGATGCAATCTTCGGAGATATCGGCGACGGGGGTGTGATCGACCTCGTCCGTCGCTACCTCGACGTCGCCGCGCGCGAAGGTGCCATCGGCATCGGTGAAGGCGCCTTGCAGCACCAGGGTGATTTCGGTGCCATGGTGCGAGTGGTCGGGTATGGCGGTCCCGGCGGGAATGTAGAGCAGTCGCGCGGTGGCGGTCTTGTCCGTGACGGGCAGGATCGCCTGCTTGACGCCGAAGCCCACCGGACGCCAGTGCACATCCGCAAGACGACCGCCCACATAGCCCGCGAGCGGCGCGGGCAGCACCGGGTCGGTCTGGCAGGGTGCCGGATCGACGGGCACGTCATCGCGCAGCGCGGCCATCGTCGCGGCAAGGAGGTCGTCGGAGACAGGCTCGAGTGCCGCGGCATCAAGGATGGCACCGCCCAGCGCGTCGTAGCTTTCGGCGCTGGCCCGGCAATCGTCGCACAGCGACAGATGGGTGGCGACGGCAAGCGAAAACGCTTCGGGAAGCTGGCCTGCGGCATAGGCCATGAGCATGGCATCGGGAAGGTGGTGGCGGATCATCGGATCACTCGTTCAGGACATGGCATGGCGCAAACGGTCAAGCGCCAGCCGGATGCGGGATTTGATCGTGCCGAGCGGGAGGCCCGTCTCGGCGGCGATCTCGGAATGGCTGAGATCGCCGAAGTAGGCTTTCTCAACGAGGATGCGCTGCTTGTCCGGCAGGGCCGCCAGAGCGTCGCGCAGGGTCTGGCTTTCCTGTTTCAGGCCGATGACGTCGGCCTGGTCGGGTTCCTCTTCAGGACCCCAGGGCAGCTCTTCGGGTTCGGGCCGGTTGTGTCGACGCAGCACGTCGATGCGCCGGTTCCGGGCGATGGTGTAGATCCAGGTCGACACGCTTGCGCGTGCCGGGTCGAACTGGTCGGCCTTGCGCCAGACGGTCTGCATGACGTCCTGCACCACCTCTTCCGAGAGCGCGGGATTGAGCCCGGAGCGCATCAGGAACGCCTTCAGCCGTGGCGCAAAATGCCGGAACACCGACGCAAAGGACGCTTCGCACCGATCCAGGCGGATCAGCTGCATCTCGCACACCCAGTCTGCGCGCGCGGGCGCCTTGAGCCGACGGGACGACAATGCGGGCCTGTCCTCCGTTTCGGGAGGTGCCACGGGGATGCCCGACACGGGCGCAGAGGCAACATGCTGCAACATGTCAGTGCTACGGTCCGCCGCTTCTGGTGGATCATTATTTTTCGTGGTCTGGATCTTTTTCATCCGATTGCCCGTGTCTCACGTATCTCAACAAAGCTTTTACCAACGGAGACGTCCCGCATGCCATTCGAATCTCGCCCGACCGGGCCCAAGCGCATCGCTGTCATCGGGGCCGGTATCTCGGGTCTGGGCGCGGCACACGCGCTGGCTGACACGCATCATGTCACCCTGATCGAGGCAGAACCGCGTCTCGGTGGACATGCCCGCACGAAGATGGGCGGCAAGCGCGGCGACCAGCCGGTCGATACCGGTTTCATCGTGTTCAACTATGCCAATTATCCCAATCTTGCACGCATCTTCGACAAGATCGACGTGCCGGTGGTGACGTCGAACATGAGTTTCGGTGCCTCGCTGTCGGGGGGGCGTCTGGAGTACGGCCTGGGTTCGCTCGCGGCGCTGTTTGCGCAACCACGCAACATCGCCAATCCGCGCTTTCTGCGCATGGTGCGCGATATCATGCGGTTCAATGCGCGGGCTGTCGCGACGGCAAATGACCGCACCCAGAGCCTGGGCGATTTTCTTGACAACCTGGGCGTCGGAGCGTGGTTTCGCGACTATTACCTGTTGCCGCTTTCCGGGGCGATCTGGTCGACGCCAACCGACAAGATCCTCGACTTTCCGGCGCATGCTCTGGTCAACTTCTTCGAGAATCACGCGCTTCTGAGCACCCATGGCCAGCACCAGTGGTATACCGTCCAAGGTGGTTCGATCGAATATGTGCGCCGGTTCGAGGCGGCGTTGCGGGCCCAGGGCGTCACCATGCGCCTTGGCGCGCCGGTGGACGGGGTGCGCCGGGACGCGGATGGCGTCGATCTGAAGTTGCAGGGCGCCGAATGGGAGCGGTTCGACGAAGTCGTCTTTGCCACCCATTCCGACGACACGCTGCGGCTCTTGTCGGATCCGACGCCGGTCGAGACATCGGCGCTGGGCGCCATCGGATATCAGCCCAACAGGGTTGTGCTGCATGGTGACACATCGATCATGCCCCGGTCGCGCAAGGTCTGGTCGTCGTGGAACTACACCGAGGATGCGCCGCGCGCCTTCAACACCATCGACCTGACCTACTGGATGAACTCGCTTCAGCCGATCCCGATGGACGACCTGTGCTTTGTCACGCTGAACTCGACCCGGACCATACGCGAAGACCTGATCTGGGACGAGACAACGCTGCGCCACCCGGTCTACGATCTTGCGGCGCTTGAGGCGCAGGGGCGCGTGGCGGCGATGAACGGCGACAATCACACATGGTTCTGTGGGGCATGGATGAAGAACGGCTTTCACGAAGACGGCCTGTCCTCGGCACTTGACGTGGCAGAAGCGCTGCTTGGCCGCACCGCGGTGGCCGCGGCCGCATGATGCCCGCCGTCGATCATATCGAGGGCCATACCTGGCACGGACGCAAGGGCACGATAAAGAACGCCTTTCGCTACTCCATCGATTATGTCTGTCTCGATGCCGAGGCAGAGCTGCGCGCGCCGCGTCTGTTTTCCCGCAACCGGGGCAACTTCCTGTCGGTGCAGGACCGCGACCATGGCGGCCTGCCGGGGCAGGGCCAGGGTGCACACTGGGCGCGGTCGGTTCTTGACAGCTACCAGATCCGCGCCGATGGCCCGCTGCTGATCCTCGCGCAACCGCGCATACTGGGCCATGTCTTCAACCCGGTCAGCTTCTGGCTGGCCCATGATGGCGACGGCGCATTGATCGCGGTGATCGCCGAGGTGACGAATACCTTCGGCGACCGGCATTGCTACCTCGCGGCGAAATCCGACGGCACGCCCATCGCGCCCGACGACCGGATCGAGGCCGACAAGATCTTTCACGTTTCGCCGTTCCAGCCAGTGGGCGGCGGTTACGTCTTCCGGTTCGACATCCGCTCGGACCGCATCGGCATCTGGATCGATTTTACCGCGGGCGATGACGGGGTGATCGCGACACTCACGGGGGCACGCCGACCGATGACGACGTGGTCTGCCCTGCGCGCCCTGCTACGCCGTCCCTTCGGGTCGCGCCGGGTTCTGGCGCTGATCCACTGGCAGGCGATCAAGCTGTGGTGGAAAGGCGCGCGCTATCGGTCCCGGCCAGAGCCGCCGTCCGAAGAGGTCACGCGGTGACGGCTGACAAGCCGAGCGGACTTTGGGGGTATGCGGTTTTTGCGGGTACGCTGTCGGCGGCGGGCCTGCCGATCTACATCCATGCGCCGAAATTCTACGCCGATACCTACGCCGTCAGCCTGTCCTCGCTGGGGGCGATCCTGTTTGCGCTGCGCCTGCTGGATCTGGTGCAGGACCCGTCCTTCGGCTGGCTTGCCGAAAAGGTGCGCAACGTGCGCGGGCTTGCCATCGCGGTGGCGGCTGTCGTCATGGCCTCGGGCATGATCGGGCTTTTTGCCGTGACCCCGCCCATTGCTCCGGCGCTCTGGTTTGCGCTGACGTTGACGATGGTGTTCTCGGCGTTTTCCTTCATGACCATCACCTTCTATGCGCGCGGCGTGGCCAAGGCGGGCGATCTGGGCACGCAAGGCCACCTCAGGCTGGCCCGCTGGCGCGAGACCGGGGGGCTGCTGGGCATCTGCCTTGCCTCGGTGCTGCCCACGGCGTTCGCGGCGCTGGGCCTGCCCGAATTTGCCGCGTTCAGCCTGGTTTTCGCGGGTTTGTGCCTGCTGGCGGTGCTGCTGATGAATGCCGAATGGCGGGGTGGCATCGCGGTGCCGTCGCAGGGGTTCGGCGTCATCCTGCGCGACCGGGTGGCCCGCAGGCTGTTGCTGGTGGCGCTGGCCAATGCGGCCCCGGTCGCGGTGACCTCGACGCTGTTCCTGTTCTTCGTGGAAAGCCGCCTGCAGGCCCCCGGATGGGAGGGCCCGTTGCTGCTGCTGTTCTTCCTCGCGGCGGCGGGATCGGCCCCGCTCTGGTCGCGCACCGCCGAACGGATCGGGGCCAAGCGCACGCTGATGTTCGCCATGGTCGCGGCGATCGTGGCGTTTTCCTTCGCGCTGATGCTGCGCGAGGGCGACACCTTGGGTTTCGCGCTCATCTGCCTTGCCTCGGGTGCGACGCTGGGGGCGGACCTGACGCTGCTGCCCGCGATCTTTGCCCAGCGGATGGAGAAGATCGCACCCAACGCGACGGAAGGGTTTTCCTTGTGGTCCTTCGCACAGAAATTTACCCTCGCTTTCGCGGCCATCGCGCTGCTTCCGCTGTTGGAGGCGACGGGGTTCCAGACTGGAAATGACAACACGGCACAGGCGATGTGGACCCTCAGCCTGCTTTATGCGTTGGTGCCTTGTATCCTGAAACTCGTCGCCCTCGGCTTGCTGTGGGCCATTGATCTGGAAGGGTGAGGACATGGTGCTGCTGTCCTTCATCATCGGTGTGATTGTGACCCTCGCGGGGGTCTGGCTGGTGCGTCGGCAATTTGCCTTCGCCGGGCAGAAACCCGAATTCTACGACGACAAGCTGCCGATATTCGACGTGAAGACGCACATCAACGGACCGATGATCTGCGAGGGCGTGATCTATGGGCCGCTCGGTCGCGTCACCTCTCGCTTCGTGGCGGATTTCGACACGCACTGGACCGGCAATGACGGGGTCATGCGCGAGGCTTTCCGCTTCGACAGCGGCGAACGGCAGGATCGGTCGTGGCATCTGACGCTGAACGACGACCGGACGGTGACCGCGAAGGCCGATGACGTCATCGGGGCTTGCCTCGGCCACCAGACCGGTGCCTCCATGCGGCTGAAATACAGGATCAGATTGGAAGAAGACGCTGGCGGTCATTTGCTGGACGTGGTGGATTGGATGTATCTGACGCCGAACGGCACCATCATTAACCGCAGCCAGTTTCGGAAATACGGTATAAAGGTTGCCGAATTGGTCGCGACCATGCGCCGAAAGGAGATTTCGTGAAAGACTGGGTTGGAAAACGTTACTGGATCGTCGGGGCAAGCGCCGGGCTGGGCTCTGCGATTGCGCATCAGCTAAGCCGGGTCGGCACCAAGCTGGTTTTGTCCGCACGCGACCGCGACGCGCTTGAAAGTCTCGCGGCGGAACTGCCCTCGGACGCGGAAGTTGTGACGCTGGATGTCACCGACGATCAGTCCTGCAAAGACGCGGCGGCCGCGGTTGGCGATGTGGACGGCATCATCTTTTGCGCGGGCGTCTACTGGCCGTTCGCGGCACAGGACTGGGACAGCGAGAAGGCGATGACCACGGGCGAGGTCAACTACCTCGGCGCGATGCGATTCCTGGGCCACGTGGTGCCCCGCATGATCGAACGGGATCACGGACATATCGTCATGGTCGGGTCGCTGACCGGTTTCCGGGGGCTGCCCGGGTCGTTCGCCTATACCTCGTCCAAGGCGGCGGTGATGTCGCTTGCGGAATGCCTGCATGCGGACCTGCGCAAGACCGGCGTGCAGGTGCAACTGCTCAGCCCCGGCTTCGTGAAGACGCGCCTGACCGACAAGAACGATTTCGACATGCCGCAACTCATGGAGCCGGAAGACGCGGCGCGCATCGTGTTCGAGCATATCAATTCGGACCGCTTTGCGCGTTCTTTCCCGTTTCCCTTCGCCTGGGTCTTCAAGATCGGGCGCATTCTGCCGCAAGGGCTCTATTACCGCCTGTTTTCCTGACCCCGCCTGCCGGACCGCCGGACCGCCGCTTGCCTTGGCAAGCCGTGCAACGGCCGGTCCGGTCCGGGGGCAGGGCTAGCGCAGCGCCCGCCCCTTGATGATCGCATCCGGCCCGAATCGTTCGCGGATGCGGTCCGTGGCCCGTTCGGCGTCGCTGCGTCTGGCCGCATCCGGGTCAAGCAGGTCGGGGGTGCGGTCGGCAGCGTCTTCGGCGCAAAGCTCCGACAGCCCCACGCCCAACAGACGGTACGCGCCGCGGCTTTCCAGCTGGTCGAACAGGGCGCGGGCCTCGCGGTAGATCCGGTCGGCAATCTGGGTCGCGTCGCGCAGGGCGTGCCGCCGGGTGATCAGCGCGAATTTCGCGGTCTTCAGCTTCAGCACGATCACCCGCCCCGCCAGCCCCTTGGCCTTGGCGCGGTCGGCCACCTTCTCGGCCATGCGCCAAAGGTGGCCGTCAAGGATGTCCGGGTCGGCAGTATCGTCGTGAAACGTTGTCTCGTTCGAGATCGACTTCACAGGGTTGCGCGCCGAAACGCGGCGGACATCCTCGCCTCGCGCCAGATGATACAGCCGCGTGCCCATCGACCCGAATCGCGCGGTCAGATCGCGCGCGTCCCAGCGCAGCAGGTCGTCGAACGTCCGGATGCCCGCTCGGTCAAGCGAGTCCTGCGTCGCATTGCCGACACCCCAGATCATCCGCACCGGCTTATGGCGCAGAAATGCCTGCGTCTCTGCCGCTCCGATCACCGCGAATCCGAATGGCTTGTCCAGATCCGACGCGATCTTGGCGAGAAACTTGTTATGCGACAGCCCGATGGATCCGGTGATGCCCAACTCCGCGCGCATCCGCCTGACCAGCCCCGCGACCATCACCGCGGGCGGGCGACCATGCAGTCGTTCGGTGCCCGAAAGATCGAGGAATGCCTCGTCAAGCGACAAGGGCTCGACCGCGGGGGTCAGCGCCAGCATCATGTCGCGGATGGCCCGGCTGATCTCGGCGTATAGCTCCATCCGGGGTTTGATCACCACCGCGTCGGGGCACAGCTTCAAGGCCTGGAACATCGGCATTGCGGACCGGACGCCCTTGATCCGCGCCACGTAACATGCGGTCGACACGACCCCGCGGCGCCCACCCCCGATGATCACCGGCTTGTCGGCCAGCGCGGGATTGTCGCGCTTTTCGACGGAGGCGTAGAAGGCATCGCAATCCATATGCGCAATCGACAGGCTGCGCAGTTCGTCATGGCGCACCACCCGCCGCGACCGGCAGGCGGGACAGCGCGGTCCGGCGTCGAACTCGGTCAGACAATCGCGGCAAAGGGCGGGCATGTTCGGAATTTCGGCCAAATGGGTGTATGATGACAAGATGCGTGCCCAGCCGGGAGGGATCAACATGCAAGACGGGTTTCACGGTGCAAAGCTGATGCTGACGTTGGGGCCGCACCTGGTTGTGCTGCGCCGCGATTCCGATCCGACGATCCCGTGGTCCGGATGTCTCGATTTTCCGGGCGGCGCGCGTCAGGGGGCGGAAAGCCCGCTGCAATGTGCCCTGCGGGAAACTCTGGAAGAGACCGGTCTTACAGTCCCCGAGGATGCGATCATGGCGTCGCTTGCGCGGCGGGACGCCCGTGGCATCGGCTGGTTTTTTCGTGCGATCTGCCCCGAAGACTGGGCGGGAATGATGCGCAAGGGCACCGAAGCAGAGGCACTTTTCCTCATGTTGCCAGAGGCTTACCTGAACGCCACAGACGCCATCCCGCATTTTCGCACGGTCTTGCAGCATTTCGTCGGCGCACCCGCGACCGAGTGACCGACATGCGCCCGGGCGTCAAAGGCAATGTGGGAAAGGGTACTGTGGGAAAAGTTGCCGGAACCGAGGGGAAGGCTCGGTTCCGGCAGGCAGGAGGTCAAGGGACAGGGACAGGGACTGACCTCCATGGGGATATGGTAAGAACGCCGGTCAGGCCGCCTTGTTCCAGACCAATCCAAAAAAATCCCGGGCTTTTTCAAATGGCGTGGTCGAAACCACGTCGAGCCGGTGCGTGGCGTCCTTTGACGTCGCGCAAATCATCGATCGCAGGTCGTTCCCTTGCTGATGGGCAAGTGCCGCGCGGGCCATCAGCCCATGGTGTACGAGGTCGTCGGAGATGTTCAGGGGGGCGGGATACTGCACCGGATAGCGCATGTCGCCGTTGACGGTGGAAATGGTTGCAAGTGCCTCGAACGCCTCTTGCGCGGCGTTGTAGCTGACTTGCCCGAGCTTGGGGGTTTCGGTCTGCATGATAGCCTCATTGGTTTCTTGTTGAGGTATCAACGCCGTAACCCTGTGGATAGTTTCATCCGTGGCAATCTGTCGCAGTGATCAGCGCAATTCCTCGAGGATCGCCTCGGCGGCCTCACGCGGCGATGCGGCCTGCCAGATCGGTCGACCGACGACGATATGGTCCGCCCCGTCCGAAATCGCCTGCGCCGGGCTTGCCACCCGCTTCTGATCCCCAAGGGCGGCCCCTGCGGGCCGCACCCCCGGCGTCACGATCAACTTGCCCGCCGCTGTGCCAAGCGCCCGGATCCGCGCCGCTTCCTGCGGCGAGGCGATGATTCCGTCGGCCCCGGCCTCGAACGCCCGCTCTGCGCGTTCCACGACCAGATCGGCCATGGCGCCATCGCGGATCATGCAATCGTCCAGGTCGGTACGATCCAGCGAGGTCAGGATCGTCACCGCGAGGATCCGCGTCCTGGTGCCCGAAGCTCCCTCCATGGCGGCGCGCACCACATGCGGGTCGCCATGCACTGTCAGGAAATCTATATCGAACTGCGCCAGGCCGCGCACCGCATTCTCGACCGTCTGACCGATATCGAAAAGCTTCATGTCAAGGAAGATCTGCTTGCCGTGCTCCTGCTTGAGCTCATTGGCCAGCGCCAGCCCGCCCCCGGTCAACATCCCGAGCCCGATCTTGTAAAAGCTTACCGCGTCGCCGATGCTTTCGGCCAGCTTGAGCCCGGTCAGCGCGTCGGCGACATCGAGGGCCACGATCAGTCGGTTATCGGTCATGAAAACTGTGGCCTTTTCCTGGTTGTCTGTGCCTCCGATAATCGGGATCGGGAACAGAATCTACCCATGGGTCGTTCCGTCTGTGGGTCAACATTTGCGCAAGCCAGGGAGTGACAGGATGTCCGACGAGAATTCGACAGGAAAAACCGAAAGCGGAGCGGCGGAAAAGAAGCCGACCACCGCCGAGCAGACGTCCAAGGGCAAATCTGTCCAGAAGCCGTCGAATGCGGCACCGATGACGCTTGGCGCCGTAACCGTCGGGGTTATCGCCGTCGCCCTGATATGGGCGCAGATGGGCGGTGACGACGACACTGTCGAAGTCGCGGCGAACGAAACCCAGATGGCAGCGGCAGAGATCCCGTCGGAACCCGAGGCCGACGCGCCGATGGACGACACCGCCGACGCGACAGACGACAGCGAGGCCAGCGACACCGCAGAAGACACAGCAGAAACTGAGGCTGAGGCTGAGGGTGATATCGAAGTGGCCGAGGCGGACGGCGATGCGCCCGAAACCGAAGTTACCGAGGAAGCGACAGACGACGCCGCAGCAGAAACGACCGAAGTAGCGGACTCGACCTCCGGCGTAGATGAAAGCGCGGACGCCCCTGCCGAGGATACCGGGACAGAAGAGACCGCGCAGGCACCTGAGGGCGAGACTGGCGACGAGGCCGACAGCACCGAGAGTGCAGAAGCGGATAGCGCGGACGCCTCTGCCGAGGATGCCGGGACAGAAGAGACCGCGCAGGCACCTGAGGCTGCATCCGGCGACGAGGCCGACAGCACAGAGAGTGCAGAAGCGGAAAGCGCGGAGGCCCCTGCCGAGGATGCCGGGACAGAAGAGACCGCACAGGCACCTGAGGCCGAGACTGGCGACGAAGCCGACAGCACAGAGAGTGCAGAAGCGGAAAGCGCGGAGGCCCCTGCCGAGGATGCCGGGACAGAAGAGACCGCGCAGGCACCTGAGGCCGCCACCGGCGACGAAGCCGACAGCACCGAGAGTGCAGAGGCGGATAGCGCGGAGGCTCCTGCCGAGGATGGCGAGACAGAAGAGACTGCGCAGGCACCTGAGGCCGACACCGGCGACGAGGCCGACAGCACCGAGAGTGCAGATGAAAGCGCGGAGGCCCCTGCCGAAGATGCCGAGACAGAAGAGACCGCGCAGGCACCTGAGGCTGCATCCGGCGACGAAGCCGACAGCACCGAGAGTGCCGATGCGGATAGCGCGGAGGCCCCTGCCGAGGATGCCGGGACAGAAGAGACCGCGCAGGCTCCTGAGGCCGCCACCGGCGACGAAGCCGACAGCACCGAGGGTGCAGAAGCGGACAGCGCGGAGGCTCCTGCCGAGGATGGCGAGACAGAAGAGACCGCGCAGGCACCTGAAGCCGAGACTGGCGACGAGGCCGAGAACACCGACGCTGCAGAGGCAGAGATGGCGTCGGACAGCAGCGACGAAGAGGCAGCCGCCGACGATGAGGCAAGCGACGATGCGGCGGCGGAACTCAGCAACGCGCAGATCGAAGAGCTGACGGCCATCGCGACAGAGGCCGCCCGGGCAGCCCGCGCCGCACAGGACGCCGCCGACAACGCGCGCACCTCGGCATCCGAAATACAGGCCGCCGCCGACGCTGCCGCAGACGCTGCCGAGAAGGCCGCCGATGCTGCCGCAGAGGCCTTTGACCGGCTGCGCGAGGCCAGTGAAGCCATTGGATCAACTGGAAATTCCGGCTCCGACTGAACGTCACTGCTAAATCATCGGAAGGGCATCCCGCTGGGGTGCCCTTTTTTAATGTGCCATTCTTGCATCACGGAAATTTGTGCCCATTTTAGACCAGAGGCTCCACACCGGATGTGCCGCTCGGCGGGCATCACCACAGATGGGGCGCTTGTAAAAGGAGAGACCCTATGAACTTGGAGAAGTTCACGGAACGCGCGCGCGGATTCATTCAGGCGGCGCAGACGATCGCGATGCGCGAAAGCCATCAGCGGATCACCCCCGAACACCTGTTGAAGGCCCTTCTGGACGACGATCAGGGCCTGGCCACCAATCTGATCACCAGCGCGGGCGGCGCACCCGACCGCGTCCGTCAATCGCTTGAACTTGCCATCGGCAAGATGCCGAAGGTGACGGGCGATGCTGGCCAGGTGTTTCTCGATTCCGCCACGGGCCGCGTGCTGGACGAGGCCGAGAAGGTCGCGACCAAGGCGGGCGACAGCTTTGTGCCGGTCGAACGGATCCTGATCGCCCTGGCGATGGTGAAAAGCCCCGCGAAAGACGCGCTCGATGCGGGCGCTGTCACGGCGCAGAACCTCAATGCCGCGATCAACGACATCCGCAAGGGTCGCACCGCCGACAGCGCCAACGCCGAGGAAGGTTATGACGCGCTGAAGAAATACGCGCTCGACCTGACCGAACGGGCAGAGCAGGGCAAGATCGACCCGATCATCGGTCGCGACGAGGAGATTCGCCGCGCCATCCAGATCCTGTCGCGCCGCACCAAGAACAACCCTGTCCTGATCGGTGAGCCGGGCGTCGGAAAGACCGCCATCGCCGAGGGTCTTGCGCTGCGCATCGTCAATGGCGACGTGCCGGAAAGCCTGCGCAACAAGCGTCTGATGGCGCTCGACATGGGTGCGTTGATCGCCGGTGCGAAATACCGCGGCGAATTCGAGGAACGGCTGAAGGCCATCCTCAAGGAGGTTGAGGCCGCGGCGGGCGAAATCATCCTGTTCATCGACGAGATGCACACGCTCGTCGGTGCGGGCAAGGGTGACGGCGCGATGGATGCGTCGAACCTGCTCAAGCCCGCCCTTGCACGCGGTGAATTGCACTGCATCGGCGCGACTACGCTGGATGAATACCGCAAGCACGTGGAAAAGGACGCGGCACTGGCCCGGCGCTTCCAGGCCATCGTGGTCCAGGAACCGACGGTCGAGGACACCATCTCGATCCTGCGCGGCATCAAGGAAAAGTACGAGTTGCACCACGGCGTGCGCATCTCGGATTCGGCGCTGGTGGCCGCGGCACAGCTGTCGCATCGCTACATCACCGACCGGTTCCTGCCCGACAAGGCCATCGACCTGATGGACGAGGCGGCATCGCGCCTGCGCATGGCCGTCGATTCCAAACCCGAAGAGCTCGACGCGCTCGACCGTCAGATCCTCCAGCTTCAGATCGAGCAGGAGGCGCTGAGGAAAGAGGACGACGCCGCGTCCAAGGACCGTCTTGCCAAGCTGGAAAAGGATCTGGCCGACCTGCAAGAGCAGTCGTCCCAGATGACCGCCAAGTGGCAGTCCGAGCGTGACAAGCTGGGCCGGGCACGCGACATCAAGGAACAGCTCGACCGCGCCCGCGCCGATCTCGAGATTGCCAAGCGGAACGGTGATCTGGCCAAGGCCGGTGAGCTGTCTTACGGCGTGATCCCGGGTCTCGAAAAGGACCTGACCGACGCCGAAGGTGCCGAGGACGAGGACGTGATGGTCGAAGAGGCCGTGCGCCCCGAACAGATCGCCCAGGTTGTCGAACGCTGGACCGGTATCCCGACCTCGCGGATGCTTGAAGGCGAACGCGAAAAGCTGCTGCGCATGGAAGAGGGCCTGCACAAGCGGGTCATCGGTCAGAACCTCGCGGTTCATGCGGTGTCGAATGCCGTACGCCGGGCGCGCGCGGGTCTCAACGACGAGGGCCGTCCCCTGGGATCGTTCCTCTTTCTCGGGCCCACCGGCGTCGGCAAGACCGAGCTGACCAAGGCGTTGGCGGAGTTCCTGTTCGACGACGACAACGCGATGGTGCGCATCGACATGTCCGAGTTCATGGAGAAGCACGCGGTGTCGCGTCTGATCGGTGCGCCTCCGGGCTATGTCGGCTACGACGAAGGCGGCGTGCTGACCGAAGCCGTGCGGCGGCGGCCCTATCAGGTGGTGCTGTTCGACGAGGTTGAAAAGGCGCATCCGGATGTCTTCAACGTGCTGTTGCAGGTGCTGGACGATGGCGTGCTGACCGATGGTCAGGGCCGCACCGTCGATTTCAAGCAGACGCTGATCGTGCTGACCTCTAACCTCGGCTCGCAGGCGCTCAGCCAGTTGCCGGAAGGCAGCGACAGTGCCACTGCCAAGAAGGACGTGATGGATGCGGTGCGGGCCCATTTCCGGCCCGAATTCCTCAACCGTCTGGACGAGACGATTATCTTTGACCGTCTCAAGCGCGAAGACATGGCAGGTATCGTCGACATCCAGTTGGCGCGTCTCGTCAAACGCCTTGCCGGGCGCAAGATCGAACTGGAGCTGGACGATGCGGCGCGGGCCTGGTTGGCCGACGAGGGTTACGACCCGGTCTTCGGTGCCCGGCCCCTGAAGCGGGTGATCCAGCGCACGTTGCAGGATCCGCTGGCCGAAAGCCTGCTGGCCGGCGATATCCCGGACGGTTCGATCGTGCCAGTCTCGGCCGGTGCGGACGGGCTTATCATCGGCGACAAGATCGCGGCATCGAATCGCCCCCGCCCGGATGACGCGGTCGTTCACTAATCCGACCGCCAGAAGCTGACTGACGCCCCGCCGGAAACAATCTGGCGGGGCGTTTGCGTGCGACCGCTGTGCGGGCAGGCATATTGGGCGCGAAATCCTGCGCATCACACGATTAAGAGCGGTGACCGCCGCGTGGATGCTGTACATTGTGCGTGCGTGCCGACCACCGCTGATTTCGTGACTGGCACCCGCATTTTTCTGGAGGAGCATTATGGCTCGCCGCTATTTCCGTTGTCCGAACTGTACGCACAGACTGCGTTTCAACACATCCGAATGCAGCGTTTGCGGCGCGCCGACGCCAATGCTCAACCGCCTGCCGGTGCTGTTGATTCTGGTCGCGGGATGCGTGGCGATCATCTTCGGCGTCGCGCGAACGGTGGTCTGACGCGCCGCGTTCCGCACGGGTCCCTTCGGCGCAACCTTCCTTATCATGATGGTCACTCCGGCGGTGCGGTCTGTGCATGCACTTGCCGGTCATGGACAAAGGGGCAGCGTGAAGGCTGCCCCCTGTCGTCTTACATGTCGGGCATGATCACCTGATCGATCACATGGATGACCCCGTTCGAGGCTTCCACGTCAGCGGCAACCACGGTCGCGCCGTCGACCATGACGGTGTCGCCGTTGATCGAGATCTCGACAGTGCCACTCTGCACGGTCTCGGCTTCCATGCCATCGTACAGATCGCCGGACATCACCGCGCCGGACACGACGTGATAGGTCAGGATCGCGGTCAGCTGGTCGCGGTTTTCTTCCAGCAGCAGCGTCTCGACGGTGCCCTCGGGAAGGGCGGCGAATGCGTCGTCCGTCGGCGCGAACACTGTGAAGGGGCCATCGCCCATCAGGGTTTCGGTCAGACCGGCGGCTTCGACGGCGGCGGCCAGCGTGGTGAAGCTGCCATTCTCGGCGGCAACCTCCAGAATGGTCTTCTTCTCGGCATGGGCTGCGGCGAAAGCGGCGCCGCCCATGGCGGCAGCGGTGGTCGCGGTCACTGCCAGTGCGAGGTAGGTTCTGCGAAACATCGTTCACTCCTTGGGTTCTGAACGATACGCCCTTGGCGCATCTGAAAACCGATACGACCCCGATGCGGGGATGGATCACCGAAACCGGTCCTGAAATCAGCGTGTTCGGGGGTTGACCAAAATCGCCCGCGGCCCAAGCCCCGGACATCCGATGTGTCGACTGAACAGTGCGTGAAGATATGTCAGCGCGAAGTGATCAGTTCAGCCCGATCGCGGTGCGCGCGATATGGTCGAGCAAATCCTCGACCTCCTGCATCGGCCCTTCGGGAAACGCCCGGAAGCCGATGGTGGTCCTGTCGGGCGTGTCGGTGGTGACCATCACGAAGATATCGTAGGGGCAGAAGGCCAGGTTCAGCGGATCGGCCTTCATCATCTTGCGCGACACCAGCGCCGAGCAGAACGAAAACACCTGCGCATTCCGGTAGATCGGTGCGTCCGCGCCCAGATCCCCGCCCGTCCGCTCCAGCATTGTGCCGACCGAATGCACGCTGTCGACCATGAGACCCTGGCCCAGGATCGCGTTCTCCAGCCCGAAGACGACATCGTCAAAGGTCTTTTCGGTTTCGTACGATATGACCTGCTGCGCCTGGGCAACGCCGCCCAGGACAGCCAGAACCATGGCCAGACGCCACATTCGATCTCTCCCCGAGATGCAGGATAAGTCCCGCGCATTCCTTATGCACCCCGAACGGCATTGTCGCAAATGCTCAGGCGACACCGCGAAGGCCTCCGGCTTCGTTACAACGGGACCACGCAGATTTGACGCGCCTTCATTTGGTTCTGGCCCCTCCGGCGACTAGGTTGCGGAAGACCTTAAAGGAGCATCCCGATATGGCTTACCGCTGGAACAACAATCTGACCCGGGCAGATGTCACGCCCGAGCCGGTGTTCCTGAACCGCCGACAGATCATGGCCGGACTTGCGGCGGGCACCATAGCGGGTGCCCTTCCTGCGAGCGCCCGGGCGCAGGACATGGCCGCGCCGAACACCTGGGAAGAGATCACCAGCTACAACAACTACTATGAGTTCGGCACCGGCAAGGAAGACCCCGCACGCCACGCCGACCAGCTGACAACCGATCCGTGGTCCGTGACCATCGACGGGCTGGTTGACCGCCCCGGCGCGTATACCTTTGCGGATATCATGTCGCAAATGACCGTCGAGGAACGCATCTACCGCTTCCGCTGCGTCGAGGCCTGGTCGATGGTGGTGCCCTGGAACGGCTTCGAGCTCAGCGATCTTCTGGATATGGCGGGGGTTCAGTCGGGTGCCCGCTACGTGGCCTTCGAGACTTTGCTGCGCCCCTCCGAGATGCCGGGCGTCGCGCGCCCTGTCCTCGACTGGCCCTATGTCGAAGGTCTGCGCCTCGACGAGGCCCGCCATCCCCTGACCCTGATGGCGACCGGGATCTACGGGCGCCCGATCCCCAATCAGAACGGCGCACCCCTGCGCCTCGTGGTGCCGTGGAAATATGGCTTCAAGTCGATCAAGAGCATCGTTCGCATCACCCTGACCGAAGAAGAGCCACCCACAAGCTGGAACCAGGCCAATCCGCGCGAATACGGTTTCTACTCGAACGTGAACCCGCAGGTGGACCACCCGCGCTGGTCGCAGGCGACCGAACGGGCGATCGGCGGCGGGCTGTTTTCCAAGCGCACGCCGACGCTGATGTTCAACGGCTATCAGGACGAGGTCGCGTCGCTGTATGACGGCATGGACCTGACGGAGAACTTCTGATGCGCGCGGTCAGCCGGATCTTCGGGGCCGGGGGCGGCTGCCGCGCATGACATTGGTCGACCGGACAAACCGGCTGGCCAGGTGGCTGCCGATCTGGGCGGTCTATCTGACCGTAGCCGCGCCCGCGCCCTACTTCTTCTATCTCGGCCTGACCGGCGGTCTTGGCGTCGAGCCGATCAAGGCGCTTGAGCATGAATACGGTGAGTTTGCCCTGAAGCTGCTGATTGCCGGGCTCTGCGTCACGCCGTTGCGCCGACATCTCGGTGTGAACCTGCTGCGGTTTCGCCGGGCGATCGGACTGCTCGCGTTTTTCTATCTGACATTGCATCTGATGGTCTGGCTGCTGCTGGACGTGCAGATCGCAGGCCAGATCTGGGCCGACATCCTGAAGCGTCCATATATTACCATCGGCATGGCGGGATTTCTGCTGCTGGTGCCGCTGGCGCTAAGCTCGAACAACTGGTCGGTGCGTCGACTTGGGCCGCGTTGGCGCCAGCTGCATAGGCTGGTCTATCCGGCGATCCTGCTGGGCGGCATTCACTTCGTCATGCTGCGCAAGGGCTTCCAGCTTGAACCGCTGATCTACCTCGCGATCATCGTCGTTCTGCTCGCGATGCGACTCGATTGGCGGGCGGTTCCCGGGCTCAGGCGCGCCTGAGGGCCATTGGTGCCGCCCCTTGGCGCCGCACTGCGGCAAAGCGAGGGGGCGGGTCCCGGAAAGCGGGTAACTTCATTGCGTATTGACGCAGGGTCCGCGAAAGGAACTGGCGCCAAACCCATGAAAACAGAAGATTTTCAGGTTATTCGAGAAAAATGGCGATTTCACGGTTTTTCTGCTTGCGGGTTTTGGTGTGGGACCGTAGAAGCCCCTTCACCGGCGGCGCTGAGGCGCGGTTGGGACGCCAGACGGGGCGGCGCTGCGGTGGAGACGCCGGGGGTTGCCTGCGGGGCG
>NZ_JBTLRF010000015.1:0-46681 GCF_054482575.1 Roseivivax sp. CAU 1753 | reverse complement strand
CCAGGACGGCACCGGGCCGCGCTTCGTGATCAACTTCCAGAACTGCGTCCACTGCAAGACATGCGACATCAAGGACCCCGCCCAGAACATCGTCTGGACCACCCCACAAGGCGGCGACGGACCAAATTACCCCAATATGTGATCGCGATCACCGGCGAGGAGAAAGCCATGACCGAATTGAACGGCTGCGATATCGAGGATCTCGAGATCGGAATTGCGGCGGCATTCCCATACCCCGTCACCGAGGCCTACATCGGACGTTTTGACCGCGCGTCGGGCGATAACACCGCCGTTCACATCAACGAGGCCGTTGCCCGGACCACATCCAGCGCGCGGCGGGCCGCGGCCCCCGGGTAGGCCGTCAGACGACCGGGACAGGGGGGTGTCCGAGACCGGGCGCGATGGCCGATGGGGTCTGCCGGAACCGAAAGCGCATGCGACGTTGACGGCGGTGGATATCTGCACATCATGGACCCCATCCGGGACTCGCGCGTGCTGAACGACATTGCAGGATCAACGGTCGGGCAGGGTGTTCCTGCCTGATGGACAGTAACAAAAAAGGAAATTCCCATGACAAATGACGTCGTAATTCTCGACGGTGTGCGCACAGCCATCGGTACCTTTGGCGGATCGCTGGCGGGTCACGCGCCGAGCGCACTGGCTGCGGCCGTCTCGAAAGAAGCGATCGCACGCAGCGGCGTGGATCCCAGCCAGATCGGCCATGTTGTCTTTGGCCATGTGATCAACACCGAAGGTCGCGACATGTATCTGGCGCGGGCCGCCGCCGTCGACGCCGGAGTGCCGAACGAGGCACCCGCGCTGACGGTCAACCGGCTTTGCGGATCGGGCGCGCAGGCCATCGTGTCCTCTGCACAGCACATCATGCTGGGCGATGTCGATTTTGCCCTGGCCGGTGGCGCGGAATGCATGTCGCGGTCGCCGTTTTCCAGCAATGCGCCCCGATTCGGCCAGAAGATGGGTGACCTGTCCATGACCGACATGATGATCGCCGCCCTGAGCGATCCCTTCGGTGGTGGTCACATGGGTGTCACCGCCGAGAACGTGGCGGACGAACACCAGATCTCGCGCGACGACCAGGACGCATTCGCCGCAGAAAGCCAGCGCCGCGCTGCCCAGGCCATCAGCGAGGGCCGCTTCAAAAGCCAGATCCTGCCTATCGACGTGAAGGTGCGCCGCGAGACGGTGGCCTTCGACACGGATGAGCACGGCAAGGCCTCGACGACGTTGGAAAGCCTGGGCAAGCTGCGCCCGGCGTTCCGCAAGGACGGCTCTGTCACGGCAGGCAACGCATCCGGCCTGAACGATGGTGCGGCGGCTCTTGTGCTCGCGTCGGCGGGTGCGGCGGAGAAGGCCGGACTGAAGCCGCGCGCGCGGCTTCTGGGGTACGCGCATGCCGGTGTACGCCCGGAAGTCATGGGCATCGGTCCGGTTCCCGCGGTCACCAAGCTGCTGGAGAAGCTGGGCATGCAAGCCGGTGACTTCGACGTCATCGAATCGAATGAAGCCTTCGCCGCTCAGGCCTGCGCGGTGAACAAGGAACTGGGCTTCGACACCGACAAGGTCAACCCGAACGGCGGTGCCATCGCCCTGGGCCACCCGATCGGCGCGACCGGTGCGATCATCACCATAAAGGCAATGCACGAGCTGGATCGCATCGATGGCAAATATGGCCTGATCACCATGTGCATCGGGGGCGGTCAGGGCATCGCGCTGGCCATCGAACGCCTGAACTGAACACGTCCCGGGGGTCTCGCCCGATGGCGGGGCCCCCTATCGCGGCCCGGATTGCGGGCCAGCAGTCACGACAGGAGCGACCGACATGCCGACGACACCGCAGACATCCGAACAGTTCATGGATCGAATGACCGAATACTGGAGTGTCATGCAGCGCGCGCAGGAGCTGTTCCAGAGGGCGGCGCAGGCATCGGCGACCAAGCTGGCGGGGGGCGATTTCTCGATCGTCGACTCCTCTTCGGTGATGGCGGCCTATGCCAAGGTCGCGATGGCTATGGCGGCGCGTCCGGCGGATCTGGTGGCGATCCAGCAATCGGCGTTCACCAAGATGGCCGACTTCTGGATGTCCGGCTGGAAAGGCTCGGACAGCGCCGTGAAGGACCGTCGTTTCCGCGACAGCGCCTGGAATGACGACCCGATCGCGCGGGTGTGCCGGGATGTACATCTGGCGATGGAAGATGTCGTGTCTGAAATCCTCGGCGGCTTCCCCAAGGGCTCGAAAGAGCAATTGCGGGTCGAATTCTATACCCGCCAGATCCTCAGCGCGCTGGCACCGAGCAATTTCCTCGCTCTTAATCCGCAGGCCCGCAAGAAGCTGTTGGAAACCGATGGCCAGAGCCTGCTGGACGGGTTCAAGAACCTGCTGGACGACCTTGAACGCGGCGACGGTCGGCTGGACATCGCCACCAATGACCCGACCGCTTTCGTGGTTGGCCGCGATCTGGGCACCACCCCGGGCAAGGTCGTTTTCCAGAACGACATGATGCAGCTCATTCAGTTCGATCCCTTGACCGAGACCCAGCACAAGCGACCCATCCTGTTCGTGCCGGCCTGGATCAACAAATACTATATTTTCGACATGCGCGAAAAGAACAGCCTTGTCCGCTACATGCTCGAGCGCGGCCATACGGTGTTCGTGATCAGCTGGGTCAATCCGGGGCCGGAACACGCCGAAAAGAGCTTTGAGCACTACATGAACGAGGGCCCGCTTGCGGCGCTGGATGCGATTGGCGAGGCCACGGGCGAGAAGAAGATCAACATCCTTGGCTTTTGCATCGGCGGAATCCTCGTCACGGCGACGCTGGCCTATCTGGCGGCCAAGGGCGATACCCGGGTCGCGTCTGCCACGACTCTCGCGACAATGGTGGACTTCACCGATGTCGGCGAGATCGGCGTCTTCATCGACGAAGACCGCCTGAAGGTCCTGCGCGAACATATGGCCGAGACCGGACATCTTGCAGGGCATCACATGCAGGACATGTTCTCGATGATCCGCGAGAACGATCTGGTCTGGTCGTTTCATGTGATGAACTACCTGATGGGGTCGAAACCCCCGGCGTTCGATCTGCTGTTCTGGAATTCGGATTCGACCCGTCTGCCGGCGGCAATGCTGCTGTGGTATCTCGAGCAGATCTATCTGCGTAACGCCCTGCGCCAACCGGGCGGTCTGACGCTGAACGGTACCGGGATCGATCTTTCGAAGATCAAGACGCCGTTTTTCGTGTTGGCGACGAAAGAGGACCATATCGCGCCCTGGACGTCGGTCTATCCGACCACGCAATTGCTGGGCGGCGATGTCAAGTTCGTGCTCGGCGGCTCGGGTCATATCGCGGGCGTCATAAACCCGCCCGGCGAGCGCGAGAAATACGGCTATTGGACCGGCGACGATTGCCCCGAAGACCCGCAGGAATGGTTAGCGAACGCGACCCATACCAACGGTTCGTGGTGGCCTGCCTGGGCCGAATGGCTCGAGGCGAAGGACCGGGCGAAACAAGTCCCCGCCCGTGTGCCCGGCGAGGGTAAACTGAAGGTCATCGAGGACGCTCCGGGTTCCTACGTGCTGACCCATTGACAGCGGGCAAGCCTGCACCCCGGCCATGTGCAGGACGGTGATGACAGCCGTCCTGCAGTCGTTCCACCGGGTACACCTGGAGTTATGCGACGGCGCACGGAATGTCGTCAGGCTGGCCTTGGAAGCGCGCCGCGATCATTTCCAATCCGTCGTGACCGGCTGCTATTTCGTCGTCAGCAAACCGTCGTTCGGGAATATGCGCGCAGCGTGCTCTGCCAAATAGATGCGCAGCCAGGGTGTGAAATCCTGGGGGGCCACCCGGATCAGCGCGCGCAGCGCCGACAGGGGCATCCATTCGATCGCCATGACTTCCTCCGGGTCGGGGTCGATAGTCAGGTCCTCGGGCGCTTCGGCGGTGAAAAGGTCCACCACCTCATGCTCGACCATGCCGCCGCCGACATCGGCGCGATATTCGATGCGGTCGCGATGACTAAGGGTCAGGCCGGTGATTCCCAGCTCTTCGGCCAGACGCCGGGTGGCGCAAACCTCGGGTGCCTCGTCCCAGTGGGGATGCGTGCAACAGGTATTCGCCCAGAGCCCGGGCGTGTGATACTTGCCCAGCGCCCGACGTTGCAGCAGGACTGAGTCCTGTCGCATCACGAAAACCGAAATGGCCTTGTGTCGCAGGCCGCGTTCATGGACCTCAAGTTTCTCAAGTGGCTTCAGGACACCGTTGTCCCATGCGGGTATGAGGGTCGTCATGCATGCGTCTCCGGCATGAGGCGCGCGCGGCGGCGCAGGTTTTGCAGGCCAATCCGGCGCAGGCACGGCGGCGCCGGGTGGTCCGTGTCTTGGTGAGCTATGGCGTCAAGGTCAAGCGTCGAAACCGGGGACCGCGGTTCATCGCCATACACACAATAGCATCGCGGCAAAGTGAGTCTGCGTCCGGACATGGCATGCGATTGCCCATGCAGCCGCATGCCACTGTGATATATTGCGCTGCGGATCCGGCTGGACAGTCCAGACATTACCCCCGGGACCAAAAGGATCAGATGCCCTGGTTTCGCCCCTTGCTCGTTGTTCTGACATGTCTTTCCGGCCCGGTCGCCGCGCAGGACGGAGAGCGGCTGTTCCGGCGCTGCGCCGCGTGTCACTCCGTCGTGACGCCCGAGGGCCAGACACTGGTCTTTGGCGGTCGTGTGGGACCCAACCTTTATGGTGTCGCGGGGCGACCTGCGGGCACTCAGCCGGGGTTCAACTACTCCGCCTCCATGCGCTCCGCGCGCGACCTGGGGCTGGTCTGGTCGGAGGCCGAGTTTGTCGCCTACCTGCACAATCCGACGGAATACCTGAAGACATACCTTGGCGACCCCACAGCGCGGGCCCGCATGGCGTTCCGGCTCGATTCAGGTGGTGACGCGGTCTATCGTTATCTTCAGAGCCTTGAGCGCTAAAGATATAAATCCATTGAAAAATCACGACGAATGACGCGTATCTCACCGAGCCGCGTTCAGCTTCTGGTAAGCCTCGAAGGCTAAACCTGTTCCTGGGTGGAAAAGGAGTGGGTGAGATGTCGAATGGCAGCTCGGGCAGCAACGCTGCGCCGATTATTATCAAGCGTAAGAAAGTCATCAAGGGTGGCGGCCATCATGGCGGTGCGTGGAAGGTGGCTTATGCGGATTTTGTGACCGCAATGATGGCCTTCTTCATGCTCATGTGGCTGCTCAATGCGACCACCGAAAAACAGCGCAAGGGCCTGGCCGATTACTTCGCGCCGACGGTGTCGATCAGCAAGATTTCCGGCGGTGGTTCTGGCGCCATGCAAGGCAGCTCTGTCTATTCCGAGGACACGCTGCCGCAGAACGGCACCGGTGCCACGAGCTTTCAGCCGGTGGTGCAGACCGCCAGCGGCGAAAACTCGTCGGATGAGGGCGTGCGCTCCGAGATGGACGCGCAGTTCTCGGATGTCGAACGGGTCTTTCTGGACCGCGTGGTGGAAAGCACCGACGGCAACGCGCTCATGCCGCACATCTCGACGCGAATCACCGATGAAGGCCTGGTGTTCGTCTTGTCCGATTTGCCCGATGCACCGCTGTTCGAGGATGAGGCGACGATCGCGCCGGCCCTGGATGACCTGCTCTGGCTCATCTCCGAGATGAGCGCGCTGGTGACCAACGAACTGGCGATCGGCTCTCATGTCAGGCGCTTCCCCCTGGTGCTTGCCAAGGATCCGGCCTGGGAGATGAGCAAGGCCCGCAGCAACGCCGTGCAGGAGCGTTTGGGCCAGAACGGAGTGCACGATCGCAAGATTCGCCGCGTTACGGCCCATGGCGACCGTCAGGCCGACCGGACCGCAGAGACCCATGCCCGCAACAACCGGATCGAGATTGTGTTTCTGCGCTGATCCTCTCGGTCGGGCCAGAGCCATGGGATTTCGGCAGAAAGATGGCGGAATTGAAGAAAAAGTATGTGAAGGATTTTAGCCGTTAGCCAGACCTTAAAGGTCCGCGCGGTAGGAAGGCCTCGACGCGACAGAGCAGAAAGGCCCGTCCATGACGATCTCATCATCCTTGAATGCCGGTGTGTCCGGGCTGGCTGCGAACGCCAGCCAGCTCGGAACCATCTCGGACAACATCGCCAACTCTGAAACCTACGGCTATAAACAGGCCGAGACGGATTTTCATTCCGTCGTGATGTCGAACGCCGGCGGTACCTACACTGCGGGTGGGGTGAACACCTCGACCAGTTACCAGATCGACCAGAACGGCTCGCTTGTCACGACATCAAATCCGACGGATCTGGCGGTGCGCGGGCGCGGCTTCCTGCCGGTTGCCAGTGCCTCGGAAGTTCAGGCCGGCAACGGCGATCCGCAGATGATGCTGACCACGACGGGATCCTTCACCACCGACGAGAATGGCTACCTCGTCACCAGCACGGGTCTGATGCTCATGGGTTGGCCAGCAGAGCCGGATGGCTCGATCAGCACCTATCCGCGTGACACGTCCGAAGGTCTCGAACCTGTCCAGATCAACGTGAACCAGTTCTCGGGCGAACCAACGACGCAGGTCACCCTGGGCCTGAACCTTCCCGCGACCGAAACGCTGGCCGGGTCCTCGGGCGATCCGTTGGTGCTGTCTGTGGAATATTACGACAACCTCGGCGTCTCCGAGACGCTCGAGATTACCTACACCCCGACCATTCCGGCAACGGGAACGTCGAATACCTGGACCATGACGATCGAAGACAGTGCGACCCCGGGCACGGTCATCGGCGAATATGAACTCGCCTTCGACGATTCGCGCGCGAGTGGCGGCACGCTTCTCTCGGTGAACACGACCTCGGGCGGCACCTATGATCCTGTTACGGGCTCGCTGATCGTCACTGTCGCAGGCGGGCCGATCGAGATCACCATTGGAGAGCTTGGGGCCAGCAACGGCATCACTCAATTGTCGGACAGCTTCGCACCGCTCAACATCTCCAAGGATGGCTCTCCGGTGGGCAACATGACCTCGGTGGAAATAGACGAGAACGGGATGGTTCACGCGTTCTTCGATACCGGGATCACGCGCACGATCTACCAGGTGCCGCTGGTCGATGTGCCAAATCCGAATGGCCTCGTACCGATGGACAATCAGGTCTACGCGCCCTCGTTCGAAAGCGGCAGTTTCTTTCTCTGGGATGCGGCTGATGGACCGACCGGAGACATCGTGGCCTACGCCCGCGAGGAATCCACGACCGACGTGGCGTCCGAACTGACCCAGCTGATCCAGACCCAACGGGCCTATTCGTCGAATGCCAAGGTCATCCAGACAGTGGACGAGATGCTGCAGGAAACCACGAACATCAAACGCTAAGGCCACGCGCCAAGGCCCCAAGCCGGAGTTGATCCATGTCGATGAGCGCAGCCATCAACAATGCCCTTCTGGGCCTTGCGCGGAACACGCATGCGACCAATGTGGTCGCATCGAATATTTCCCACGCGTCCGAGCCGGGATACGCCAGGCGCGAAATCGTCGGCGACCAGATCCAACGCAATGTCGACCCGGTCCTGCTTTCCGACCGGCGACTGTCCGATGCCGAAACAGCCTTTGCGCAAACGACCGAGAGCTATGCGCAGGGCCTCAGCGCACTATCGGGTGCCGCGGACGAAGCGGGATCCCTGCAGAACCTGATGTCGGTATTCGACACCGCGCTCCTGTCGGCGGCAGCGGATCCGGCATCGGAACAACGGCTCAACTCGGTGGCCGCAGCGGGCATGGACCTCGCAATCGGCATGCGAAGCGCGTCTGCATCTGTTCAATCTGCAAGAAGCGATGCAGACAGCTCGATCGCGACACAGGTCGAACGGCTCAACGCACTCCTACAGGAAACGTCAGCGTTGAACAACGCGATCGCCAAGGTGAAACATGGTGGAATAGAGTCCGCCTCCCTGCTGGATCAACGCCAAAGCGTGGTCGATGAAATCGCGACGATCGTACCGGTTCATACCGCGCGTCGAGACCGCAATGGTATCGCGCTCTATACCACCAACGGCGCTGTATTGGTTGATGATTCCCCGGCCAATATCGGGTTTACACCCACTCCGGTCATAGCGTCACACATGACCGGGGCGAACGGCCTTCTGGGTGGCTTGTCGATCAATGGTCGACCTGTTTCATCCTCTCAGACCGGACCTCTTGCCGGTGGCAGCCTGTCCGCCGAGTTTCAGGCGCGCGACGACACTTTGCCTTCAGCGCAGGCAAGCCTCGATGCGATTGCATATGACCTGATCGAGCGCTTCGGCGCTGGTGGGCCGGATTCGACTCTCAATCCGGGCGACATCGGCCTTTTCTCGGAGCTGGGGACCGTTCCTGGTGCGCCTCCGGTTTCTGGTCTGTCAGAACGAATCACGTGGAACCCTGCTGTCGCATCAGGAAGCTCCGACGTCTGGCGCCTTCGCGATGGTCTCGGTGCCGCAATGCCGGGTGAGGTGGGCGATGGCACGCTGCTCAACGGACTGTCGAGCCAGTTGACCGCATTGCTCGTGCCATCTGACCCTACGCTTGATGGCAACGCGCGCTCTGCAATGGGCCAGATATCGTCATTCGCATCGACGTTGGACGCGAACAGGATCCGATCTGAAGACAGCTTATCTCGCGTTACATCGCGCAATACCGCACTGAAAGAGATCGAATTCACACGCGGCGTCGACACGGATGTCGAACTGCAACGTCTGTTGAAAATTGAGCAAAGCTACGCGGCGAACGCGCAGATACTGCGCAGCGTTGACGAGATGATGAACCAGCTATTAAGCATTTGAGGATACGTCATGAAATCCATCGGAGATCTTGCGCAATCGCTTGTGCAACAGACACGTCAAGGCTTCCTGAAATCCCAGATTGATCGCTTCGGCAAGCAACTCACCACAGGAGTCGCGGCTGACTCGGCAAGAAAACTCTCGGGTGATACATCACGACTGAACGCCTTGGTGATGGACCTGGCGCGGCTCGATACCGCACGCGAGTTGACGGGACAGGCCGAAATTCGGATCACCGCACAGCAAGCGACCTTGTCGGCGCTGGATTCGATCTGGGCACCTCGGGCGGCTGATATGCTGCGCGCGGACCTTCTTGTTCTACCCGACGAACGAGCAACGATGTCCGACCGCGCACGCGATGCGCTTGATGCCACCTTGTCAGCGCTTAATACCCGAAGCGCCGGACGAAGTCTGTTCGGTGGAACTGCAACCGACCGTCCGGCAATGGCCGACAGCACGACATTCATGGCGTCAATCGAAGCCGCGTTGGTCGGTGCGACCGACTCCACTGAAGTCGCCGCGCGGCTCGACGCGTGGTTTGACGACCCGGGTGGCGGCTATGAAACCGATGGCTATCAAGGCAGCGCAACGACGTTGGCACCCATGAGGTTGGGGAACGATACTGAAATATCACTCGACTTGCGTGCAGACGACAGTCGCCTGCGTTCGGGCCTGAAGGCGCTGGCAACTGCGATCGTCGCGACAAGCCCCGACCTTGCCTTGTCCCCGACTGATCAGACCTCCTTGTTGACGGATGCAGGTCTGCAGATGATTGGTGCACAAGCCGGCCTGACGTCACTGCAGGCGGATCTTGGTGCCACTGAAGCGCAGATTGATGCGAGTTCCACCCGGATTTCAGCCGAGATTGCGGCCGCGAACGCAATGCGGCTTTCATTGGTCGGCACCGATGCCTTTGATGACGCCTCAAAGCTTGAAGCAGCGCAATTCCAATTGGAAAGCCTATACACCGTCACGCTTACGGCGCGTCGAATGTCGTTTCTGGAGGTGATGCGATGATTCTTGCCTGCGCGCGAATCTTGGCAGGACTACTAGCAGTGTTTCTCGCAGTTGGCACGTTGAACGCCCAGCAAGTCCGCATCAAGGATCTGGTCGAGTTCGAAGGCGTTCGCGGGAACGACCTTGTTGGCTACGGGCTGGTCGTCGGCTTGAACGGAACCGGAGATGGATTGCGAAACGCGCCATTTACCGAAGATATCATGGCCAACATCCTTGAACGGCTGGGTGTCAACGTAACGGGCGAACAGTTTCGACCCAAGAACGTGGCTGCCGTCATGATAACGGCAGTTCTCCCGCCTTTTGCGCGAACAGGTAACCAGATCGATGTGACAGTCTCCGCAATTGGCGACGCAAAAAGCCTCTTGGGCGGCACTCTTATCATGACACCAATGAATGCTGCGGATGGGGAGATATATGCCGTCGCGCAGGGGACGATAATCGCTGGCGGGGTGACCGCAGAAGGCGAAGGAGCTGTCGTGACAAAGGGTGTTCCGACGTCCGGCGCAATCCCGGCAGGCGCGCGAGTTGAGCGTGAAGTTGCGTTTGATTTTGCGTCGCTGCAAGACATCACTCTTGCACTTCGTGAGGCCGATTTTACGACTGCCGCCCGGATCGAAGCCGCGGTGAATTCGTCACTGGGCCAGGATGCGGCACTAATGTTGGACTCAGGCACCGTCAAGGTTGACCTCAGTCGGATCAGAAGTCGGTCCACGGCGCATACAGTACAGAGAATTGAAAATATCCCTGTGGCACCCGAAAGACGTGCACGAGTTGTCGTGGATCAGCGGTCTGGAACAATAGTTATGGGTCACGACGTACGCATTTCGCGTGTCGCGGTCAGCCAAGGAAATCTGACACTGCGCATTCAGGAAGCCCCTGTTGTTGCTCAGCCAAATCCCTTTGCCGAGGGCGACACAATCATTGTTCCACGGTCTGAAGCGGCCATCGAAGAGGATCTCGGGCCTGGCTTGGCAGAGGTACTCGCGGGCACCAGTCTGTCAGAGGTAATCGCGGGTCTCAACGCTTTGGGTGTGCCGCCTCGAGACATGATTGACATCCTTAAGACCATCAAAGCGGCCGGCGCGCTGCATGCAGAACTTGTGGTGATGTAGGCGTCCAAAGACGCAACCACTCGCCTAGATTGGAGCAACCAAAATGTTCGGCTTCATTGGAATCTTCGTTATTTTCGCCATGGTTTTTGGCGGCTACATTCTTGCCGGCGGAAAAATGGGGATAATCCTACACTCTCTGCCGTTTGAGATGATGATGATCGGAGGAGCTGCCGTGGGCGCGTTCCTCATCGCAAATGACTTGTCTGCGATAAAGCACACTGGGAAAGACATCGCAAAAGTATTTAAGGGTCCAAAGTGGGATCAGTCGGACTATCGCGACTTGCTCTGCTTGCTGTTTGAGTTGATTCGATTGGCACGACAAAGCCCCGTCGCTGTCGAGCCTCATGTTGAAAACCCAGAGGAATCAGCGATTTTTGGGCGTTACCCCAAGATTCAGAAAGATCGTGAAGCCGTTGAACTCATTTGCGATACGCTGAGAACAGTTTCAATGAATTATGACGATCCGCACCAGGTCGAGGAAGTACTCGACAAACGTATGGAAGCAACATTGCAACAGGCTATGCATTCAAGCCATGCACTTCAAACGGTTGCAGATGGTCTGCCAGCACTAGGAATTGTTGCCGCTGTGCTGGGTGTCATAAAAACCATGGGTTCGATTGATCAACCGCCCGAAGTGCTGGGAAAACTAATTGGGGGGGCGTTGGTGGGCACGTTCCTTGGCGTCTTTTTAGCTTATGGCCTTGTCGGCCCCTTCGCTGGAAAAGTCAGCGCGGTTGTTGAAGAGGATAGGCACTTTTATCAGCTCATTCGCGAAGTTCTAATTGCCAATCTGCACAATCATCCTGCGAACATCTGCATCGAAGTGGGACGTCAAAACGCGCCTGATCACATGCGGCCAAGCTTCTCTGAAGTTGAGGAAGCATTGCGGTCGGCAAAGGATCAAGCCGCATGAAAATTTTAGTTGCTCTCGTCGCGTTGCTCTGTCCCGTTTCGGCAGCGGCACAATCGCTAGAGGTTTATACAGGGGAGCATGAAGCGTTTACGCGCGTCGTTATTGAGCAACCTAAACCGGGAAGCTGGTTGCTTGAAAAGGCGCAAGAAAACCAACTGCGGATTGTGCGTTCAGCCGACGCAAACCTTGAGAAACTAGATCTATCAGAATTTTTTGCGAGAATAGACCGCAGCAAGATTAAATCCGTAAGTATAGTAGATGATAGAGATCTCGCTCTAACCCTGAAATGCGATTGTGAATTGGTATCCACGAACCTACCCGCGGGGTATTTTGTTCTGGACATTCTTAATGGCCCAAAAGATCCACCAGAAAAGTACACTGGTCCTGCTGTACCGCTTTTTGCGGGATCATCGGTCACTTCAACTACTTCCAAAAGACCAAGTCTGGAAGATCATCATACTTTTAAATTGACAACTTGGGCGAATAGGTCGCTTGCGCAGTCACTATCCCAGGAAGTGGAAAATGAGATTAATCCAAATATGCTGGCGATCGAAAATCACTCTGTTTTGACCGCCGCCGGAAGTCTGTTGTCTCAATTTGAAGACGCAATGGTTTATGGTGCGATAACGCCCAACCATTTGGATGGTGATGACGCCATAGCTACTATCAAGGAAAAGGTACAAACTGATGCTAAGGTTCTTTTTCAGAATGTTGAGAAACTCCCAGGAGACTGTGAGTGGATTGCAAAACTCACAGATTTCTCTAGCGCCAATGGAAACTATGGTTCACTTAGCCAAAGCAGACAGAGGTTAGTGGCGCTGGACGGAAATGTTTCTAACGCTTCCGTCGCGACTATTGCAAAATCTTATATTTCATTGGGTTGGGGGCAAGAAGCGAAGGCGTTATTAAGACAATTTTCGATACCCGAGAACCAAATTCTCTTCGCTCTCGCGGATAGCGTGGAGTCAGGGATCGACAATGCAAATTTTTTTAGCAAGCGGCTGGGATGCGGTGAGCAAGCTCATCTATGGGCGCTCATGTCGAAAAACTTTGAGGCAGACTTTATAGATCAAAATGCCGCCCGACGTGCCTTTCAGACGTTACCCACTCCAATGCAAGAACAAATCGCCCCGTTCCTCTTTGCAGTTGCCCGAGAAAATGACCTTGCCAAGTTTCTAACTGGAATAGAAGCTGATCTAGCACTCGATGGGAGGGTCCCCGGAGATACCGCTGTTATGCCAAGATTAGATATGAAAATTCCATCTAATCGCTCAATACTCAAAGAACTATCGGGGTCCAGAAGTGAAGATGTCGCATTGGATGCAATTCTGACGCTTGCAGAAACATCTGAATCTCGCGAAGAAGCGGCGTCCCTTGCGCCACTTGTCGCTGCGCTTGGAACCGAAAGAACTGGCACAGAGGACGCGGTTCGAGCGCGCGTTTCTGAATTGTCGGCTATGTTGACAGCTGGGGAGTACCGCGAAGTATTTGAGAGCAGCCTTCAAGATGGGCTTTTGACCATCGATCAAGCCAGTGCATTGATCAAGAAATCGATGATAGACAGCTTGGCGGACGCAAATGAAGCAGCTTTTTTACGATTTTTCTTCGTTTTCCGGGATGCGGTCGAAGATGGGCACGTACTTCCTGAAAAGGAATTACTCGACATCGCAGATCGTGCTCTCGATCTGGGCCTGGACCGCCCGGTTAGCTCACTGGTCGAGGCCGTCTCGGACCCAAGACTACTCCGACGCCGAAAACTACTGGAAGCGCAAGTTGCATTGGCGACGGGCCAGTTCACGGAGGCAGAATTGATTGCGATCTCTTTGGATGGCCCAGACGCCTTAGCAATCCGCCGATCGGCACGCGCCGCTATGGAAGATTATGAATTTCTCTCCACGAGCTACGATGCGTTGGGGTCTTCAGATGAAGAAATGATGATTGCTGTATTGGCAGAGGATTGGGGGCTTCTCGCGCAGAAAAATGGTCCGTGGGCAGAGGCTTCCAAACTGATACAGAATGCACCTGGCGAGCTTGATGAATCCAATCTTGACAGCTTCGAAGACCTTTTGGGTAAAAGCGCTTCAGCACGGACAAGTCTTGACGACCTGCTCACCGAAACCTCGCTGTCGCCACAGGAATAGTCTTTCTAGAAGAAAAACGTGAATTCGTTAACCTTGCGCTCACAGAAGTCTGCAAAAAGTGGGGAGCGCGCTGTTTTGCATCACCCGCAGCGTTTCGGAGAATCCGACGTGCATACTTCCCTGTCAGAAGCCAACAAGTTAGGCGATCGAAGTTCAAAAATTCTTCTGCAGTACTTGTTGGCGTGGATTTCGGCCAGTTTGGCTCTCTTTCCATCAACCCTTCGCGCTTCGGAAGCCATAGCGGGGCATTGTGACGGTGCTGCCGGGCGCGCGGCGGTGGACTTCGAAATTCCACGCGACGTTATGTTGTCCTTTACGCGCACCGAGACCGGACGCAGCATGGATAAAGTGCTTCGTCCTTGGCCATGGACCGTCAACAGGGCAGGTGACGGGCGGTGGTTTCAGACTCGAGGTCAAGCACTGGCGTTCGCGCTAGAAAGCCTTGAAACTGGTGCACGGAATTTCGACGTGGGGTGCTTTCAGATCAATTATAGATGGCACCATAAAGCGTTTACTTCACTTGATCAGATGTTCGACCCGGATGAAAATGCCCGCTATGCGGCCCGGTTTCCAGGGGGTTTGCATCAGAAATTCGGTGACTTGACGAAAGCAGTCGGAGCGTTTCATAGCCGGACTCCAGAGTACGCAAAACGCTATCTGTCCCGTTTTGCTACTATTCGCGCTGACCTAGAGCCGCTACCTGTCTCGGCGCCCAAGGCACCGGCCCCAGCGTCCGTCTCGGCGGCACGCTTTAGGTCGAACTCAGGACCAAACGGGGCTTCATTGGTGCCTTGGCCAAATCGATCACACGCAGGCTTTCTGCCCGCACGAACCGGGCGCATCCTGCCGTGACGGGCCGCGGACACTGGTTCTTCCAGCCAACCGTGATCTTGGCTGTGGCGCTTATGGCTGTCATCGTAATGATGATATTGCCGATGCCGGCGATCATTCTCGACATCGGCCTTGCAGCATCTTTCGCGCTCGCAATTCTGATCTTCACCGTGACCCTGTTCGTTGAGCGTCCACTGGACTTTTCGTCTTTCCCAACTGTCCTGCTCGCTGCGCTCATGCTGCGATTGTCGCTCAACGTGTCATCGACCAAGCTCATCATTGGCAATGGACACGAAGGACCGCATGCCGCCGGCCATGTAATCGAAGGCTTTGCATCCTTCGTGATGTCGGGAAGCCTGTTTCTCGGACTTGTCGTATTCGGCGTTCTGCTGATCGTGAATTTCACGGTTATAACGAAAGGTGCGGCTCGTATGGCCGAAGTGGGCGCGCGCTTCGCGCTCGACGGCATGCCTGGCAAGCAGATGGCAATCGACAGTGACATGTCGGCAGGCGCTATCGATCATGCTGAAGCCAAGGCACGCCGTGAACGCGAGTTGCAGGAGACGACATTTTTCGGATCGCTTGACGGCGCCTCGAAGTTTGTCAAGGGCGACGCGATCGCGGGTTTGCTCATTACCCTACTCAACCTGATCATGGGCTTGGCCATGGGGGTGTTCGTGCATGGGATGGCCCCGGGCGACGCCTTTTCAACCTATGCGATCTTGACGGTTGGCGATGGACTGGTTTCGCAAATCCCCGCGGTCATCATTTCCATTGCCTCGGCATTGCTTTTGGCCCGGGGTGGCGCAATCGGTGCGACAGATGTGGCGCTTCTCGGTCAGCTTGGCCGCCACCCAGCCGCGCTGGCCACGGTTGCCTTGCTCATGTGCCTCTTCGCGTTTGTGCCGGGTCTGCCTTTCATGCCCTTCATCCTGGGGGGGGCAGGGTTGGGCGCCGCTGCGCTATTTGTCTCACGGCGGAATGCACTTGCTCAGGACGTGCCGACCGAAGCGACTGAAGTTACACCATCGAAGTCCATCGGCGATGTGCTTGATCTTGAGGACATTCATCTCGAATTTGCCCCGGACCTGGTCAACATGGTGTTGGATCCAGCCACGGGCCTCGATGTCCGGATCGAGAATATGCGGACGCATATTGCACAGAATTTCGGCATTATCATGCCCGAGATCCGACTGACGGATGCCGCTGCCCTGAATCCCGGCACCTATACGATCCGGCTGCATGGCGTTGAGGTGGCGCGCGGCGTGCTTCACCCGGATCTCCTGCTCGCCTTGATGCCGGACAACCAGGCGGGCCTCCCTTCTGGCGAAGACGTCAAAGAGCCGGTTTATGGCGCGCCTGCACGGTGGATTCGGTCGCACGATCAAGAGGATGCCGCGCTTTCAGGCGCGACAATCGTCAACCCTGCCGAAGTTCTGGCAACCCACCTCCTCGAGACGATCAAGCGAAATTTCGGTCGCCTGATGACGCTCAAGTCTCTGCGACGGATCCTGGACGAGCTGGTCAAGCTTTCCAATGATGGGCGCGCCAACGCCAACAAGCGCCTGCTTGATGAGATGATCCCCGAAAAGGTCCAGATCGATACCTTGCTTGCGGTCATGAAATTGCTTCTCGAAGAGCAGGTGTCGGTGCGCAACCTTCCCCTGATACTCGAAGCCGTTGCCGAGATGCGCTCGACCAAGTTGCCGCCCGAAGCGATCTGCGAACATGTCCGGCAAAAACTCGGTTTTCAGATCATCTCGGGCATCAAGCGGGATGATGGATCCATCCCCCTCATCCAGCTTGCTCCGGACTGGGAGGAGGTGTTTCGCACATATCAAATCGACAGTGACGGGGTGGGTCTTGACGTAGCGCTTCCGCCGGACGCGTTCGAGACGCTGACCAATCGCGTCGCATCGGAATTCGGTGCAGCTCATGAACGCGGCGTGTTTCCCGCGCTGGTTACCTCTGCGCGCCGACGAAGGTTTTTGCGAACGATCCTGTCTGCCAAGGGCGTTCAGAGTCCGGTCCTGTCATTTGAAGAAATCGGTATCGAGGCGCGCCCCTCGCTGGTCGGAACGGTTGCGGCGTGACTGGAATCGAGGCGCTCATGGGGTTGTCCACAGCTACATTGTGGGCAGGGGGGGTGGTTTTTCTGCGCGCGGGTGCTGTCATGTCGGTCTTGCCCGGGCTGGGTGAACAAACTGTGCCGATGCGCATTCGGTTGGCTTTGGCGCTGGCGCTTTGTGTAATCGCCACGCCTGCGATCATGACGGACCAGGCATTGCCGCAACCGTCATTGGGTTCGATCAGTCTTCTGGTTTTCACCGAGGCCATTGCCGGTCTCGCCTTGGGCCTTGCGCTGCGTTTCATGGTCATGGCCTTGCAGATTGCAGGCTCCATAGCGGCGCAAGCGACGTCCCTCTCTCAACTTCTGGGCGGTGCCGCGGGCGAGCCGATGCCGACCATCGGACATATTCTGACAATGGCCGGTCTCGCGCTTCTGATGCTCACGGGCATGCACGTGAAAGCCGTGTCGTTGCTGATACTCTCGTATAACCTTATGCCGGTCGGTGCGTTCCCGGATCCTGCATCGCTGGGTCAATGGGGTCGAAGCGCGGTGTCGCACGCATTCGTGCTGGCCTTCACTCTTGCCGCACCCTTCGTGTTGATCTCCGTACTCTACAATCTGATGCTTGGGGTCATCAATCGTGCCATGCCGCAACTGATGGTGGCCCTTGTCGGCGCGCCGCTCATCACGTTCGGTGCGATCTCCATGCTCGCCATATCGGCCCCTTACCTGCTTCAGGTCTGGATCAACGCGGTAGATGCCGTCCTGGCCAATCCGTTCGGTCGGTATCGCTGATGTCGGACGATGCCGAATCCGGTGACAAACCGCACGACCCCTCTGAACGAAAGCTGGAGCAGGCCAGGAAAAAGGGGGAAATCGCGCGATCGCCCGATCTACTGACCGCGACGGTTTATGGCGGAGTCCTCGGCTGCGCAGTTCTTTTTGGCAAGGACCTGACGCAGCGAAGTGCCGAGTCGCTGCTGCCGTTCATCGAACACCCTGACCGCTTGGTTCCGCTCATATTCGGCGGTCAGTCCACGGCGTCGGCAGGTGGGATCATCGCACGGGGTGTACTGCCCGCTTTGCCATTGTTTCTGATCCCGGCGATTCTGGTCCTTGCGGTTCTGTTTGCACAGAAAGGATTGATCTTTACCCCATCCAAGCTTGCGCCCAAGCTCAATCGCATCTCGCTTATCGCCAATGCGAAGAACAAGTACGGTCGACGTGGCCTCTTCGAATTTGTAAAAAGTTTCGCCAAACTGGCCATTTACGCGGGCTGCCTTGCACTTGTGATTTGGTCGGAGCGGTTGTCTATCCTGCAAAGCCTCACGGTTTCTCCTGGCGAAATCGCCGAACGACTGGGTGCCCTGATGGTGCGGTTTCTGAGCTTCGTTCTACTCGTCGCGATGGCGATCGGCACCATCGATGCGTTTTGGCAAACCGCTGAACACCACAGGAAAAACCGCATGAGCCACAAGGATATGCGGGACGAATTCAAGGAGGTGGAGGGCGATCCCACCTTCAAGCAGTTGCGGCGCCAGCGCGCGCAGGAGATCGCGATGAACCAGATGATGACAGATGTCCCCAAGGCGGACGTCATCGTCGTGAACCCGACCCATTATGCGGTTGCGCTCAAATGGTCGCGAAAACCCGGGGCAGCGCCGATTTGTGTGGCGAAAGGCGTCGACGAGGTCGCGGCGCGAATCAGGGCGGTCGCCGAAAAGGCGTCGGTTCCGATCAAATCGGATCCCCCGACGGCACGCGCCCTGCATGCCACCGTCGAGATCGGCGCGGAAATCGCACCCGACCTGTATCGTGCGGTTGCTGCGGCCATTCGCTTTTCCGAAGAAATGCGCGCCAAGGCGCGGGCGCGCGGATGAAGCGTGGGGTGGGCGATCTCGTTGCCTTGGCGCAACTGCAGAAAATCGATGCGCTGGCCCGTCTGCGCGATGCAAAGATCGCCGAGGACTCGGCGCGCGACGAAGCCGTGCGGATCACCGGTTTGCAGCGGGCGGCTATCGAATACGAGGGACAGGACGCCGGACGCCGGGTCAGCGCCATGGATCCGGCATGGGCCACGTGGCTTGGGCAACGCCGCGCGACGCTGAACCAGGACATTGCGCGTGCTCGCGTTCTACAGGCGCAGCTGGCCGAGCGGGCCGCATATCACCTTGCCAGACATGCCGCCCTGGAAGGATTGAAGGATCGCGAAGACGAAATGCATCGACGTTTGCAAACCAGGAAAGCGAACGCGCAACTTCAGGCGCAACTCCTCTGGAGCCGCGATCCTTCGGACTGACCGGATCGCCCGTCCGGTCGACCGCCACTGCTTTTCAGGCTGCCTGCCGCGCAATCTCGGTGATCAAAATCCGGCGCACTTGGTTGTCACTGTATCGCTGTGCAACCGTCAGAAGATTGCGTCGAAGCAGGTCGAGTGACGCGGTATTCGTATAACCGACCCCGAAATGCCCGGTATTGGCATGATCAAACAACACCTGCAGGAACGCGGCACGAAGCCGAGGTTCCTGGCTGAAGACAAGATCTGACCCGCCTGGCGCAACTTCAAGATTAATGGACAAGATGACCGTTGCGGTGACGCGTTCGTTTTCGACGACGGGCACGAAGAACTGGTTGCTGATCTTGACGTATTCTGCGGGAAGCTTCTCGGCGTCGCGCATCTTTTCCTCGACGGCATGGTCCGCTTCGAGATCGGTGCCTTCGGCCACGTTCTCGTCGTGATCCTCAGGCACGGGGCAATCCGCGACAGTTTCGGGTGTCTTGCCCGTTTCCAGGAACTTGGCTGCACCAATTCCGGTCCCGGTTCCGAACACAGCCAACAATAACGGCAGTAGCAGCGATTTCATTGGAGACCTCAGAATGGAGTGACGATATCAAGGATTTGCTGACCGTAACGGGGTTGCTGAACGTCGGTGATCTGTCCGCGCCCTCCGTAGGAGATGCGTGCAGAGGCGATTTTGTCGTAAGTGATTTCATTCAGGCGGCTGATATCCGCAGGGCGCACATACCCCGTCACCAGAAGTTCGCGAATCTCGAAATTTACCCGGACTTCCTGCGAGCCTGAGATTTGCAGAATTCCATTCGGCAGGACCTGCAAGACCGTCGCCGCCACGCGCAAGGTCAGTTTTTCGTTTCTGCGGACCGACCCGTCACCGCCCGACGCGCTGCTGGAGTCGATTGAAATGGCCGGATCGATTGTGGCCCCAAGCGGCAGATCCTCAGCGATTTGTTGCGGCAAGCCAAAGAGTTGCGGGATGCCAAGGCTTTCTGACCCACTGCGGGCCCGAGAGGTCGAGTTTGAAATTTCGGCTTTTTCGTCGATTTCGATCACAACGGTGAGTATGTCGCCTTTGCCTTCCGCCCGTCGGTCGCCCAGAAGGGAATGACGCCCGTTATTCCAAAGCGATGCGGCATCTGGCTGGGGCCCGGAGCGATACTGTTCCTGCACCATCGAGTACATCATCGCCCGATGCTCGTCTCCGGCACCGGGGTTGGTGAATTCCGGCGGTCGCCCCACGTGCTTCACGCTCTCGCACGATATGAGTGTTGCGAAAAACAACAGTGACACTGCAACACGACATCTCATCGCGACACCGAAACACTGCCGTCATCACGAATCTTTCCGTAAAGCGTCGCCTTGGAGGCCAGGTTCATCACCCGAATGCGGTCTCCGGCGCCACCCCGTCCGAGCGATCGTCCCTCGGTGACGATTTCCAGGCCGTTGAGGTTGAAGACTATCAGGACATGCGCATTGCGTTCGATGATTGCGGGCGCAGACAAATGCCTGTCAAGGATGGGCTGGCCGGGATATAGCGCGACGCGCGCCTCGCGACCGAGTGCGCCATCAAGTTCGCCGACAGCGCCATCAACCGTCCCGTTTTTGAGAACAATCGAATTGGATGAAATGATTTCCATCGCGGCGATAGGACGTGTTGCGACGACCACGTCAGCCATGGCCGAATGCGCCAGCAGCCATGAGAGCAGGATGGTTGCGACACGCATTACCGAACCTGCGTGGTTGCGCCCAGCATCTGATCCGCAGCGGACAAGACCTTGGCATTCAGCTCATAGCCGCGCTGAGCTTCGATCAAATCGGTTATCTCGCGCACAGGATCCACTGAACTGTCCTCGAGATACCCTTGCCTCAGCGTTCCCAGACCTTCGGTTCCGGGTTCGCCGATGATCGGGGGACCGGACGCACCGGTCTCGACAAACAGATTTCCGCCAATGGCTTCGAGGCCTTTCACGTTGGAAAAACCTGACAACGAAAGCTCGCCAAGGACCTGTGGCTCGCCCCCCAGATCGAAATATCCCCAGACCTCGCCGTTCGCGTTGATCGAGATCGAACGGGTTTCGGGCGGGATGACGATATCATTCGCGATCGCCAGGCCGTCCGAAGTGACGACCAGCCCATCGGCGTCGCGCTTCAGCGCACCATCGCGGGTATAGGCGGATTGCCCAGAGGGAAGGATGACTTCAAGGTAACCATCGCCATCGATGGCGACGTCCAAATCGCCCCCCGTGCCCGACAAGGAGCCCTGGGCAGGTTCGAACGTCACCGCCGACGGTCGCACGCCGAGCCCGAGCTGGATACCGGTCGGAAGAACCGTACCGTTGGACGCGTTGACCGTGCCGGGCCGTGCCACCTGATCGTAATGCAGGTCGGCAAATTCGGCGCGACGCGCATTGTAACCGGTCGTGGACATGTTCGAGAGGTTCTGAGAGATCACCTCGACCCGCATCTGTTGTGCGGACATGCCTGTTGCAGCGATTTTCAAAGCACGCATATGGTGTTCCTTTCGAAGTTAACGGGACATCGCCTTGATTGCATCTCGAAGGCGATCGTTTTCGCTTTCCAGAAAGCTCTGACCCAGTTCGTATGCACGGCTGACTTCAATCATCCGGGCCAGTTCGTGAACGGGTTCGACATTAGATGCTTCGAGAAAGCCTTGCCGTATTCTCGGGTCCGCGACGGGTTCGATTTCGCCATTGGGGTCGAAAAGCTGACTACCCATACGGATCATCCTGTTGGCATCGACCGGGCGGACGAGGCCCAGTTCCGCCACGGCCCGCCCATCCGCCGTCATGGTGCCATCCGGAGAAACCTTTATTTCCGCACCGGGTGGGATGGCGATCTGCGACGCGCCACTATCCAGGACCGCATTGCCATCCATGGTCGCCAGCGTGCCATCGGGTGTCGCGGCAAAAACCCCCGACCGCGTCAGCCGCACGCCATCTGCCGTCGCCACTTGAAAGAATCCGTCACCCTCGATGGCGAAATCCAACTGGCCCCCGGTCTGACCGAGAGTGCCTTGCGTGAGTTTGGAATGGCCGATCCGGGCGGTGGCCATGGACAGACTGCTATCGTCGATGGGCTTTACGAACTCGGAAAAGATGGCCTGTTCGGCTCGAAACCCGGTGGTATTCGCGTTTGCGATGTTGTTGGCCACAACCCGCATTTCCCGGGCCAGCCCAGACATGCGGGTGATGGTGGCGTATCCTGATGCAGACATGGTCTAACCGCCTATGATAATAGGTAAAATCTGGCCCTGAAAGAAAGCGACGAGCGTATTTGTCATGAAGCTCATCGACATCCAGAACACCACGATGATGGCACCGAGTTTCGGCACGAAGGTCAGCGTCATTTCCTGGATCGATGTCAGGGCCTGAAACAACCCCACCACGACACCGGCAAGAAGAGCGACGCCGAGAATCGGCACCGAGATGATCGTGGCGACCCAAAGCCCCTGGCGCAGCGTGTCGAAGAATATGCCTTCGTCGAGCATCGTTCAGACCGGCATCCGCAGGATTTCCTGATACGCTTCGACAACCTTGTCGCGAACGCTGACCACGGTCTCGACCGCAAGCTCGGATTGCGCGAGCGCTGTGACCAAAGCGTGCGGGTCCGCGTCGCCGATCATTGCGGATTGCGCGGTTTTTTCGGCTTCGGCGAGCGTCGTCGCAAAATCCGCAACGCCATCCCTGATCAACTGCGCGGGTGCGCTTTCGGCATCGGGCTCTGTTGCGGGTCGGTTTGCCGCGTAACTCTGGGCGGCAAAGAGGGATCGGACGTCCATTCTGGTCTCCTGTCCTGCGGTTTTTGGGGTTAACGACGCAAGAGCTCGAACAATCCGCGGCGCATCTCGCGCGTCTGTTCGAACATCTTGAGATTGGCCTCGTAGCTGCGCTGCGCCTCACGTGCGTCGGCGATTTCGATCAGGAGATCGACGTTCGAGCTTTCGTAAAATCCGTCCGCACCGGCGAGCGGGTGGTCAGGTTCGAAAACACGCGTCAGCTGCGTGGGATCGAGATGGGTCCGCCCCAATGCGACGCTGTCAAGATTGCCGCCCGATACCGATTCCTGCGTGAAACTGGCGGTCTTGCGCCGATATCCTGGGGTGTCCGCATTGGCGATATTTTCGGACAGGTGCCGTAGACGACCGGCTTGCGCCCGCAGCGCGCTTGCGGTGACTTTCGTGGCATCGGAAAAGTCGCTCATGCCGTCCTCCGTCAACCGCGCCCGATCGAGGCGCGCAAAATGGACAAACCGGAGCGATAGATTGCCAGAGCGCGATCATGCGTGCCTTTGGCATCCGCGGCGGCCACCATCTCGGATTCGATCGAGACCGTGTTGCCATTCGGATCGACGGCCTGGTCGCTTACGACATAATCCGCCGGTGCACCGGCCAGGCGCCCTGAAATGTGCCCGCTTCGCGTGGCCCTCAGGTCGAAACCGCGCGCGCCGGCGATTGCGGCGTCGAAATCCGGCATCGCGATGGCGCGGTAATTGGGCGTGTCGGCATTGGCGAGGTTCTGCGCCGTCGCGGCCTGTGCACGCCCTGCATGCCGCGCCAAGGCATCCGCTGTGCGGAACAGGGTCAATGACTGGTACATGTTTGCGGTCTCCTCATCATCTTCAACCAAGGCTTAACCGCGATTCGTTTAGAAAGGGTTTGCAGAAGAAAAACGGAGCGACCGCGATGCAACCTTTGGCCCTGAATGACCTCAAGGATAGAATCGGACGGCTTGGCAGTTGCGCGCCCATGGGGCGGGTGCTGCGTGTGGACGGGACACTGGTTCATGTCACCGGACTCGGACGGTCGGTGTCGATCGGCGATCGCCTGCGGCTGTCGGGGCGGGCTGGCCAATCTGAAGGTTCGGTGCTGCGGATCGATGCGCACAGTGTGGCGATGATGCCGGAAGCCGGGTGCGACGGGATCATGCGTGGAGACCGGGTGTTGCGGTTGGGTCCTGCCTTGCTCACCCCCGGACCGGCCTGGGTCGGCCGGATTCTCGATTCCTTCGGTCGTCCGCTTGATGGCAAACCCGCACCAGCAGCAGGACCTTCGAGACCGTATCGCGCGGACCCGCCCCCGGCCGCGCAACGGCGGGGGTTCGGCCCGCGTCTTGCAACGGGTCAGGCCGTGTTCGACACTGTTCTTCCCCTCGTCACAGGTCAGCGAATCGGTCTTTTCGCAGGCTCCGGTGTCGGCAAATCGCGACTGCTGGCGCGTCTGGCGCAGCGTCTGGATACCGATGTCGTCGTGCTGGCATTGATCGGCGAACGGGGTCGGGAATTGCGCGATTTCGTGGAAGACGTGCTTGGCCCCGAGGGCATGGCACGCTCGGTCGTGATCGCGGCGACTTCGGACCGTTCCGCGCTTGAACGGCGGCGGTGCGCCTTTGCTGCCATGACTGTGGCAGAGCAGTTTCGCGATGATGGCAAACGGGTCTTGTTGCTTGCAGATTCAATCACGCGTTTTGCCGACGCACATCGCGAAATTGCGTTGGCTGGGGGGGAACTGCCGTCCTTGCGTGGCTATCCGGCATCGACGGCACAGCAGATCATGTCGCTTTGCGAACGTGCGGGCCCTGGCGCCGAGGGGCAGGGCGATATCACGGCGGTTTTCACGGTATTGGTGGCCGGGTCGGACATGGAAGAACCCATCGCGGATATCCTTCGAGGCACCCTTGACGGCCATGTGGTCCTTTCGCGTGAGATTGCCGAGCGGGGGCGCTTCCCTGCCGTCGACTTGCTTCGATCGGTATCAAGGTCCCTGCCAGGTGCCGCCAGTGCCCCGGAGAACGCGTTGATTTCCGAAGCGCGCCGACTCATCGGCGCGTATACCGAAGCCGAAACGATGATCCGTGCCGGTCTCTACAAAGAGGGTAGCGATCCGGTTCTCGACAAGGCGGTGAGGGCTTGGGCCGATCTCGATCAATTTGTTGGATCGGATGGTGGCACGCGCGTCGCCGACAGTTTTGATCGATTGAACCTGATTTTGCGACGCAGCCAGGCACAGCGCGCTGTTACCCCGGCAGCGTAAGGTGCCATTCTTCGGCGGAGTGGGTCGAGATGGTTGTCATCTATCTGAAAATTCTGGCACCCCACCGACATGCCTTCCCCCGGCGTTGAAAATTCCATCGATCCATTCTTGCCACTGCCACTGCAACCGGTTGGCGGTGCTGAAGTTGCGTTAGGATTTGATCAACTGCTCGCTTTTGCGCTAATATTTTATTAGATAGACTCTGCGCAAACGAAATTAATTTTACTTCAAAACTTGCGTTATACAACAACCTATTTCACATTGGACACAATAAAATCTTAAGAAATTAAAAATGAGAAAGAAATATTGCCGCCTGCCAGTCAGAGAGTGGCGGTTAAAAACCCTGAAGCAAGAGAAGCGCAGTTTGCGCGCCACTGACCGACAGGCCAGTATTGAGTTGATCGCGTAAGAGGTACGACTGAATGATCTTGTCCTGTATCTCTGGTTTCACCAAGTCAGAGACCAGATCCGTTCCAAACCGATCACGTGCCTTGTCTTTTAGCGCTTCAAGTTGAAAATCGATATCGAGTTGACCGAAGCTTTGCGGCAGACCCAGCGCTGTTTCGAATACTTGCCGCAAGGGTGGTGTGCCCATGATCTCGAACCAGGCAGTATCATTTGCGCTTCCTTTGGCCACCAACTCAGGCAGGCTGCGTTCGAAAAACAGACCCAGTCGCAACGACTCATCCTGAGTGCCGACCGCAAGTTCAAACGACTGGGACTTATATCGTTCCACAATATCGCCGGCCAGAGATGGGTTCGAAGTTTTGGGTGGCAAAGGCTCACCGAATCCGAAGGCAGCGGAAAATGCCCGGTAACGATCATCAGCCAATCGATTGGCCAAGGCATCGGATTCCGACGTGCCACCTTCCAGGATTCGTTTAACAAAGTAAACGTTGTCGACATCATCTTGCAGACCAAAGGCCTGCAGAGCAACCAGGCGCATCGAGCGATCTGAGACGAGGTCTTGCGCTGAAGTAACGTCCCCGATTTTTTCCTGGAAATGGGATGTTGCGCGTGCCACTTCGGCAGATTTGTTGAAGGCCTGTTCCTGTGCTTCGCGAGTGGCCTTTAAAAATGCCCATCCAGACAAGCCGGATCCAATGACAACTGGTAGAAAGGTCATGTCTGTACCGTCGCCAATAGTCGATCTTCACGAGGTATCAAGGCGCGCAAACCCTTCAAGCATTGATAGTATCTATTATGGATCAAAGCATCAGAAGCCACAGCGAGTAAACGCCGACTATCTGGGTCGATCAAAATATGGCTCAATTCCTCAATCCGGCCCAATATGTCCATGCGCATCGTATCCGGATCAATATCGCCGGTTAAGGCCAGCTGCACTTGGTAGGCAGCGCGTCTGACCGGCGTTTTCGCTTCTTCAGGGTGGATCGCGTCTTTCAAACGCAGAATGTTAACGTTCGGGCTCATGATCGCGAAACGGGTACGCTTGTCACCGTTTTCGACGACTGCGCCGTTAATCAGGATGCGTTCCTTCGGAGCAAGCTTTAGCACGAGACCACTCATGTCGACCGACCCGTATGCCCGAGACCGCGCAATATGGCGGTATTGACTTCCAGCAGAGGCAAGACCGAAGCGCGTCCGCGCAGTACTTTGCGACTGTGCGTTTCGGTAAATTCTGCAAGGAAAAATATGCGTGCACGCAATTCATCTGGCAGAGCATTTCCACCGGCACTGACGTCGGCAGCCAAAGCTGTCCACAGCCGTCGATTGTCCGACAGCGCCTGAACCAAGCGCGGATAATCCGATACTGCGGTTTTCGCCTAATCGCGGAGTCGCCGAGTCACGTTTGCGATCACTGTATACTCGTTGCTGCGTGTTGTCCGAATCGGTGTTGATGAAGCTGAGTAGGCGCGAAGCGCCATGGATTGCGCATTCACAACGCAGCCCTCCTGAATGGAGTTTTATTCCTTAAGACTGGGGACGGTGGGGCCGGTAGGCCCCACCGCCTATGATTATCGGAAGAGCGACAACAAAGTTTGTGGTGCCTGGTTGGCGATCGAAAGCGCTTGAACACCAAGCTGTTGTTGAACCTGAAGCGCCTGCAACCTCGCTGACGCCTCCTCCATGTCCGCGTCGACAAGCGTTCCGATCCCGGATTTCAACGAGTCACTCAGGCTTTGGATGAAGTTTGCCTGAGTTTCGATACGACCCTGAACGGAACCGAACGCTGCGGCCGAGTCGATCGATGTCTGGATCAGTCCCTCAATGGAGCTCAACGCGCTGGCAACACCCGAGTCCGACGTGACGTCGATATCGGCCACATCTGCGAGGCCACCACCGATGGTATTCCCTGTCGCAGCGTAACCGCTAACCTGAATACCGAAATTGTCGCCGGTCTCAGTCGAGCCGGTGAAGGTGATAGTGGAACCAGACACGGTCGCCCGGACGCTATCGAGGCCAGCAACTCCCGGATTGTCTGCTTCGAACGCCTCCGCATATTTATTGAATGAAGAAGCTAGCTGCTGCGCGACATCGGCAGTCGTATCACCGTCACGCGCGACATAGCGAATACCGTCTGCAGCGGTACCGGTGACGTTCCAGTCAGATGCAAATGCACCCGCACCTCCCGTCAGCGCTGCGGAGTATCCGAAGCCAGCCTCAACAGACGCGATTGTAATATCAGTCGTCGGGGCAGTTGCCGCACCAGTCAACGTGGTTGCGGCCAGGGCAGTACCGGTCATACGACTGTTCGTGGCTGTCCCGGTCTCGGCCGTTGTAATCGCCGTCCCGGACACTGCAGAGGTACCGGTACCGAGGTCTTGTTTCGACACGCCGATATTACTCGCAGAAACGCCAGAACCCGACCGATCCAGAGAAGAAAGAACATTGACTGCCCCACTTCCGGCTTCCTTTTCGGTATTCGACAGCAGACTCAAACCATTGAACTGGGCCGCGTTGGTTACTGAAGTGATCTGATCACGAAGTGCCGAGATATCAGTCTGAATTTTTGCCCGATCAACATTTTCTTCCTGAGCGGCAACGATCTTGCCTTTCATCTGGGTCAATAGATCCGTCACAGTTTCGGACGCCTGACGGGCGACTGCGACCGTCGACTCACCCAAGTTCAGACTGTCCGAAATGCCTTTGAAGCCTTGGACATCTGATTCCATAACCTTGGAAATGGCCCACACGGCGGCGTTGTCCTTGGCGTTCGCCACGGACTTACCGGTTGAAATCTGAGACTGGGTGTCCGCAAGGTTGCGATTGATCGATTTCAGAGTTTGCAGCGCCACCATGGCGCCATTGTTTGTCAGAATGCTGGACATTGTCAGCTGTTCCCTTTTTAAAGACACTTTTGCATCGGTGTTGCCCAAATTGGGCTTCGATAGTCATTCTGACATGTACGAGGCCGATGAAGACCACGTGCCGTTCTGAACGAACGCAAATTGAGCATCCCACTGTACCTACTAACGAAACCCTAATTTGGGCGAGTTCGAACAATAGACTTTAGCTTAAAATTTCTATGCCCGCTTCTCCAGCCCCTTGGGGTGCGAGGTGGACAAGTCACTAGCTTGACCATCCTGGTTGTAAAATCGCAGATCTGAACGACCTCGCGTCGATGCACCAATTTTTTCTGCCACAGCGCGCAACCCTGCAAGCGCTTCATCATATAGTCTTAAATTTCGGCGCAATTTGCCAATTACAGGCGTGCCTGACTCGTTGGAAGGGTCAACTTTTTCCCATGCATTCAACAGCTCTTCCTTTTCGTGCAAAAGCTCTTCAATTTTGGCAAAATTTCCAGTTAGTAAAGCTTCACGCTCTGTGTCCAGAAGTGAGTCCAGCTGTTCAATAACCTGTTTTTTCATCCGTTTTTCCTAAAATTGACTGAACAATGGAAGCACTTAAACCAAATCCGCCGCGAGCTGCTATCTCCCGTGCGTATTCGTCATTCAACATGGACGTGAACTGGTCCTCGCCAGCCCCTCCACCAAAACTTGACCGCGATTCGGAGAATCCAGCTGCGTTCAACATTTCGGATATGAACTGAGCTTCGAGGGCGACTGCGGCAGCCTTTATCTCTGGCCTAGTTTGAGCATGCATAGCTGCCGATATAGATGTAAGCAAAGGTGCACTCCAGCTGAAGACATTTTTACTGATTGTGCGGTGCGGTCGTAAATATTTGGTAACGAAAATGCGGTTTAAGGACATCAAGTTTCTTGGAGAATCCAATGCCGGCGCCGACAATTCCCTCGCGGACAACCCCCGTCTACAGTCTTGAAGTCGCGGCCAGCGATGGCGAACAAATAGACAGAAATGGCAAGGGTTTAAGCGGTACAGGTGACCATCCACTTTTTTCAGATGAGTACGTAGTACTAAAGGACGTCACGCAGGACTCCCAAGAGGGAGACCATCTGATTCCCAAGACTCCTGAGATACAATCGAAACTAGGAAATGAGCTGCATGGTGCAGTTGACATAACTGAGGAATCAGTGGTTGCTACAAGAAGAAAATATGGAGACCAGAATACCCACAATATTCTGGTTCAAGCGTTTTCCAAGCACGAAAAGCCACCAAGTAGCGACCATTCGAGCGCACCGAATGTATATCCCCATAATCCAGTACATCAACCAGTTAATTTAGATGCTGGGTGCAATTCTCTTAGACATAATAGTGTCGACATGCCCTCGAATTCTCGGAAGATCGTCGACGTAGCAGACACTAAACCTAAGAAAGAAAATTTGCCAATTGACACGTCGACTGGCAAGCCACAAAGCATCACCGCGCTTGAAGAGGATAAGGGAACCGTTCAAAATGGCTCGGCAACTTTTTGCCAGAATATAATTTCACACGAAACCGGCACAGAACACCAAAAAATAACTGGGCGATTGGGGCAAGTGAAGATATCTGCGTTGAATGTAAATCAATGGATGCTTGCGGAACAAACTATAGGAATAGTGGGAAAGCCAGACGTTAATGAATCCGGGCATGAACGGATCCAATATATCGGAAAAAATATTAGCACAGCCGCAGCGATCTTGCGGCCTTTTAAACAAATTGAAACGCTCCATGTCGATGAAAAAAATATAGTAGAAAATCGCGGTAACCTCCCGTCAAATTCAAAGACGCAATTTGAAATAAATGAAAGCGTGGGGGCCTTTATTTCGACATATACTTCGAATAATTCACCCATTGATGTTATTCCAATATCAGAAGAAGAGCGCCTGTTGCCTCCCGCAATATCAACCGTGGTCGAATTTTCTGAGATTGATACATCCAACCATAAACTTCACATTGCTTTAGAACAGGTCCTAGTGGCGCGCAGCCCAGCAACTGAAGTTGTCAATTCGCCCTCGCTTCGGTCCATCGTTTCAGACAAAAGAGCTGAAACGGTTCGTGGCTGTGATCCCATTAAGGTCGAAGACGCTCAGTCATTTGAAGTTTCCCATAGGTTGCCACATGTAGATCGATCTCAACACCCTGAAGTTGCAAATCCGTCGGTTGAGATTGCGGCTCAAAGGTCCAATCCGGCTTTTGCACTGGTCTCTTCCAACGTGCAAAATAGGTTTTCGCCAGCGAATTTTGTGGAGTTTTCGGTGGTCAATTCAAGGGAAGAGCCTAAATTAATTACAGGTGCGTATGATTCGAAAAACCAAGACGCACAGATAAGGGAAGCCGGTGACGATTTTTTTCGGCGCAAATCTGCTGGAGAAAGCGAGCAACCAACGATAAAGATTGCTTCGTCAAAATATAGAGCGGTGGGCGAGCTTGGCGACGTCAGAGATGAAAGAGCTTCTGAAATAGATCGCAAAGAGTATGATCATCCTGTCAAAAAGAATGGTCTGCCAGTTGCCTCTACGTACAGATATATCGAGGACACCGATTTTTCGACTGCGTCGAGAAATTTCGGAAAAATGAGGGAGCTGGCCGGGATTGAAGTTCAGAAAACTATACTGCGCGATAGCAATCCAAAGGTGAACTCCCATCAGAATGATGAAGTCCCTATACCGAATGCGAGCGATAGCATAGAGGAGCTACCGCACGAACAATTCGCTGTGACGTCCAAAGTGGAGAAACATCGGACCTCCAATGCTACTCCCAGTCCGATCGCGCTGCTCACACACCTACCTCAGATGCAAACTCCATCCCGGTACACTCTACAACATCAAGGGACATCAAAAAACCAAATGCAACCCTTGCAACCGAGGCATCTACCAGAGCAGACGCACCAGGTCCCTCAATCACAAACAGTAGCCCGCCAGCCACATGTGCACCAATCGCCATCGAAGCAACAAACCGGAGTGCAGGGAATTCATCAGCACGATGCGCCAATAATTCCGGAATATCAGTCGGCTGATGCCGACGTATATGCGCCTGTGCAGAATCAAGCTAATCGCCTTTCGCACGATGTCTTCCAGACAAACCAAGTCAAACACGTGGAACAAGAGCGGGCCAATTTTTCCTCTGTACCTCTGAAAGCAATTTCTGCTGCGATGGACGCACAGCCATTTCGGGAAGACGCAGCGGACGTGCCGCTGTCCATTCGACATGATTCGATTGCGGTAACGCAACTGCACCGCAGTGGCACTGCGCTGCATCATCCGGCCCAAGTTCCGGTTATTCAGCAGGTCGTCGATGCGATTCGAACTGAGCAGGCAGGCGTGATTGATCTGCGGCTCCACCCAGAGGAATTGGGGAGGCTGCGTATCCAAATCACCCCGGGAGAGGCCGGGATGGTGGTGCAAATCCTTGGGGACCGCATGGAAACAATCGACCTACTGAAACGACACGGCCCGGCGCTGGAGCGTGCCTTTGCCGATGAAGGTGTGGAACTGCAAAGCTTCGCCTTCGGATCGGGCAGCAATGACCCACCGCCGGACCGGATGATGCATCAGGATCCAAATGACAGTCTGATTTCCGCAACCGCAACGTCGCCGCCGAGCCGGGAGGACCACGCGTCGCGCGGGGCGTCGACGACCGGCCTAGACCTTAGAATGTGAGCAAAGCCATGCAAATTGATACAAGCATTTCCCCAGCCTTCAGTGCAGGCGCTAGTGCGGAACCGCAGCAGACCGGGACCACCCTGTCTTCCGACTTCGAGACATTTCTTCAGATGCTGGTGACGCAGGCAGAGAATCAGGATCCGCTGAACCCAATCGAATCATCCGACTACGCAGCACAACTCGCAACCTTCGCCGCGGTCGAGCAGCAGGTGCTGACCAACGAGTTGTTGCAGCAGGTTCAGTCCCAACTTTCGGGGTCGGCCATGGCGGAGTTGTCTGGTTGGGTCGGCTCAGACGTTCTGGTGGCGGCACCTGTGATGTTCGACGGCGTACCGATTGAACTTTCGCCGCAACTGGCGACCGGGGCGACCTCTGCCCAACTCATTGTCAAGAACAGCGCTGGCACCGTCGTGAGCCGTGAGGCGCTATCGATACCTCCGGGCCAGGTGCAGTGGGCAGGTACAGACGGTTCGGGAAATCCGCTGCCGCCGGGTGTTTACAGCTTCGAGGTCGAAAGTTCCCAGGATGGCCGCGTGATCGAGAATAGTCCGGCACTTGCTTATGGCACAGTCAGCGAGGCGCGTGCCGATGCAGAGGGCATCACACTGATCCTGGAAAGCGGAGCGTCAATTGCAATGGAAGAAGTCGAAGCCATACGGCTGGATTCCGGAGGGACCTCTTCTGGGTGACGGGGCTGATGCATGCCGCCGTCAAGCCAGGTACGGCGGGTCAGAACAAGGTGCCAGCGACTGCGGCACCTGTCGCCCCCAGCACCAGTCCAACAATTCCCCAGAAGGCCCTGTCCGGCCAGACCGCACGTTTCGGAGGTGGATTATTCTGCGAGTGTTGAACCAGCAAACCCTCGACGAGGCTGGGCAAACGCGGTCCGAACCGTGCGAGTACCTTGGCGGTCTCCTGCAGATCGCGGGCAATTGCCCGAGGCCCGATGGAGTTCTTGATGTAGTCCTCCACCACGGGCTGCGCCGCATGCCAGATATTCATGCGCGGATTAAGCGACCGTGCCACACCCTCGACCACGACCATGGTGCGCTGCAGCAGAATCAACTCGGTCCGGGTCTCCATTCCGAACCGCTCGGTCACCTCGAACAGATAGGCGAGCAGCCGTGCCATGGAAATTCGGGTGGCATCCATGCCGAAAATCGGTTCGCCGACGGCTCGCAAAGCGCGGGCGAACTCGTCCACATCACGGTCGGCAGGCACGTATCCTGCTTCGAAATGCACCTCTGCCACGCGTTTGTAATCGCGCCGGATGAAACCGAAGAGGATCTCGGCGTAGACCCGGCGCGTGTAGGCGTCGATATGGCCCATGATCCCGAAGTCGTAAGCCAGAATCGCGCCGTCGTCGGCTACTTTCAGATTGCCCTGGTGCATGTCGCCATGGAAAAACCCGTCGCGCAGGGCGTGGCCCAGAAACACCTGCAACACCCGCTGCGACAGCTCCACCCGGTCGATCCCGGCCGCATCGAGCGCGGCATTGTCGCCCATTGCGGCTCCCTCGACCCAATCGAGTGTCATGACCCGCCGGCCCGACAGGAACCACTTGACGCGCGGGACGCGAAAGCCCTCGTCGCTTTCGGTATTCGCGGCGAATTCAGAGGCGGAGGCGGCCTCGAGCCGCAAATCCAGCTCGCCCATCACCACGCCCTCGAAATGGGCAACCACGTCGACGGGCCGCAATCGGCGCGATGCGGGCGAAACGATTTCGATGAACCTCGCCGCAAAGTAGAACGCGTCGATATCGCGTCGGAACGCCCGTTCGATGCCCGGCCGCAACACCTTGACGGCCACCACCTCCCCGGTATCGGCGATCGCGGCCTTGTGGACCTGTGCGATCGAGGCTGCCGCGACAGGTTCGCTGAATGCCGAGAATATCTTCGACAGCGTGATACCCAGATCGTCCTCGATGGCGCGCCGGGCCTCATCCTTCGAAAATGGCGGCAACTTGTCCTGCAGCACGCGCAATTGCACCGCGAGCTCGTCGCCCACCACGTCCGGTCTGGTCGACAGGATCTGGCCGAACTTGATGTAGGCAGGACCCAGCGCCGTCAGCGCGCGCGTGACGGGCGGCATCTGCGGGTCGCCGTCGTACCCAAGAAAGGCAAAGGGTCGACCGATGATTCGCGCGGCGATGCGTACCGGACGCGGCGCATCGACGGCATCCAGAACGACACTCATCGCGCCGGACCGTTCGAAAGTCGCACCCGTACGGATCAATCGCCAAAGATTAAGGGGTCCCCGCATGACGTCAGATCTTCCAGCCGGAGTGCAGGCAGGCAACGCCCATCGTCAGGTTGCGGTATTTGGCACTTTCGAAACCTGCATCCCGTACCATGTCGAGAAACGTGTCCTGATCCGGAAACTTTCGGATTGATTCGACGAGATATTGATAGCTGTCGCGATCTCCGGCGATCATCTGGCCCAGCGCCGGGATCGCGTTGAAGGAGTACAGATCGTAGAGCTTCTGCAGCCCGGGTTGGGGTATTTGCGAAAACTCCAGCACCATGACCCGACCCCCGGGTTTCAGAACGCGGTAAGCCTCGGACAGCGCTTCGTCCGGACGCGTCACGTTCCGGATGCCGAAACTGATCGTGTAGACGTCAAAGGTCTGGTCGGGAAAGGGCAGGGCCATCGCATCGCCGACGACCCAGTCAAGGTTGGCCTCCATTGCGGCGGCCTCTGCCCGTTTGCGGCCCTCGATCAGCATCGGCTCCGTCAGGTCGAGTACAGTCGCGTGCCCATGTCCCGCGCGCTTGAGGAAGCGAAACGAAATATCGCCCGTGCCGCCCGCCACATCCAGCAGCTTCTGACCGGGGCGCGGTGCCAGCCAGTCCATCATGGCGTCTTTCCAGAGCCGATGGATGCCAAGGCTCATCGCGTCGTTCATCACGTCGTATTTTGACGCCACCGATTGGAAGACGCCGCGCACGCGACCGGCTTTCTGGGTTTCGGGGATGTCCTCGAAACCGAAATGCGTGGTCTTTGATGTCTCGTCGTCCATAAGGGCAACCCCGGTATTCTGGAAGCGTTGACAGAGCCATACAGAGATGGCGCGCGGGTCACAAACAGTCAAATGAACGCGGTTGGGGTTGCGGTCTTTCCGCAATGACACGCAGGCATTATCTTCACTCCGCCAGACAGGAGCCGCCCGACCATGCCCGAACTTCCCGAGGTTGAAACCGTTCGGCGCGGACTTGTGCCAACGATGCAGGGCGCGGTGATCCTGCGCGCGGATGTGAACAGGCCCGATTTGCGCTGGCCTTTTCCCGACCGGATGGCCGAGCGGCTGACGGGCGCCCGTGTCGAGGCGCTGCTGCGGCGGTCGAAGTACATTCTTGCGGATCTGTCGACCGGAGAGACGCTGCTCATGCATCTGGGCATGTCCGGACGGGTCCTGATCTCGGGCGATCCTCTGGGCAGCTTCGTGCAGGATCATCCCGCCGCCGAGAAACACGACCACGTGGTCTTTCACCTCGACAATGGCGCGCGGATCACCTTCAACGATCCGCGCCGCTTCGGCGCCATGGACCTGATTGCGACCGCGCAGGCCGATGCCCATCCGCTGATCGCGGCGCTGGGGCCGGAACCGTTGGGCAACGCGTTTCATGAAGACCACCTGATTGCCGCGTTCCGGGGCCGGAATACGCCGGTGAAGTCTGCGCTTCTCGATCAGAAGATCGTGGCCGGGCTTGGCAATATCTATGTCTGCGAAGCGTTGTTCCGGGCTGGCATTCACCCGGCGCGCAAGGCGGGTCGAATCGGTGCGGTGCGCGTGGCCGGACTGGTGCCGATCATCCGGCAGACGCTGCTCGATGCGATTGCGGCGGGCGGATCGTCATTGCGCGATTATCGTCAGGCCGACGGAGAGCTTGGCTACTTCCAGCACAGTTTCGACGTCTATGGCCGCGAGGGCGCGCCCTGTCGTCGCGATGGATGCACCGGCCGGATCAGGCGCATCGTGCAATCCGGGCGGTCGTCATTCTACTGCGCGCAATGCCAAAGATAGCTTGATCCGCCGCGGCGTCGTGAGTACCACGTTGGCCTGACAGAAGCGAACGGAGCGCCGTTTCATGGCCTACGAGACGATCATCGTCGAGATCGAAGACCACGTCTGCACCATCAAACTCAATCGGCCCGATGCCCTCAACGCGCTGAACAGCCAGCTGTTGACAGAGCTTGCGGCAGCCTTGCGCGATGTGGACGCCAACGAGAAGGTGCGCGCCATCGTTCTCACCGGGTCCCAGAAGGCGTTTGCCGCGGGGGCCGACATCAAGGAAATGTCCGAGAAGAGTTTCGTCGACGTTTTCATGGGCGACCTCTTCGGCCCGGAGCACGAGGTCATCACCAAGGTCCGCAAGCCGATCATTGCCGCGGTCGCGGGCTACGCCCTGGGCGGCGGCTGCGAATTGGCCATGATGTGCGATTTCATCATCGCCGCGGACAACGCCAAGTTCGGGCAGCCTGAAATCAATCTCGGGGTCATTGCCGGGATCGGCGGAACCCAGCGCCTGACGCGGTTCGTCGGCAAGTCCAAGGCGATGGACATGCATCTGACCGGTCGGTTCATGGATGCCGAAGAGGCAGAGCGATCGGGGCTCGTCAGCCGGGTCGTGCCGGTGAAAAATCTGATGGAGGAAGCCCAGGGCGCCGCCGAGAAGATCGCCGAGAAGTCGATCATGTCGGTGTTGGCCGCGAAAGAGGCGGTGAACCGGTCGTACGAGACCACGCTTGCCGAAGGCATCCTGTTTGAACGGCGCCTGTTCCACGGGCTGTTTTCAACCGACGACCAAAAGGAAGGCATGGCCGCCTTCCAGGAAAAACGCACCGCGCAGTTCCGCGACAAGTAAGGTCGGCACCGGGCGGCGATCCCGGCTTGCCAGACCGGCATTTTTGGCCTATCAGCCGCTCCGATATGCGCGTGATGCCCGCTTTGGCAAGAATCGATCCGGTCGAGGGACCCGGGTGTGGCGTCTGTTTTGCGCAAGACATTTGGAACTCGAACGAGAAAGTCGATCATCATGGCCAATACGCCCCAGTCCAAGAAGCGCGCGCGTCAGAACGAACGCCGCAATGCCATCAACAAGGCACGCCGTTCGCGGATCCGTACGCAGCTGCGCAAGGTCGAAGAGGCAATCGCCTCGGGTGACAAGGATTCGGCCCAGAACGCGCTGAAGGCGGCACAACCTGAGGTAATGCGCGGCGTCACCAAAGGCATCTTCCACAAGAACACTGCATCGCGCAAAATCTCGCGCTTGTCGGCGCGGGTCAAAGCTCTGTCGTAAAAACAACGGCTTAGCCGAATATATATAACCGATTGAAAAGGCGCTATTTTTTAGCGCCTTTTTCTATTTCTACCGGGCGTTGTGGCTTTTTCACGCGGTCGAGAGATTCTTTTCCGGTGAATCGTGAGTCAAGCGCGAAGAACAGTTGCCCGGGTGCGAGCGACTTGGCTAATTTCACCGAGCGAGTCACAATCGCTTGGGGGGACAGGTGGACGGTGAGACGCGCGGGACGTTGGTTTGGTCCTGCCGTATTCAACCGATCCCGGGTCGAAATGCCATCGGCCCGATACGAGGCGCATGCCGTGCGCCTCGCGCTCTGTCCGCAGTACTGCTGTTGGCGTGTTCATCGCCCGTTCAGGTTTGGGGCCTGAAGGTGTGACACCGAACTGCCATTGACCACCGCTTGATTCCTGCCGGGATCGAGGTGGTCGTGCTGTGCCCGAACGACGTCGACTGCGGCACAGATTCGGCTGTGTGAGATGCAACGATCTAACTTGGGGAAAGATCGGGAATGACACTGGAACAATGGGGCGCGGTGCAAGACGATCTGGCGAAAACGCTGGGCACAAACAACTACACGACCTGGATCAAACCTTTGAAATTCGACGGCTATGATGGCGGGGTCGCCGTCTTGCAGGCACCCACGCACTTCGTCGGAAACTATGTCTCTCAGAACTTCGGTGATGCCATTCTGGCGCGGATCGCCGATGTTCAGCCGGATGTGCGCCGCATCCAGTTTCGCGTCGCGGCAGAGCGTCCGGCGCATGCCACGGCGACCACGCGTGCCACCAAGTCGGCCGCGCAAGCGCCTGCAACCGCCGCATCGTCCGGCTCTGACCTGCTTCCGGGGGCGCCTCTCGACCAGCGGCTGACCTTCGACAGCTTTGTCGTCGGCAAGCCCAACGAACTGGCCCATGCGGCCGCGCGCCGCGTCGCCGAGGGTGGGCCGGTCACCTTCAATCCGCTGTTCCTGCATGGCGGCGTCGGGCTCGGCAAGACCCACCTGATGCACGCGATCGCCCTGGAATTACGCCAGCGGAACCCCGAGTTGAACGTGCTTTACCTGTCGGCGGAACAGTTCATGTACCGTTTCGTCCAGGCCCTGCGCGACCGCCGCATGATGGATTTCAAATCGATCTTCCGGTCCGTCGACGTGCTGATGGTCGACGACGTCCAGTTCATCGCGGGCAAGGATTCCACCCAGGAAGAATTCTTTCACACCTTCAATGCGCTGGTGGACCAGAACAAGCAGATCGTCATCTCGGCGGACCGCGCCCCCGACGAGATCAAGGAGATGGAGAACCGAATCCGGTCGCGACTGCAATCGGGTCTCGTGGTCGATCTGCACCCGACGGATTACGAGTTGCGGCTCGGCATCCTGCAATCCAAGTGCGAGACGCATCAGGTCAACTATCCTGACGTGGTCATCGAAGACGGCGTGCTGGCGTTTCTCGCGCATCGCATCTCGACCAATGTGCGGGTGCTCGAAGGGGCGCTGAACCGGCTTTTCGCCTTTGCCTCGCTGGTGGGCAAGCCCGTCACGCTGGAGCTGGCGCAGGACTGCCTGTCGGACGTGATCCGCGCGTCAGAGCGCAAGATCTCGGTCGAGGAAATCCAGCGCAAGGTGGCCGAGCATTACCACATCCGCCTGTCGGACCTGATCGGGCCCAAGCGCGTGCGCAATTTCGCCCGGCCCCGCCAGATCGCCATGTATCTGTGCAAGCAGATGACGGCGCGATCCCTGCCCGATATCGGGCGGCGTTTCGGCGGGCGCGATCACACCACGGTCATGCACGGCGTCAAACGCATCGAGGAGCTGGTGCGGTCGGACGCGCAGATCGCCGAAGACGTGGAATTGCTGCGTCGCGCGCTCGAAGAATGAGTTTCCGCCATCACAGATGACAGAACCGGCAGGCCAGAAGGCCCGCTGGCCTTGACGCACCCGCGCAGACGTCGGACAAAACGGGAAAACCCTGTCGCGCGCGGCTTCACCGCGCCGATCGGGTGTCTCTGGAGGGATAAGTGATGAAAGTCAGCATGGAGCGGGCGGTACTGCTCAAGGCGGTAAGCCAGGCGCAATCCGTGGTCGAACGCCGCAACACCATTCCGATCCTCGCCAATGTGCTGATCGAGGCCGAGGGCGACACCGCGCAGTTTCGCGCAACCGATCTGGACATCGAGGTGGTCGACAAGGGCGCGGCGCAGGTCGAACGGGCAGGATCGACGACCGTGTCGGCGGTGACGCTGCACGAGATCGTGCGCAAACTGCCCGACGGCGCGCTGGTCACCCTGACCGACGACAGTGCCGCCGGCCGCCTGACGGTGGAGGCCGGCCGGTCGAACTTTTCGCTCGCGACGCTGCCCAAGGAAGACTTCCCGGTCATGGCGTCGTCTGAGTACGCTGCGAATTTCAGCATCAAGGCCAAGGTGCTGCGTCGGCTGTTCGACAAGTCGAAATTCGCTATCTCGACGGAAGAGACGCGCTACTACCTCAACGGTGTCTACCTGCATGTTTCCGAGACGGCGGACGGTCGCGTCCTGCGCTGCGTGGCGACAGACGGCCACCGGCTGGCGCGCATCGACGCCGAATTGCCCACCGGCGCCGAGGTCATGCCGGGCGTCATCGTGCCCCGCAAGACCGTGGGCGAATTGCGCAAGCTGCTCGATGACGACGACATGGACATCGCGGTGTCGGTCTCGGAAACCAAGGTGCGGTTCGCGACCCCCGACATCACCCTGACCTCGAAGGTGATCGACGGCACCTTTCCCGACTACACCCGCGTCATTCCGCAGAACAACACCAAGCGGCTCGAGGTCGATGCCGCCGAGTTCGCAAAGGCCGTCGACCGGGTCGCGACCGTGTCGTCCGAGCGGTCCCGCGCGGTGAAGCTGCAACTGGACGAGGATCGCCTGATCCTGTCGGTGAACGCTCCCGACAGCGGTGCCGCCGAGGAAGAACTGGCGGTGGCCTATGGCGACGAGCGGCTGGAGATCGGGTTCAACGCCAAGTACCTGCTCGAGATCGCCAGCCAGGTTGATCGCGAGAATGCCGTCTTCATGTTCAATTCCTCGGGCGATCCGACGCTGATGCGCGAAGGCAGCGACGAAAGCGCGGTCTATGTCGTGATGCCGATGCGCGTCTGACCCCGCGACGCGCGGATTGCGCGGTCGGATTTGCGTATTTGGAAAATGGAAAGGCAGGGGGTGGTGCGTCATGCCCGGCGCTTGCCTTCTGGCCGCGGCGTCGTACTAATTCGGCGTGATGGCGCATTTCCTTGAAACCCTCATACTGTCGCATTTCCGGTCGCACAGGCGGGCGGAATTGGCAGTGGATGCGCGGCCGGTGGCGATTTTCGGGCCCAACGGCGCGGGCAAGACCAACCTGCTCGAGGCGGTGTCGCTGTTTTCGCCGGGCCGTGGCATGCGAAGGGCGACGGCACAGGAGATGACGCGCCGACCGGAGGCGCTGGGCTGGAAGGTATCGGGCATTCTGTCGGGCCCCGCCGGGCGCAGCGACGTGGCGTTTTTGTCCGAGGCCGGGCAGCCGCGCCAGGTGCGGATCGACGACAAGCCCCGCCCGCAGACGCAGTTGGGGCGGATCGCGCGGGTGCTCTGGCTGGTGCCGTCGATGGACCGCCTGTGGATCGAGGGCGCGGAGGGGCGCAGACGATTTCTTGACCGGATGACGCTGTCGTTCTTTCCCGATCATGCGGAGGCCAGCCTCGACTATGAAAAAGCCATGCGCGACCGCAATCGCCTGCTGAAGGATCAGGTGCGCGATGCCCATTGGTACCGCGCGCTCGAGGCACAGATGGCCCGTACCGGGGCGGTGATCCATGCCAACCGGCAAGCGGCCCTGCGGCGTCTGGCGGCGGCTCAGGACGGGGCAGAGACGGCCTTTCCGGCGGCGACGCTTGTTCTGGGTCATGCCGAGGGCGAGATGCCCGAAACCGAGGCCGCGCTGGCGGCGGCCCTGGCGGAGAGCAGACCAAGGGATCTCATGGCGGGGCGCACGTTGATCGGACCGCACAGGGCGGACCTGGCCGGCACCTATGCGGCCAAGAATGTGCCCGCGTCGGAGTGTTCGACCGGCGAGCAGAAGGCCTTGCTGATCTCGTTGATCCTTGCCAATGCGCGCGCCATCGCCGCGGACTTCGGCGCGCCACCCCTGTTGCTGCTCGATGAGGTTTCGGCGCATCTGGACGCGCAGCGCCGCGCGGCGCTTTACGCCGAGATCACCGCATTGGGTGCGCAGGCGTGGATGACCGGGACCGGGGCGGAGCTGTTCGCGGAACTGGGCGATGCGGCGCAATATGTCGAGGTGACAGAGGTGGATGGCGAAAGCCGCGTCGTGCAAGGGATGCAGTCGTGACATTGGGGCTGGCGGAAATTGCGCTCTATTCAGGGGCGCTGCTGATCCTGTTCCTGACGCCCGGTCCGGTCTGGGTGGCGCTGGTCGCACGGGCGCTGTCGGGCGGCTTTGGCGCCGCCTGGCCGCTGGCGCTGGGGGTTGTCGTGGGCGACGTCCTCTGGCCATTCCTGGCGATCCTCGGCGTCAGCTGGATCGTGTCGGTCTATGGCGGTTTCATCGACGCGCTTCGGTGGGTCGCATCCGCCACCTTCGTGATCATGGGAGTGCTGATCCTGAAGCATGCGGATGCCGATATTCGCGGGAACAGCCGCCTGACGCGCCCCGGCATGTGGGCCGGATTTGTCGCCGGTCTGGCGGTGATCATCGGCAATCCGAAGGCCATTCTGTTTTACATGGGAATGCTGCCCGGCTTTTTCGACATCGCCTCGGTGACCTGGGCCGACATGGCGGTGATCTCGCTCGTGTCGGCGGTTGTGCCATTGCTGGGAAACCTGGCTCTGGCGTTGTCGATCGACCGGGTGAAGCGGCTTCTGGCCAGCGCGCGCGCGGTGCGGCGGACCAATATCGTCGCGGGCTGTCTGCTGGTCGGTGTGGGGGTCGTTATTGCCTTTGCCTGAAACGCAAAATATGGGGCAATGACGTGACATTCCCCACCAGAATTCGTATAAATCGCGGGAAAAGAACAAGGAAAGACCCCATGGCAGAGAGCACGGATGTGCCCGAGGAATACGGCGCAGGATCCATCAAGGTTCTCAAGGGCTTGGAGGCCGTGCGCAAGCGGCCCGGAATGTATATCGGCGACACGGACGACGGTTCGGGCCTGCACCACATGGTCTATGAGGTGGTCGATAACGGCATTGACGAGGCGCTGGCCGGTCATGCCACGCGGGTGAACGTGAAACTGCACGCCGACAACAGCGTTTCAGTGGCTGATAACGGTCGTGGAATCCCGGTCGATATTCACGAGGAAGAGGGCGTGTCCGCCGCCGAGGTCATCATGACCCAGCTGCATGCGGGCGGCAAATTCGACCAGAATTCCTACAAGGTCTCGGGCGGCCTGCACGGCGTGGGTGTGTCGGTGGTCAACGCCTTGTCGGACTGGCTCGAGCTGCGCATCTGGCGCAACGGGCGCGAACATTACGCACGGTTCGAGCGCGGCGATACCGTCGAACATCTGCGCGAGACCGGCGATGCCAACGGTCAGCAAGGCACCGAGGTGCGCTTTCTTGGGTCGACCACGACGTTCTCGAACCTCGATTACGACTTTCATACGCTTGAGAAACGCCTGCGCGAACTGGCTTTCCTGAACTCCGGCGTGCGCATCGTACTAGAAGACGAACGCCCGGCAGAGCCGCTTCGGTCCGAGCTGTACTACGACGGCGGCGTGAAGGAATTCGTCAAGTATCTCGACCGCTCGAAACATCCGATGATCCCGGAACCGATCTACATGACCGGAGAGCGGGACGGCATCGTGGTGGAAGTCGCGATGTGGTGGAACGACAGCTACCACGAAAATGTGCTGCCCTTTACCAACAATATCCCGCAGCGCGACGGTGGCACGCATATGGCGGGGTTCCGTGGGGCGCTGACCCGGACGCTGACGAAATACGCGCAGGAATCCGGCATCGCCAAGCGCGAGAAGATCAGCTTTACCGGCGACGATGCCCGCGAAGGCCTGACCTGCGTGCTGTCGGTCAAGGTGCCCGATCCGAAGTTCTCGTCGCAGACCAAGGACAAGCTGGTGTCGTCCGAGGTGCGTCCGGCGGTCGAGGGCATCGTGAACGAAAAGCTTTCGGAATGGTTCGAGGAAAACCCCAACGAGGCCAAGATGATCGTCGGCAAGATCGTCGAGGCGGCAATGGCGCGCGAGGCCGCCCGCAAGGCGCGTGAGCTGACCCGGCGCAAATCCGCGATGGACGTGAATTACCTGGCCGGCAAGCTCAAGGATTGCTCTGAAAAGGACCCGTCTAAGACCGAGCTGTTCATCGTCGAGGGGGACAGCGCCGGAGGATCCGCGCAGACCGGGCGCGACCGCGGCACGCAGGCGATCCTGCCGCTCAAGGGCAAGATCCTCAACGTGGAGCGGGCGCGTTTCGACCGGATGCTCGGGTCGCAGGAGATCGGCAATCTGGTCATGGCGCTGGGTACCGGCATCGGGCGGGACGAGTTCGACATCTCGAAGCTGCGCTATCACAAGATCGTCCTGATGACCGACGCGGACGTGGACGGCGCGCATATCCGGACGCTGCTGTTGACGTTTTTCTATCGCCAGATGCCCGAATTGATCGAGGGCGGATACCTCTATATCGCGCAGCCGCCGCTGTTCAAAGTGTCGCGCGGCAAGTCCGAGGTCTACCTCAAGGACCAGCCCGCGCTTGAGGATTACCTGATCCAGCAGGGCACCGAAGGCGCGATCCTGCGGCAGGGCAACGGCGAGGAAATCATCGGCACCGATCTTGTGCGGGTGGTCGAGGAGGCGCGGCAGCTCAAGCGCGTTCTTGACGCGTTTCCAACGCATTACCCGCGCCGTATCCTTGAACAGGCGGCGATCTCGGGGGCCTTCGTACCGGGTGCAGTGGACGCCGATCTGCAAGGCGTCGCGAACCGGGTCTCGGAGCGTCTGGACCTCATCGCGGTCGAGTACGAGAAGGGCTGGCAGGGCCGGATCACGCAGGATCGCGGCATTCGTCTGGCGCGGATCCTGCGCGGTGTCGAAGAGGTGCGCACGCTGGACGGCACCATGCTGCGCTCGGGCGAGGCACGCCGCACCGGCACCTTCACCGAGGCGCTGCAGGCGGTCTATGGCAGCCCTGCAACGCTGCATCGCAAGGACCGGCACCAGTTGATCCACGGCCCGCTGGATCTGCTCGAGGCGATCTTCGAGGAAGGCGAGAAGGGCAACCAGCTGCAGCGTTACAAGGGACTGGGCGAGATGAACCCGAGCCAGCTTTGGGAAACCACGCTGGATCCCGACGCGCGCACGCTGCTGCGGGTGGACGTCGACGATACCGCGGAGGCGGATGATCTGTTCACCAAGCTGATGGGCGACGTGGTGGAGCCACGCCGCGAATTCATCCAGCAGAACGCCCTCAACGTGGAGAATCTGGACTTCTGAGGTCTTGTAGGATCGCGTGCAATCGTGCGCGATCCCCATAAGCTTGCGCGAATTGCCCATAAGTTTGCGCGGGCAAGTCCGAACCACATACCACACTATTCGGCGATGGTCGCTCATTGAGATTTCGCCTTGGGCGACAGCAAAAATGGGAATTGCCGGAGCGTGCGTTGGTAGCTGGCAACCCGCTTCTTTATAACGCTTTGAGCTGAAGCCTATGAGATACCTGAGCATCAGACGTGAGATCGAAGGCAGCCTGCCCACCGTGGCGGAGCTCCTTCGCCAGAAGGGCGAACACGATGCTCTTCGCGTCATGAGCCAAGCGGACATTGAGATCGTCGAGGTTGGTTACGACAATTGGAATGGCGGCACCGAACTCTGGGCTGTCTTCCTTCGTGTCCCTGTCAGCGTTTTCGTGCCGATCGAGGCCCGCCGTGAAGAGATCGCCGGGATCGTCTCAAAGCATCTCGAACTCGTTACTGGCAAGGATAATGGATACTGGGTGAACGCGGAGATCTCGCCGATGCGTGCCCCACCTCCAGGGAAGCAGATGCCAGACGGGAGGATCAGCGAACGGACCCGCGCCGCCGTCCTTGATGAAATGCGTGCCAAGGAAACCGTCTGGCACGGTGCTTTAGATGAAATTGCCTTTCTCGGCCGGATCTTTGATCTAACCTCCCTGCCTTCTCATGACAGCCGTTTCCAGAACGCCGAGCAGGACATCTGGCAGCACTGCATCAACAACTTCGACTGGCCACAGGATTGGGTCTACAGCGACCCGCGCTTCCGTCTCTATGCTGCCGAGCAGGACATCTTTCTGAAGTTCATCTGCGAAGTTCTTCATCCCATCGTCCGGAAAGACGACACAGAGCAAGACGCGCTCGCCAAGGCGTTCAACGGCCACCTCCGGGCTGACGGATGGGAACTCGTCGAGGACGCCATCATAGATGGCAGACCGGCGTATGTGCCGCAACGCAAGGTTCACGCCTTGGGTGGATCGGTCCAGCGCATCAAGGCTGTGGCGGCCACCCTGAACTCGGACACGCTCTACGAGGACCTTCGACGCCTCGAGCGCATCGGCGACAGCGAGCCTGGCGAGGCGATCGCCCTGGCCAAGGAAATCGTCGAGAGCTGCTGTAAACTGATCCTGGATGATCGGAAGGTGGAATATCCTGAAAAGGCGGAAATCCCCGAGTTGCTGAAGCTCCTTCGCAAGGAGATCAAGATCATGCCGGATGGGATTGACGAAAGCGCAAAAGGAGCAAACGAAATCAGAGGTATCCTGACCAGCTTGGGTAATATCGCGCATTCTCTCGCTCCATTGCGGAACGCATATGGCAAGGGCCACGGCCGCGGCCGCGACTTCAAGGGGCTTCAACCACGCCATGCCCGTCTTGCGATTGGAGCCGCCAGCACATTCGTCGATTTCGTTTTGGATCGTCACCTGACCCAATAGTAGACCAGAGTAGCCACATCAATGTCTGCCCAGACGCACCGTGCAACTACGCCTCACCCATCCGATCAATTTGCCGAAAGGGGCGGGAGGACTAAGCCGCTCCGCGGCATTGGCGTTCTTGGCTGATGGTGTGAACCGCCTGTAACGATGCGCATTTTGCGATCTTCCTGACCTGCCTGACGATTGGGGCCTTCTCAATCGAT
>NZ_JBTLRF010000014.1:41783-61139 GCF_054482575.1 Roseivivax sp. CAU 1753 | reverse complement strand
AAAGACCATCGAAACGCGACGCTTGCTTCACCGCAAATCCGCCGCATAATCAGACCAACCAGATGCGTCAGACCCTCTCTTAGCTCAGGCCGCCAGCTGGCCCAAAATCCCTGACGACGGACACCGCAACAAGTGGTTCATCAAGCCCTTCTGCGGACCGGCAACGAAGAACCTCAACGGCTACATCCGCTGGCTGGAGTTGCGACTGGCTGGGGGGGCGCCTGCGGACATATTCAGTTCATCGTAATTTTGGGCCGACCCAGGTCTATGCGATGTCGGGTTGTGCCGGCCCCGTGTTACACGGAGTCGGCGCGGCCAGCTATTTGTAGGCACCCGCGGAATAGGTGAGCTCGTAACTGTGGCTGTAAAGCTCGAAGACAATGCCGAACGGGTCTTCGACGTAGACCATCCTGTAGGGCTTGGTCCCTGGGAAGTATTCGCGCACCGGCATCCGCTGTCTCCCGCCTGCGTCCACGATGCGTTGGGCCAAGCCTTCGACGTCTGGGTCCTGCACCGCGAAGTGGAAGGTGCCATGGCGCTTGTGCTCGAGCTTGTCCTCGGGCGCGTAGTTGCCGGGGAACTCAAAGATCTCGATACCGATGCCGTCGGCAGTCGACAGGTGCGCGATCCTGAGCGAGCCCCATCCCGGGCCGAACACCTCCGTGCACATGACGCCGATGGCGCTGTCGTCTTCTAAGGCCTCGGAGGGCTCCATCACGACGTAGAAGCCAAGCACTTCTGAGTAGAATTTCACGGCAGCGTCGAGGTCCGGAACGGACAAGCCGATGTGGGAAAAGGTGCGTGGTGTCTGGGTCATGTCATATCTCCATTCGCGTTACGTTGAAGCCGATATGGACTGCGGATGCCGTTTTGTGAAATTATCGTTTGAGATAGAAATAAAAATGAAGTGTTATCATCTGATGCTCAACGCCACTTGGCTCGAGACCTTCACGACGCTTTGCGAAACCGGGCACTTCACCCAGGCCGCAGAGCGTCTGAACATGACACAACCCGGCGTGAGCCAGCATCTCCGGAAGCTCGAACAGCAGGTCGGACAGGCGCTGATCAGCCGACAGGGAAAGAGCTTCACCCTCACTCCAGCGGGCGAGGCGGTATTCGCCCTCGGCCTGTCCCGCCGTGCTGAAGAAAAGCGCCTGCGCGACGACATCGAGACGGATGATCGGGACGCCGGGCCGGTTCACATCGCCTGCTCTGGCAGCTTCGCGATGCTACTTTACCCAACCCTGCTGCCTTGGATGCGCGCCGCGCCCGACCTGAGTGTTCACCTCGAGGCGGCTCCGCAGGCCGAGATCCTGGCAGGGTTGCTGGAAGGACGTTTTGACTTGGGTGTGCTGGGGGCGGACCCCGACCACGTGCGGTTGGAGGCCAAACACCTCGGACGGGAGGAGCTGTGTCTTGTCGTTCCAGCGGACGCAGCCGACACGCCTATGTCTTTAGCCGACCTCGAGGCTCGTGGGTTCATTGCGCACCCCGATGGCTACGGCTATGCCGATGACTTGCTGCGATTGAATTTCCCGGACGAATACCCTGGTGCCGACCAGCTGAGCGTGCGTGGTTCGGTCAACCAGATCGGCCAAATCCCTGCCCCCGTGGCCAAGGGGGTCGGTTACACACTCCTACCGAGAAGTGGCGTGGAAGCTTTCGCCAACAAATCGAGCCTCTCCGTTTTTCAGCTTCCGAAGCGCCGTTGGCACGAACTTTGGCTCGTCATGCGCCGCGGCCGTTGCTTGTCGGCGAGGGCGCGCCACGCGCGGGACATCATCGAAGAAGTGGCTGGCCAGCTCAGGTGAGCGCAAGCTCGTTCGTTTGAAGCGACTGGGCCAACACGAAATGCGGACATCCCAAAAAATCAAGCAATCACTTCACCTTTGATTATATAGGTGATCACCACGGCCCTATTCGCGGGCAGGTTGATCAGCCGTCTCGAAACGGAATAGCTGCTGCCGCCCATCTTATCTGAAGCCGTGTGCGCATCGAAAATCATCTGCGAAAAAGAAACGCTCTTGTTGCGAAGGAACTTCGACTGTGGATGTGAACTCCATCCAATGCGATTTCGAAAAAACCTGCTCTTTTCTTTCCAGAAAACCTCTGCCGAAGAATTTCTGCCAATAGACGGCTGCCGCTACGCATATAACGCCACGGTTGCATTCGAGGCTCATACGACCCCTGAAGAAGAGCCCAAGCAACAGTAAGGTTGCCAGCGGCGATAGAGTCATGATCATCAAAAAAATCGCAAGCATGAATCCAACCAAGTTTCTGCGTAACTGAGACTGATCCCAACCTTCTTTTCGACTGCGTCGGCCCCCTCGCAATGAGGGGCCGATCGGCGGCCAAAAAGAAGGAAGATCGAAATGACCCATAATCTGAAAGATGTTGCGGACTGGGCCGAAGAAAATAATGAGGCTCGCGATGCGATACGGAGCTTAATGCGGGTTCCCGCAAGACTCGGGATGCTGGACGCCGACCTTGCATCGCTTTCCTCGGATCCTGTCCTCTATGATCGCGATATCGCAGGGCGCGGATATGCAATGGTCAGTCGCGCCAAGAATATGGAAGCAAGCGGCCGTCGCGAGGATTCCCGTGTCCGCGCGCTACTGAAAAGATTCCACGCGGCCCATCTCGGGACCACACCGCAGAACCAGGCTGTGCGCGCTCGATACGACGCGTTCATGGATGTCATCGAAGCGAACGAGGGCAAACCAGGCTCTGGGCAACGCTGGAATATTGGACGCCACCGGAGCCTCTGTGGTCTTCGTGCCAGAGCCGCCGTCGCCCCAGAGAATCTCACCCAAGAGGAGATCGACCGGATCGGTCGTGAGATGTCCTCCGACAAGCGCAAGGGTTTGCGCAAGACGATAGTTTTCCTCAATGGGCTGACTCGCCTGACCAATGAGATCCCTGAGTTGCGCGAGTTCTTGCCCGCCGCACAACTCGTTCCGCCAGCCAGTTCCTCCTGGGCGAGGAGGATGGACTGGAACGCTCTGCCAGACGCCTTTCGAGCGTCGTTCGAGGCGGCGGCGGATGCCTGCGTTGCCGGAGAAGACGATTTCGCGGAAAAGATGCTGGCACGGATCGAGGCCGGCGAGGATCCCGAAATCGTCATGGCGGAAGCCGACGAGCGCGGTTCCGAGGACGCGAACCGAGTCGGTAAGCCCACCGCCGCTCGTGAGCAGTATCGGTTGGCCGTTACCTGGCTCGTCCGCGCCTGGGAGAACGAGCGCAACGATGTCGATGATCTCACCGATATCCGCGAGCTGTTCCAGAAACCGACGATCGAGGCGGCGATCAAAGATCAGATCGCCCGTTCGCGAAGCGCGCCCGATCTGCGCGATCCGCTTGTGTCGACGACACTAAAAACGCGACTGACATCGCTCAAAACCCTCGCGAAACGTGGCCTGGAGGACATGAAGGCTCTCGCCATAATCAAATTCCTCCAAGCTCAGCATTACGATGCACCGCGCAAGAAACTCGCCAAGACATGTGCCGAAGATGCGACCCTGATGGAAGTCGACAGGATCTTCGGCAATCTCCGGCAGCGGCCGGAACTCGCGAATATCTGGTCGAACGCGCCCCGTCGCATCGCCGACGCTGCCCGCGAAGAGATCGAGATGGCAGCATCGAAGAAAAACCGCGGGCAGGAATTGACCGCTCTGCGCAAGTTCGCCGGCGCAGCTGCCTACGCAGTCCAGATGTCCCGTCCAATGCGCCCGGAATGCCTGCGGCATGGCCGGATCGCCTCGTGCGGTGAGGCGCATTCAAATCTCGTGCGCACTGCTCCTGGCGAGAAGCTCTTCACTTTCCGTTTCGCGCCTTGGGAGATCAAGAATGATCGGTGGGTGACGGTCGACCTGGTCGGCGACGATGCAGAGATTATGCGCGAGTGGATCGAGACATGGCGTCCTCGAATGATCGAGCTTCAAAAGCTCGACGAGAATAACGTCTACCTCTTTCCAGGAGCCGCGAAACCGAAGCTCGAAGAGGGCGATCCCGTCGTTTTGCCGAGGGGAAGCTATTCCCCAAGCGCCTTTCTCGAGCTCTGGCGCGATTCCTCCAAGGTTCTTGGCGTCCACGAGACTCCGCACCGTATGCGGCACGTGGTGGCGTTGCTGATCCTGGCTCTCCGGCCTGGAGACTATGCCTTTGTTTCGACCGTGCTCGGCAACACTCCGAAGGTGGCCGAGAAGCACTACGGTCGCGACGACGGACAAGCTGCGGCCCGGGAGGCCCGCGCGGCCATGCTCGCCGCGCATCCCGATCTTTTCAACCAACTCAGCAAGAGGCTTTCACATGAACGATAGCATTGCCCGCGCACGCCTCGAGGGTGTGCCGAAAGCCGTGCACGATGCGCTGCTGGAACACCGCGAGCATCTCCCGGCTGGTGCCATCACCGCCGTCGGGCGGTTCTTCCGACTTCTCACCGAACGGGGGGAGCATTTCTCTGCCCCGTCCCGCGCAACATTCGAGGCGGCATGTACAAGCGAGTCCTCGCTCAGCCTGCTGCTGCGGGTGCTCGGCGAGCACGCCCCCTCTGTCTGTCTTTCCGAAGGGCGAACCCTGCGCAGCGAATACTATCGCAAGCGCCCCGGCGGCACCGGGCATCCGTCCCGGAGCGGAGACCGACAAGCGTCTCCCAGTTGCCCGGCTCCCCGTAACTGGCCCGACACTTGGCTGGCTCTTCTGCCGGGTTTACGCGCCGCGCCAATCAAGGACAGTTCGATTGCCCGGCACATCAGTTCGGTAAATCGCTGCGCTGCCATGTTGCCCACCCTGAGATGTCCGCCGCGTCTTGGATGGCTGCTGGCCTGGGAATTGGCGCAGGTCGTTCAGACCAAGGACGAAGATACCGGCCAAGCCGCGGTCACCGCGCGCACAGCCGCCACCTATATCGGGGGATTGGTGAGCCTCGGTCTACACGGGGGGCTGGACGAGACGGCCTTGGACGGGATGCGTTCCGTTCAGGCTCATCTCCAGCGACAGGGTCGGCGCGTGGCGAAGAAAAAGGAGGCACGTATCGAGGAGCTCTACGCGAAGGGTGGCTACGACGAGATCGTGCGTGTCCTTCTGAGCAAGCTCGAGCAGGCCGACGCGCTCCCCGCGTGGAAGTCCGAAGCGGAAACCGCGCGCGCGACGGCTGCCGTTTTGGCGGTATGCATGAACGACCCGGCGCGCACAGGCGATGTCGCAACGTGGACGCTCGGTGAAGCCCTTGTGCGGGAGCCTGTCGGTCGCTGGCGGCTTCGTTGGCGTCAAGGAAAGACCGGGCATTGGAAGGAGGCCGGCGAACTCTGGCCCGAAATCGGCGCGGTGCTCGACGAGCACATTCTCGGCGGTCGACCACGGCGACACGCGCAGCGGCGCTTCGAGGAACTAAGGGGCTGCAACTGGCTGTCGTTCAACCAAGAAGCGTATGCGAGCCGGTGGCCCAGCGAGACGATCAAGAATGCCATCGGAGTGCCGCTGCACGATCTCCGGACACTTGCGGCCGATTACCTGCGAATGCACGACCCCGTCGCTGCTCCGAGGATCGTGGCGGTCCTCCTTGGCCACAGGACGCAGGATGCGGGTACGGAGTATCGTGCGCTCTGCGCCGAAACGGCGGCACAGCGGGAATGGCGGGAGATCCGCGCAATTCACGCGAGGTCTTAGCTCCAAGCCAAAGGCTAACGATACCAGAAGTAGGATTTCGGGAGCGGGTGATCCTCATTCTGTCTTTGCAGCGTCTTCTGGTTGAGACGCCGCCAAGACAGCATGGAGGTTCACTGAGAGCGCAGCATTCAAGAGATGCAGTCGACAGCAGCCCACGTCGCAACGCCTGCGTCATGACAAATGTTGTGAGCATCTCTCAAACTCAAACCATTCAACTCTGCGCTGGAAAGGAGGTCCGCGCGAACTTGTAGCTCTCGCAATAGTGCGGGAGCAAAAAAAGGAGATCGAAATGTTCGATTTTCCCAATCAGCCCACTCGGCTGCATCGCTTCGTCACAGATCATGCGGAAGCGCTGCAGAATGCATCCCTTCTGCTCGGGGGACGTCCTTGGTTGCGTCGGACACAGCGGCTGATCGATGACATGTGTACTGAGCCGCGTCTGACGCGGCGCATAAGAGCCGAACTTTTCCACCTGCGTGATCTGCTCCAGCTTGAGCATGTCGACGACATGAAGCGACCTGAGGCAGGGTATTTCGCGGAGATTGATCCCGACGCGACCTATGTCAGTGAGATCTGCTTGCTGACAGAAGCGCTCGCAGACGCCATTGCAGGCATCAACACCGATGCGCCCGAAAAAAACTTCGAATACAAGGAGGTTAAATGATGTCCCATACATCTCACGACCTCCTCGAGAGCGCCCTGGTCGGGTATTTCGGGGTTCGAGCAAGGGCACGTTCGGCTTTGCCTGAACTGCTTCCTTTGATCAGTGAGGACGGCAATCTTCATCAACGGGCATTCCGCCTACAAGGTGCGCTTGACGCTCCGGAGTTGCTGTCCCGCAGTGATGAGGTTGATCTGGCTAAGATCTTACACGCCGCAGATACGCGGATCGAAGCAGGCAGAACGACACGGGTGTATGACGGCGGATACGAAACACATCTGTCTCGCGATGCTCGAGCCGTTTCTGACGCAGCTTTGCCGATCCGGCGGCTGAGCGAAGCATGGCAAAACGTTCAGGATGCGATTGCCGTAGAGCGCGCTTTGAAGAAGTTACGCGCGTGAAGATTGCCCGTGCCGTGGATACCACGGCACGGGCAATTTTTGTGGTCCTGTAGAAAGATCAAACCAAGATTTTTGTGATTCCTCCCTGGGAACAATTTCCCGATCATGGGACATACACATGAATATAACTTGTCGGTATCAGCTGTAGCCGAGCACTTTGCTCTTTCGGAACGAACAGTCCGGGACCACCTTAAGAAAGGGCAACTGCACGGCGTTCAAATCCGACGCCAATGGCGCTGCTCATGGTCGGACGTCTGGGCTGCCGAGCAAGGGCCTGCGCCGCGTGGAAAACTGGTCAAAGCCTACCAGAAAAATCTCCTGACCAAAAAAACTCTGGCTGCTCAATGGAACGTCTCCGAACGCACCGTTGAGCGTTGGATTGAGAATGGCCTGCCTACACGAAACGTGTTCGGGAGTGTCCGCATTGCGCCGGTCGATGCGATGGTTTGGACCCAAAGAACCTTCGGTTTCAACGAGCATGCCGCGTGATACGAATGGCCCCGCACAGTCGGATAGTCGAAATCCCGACAGCAGTGTCAATCTCCCGACAGCCGCACATAGGTCCCCAAACATTTATCGGCGTTATGTTCGCGGACCTTTTTGCGAAAAGCTGCAAAATCCTGGCATTGTGTGCGTTTGTATCGACCCAGCGGAATCTGCTCAGGTTAAGCCGCTAATCTGAATGCCTCGTCAGGCGTGCGCATGGCAAGCGCCTGATGAGGGCGGCGGTTATTGTAAAAAGCAATCCAGTCACCGATGACGCGCATCGCATGTTGGATGCTTTCGAAGCGGTGGCGATGCACGCACTGCTCCTTGAGCGTCCGAATGAAGCGTTCGACCATGCCGTTTAGCTGCAGACAGTGCGGGGTGATGAACTCCTGCTTCAGCCCGTAGCTGCGGACGATGGCCGTGAAGTGGTGGCTGGTGAAAACCAGGCCATTGTCCGAGCGCAGCAGGAACTCGTCTTCGACACGACCCAGGGTGTCGAACCTCGCGATCAGCGCATGCTCGAGCGCGGCGCTGGCCGTCGTGGCCTTGCCCGACTTCGATAGGTGCCAGCCCAACAGCTCGCGGGTGTGGCAGTCGATCACCAAGGCCAGTGAAGCCCAGCCGTCCTTGCCGGTCCAGATGCGGGCGAGATCGGTCGACCACCTCTCGTTCGGCGCAGCTGCGACAGAAGGAACAGCCTGGATGCGGGGCCGCATGCCCACGGCGCGCTTGCGAACCTGCCAGCCCTTGATCTGGAAGATCCTCTGCACCGTGTTCTTGTTGAAGCCCAGCAGCCAGGCCACCGTGCGATAGCCGAAGGACGGCTCCTCCTCGATCATCTTCTTGATCGGTTCGGCGAAGTGGGGATCGACCTTCGGCGCGGCTTTCACTGGTTTGTAGTAGACCGTGCGCCGGGGAATGCCGAACCACGTGCAGAGCTTGGCGATCGATACTGCGACGCCCTCGGCCAAGAGGCCCTGCTGGATGCAACGGATCAATTCCCGTCCTGCGCATCCAGCAGGGCCTGAAGCTTTTTTCGAGCCCGCAGCTCCAGCATGGCCTCGCCATAGGCTTCCCGCAGATCCCGGAGCTGTTTCTCGTATTGCTCGCGGATGTCGAGCGGGTTGGCGCGCAGCGAGTTCTCCATGCCGCGCTTCGCATCCTCGACCCAGCCCTCGATCTCGGAGGGCGTCAGGTCAAAGGACCGGCTCGCCTCCGACAGGTCGTCTTGCCCTGAATGATCTCGATGACAAGCGCTGTCTTACGCTTCGCCGTCCATCGCTTAATGCTGTCGTCCATCGTCATACCCATTGCTACGTTCTCCCTTGTAGCATGAGCAGGTCTTCACTGGGTCGATACACGTTTTCATACTTCAACGTGGACGGACTCTGCCGGAGTTGAGCGCAACCGCCTATCGCGACCCTGATAGAGCAGGGGGGCTTTTACGAAGTTGCTGAACGTATTGGTGAGATGGGCGAAGAGGCGGCATCACTCTCGGATCACGCCTCGGAGAAAGTCTTGCTTTTTCAAAGCGCGCCCCCACTGCGCGGTGAGCATGAACAAGCCTGGAGGCTACGGAAATTCGTGCACTGGCTCTGGACCATCCGTCAAGCGCTTTACCGGGAAGCCGATGGGAGCTGGTCGCTGACCTCGGAGCAAGAGAAGACCGTACATTCGACTGAAGAGGGTCGACTTTGGCAAGAGGTCTCGGAGGTGCTCGACGCGTTAATCCTCGGCGGCCGTCCGGACCGCTTTGTGCATCTGCGGTATCGCGCACTTTTTGGCATGAACTGGCTGACGCTGCGGCCCACCGCGATCGCCAGGAAATGGCCGAGCGCGACGGTCAAGTCTGCAATTGGCGTTCCGCTGCACGATCTGTGCGCCTTGGGGATGCCGATCATCGCCAGCGTCTGTCTGACCGGCAGATGCGAGGCATCGACCGTGCGGATAATCTCCAGTTTTTCCGGGGCAAGGTATCTCATTCGTCTGATCCCCCATCCCCGATCATGCTTTTTTTGAGCAAACGGTTCTCCAGGGTCAGCTCAGCAACCACCTCCTTCAGGGCTGCGGACTCCGATCTCAGTTCCTGACCTCAGGTGCCGAAGCCTGACGGGCGGTATCGCCCGCCAGTCGGGACTTCCCGGCCTCCAGGAATTCCTTCGACCAGGAATAATACAGGCTCTCAGCGATGCCCTCGCGGCGACAGAGCGCGGCAATGCTCTCCTCGCCGCGCAGACCGGCCAGGACCACCCGGATCTTCTCCTCGGCTGAATAGTGTTTGCGAGTCTTCCGCTTGATACCCCTGACCAGCTTGTCAGCGGTATCCTTCGAGGTTTCGGATTTCTTGTTCATCTTCGCTCCTTGATAGCTGCGATGAACCAGAAATCCTCCGTTGCTCAAAACCCTAAATCTGTCCTATGGGTGCTGACGTCAGACATACCCTGCAGTTACGACGCTCGTTCCAATTTCTGGTCCGACATATCCTGATCCGCGTTGGCCGCCTCGGCATCCGAAAGCTGGAACTGCATGTGGAACGTGGTTCCTTGCCCCATTGTGCTCTCGAATGAGATATCACCGCCCATTTTCTCGATCAGCTGCCGCGAGATGTAGAGCCCGAGACCGGATCCTTTCTTGGGTTCTTCCCCTGCTTCGCTGAGTTGATCGAAGCGGCCGAACACACGCCCATGCAAGTGTTCCGGGATACCAACACCATAGTCGCGAATGGACAGCCTAACCTGATCGCCGTGCAGTGTGATGGTCCCCTCGACCAATCCACCCCGGTGCGAGAACTTGATGGCGTTGGAGATCAGATTATCCACGACCTGCCGGAGTGCAGACGGGTCTCCGAAAACGGTCGCGGAAAGACTGTCTTCAGCACCAGTCAGAAGCAGGCCTCGCTCTGAGGCGAACATCTTGTTTTCCTCGATCGAGTCCTTCAAGAGCCTCGTCAGGTCAACCAGCTCGGAATCCAACGACAGACCCTCCATCTCGAGCTTCTGGGTCATCAGGATGTTGTCGATTAGGCGCGCAAGTCGGTCGCCATTCCTCCGGGCAATGCCGAGCGTGTGTCCAGCCGCCGTCGGGATCTCGCCCAACTTCCCCGATGCCACCAAGTCCAAGCCCCCCTTCAGCGAGGTCAGAGGGGTACGCAGTTCATGGGCGACAACCGAGACGAATTCGTCTTTCCTTTGATTGGCGTCGTCTGCCTCTTTGAGGGCATCTTCCAACTTTTGACGGATCCGAATGTTCTCGGTGACATCCACAAAGGTGACACTCCAACCGAGCTTTTGCTTTCCCGGATTGATGGGGCTCGCGATGGTGTTGGCGCGGGGATCATAAAAACGCTCTTCAACCTCGATCGGAGTTTGATCCACTTTCTCGAGATTGAGAGTCAGGTCATTAACGTAAGCAGCGATGGGTGCTGGAAGCAGTTCCTGCGTATTTCCTTCGGGGAAGAATTTCTCAGCTGCAGCTCGGTTCCAGCCTACCAGGCGATGCTTGCTGTCAATGACAATGTCTGCCTCGCTCGAATTGTCTGATAGAATGCGGCGGCCGAGGCTATCCATATCCAAGGAGCGATTTGTCGCGAGCATCCAGCAAAATATCACGATGCCGGTTCCAAACATGAACGGTGTGGGATCTTGACCAAACACTGTCAGTCCAACAAGAATGTATGCCGCATTGGCGGCGAGCGGGCTCGCGGTGATCAGCAAGAGCACCACCAGTATCGACCAGACGCGACGGTCCGCGGCTTTGAACGCGGACAATATTGTGGTCATTGCATAAAGCACAAAGGGATACAGCAGCGCTGCCGCCGCGTAGAATAATGGGCCGTGGACGTATTCCACGTGTTGGCCGTCGGCATGGAGCGTTGTGCTCTCGGCGTAAAGCAGGTGATGTGCTGGGTTTGTCAGTGCCCCGGCAAGAATGATGGCAGGGATGGCCGTCAGGAACGCCCCTTGAATCCTTGTGCGATCCCAGGTCGGTCTCCCAATATAGGCGAGGACGAACTGGCTCCATACGACCGGAAGTACGCCAATAGCAGGCCAGGCGAGCATGCCCCATGTGACCTTGCAGGACATGCCGGTAGCGATGACCTCCATTCCAACCGCGAAGAGCCACCATAAAATTGCCGCGTAGGAAGCAATGAAATATCTCTTCCCGTCAAAGTCTTGAAAAATAGTCGTTGCAACGAGAACAATTGCGGCCAAGAACCAGATGACGGAAATACCCCAGAAAACTGTGTTTAACTCATAGGATGTCAGGCAGGTCATCATACTGGAAGCCAATCTCAGCTATTTTTGGGGCTGTTCGTGCTGAGGTTATGTCCCCAGATTATGGCTCGCAAAAGGCCACAAACAGGAGAATTTGGGAAACCGTTGGAGTATGCTTCGGGAAGTTCTTGAAGCGAGCTTAACCTAATTGGCTCCGCCCACCTAAGGATATATCAACCTCAATATCTTTTTGGGCCCTATGAAGATGCGCTTGTAAATTAAATCGGGTAATAACCAGTAGATCTCGCTTTGCAAGGCGCCTCAACAATCTTGGTGACGCACAGCAAACCTCAGAATAAAAATCTGAGATCCCAGAATCACCCTGGGTATCGAGTATTTCGTTCAATAGTTCGTTTAACGGTTTTTCTGCATTTTCGGACTGTCTGCGATAAGATCCTGCGGCCATGCGAAACTTGAGCTTATCCAAAAACTCGTCAACGCTTGGGCAATGAAAATGTCCAACGAAGGTCAAGCCTATACGCCTATATTTTATTTTCATCGAAGGTGACTTCAATCTGTGAATTCCTAACTTCGCGTCTTGAATACCGGTTCGCGCAAAAACTTTGCCTTGCGAGTGGCTCAAAAGACCTGTTTTCAGGCGACGTCCATAATTCGGGTATATCTTTTCCAGCCGACGACCATTGCGGGCTGCCCACGGGACAGCTCGCTTAAAGTAGGTGCAACCGGTCAATGACGTTTTCGGATGATCTGCGAGGCGCTCCACAGGTTCAAGCTTTAGCGCAAGAATCTCATCCGGTACTGCATTTAAAGAAACGCTTGGTGGCGTGGCAGTCAAAACGAATTCATCGATGTCAAAATGACCGATCCAATCTGTATGAGTTCGATAGTAGCTTCGCGTCGCATTGTGTATTTGCCGCTGAACATGGGTGTCGGGGCGTTTAATTCCCTCTGCGTCCCAGTAGGCTCCGTCGCAAAGCATGACCTCAACTTTCTTATGGTCAAAAAGCGATGGGGGCATCCCAGAAACGGGGCTGTCGAGATACAAGAAAACTCGAGTAGCACCCAGCGTAAGGTAATGGCCCAAAAACAAGTCAATATTTTTGGGGCTTGCATTTGTGGTGCAAACAACAGACCAAGTATTTGTCATGCTACCCGTGCCAATCGTTCTGAGAATTTTCGACACTAACTCCCTCGGGGCAATTCGTGATTCTGAAATTAGAGAAATGTGAGCAACAAGGCTGCAAGTTCAATTGAAATATCAGACAATATTGAATCGGATTTTTCATCAAAGGGTTCCTCACGATCATGGGTATCCTGAGCAACATCTATCGCATGAGCGTCCGTGCTCTCAAAACCGGTCAAAAGATCATCCTTAACTGTGTCAACATCATGATCCTCTTGCACATTTTCTGACGTCGTCGTCGGCGTATAGTTTTTCGGGCACTTCGAAAAGATGCCCAGAGCTTGCTGTTGCGGTATGACAGCTGAGATTTTCCGCAGCTGGGGATTTGACGATGGCGCAGATGGGTTTCTTCGATCGTTCAGCGCGTTTCGCGAGCCTGGACTCCATGAAGGAGCCGTTGTTCGAGATCGAGGCTGTCGTGCCCTGGGAGGAGTTTCGCCCGACCCTGGAACGGATCTGGCGCAAGCCCATGGACGCGTTGCTGATGTTCAAGACGCTGGTTTTGAGCGCGCTCTACAACCTGTCCGACGACCAGATCGAGTATCAGGTGCGCGACCGGCTGTCGTGCATGCTCTTCCTCGGCCTTGGGCTGGAGGATCGTGTGCCCGACGCCAAGACGGTCTGGCTCTATCGCGAGGCGCTGGCACAGGCGGGCATGGTGGAGACGCTGTTCAAACAGTTCGACGGCTATCTGGCGCGGCAAGGATACATCGCGCGGGGTGGCCAGATCCTCGATGCGTCCATCTTTCCGGTGCCGCGCAACCACAATCGCCGCGAGGAAAACAAGGCCGTCAAGAACGGCGAGGTACCAGAGGAGTGGGCTGACAAGCCCGCCAAGCGCAGCCAGAAAGACGTGGACGCGCGCTGGACCAAGAAGCATGGCAAGAGCCATTGCGGCTACAAGAACCACGTGAACGTCGACCGAAAGCACAAGCTTGTGCGGCGCTATCACGTCAGCGACGCGGCGGAGCATGACAGCCAGGCGGTGGATCACCTGCTGATGAAGGGCAATACCGGCTCCGGCGTATGGGCGGATGCGGCCTATCGGTCCGAGGAGACGGAGGCCAAGTTGCGCGCGCGAAAGCTCAAGAGCCACATTCACCGCAAGGGGAAACGCGGCAAGCCACTGACCGAGCAGGCCAAGGGCAGCAACCGGACGAAATCCTCGGTGCGCGTGCGCGTCGAGCACGTGTTCGGCGCACAGGCCAACGATATGGGCGGCACGCTGGTGCGCACGATCGGCATGGTGCGGGCCAAGGCGAAGATCGGGATGAAAAACCTTGCCTACAACATGCGCCGTCTCGGCCAGTTGCGCCGACTTAACCCGTGCCCCGCATGACCGAGGCACGTTGAAATCAGGCCTCGAGGCCCGAAACACAACACTTCAAAGGCGGGCGGCCGCCAAACCTGGGCCACTCCAGAGCGGCGACGGCAGACATCATGTGCGCCTCATGCGGCGATGAGCTTCACGAGCGAGCGGGAACAGTCGATAATTCGAGGTGCCCTGTAGTCTTCTCTATGGCGTATCGTTCCTTTTGGAAGTTCTGGCAGGCTTGGACACCCGCCACGATACGCCGCCTTCCCAAACACCGTCACCCAGTTTTCCGCATAGCTCGCCAATGTGTCTCGCAAGACGCATTTTTTTCGAGTTCAGCCCAATAAAAAACGGCCTGGTTGTGGATCGCAGCGCGTTTAGTTAGCCTTTTTTAAGGCAGAAAATGACCTTTTCAAGGCGCAACGACGCCGACCTGATGTCTGTGCGATGTGCGCAGACGTCCTGTTTCAAGAAGAGGCAGCATTGGGGCATGCGCACACATGGCGACGTATATCATTGTCGACAAGGACAAGAATCCGCTTGGACCGAACGAGATCCGGGCTGGTGATACCATTGATGTTAGCAGCGGCGACATCTTCATCGTCTCCGCGGCGGTGGATGATAACATCAAATTCGAATCCGCCACTGGCAACCCGACTAATTTTGAAATCCAGTTCGAAACCAGCAACGCCAATGATTTCACCGTAGACATCGAAGAAAATTTGGACGCCGGGATTGTAATTTCCAACGGTGTTGATCTCTCAGATGTCGACATCCAGGCTGACAAGGCGCTCTCGGTCATCATGACCGCTGGCAACAACGTGTCGCTCGGCAAGTTCGAAGGATCCGAACACGGTGTCGACCTTCTGACGATTGGGGATGACTTCACGACCAACCACGACATCAAATTGAATGGTGGGGATAATTTCCTGTCGATCGGCGATAACGCCACCATTCGCACAATCGAAGCCAAGGACGGATCGGATACCATCATTATCGGCGATGGGCTGGTCGCCGACGACATCAAGACCGGCGACGGGGCGGATGCGCTTACGATCGGCGATGATGCTGTCCTCGACAACATAGAAACAAATAAGGGCGATGATACGATAACAATTGGCGACAACTTGTTCGCCGACGACATCAAGACCGGTGAGGGGGCCGATGGCCTGACGATCGGTGATGGTGGACTCGTCGATGACATCGATACGGGAAAAGGTAACGATACCGTGTCGGTGGGAGATTTTTTTACCGCTGACGAGCTTGAGACGAAGGATGGCGACGATCTCGTAATTGTTGGCGTGGGTGGGTCGATTGGCGACCTCGACGGCGGCGATGGAAACGATACGCTCGATTCCGACACGAATTTTCCGGGTGCGACAAGTTTCGAAACGATCTGCTTCGCGCGCAGAACATTCATCGAAACCGAATACGGCAGCGTTCCGATCGAAGCGTTACGCGTAGGAGATCAGGTCAAAACGCTTGATAATGGATTGCAGAGCATCCGCTGGATCGGTTCGACGCGCGTTCCCGGACACGGAGCGAATGCACCGGTGCGGATCGCCGCCGGTGTCCTGGGAAACGCGCGTCCGCTTTGGGTGTCGCAGCAACACCGTATGCTCCTGTCAGGGTGGGAAATTGAACTGAACTTTGGCGAGGCGGAGGTTTTGATCCCAGCCAAACACCTGGTGGATATTGCTGGTATCGAGATCGTCGAAGTTCCCTCGGTCGAATATTTCCATATGCTCTTGGACCGCCATGAGATCGTCTTTGCCGAGGGGATTGAAAGCGAAAGTTTTCATCCTGGCGCTGTTGGCCTAAACACGCTTTCGCACCAAGCGTTCACCGAGGTTACCAGTCTTTTTCCAGCGCTCCTGACGGATCCTGACTCATTCGGGCAGTCAGCTCGCCTGTCGTTGAAATCCTTCGAAGCGCACGTTCTGGCTGCATAAGAAAAGGCAAAGTCTGCAACGCGTGTGGGTTAGCAAGTATAATCGGTGCCCTGGTCCCTTCCTCGGGCGAGCGGTCCGTATGCATCCAACGGCTCCTCACACAGGCCGTTCAGTCCCGCGCATGCGATAGTTCTTTGCCGATTGTCAAAACAGGCGTAATCTGACGGCCCGTTTTGAGAGGGGGGCGTTTTCATGCCCAATACATTGACCATTTCCGTCCGCGGCAAGGATGGTGCCAATATCGCCGAGTTGTTCGATGCGCTGGAGCAGGGTGTATTTTCCACCTCCGGTATGGGCAACGAACTTACGGCCCCTGAGGGCACTGCACTGTTTTCCACCTCCAGTATGGGCACCGAACTGCGCATCGACTATGTCACGATCGATGGCCAGTTGCATGCCACCGGCTTCCAGCTTGGGACACCAACGCCAAAAGGGCTTGAAATCGAGCAGACGGCCAACTTTTCTCAGCCGCAGCCGCTGGGCGGAGAAAGCTGGATCGAAGTGTTGGACTATAACGCGGAAACCGACACCGATACCTTCACGCCCGCGACCTATGAGGCGCTTCTGGGCGACAGCCGCATCGACATGAAGGGCGGCAATGCCGACGACTGGATAACCGGATCCGAGTTTGGCGACCGGTTCAACCTCGGCGGTGGCGACGACGCGGCCAGTGGCGGCGACGGCAACGACCAGTTCAAGGGCGGCAAGGGCAACGATCTGCTGATCGGCGGCGCGGATAACGACAAGCTTGTTGGGGGCAACGACAACGATTTGCTGATCCTCGGCACCGGCAATGACAGCGCCGATGGCGGCAACGGCAACGACGTGCTGATCTTCACCTCCGGGCAGGACGTGGCCAAGGGCGGCAACGGCAGCGATATCTTCATCTTCGACTCGTTTTCCACCACCGCCAGCGGCAGCCCGAACGTGCAGACCCGTGTCAACGATTTCGACCCGGACGATATCCTGGTCTTTTCCGAGTTCGACAGCGCCCTGCCCGAGGATTTCGCGGGCGAGACGCTGGCGGATCTGGAAAACGGCACCATCGACGACTTCATGTGGCGCGAGACCAAGCAGGGCGTGCAGATTCAGGCGGGCGATGCGCAGGTCTACCTCAAGGGCGTGTCCGCGGACGAGATCGATATCGACCAGCTCTTGTTTTCGGATGCGGGCGTGGAAGAGACCGCGGCGCTGTTTGATACAGGTGGTGAGGGCGGCACGCTGGGCACGCCGCTGGGGGGCGATCCGTATCTGATCATCACGATGGAGAATGTTTCCGACGCCACGATGGTCGGGGCACCGGGGGGCGCGTTCGAAACCTGGGGCGGGGATTCCTCGGGGTTCATCACTTTTGGTGCAGAAACAAGTCTCTGACAAAAGGCCGCAGCGCATACCGCGGAGCTTCAATCCGGAAACCAAGCCCTCTACCCGCAAGCAACCGAGGCAGATGGCAACCCTGCGCAGCCGGACATTCGGCACCATATGGCAGGCCGCCAACCTGGGCTTTCTGACTGCTGCGCGACCGAGACGTCCTGATGACCCTATGAAGCCCGGAATGCGCTCAGGGCCTTTCAGCTTGTTGGTCGATCAGGCCAACAGCCGAGAAGGACACCGTCAGGCGCGCTGTTACTGCGCACGAAATACCAGTCGATGTGGCGATCAAGGTATTTCGACGCGGGGCCTTTGAACGGTCGCATGAACTCCTTCAGTCGCGCATGAAGGGCGTTCAGGTTCTGAATGTGAAAGCTTTGCGCGATCTTTCTCTTGCCCGGTGTATTGCTCAGCACGACATGGGACAGGCCATGGCGCGTCGCAAATTTGGTGTAGGCAGGGAGGCCGTCCGAGCAAAGCGCGGCGTCTTTTGGGACAACATTCCCCAAAGCTTCTTGTAACAACGAATTTGAAGTGGTCCGACAACGCCCGAATCGCCTGTGGCGCGTTTGCATCTCTGAAGAGTTTTGTATCTTCCGGCAGGAGGGCGAGCCTCGATTAGTTCGGAATTGCAAGTACTGTTGTGAAAGAAAGAGTGGCGTGTACGCCTTCCGAAGGCTCGGCTATGGGGCAAGTACGCGATGCAATCGCGACAAGCTCTTCGTAATCGAAGAAGTGACTGTTCAGCTCATGGTCGTGGAACGTTGTTTGCGTAGTGCTTTTCGCTTTTGTCCCAAACTACCAAACTAACTGGCTCCACGGAAGGTTCTCGTCTCACATGCGATCAACGGAAGATCTGCCTTGTATCTTCATTGGTTTGGGTTTCCAGAGCCTCATGGCGTCGGCGACCTGTCTCCTGCGCCTTAAACGCGCTAAGGCGCTTACGACCCCGCCTCAGCACATTTTAGCAAAATTGGAAGAATCCGCTTGTGAATCGTCTATTTTCCCAGATTTTATCGGGGCTTCTATTTATCACTCTTCCGACCTTGCCAGAGGCTCAGACTGCGACTGTCTCGGCGCTGAATGGGCAAAGCTGCGTAGCCGAAAGGTCTGGCAGCGCACGCTCCTGTGTTTCCAATGACTTCGCAACGATTATCTCGTTCGATCAGCCGTCGGAGAGCGCATTGGCCAGCTGCCGGGCCGGTTCAACGGTATCGGTAAATATTCGGGCCGCCGTGACGAGTGGCCGTGCTCAGAGGTATGATATGGGCCTCTTCGTCGGGGAAACCGGTCAGGTGCCGGCGGATGCACCGGTCGGCTCCCAGTGTTCCCTTGGGGTCTTCCCAACGGGCCCGGCTCCGTTCGCGGATTTCGATCCTGCTCCGGGCGATATGTGCGGAGATTTCGCCAACAGCGCGTCTGCGACCCTGGAAGTTCGAAACGTGAGGGTTCTCTGTACACCGGCCACCGGTACCAACCAGTTGGCGGTTCCTTACACGCTGGTTTTCGATTCCCCGCCCGCCAACAATACCTGCACCGCGAGCAATATTACCGCGGGGACAAACGCGAAATGCATCAAGTCTTCGGCCGCGACCGTGACCGGCGTGGAGGTGAACGGCTTCGTCACCATCACAAAGCAGACGATTCCGGATGGCGATTCGGCAGACTTCACGTTCAATGCGTCGTCCTCTGAGACGGTTTCTCCAGCATCGGCAATGCTTTCCGACGGCGAATCCCAGACTTTTGAAGTACCGCTTTCACCGAGCGGCCCCCGCAGACTGACGATTACTGAAGCGGTCCTATCCGGCTGGGAGCCAACAGCGTCGATCTCCTGCACGTCTCCGGGCGGCGGTCCCGCTTCTTATGTGACCGTTGACAGCGGAACGCGCACCATCCAAGCGGATCTGGACCCTACGAACTTTGGCGCAGTTTGCACGATCACTAACACCAAGACACAGCCATCGGCGGATTTGGTGACGGCGAAGACGCTGGTCTCGGGTGACGCGACGCCTTCAGAGGGCGACACGGTGACCTACGCGATCACGGTGACGAATGACGGCCCGGACGCGGCGACGGGTGTGA
>NZ_JBTLRF010000014.1:0-41683 GCF_054482575.1 Roseivivax sp. CAU 1753 | reverse complement strand
CACGGTCGATGCGGGCCAGGCCGGTCAGACGATCACCAACACGACGACGGCGGCTGAGGGCAACGAGGTCGATCCGTCGACGGTCGGTGACGACCTGAGCGAGAGCGTGACAGTGGCGACGCCTGCATCGGCGGATTTGGTGACGGCGAAGACGCTGGTCTCGGGTGACGCGACGCCTTCAGAGGGCGACACGGTGACCTACGCGATCACGGTGACGAATGACGGCCCGGACGCGGCGACGGGTGTGAGCCTTACGGACAGTCTGCCGTCGGGCCTGACGGCGACGGTGAACAACGGCGGCGTGACGGCGGGCAGCTATGCGACCGGGACGTGGACAATCCCAAGCCTGGCCAACGGCGCCAGCGCGACACTGACGCTGGAAGGCACGGTCGATGCGGGCCAGGCCGGTCAGACGATCACCAACACGACGACGGCGGCTGAGGGCAACGAGGTCGATCCGTCGACGGTCGGTGACGACCTGAGCGAGAGCGTGACAGTGGCGACGCCAATTTTGGCACTGACCGGCGTGAAGACGTCCACTCTCGATCTCGGGGCTGATGGTGTTGCCGGTGTGGGTGATCTGATCCGCTATACCTACACGGTCGAGAACACCGGGAACGTTACCCTGTTCGACGCAGGTGTCACGGAGAGCGGCTTCGGCGGGGCAGGGACCGCACCCGTGCCGACGCTGTCTTCCGGCGGGGCGGACCTCGATGGTGACGGCGACGGCCCGGATATCGCGGTGGGCGCCGCCCCGGTCGTCTACACCGCCACCTATGCGCTGACCCAAGACGATATCGATGCCGGGCGGGTTGAAAACTCCGCGACAGCATCGGCACAGGGCCCGGATGGAACGCTGACGGAGGATCTGAGCGGCGAGGACGCGGGCAGCGATGCGCCAACCGAAACCGCCATTCCGGCGAATGGCGCCATGGAGGTTGTGAAGACGGCAATCACATCGGGGCTCCAGACACCGGTGCAGTTGGGCGACACCGTGACCTTCGTCATCAATGTCGAGAATACCGGCAATGTGACGCTGGATGCCGTGACGCTGGACGAAGACTTCCGGCGGCGCGACGGGACACCGCTGAGCCTGACACCGACCCTGGCGTCGGGCGATGGCGGCGTGGCGGGCGCGCTCGAGGTCGGTGAGGTCTGGGAATACCGTGCCAGCTACGCGCTGACGCAGGAGGATATAGATGCGGGCGGCGTCGCGAACCAGGTGACGGTCAACGCCTCCGATCCGCAGGATGGCCCGGTTTCCGACGTCTCGGATGATGATGGCACAGGCCCGGACAACCCGACACTCGTCACCGTCGGGGGCGCGCCGGACATCGCCGTGGTGAAGGCCCTGGATACCGGACCGAATCCGTTCAGCGCGCTCGGCGATACGCTGACGTACAGCTTCACGGTCACCAATACGGGAAACATCACGATCACCGCGCCGATTTCGGTCAGCGATCCCTTGATCGAAACGCAAAGCGCCATCATCTGCGATGCCCCGCCGCTGGCCGTGGGCGCCTCGCTGACCTGTGCGGGCAGATATGTCGTGTCGCAGGACGACCTCGATGCCGGCGAGGTGATCAACACGGCAGAGGCCAGCGTGACCCAGCCCGTGGTCCCCGAAGCTCCGGGCGATCCGACCGAGATCACCGCGACGGCCCCCAGCAACGGCGTGACTGTTCCCGCGGCACAAAGCCCCGCGCTTGATCTTGGCAAGGCGCTGTCTGCGCTGTCGGCAGGAACTTTCGACGCGGTCGGCGACATGATCAGCTACGATTACACGATCACTAACAGCGGTAATATCACGCTGGCGGGACCATTCACCGTAGATGACGACCGGATCGGCAACGGGCTGGCCTGTGGAACAGGACCGCTTGCGCCCGGTGCAACCTTGATCTGCAGCCACAGCTACATCGTGACCCTGGAGGACCTGAACGCAGGCGAGGTCACGAACCTTGCCACCGCGAACACGGCCTATGACGGTGCGCCAGGGGCCTCCGATCCCGACAGCGTTACCGTGACGGCGATCCAGACGCCGGAGCTGAGCATCGACAAGGACCTGCTCTCGGCAACGCCGGACACGTTCGATACCGGCACGGTGCTGGATTACGCGTTCACCATCACGAATACGGGCAACGTCACGATCGATGGTCCGATCACGGTCGGTGACAGCCTGATCGATGTTGTGTCCTGCGCTGCCCCGGCAGGCGGTGTGCTTCTGCCCGGAGCTGAACTGACCTGTACGGCGCGATACACGATTGTGGACGGCGACATTGCACTCGGTTCCGTGAACAACGTTGCCAAGGCTAACGGTACGTTCGATGGCGCGCCGGTGGTCTCTCCGGCGGATGATGCGATCTATCCGGTCGATGCCACGCCGGCGCTGACGTTGGTAAAGGACAGTGATCCTGCTGACGTGACCTTTGCGACGGCAGACGATGAAATCACCTACAGCTACACATTGACCAACAACTCGAACGCCGCGTTCGATCAGGATATCACCGTCACGGATAATCGTTTCGACGATCCCTTCTTGTGCCGTCCGGCCTCCGAAGGCGTGTTCAGTGTCGGAGAAAGCTACACCTGCACTGCGGTTTACACCGTCACTCAGGAGGACCTCGACGCGGGATCTGTCACCAACGAAGCGGTGGCCGAAACGGTCTTTGCCCCCGGAACGCCGAAAGAGCGCCCGGTCAGTTCCAATCCGACCGTCAAGACGGTGACAGCTGAGACCGCGCCAGCGCTCGAACTGGGAAAGGTTGTCAGCGACGCACCCGCTGCAGCGACGACCGGCCATGTGATCGAATTTACCCTCACGGCAACGAATGTGGGCAATCAGACGATCTCCGGCGTGACCATCTCCGATCCGCTGCTGCCGGTTCTGACCTGTAGCGTGGACGGCATCGCGGCTCCGGCCAATGTCGCGCTGGCACCCGATGCGGCGCTGGTCTGCACCGGGACATACACGGTCACGCAGGCGGATTTCGATGCGCAAACCCTGACCAACACAGCCTCGGTGCGCGGTTTCGACCCCACGGGCGCCGATGTCGAAGACGACGCCGCTGCCGCGGTGCCGCTCGCGGTACCCGCGCCGCGCCTGAGTGTCGTGAAAAGCGTGACGCCGACACCCGCCAGCGGTCAGCCGGTCTTCACGGAGGTGGGCGATACGGTCGATTTTTTGATCGCAGTGACCAACGATGGCGATGTCACGATTCGCGACATCTCGATCGCGGACGAGCTGCCGGTGGTGCCGGCATTCTGCGCTGCAGGCACGCTCGCGCCCGGCGAGACGGTTGCGCTCTGCGTGGTCACCTATACGGTGACGCAGGCCGATATCGACGGCCAACCGGGAGACGGCTTCGGGTCCTTCGTGAACACGGCAACAGCCACCGGTACAAGCGTCGCGCCCGACGCGGCCAGTGTGGTTGGCGTCGGTGAGGTGACGGTGCGCGGGCCCGACGCCACGCCCGAGGTCGCACTGGAGAAATCCGCCGATATCTCGGCGGTCACCGAGGCGGGAGAAATCATCACCTACAGCTACGCGGTCGCGAATGTCGGGAACGTGACACTGACCGCGCCGATGTCGGTGATCGACGACAAGATCGACGACGTGTCCTGCCCCGCGCTTCCCGCAGGCGGCCTCGCACCGGGGGCGCTGCTGACCTGCACGGCGGAATATACCGTCACGCAGCAAGATGTGGATGCAGGCGCAGTGACCAATCTGGCGCGGGCCTTCTCGGATCAGGCGGAGCTGCCGGATGCACCGGGGGCCGAGACCACCACGCTGACGCTGCCAGTCACCGCGTCACCGGCCCTGATCCTCGAGAAAATCCCGTCGCAGGCTGGGGACGTCACCGTTGGCACGGCGCTCAGCTATACCTACCGCGTCATCAATGCCGGAAATCAGACCCTTACGGATGTGACGGTCGCGGATGATCATACTTCCGCCAGTGGGACGAACCCGTTGACGATCAGTGGCGACAGGCTGTTTGCGGATAATGCGCCGGCAGGCGACAGCACCGATGCCGTCGACGATGGCGTATGGGATGTGCTGCGGCCCGGCGATGTGGCCGAATTCAGCGCGACCTATCTCGTCACCCAAGACGACATCGACGCGCAGGTGACACTGTCCAACACCGCAACGGTCGTCGCGGAGGACCCGAATGGCGGGCAGCTGTCCGATAGCGAAACCGTGGCGGTATCCGTGGCTCCGGCGGCACCTGCGATCACGGCGTTAAAGATTCTTGACGATGCCGCTCTGAGCGATCCGCCCGTCGCAGGCGAGGTGGCCGGTTTCGATATCACGGTCACGAATACCGGTAACCAGACGCTCGATACAATTACGTTGATCGAGGTCCTGCGCAGAAACGACGGCAGTCAACTGACGCTGGATTCGCCCCCGGTTCTGACCGGCGGGGATACGGGCGTTCCCGGCGTCATGGTCGTTGGCGAAACCTGGACCTACCGGGCGGAGTACACGCTTACCCAGGCGGATATCGATGCGGGCGGCATCTCGAACAGCGTGATCGCGCGCGGCCTGTCACCCGATGACACGCTGGCCCAGGATATTTCCGGGAACGGAGTACCGGGCGGCACCGGCAATGAGCCTGCCGTCGTCTCCATTCCCGCGATGCCGGGGATTGATGTGGCGAAGATCGTCAGCGCTCCTGCAACCGAGGTCGGCGCAGTTCTGGGCTTCACGGTATCGATCACCAATACCGGCAACGTCACCCTGAGCGATGTCGCAATCACTGAGGAGACGCTGCGCCGTCTCGACGGAACGTCGATCGCCCTTGTGCCGACGCCGGTTTTCACCGGGGCAGATCTCGGCTCCGGCCTTGGGGTCCTGTTGCCGGGCGAGACGGCGGACTACCTCGTTGACTACACGCTCACGCAGGCGGATGTCGATGCGGGCGGCGTTTCGAACACCGTTGCTGTGATCGGCAATCCGCTAATCGGCAGCCCGCTCACGGATGTGCCGGACAGCCCGGTCGAGCAGGTCATCGCGTCCGACCCGTCGATTGCGCTCCTCAAAGAGCTTGGGGTGGATGCACCGGCGAGCTTCGGTGCCATCGAGACGCCGATCCCGTATCTCTTCACCGTCACGAATACAGGCAACATCACGTTGTTCGGCACGGTCGCGATCGACGATCCGGTCTTGGCGGACCGCGGCGTCGCGCCTGTCTGTGAGGCGGTTCCTGCAGAGGGTCTTGCGCCTGACGCGACGCTGACATGCACCGCGACGTTGAGCGTGACGCAAGCCGATATCGATGCGGGCCAGATCACGAACACGGCCACGGCCGTGCTCGATGATCAGACCTCGGATCCGTCGGAGATCACCATCACCGCCACGCAGGTCCCCGAGCTGACGCTTGAAAAGATCGCGCAGGACACCCCGGCGGAAGACTTCGTGACCGGAGCGGTCACCGAATACACCTTCATCACGACGAATACCGGCAACGTGACCGTGACCGAACCGGTGACGATCGTCGACACGCTGATCGATCCGGCGGGCCTGACCTGCGAGGCCTTCCCGGATGACGGGCTGGCTCCGGAGGAGACATATACCTGCACCGGCACCTACGACGTGACATCGACGGATGTGGACCTCGGCAGCGTGACCAACGTGGCCTATGCCACCGATGGCACCACTCTGTCCCTGTTGGACGATGCGCTGGTGCCGAATGAGGGCGTGCCGTCGCTGGCTGTGGAGAAAGTCGCGGAAGTGACGCAGTTCAACGCCGTGGGCGATGTCATCCCCTACACATTCGTGGTGACCAACACCGGCACGCGCGCCTTTGCACAGCCTGTTCTGGTCAACGACACGCTGACAGGCGAGATCCCGTGCTTCGTTCCGAGCGCGAGTGATCCGGATTTCATCCCGGGCGAGACGGCGACCTGTAACGCGCAGATCATGGTGACCCAGAAGGATCTCGACCGCGGCTTCATCACGAACGAGGCATTTGCGGAGACGACCTTCGGCGCGGATGATACGACCGTTCTGTCCCAGCCCGACCTGGTGCGTGTCGACGGGGCGTTGGCTCCCGCAATGACGCTGGCCAAAAGTGCGGCACCGCTGCCTGTAAGCGGGGCAGGGCATGAGCTGACCTTCACGGTCACGGCCACCAATACGGGCAATCAAACGCTCGAGAATGTCGTTGTGCGCGATCCGTTGATCGACGGTTTCACCTGCGCGAGCGATGAGCTGGCGCCCGGCGCGCAACTGATCTGCACCGGCGATTACATCGTGACACAGGCTGATCTTGATACCGGATCGCTGGTCAATATCGCCTCGGGCCGCGCGGTCGATCCGCAGGGCAATGGTGTTGTCGGCGACGTGTCGCTGCCGGTTGCCCTGCCCGCTGCGGATCCGGGTCTGAGCCTGACAAAGACCGCGACACCCTCGCCCTTCGGCGGGGTCGGCACGGCGCTGACATATCTCTTTGCCGTGAAAAATACTGGCAATGTCACGTTGACAGATCTCACCGTGACGGACCCGCTGGATCCGGATTTCTCGTGCATCATTCCGACCCTCGCGCCGGGCGTCACGAACCGCGCCTGCAGCCTCACGACCGTCGTGACGCAAGACATGGTCGATGACGGATCGCAGGAGAACACGGCCTCTGTGACCGGGTTCGCCCCGGGAGGGGTGCCGACGACGGCGAGCGACAGCATCACCACCAATGGTCCGGCCCAGATTGCAGCGCTCGAGGCCACCAAGATCCAGCTGCCCGGAACGATTTCCGTGGCGAGGAACCAGGTGCGCTATCGCTTGGACGTGGCGAATACGGGCAATGTTACGCTTGAGAATGTCGTCGTGACCGACGTCATGACTGATGGAAAAGACGATCTGGTCAGCCTCGATGCACCCTTCGCGCTGGCATCCGGCGATGACGGCAACGGTCTTCTCGATGTCGGGGAGACCTGGGTCTACACCGCCGAGCGGACACTCACGCAGTCGGATCTCAATACCGGGGGCCTGATCAATCAGGTGACGGTCACCGCGACGGATCCGGGTGGCGCGCCCGTTCGGGACGTGTCCGACGATGGCGATGATACGGATGGAAACCGGACCGACGATCCCACCATCTTCGTCCCGGCATCGGAGCCCGGCGTGACCGTGATCAAAAGCGTGATCGAACCGGGAACCAGGCCGGGCGATTCCGTTGTATTCGAGATCGTCGCGACCAATACGGGCAACCTCGATCTGACCGATATCAGCGTGACCGATACGCTGACGCGGACCGACGGCACGCTGCTCGATGTCGATGTCGATGTCACGACAGTGACGCTGCCCGCCACCTTGTCGCCGGGCGATGAGGCCATCTGGCGCGTCACCCACGTGTTGACGCAGCAGGATGTGGATGCGGGCGGTCTGAGCAATACGGCATTGGTCCGCGGCGTAGCGGTCGATGGCACACCGGTCAGCGATCTTTCCGCGGATGATGATTTCACCGATGGCAATACCAGCGCTGATCCGACCGTGATCACCGTGGCGCCCAGCCCGTCCCTCGAAGTGATCAAGACACTGACCGAGATCGGGACCGCGGCGGGAGAGCCTGTATCCTTCGAAATCACGGTGGAGAATACCGGGAATATCACCCTGAACGACATCACGGTCACGGACGAGATGACGACGCTCGCGGGCGATGATCCGCGGACGCTGACCGCCGTCGTCGTGGGTACGGACGGCACGCCGCCCTCTGCCGAAGGCACGTTGTCGCCCGGTGAGACGGCCACCTATGCCGTGACCACGACGCTCACCCAGGCCGATCTGGATGCAGGCGGCGTGCTGAACAGCGCGACCGCAGCGGCCAGAACGCCGCTGGGCGGAACGTTGCAGGATGTGTCGGACGACGATGGCACAGGCATCGACGATCCGACCGTCGGTGCGATCGTGCCGCTGCCCGCATTCGATCTGACCAAGGAGGCGAGCCAGCCCGAGCTGTTGTTCCCGACCGTGGAGCGAGTGACCTTCACCTTCACGGCGACCAATACCGGCAATGTCACGCAGTCGGAGATCCAGATCGATGACGATCTGGAAGCCTTCCTCGCGCCTGCTCTTCTGCTGGCCGATACCTATCCGCTCGAGATCACGGTTTCCGGCTTTGGCCCTGACGTTCAGCCCAATCCGGGTTTCGACGGCACGGGCGATACCGGGCTGATCGGTGGGAATGCGCGCCTGTCGCCGGGCGAAACCGGGACCGTGACGCTTACGCTGGTCTATTCCACCGCGCCCGGACAACCCGGCGCGCCCAACACCGCCGCGATCATCTCCGAGGATCTGCCGACGCCGACAGAAGCACAGGCGCTCGTGCAGACGACGGACACGGATGGGGACGGGATCCCGGACTTCCTCGAAACCGGGGACCGGGACAATGACGGCGTGCCGGACTGGAACGATTACGATCCCACGGGCTACCTCTATTGCGAGGATGACGGGCGTCTTCTGACTGGTGGCCTCGTCACGGTCAGCGGTGGCGGCAGTGCCCAGACAGGCATCGGCACGACCGGTCCGATCACGGTCGTCGAGGATGGCTCCTTGGGGTATTATCAGTTCCAGGTCAGTGCGCCGGGGACGTATACCGTCACTTTCACGGATCCGTCGGCAGGTTCGCCATCCACAACGCGCCTGTCTGGCGGGCCATTGGATGCGACGTCGCTTCTTCCGGCCAATCCGGCAGCGCTCGGCTCCCCGGAGCAGGGCAATACCGGGGTCCTCGCGGATTTCAGCGAAGCGGCAAACCCGTTCACCCAGACCTTCGTGATCGAGGCGGGCGATCCGTTCATCATCAACGTGAACATTCCCTTCGAGGGATGTGCCGGGGTGAATGACGTGATCGCAACGAAGGTCGCCGATCGCCGCACGGCCGTCTTTGGCGAGACGATCAATTACAACCTGACCTTCCGCAACGACACGCAGAACGACTACATCGACGCACGCATCGTCGACGACCTGCCGCCGGGCATCATCTACACACCCGGCAGCGCCCGGGTGAACGGTGCCGCACAGGAGCCTGTCGTTGCAGGGGGGCGCCTGACATGGACTACGGATCTGTTGGCAGGGGCCACGATCCCCGTGACCTTCTCGGCCCGGGTGGCGCAGACCGGAAACTTCGGGGGACGCGTCAACGAGACATGGATCGAGCATAATAGCGGGCGCATCCTGTCGAATATCGCCAAGGCCAGCGTATCCATCGAGCCGGAGCACGTCTTCGACTGCGCCGACATCATCGGGAAGGTCTTCCATGACCGGAACGGCAACGGCTACCAGGATGGTCCCGGAACCCTGCCGGAGCCGATCTACCGCGATGACGTTCTGCCTGGTGGCAAGACAGGCAAGGGCGGAAAGATGTCGTCCGAGCCGCTGCGTCCCGACACGAGCGAGCCCGGCATGCCGCTGGCCCGTGTCGTCACACCTGACGGGACGATCATCACGACCGATGAATACGGGCGCTTCAGCGTGCCCTGTGCCGCGCTTCCGCGCGATATCGGGTCGAACTTCCAGCTCAAGCTCGATCCTCGCAGCTTGCCGACCGGCTTCCGCGTGACCACCGAGAACCCGCGCAATGTCCGGGTCACGGCAGGTAAGATGACGCGGCTGAATTTCGGGGTGCAGCTGGGCAAGCTCGTGCGGATCGACCTGACACATCAGGCTTTCCAGCCCGGCCAGTCCAAAGCGCTGCCCGCGCTCGATCAGGCCATAGACGGTCTGGTCGGACAGATCGCGCGACAGCCCTCCTATCTGCGGCTGAGCTACACGCTGCGGCCCGGCGAGGATGCGGCTCAAGCCCGTACGCGCCTGCGGGAGCTGGAAAAGAACATCCGTCGCGCATGGCGCGGGCGGGGAACCTACAGGCTCGAGATCGAACGCCATGTCGTTCGGTCGGGACGCTGAGTGATGAGGATGGCTGGTATGTCCAAGCTCAATCGCAGCGCCGCCACGGCGCTTGCCCTGTCCGTGCTCGCGGGCCCGTCTGTCGCGCAAGGGGTCGTGGCGACGGGCGCCGGCTTCGTGATTTCCGTGGATGCCGGCGACGGTCCTGCGCAGGTCTCGGAGGATTTCACCGCCGTGATCGCGCCCCCGCCAACGAGTGCCCGCACGCCGCAATCGGTGGATGTGCAACTCGAAGCGGCCGATATCGCGGTGACCTTCGACGGGCTGGACGTCAAACGACGGCTCGATGCGATTGTGCTGACCGAAGGGCCGACCGTTCCGGGCCAGGTCATGCGTGTGCAAAGCCAGCTCAATTACCCGGCCTTTGTCCGGCGTGCCGAATTCAGAATACTGGATCTCGGGGCCCGGGGCGGGCCGCGCAATGTGCAGGTCATCCCTGTGGCCCCGAACGGGGTCGCGCAGTTCACCCTGCCGGATGACAGCGAGGACCTTGTGCTGACCCACCGGGTCTACGACGCGCGCGGGCGCTATGATGAAACCGCGCCGATCCCGCTGCGTGCGGATGAGGCGTCGATTGCCCGGCTTGGCGATCTCGCGGTTGAGGAAGGCACCTCGACGCTGGCGCGCGCGCGCATTCCGGTGCATGGCGGGGCCGTGACCGTGCGGGGCGACAATATCGTCGGCGGCGCGCAGGTTCAGACGCTGGGAGAGACGCTTCTGCCTGATCCCTCCGGCAGCTTCGTCATTCAACGGATCCTGCCGCCGGGCAATCACCCGGTTCAGGTCCAGGTGGATGGCCGTGCGCAGGCCCTGCAACTCGAGCGCGACATCACGGTGCCTGCGAATGAATGGTTCTATACCGGAACGGTCGATCTGACCTTCGGTCGGCGTTTCGACGATCCCAAGGATACCAATGGCGCGTCTCTGCCCGAAACCTATTCCTATGGCCGGATCGCGGCCTATGCGAAGGGCAAGGTGCGTGGCGGCTGGACGCTCACTGGCTCGATCGACACGAACGAAACGGATCTCGATGAGATCTTCGAGGATTTCGACAAGAAGGATCCGTACAGCACGCTTCTGCGCATGAGTCGCGAAAGCGCGTACCCGACATATGGGGACGATTCCACGATCGAGGATGACACGCCGTCGGACGGCAAGTTCTACCTCAGGGCCGAGCGTGACGGCAGCCACCTGATGTGGGGCAATTTCAAATCCACCATCGGCGGGACGTATTACCTGCGCAACGAGCGGGAGCTTTATGGCTTTCAGGGGGTCTACCGAAGCCCCGAACAGACCGCGCATGGCGAATCCCGCGTCTCCGTGGAGGGCTTCGCAGCGACCCCGGACAGCTTGCCCGGACGCGAGGTTTTCCGGGGCACGGGCGGGTCCGTCTATTTCCTGCAGAACGCTGATCTCGCTATCGGCTCCGAAACCGTCACGGTTCAACTTCGCGACAAGGATACGGGCCGCGTCGTCTCGACAAGCACTCTTGCCGAAGGCCGGGACTACACGATCAACTACACCCAAGGCTCGATCATCCTGAACGCGCCGCTGACCGGCTCGACCGGAGGCGGGCTTGTCGTCACCAATCCCGGTGGCGAATACGATGTCAATCTCGTGGTGCAATACGAATACACGCCGGCGGCCGGGCAGGTGGACGGAACGAATTTCGGCGCGCGGGCCGAAGTCTGGCTGAACGATTATTTCCGACTCGGTGCGACCCGCTCGATCGAGCGCACGGGTTTTGCCGACCATACCGCGACAGGCGTCGATCTGCGATTGCGCTATTCCGATGAGACTTATCTCGATCTGGAGAAGGCGCGCACCGACGGTCCGGGCTTCGGGTCCTCGTTTTCCTCCAACGGTGGTCTCGTCGTTTCGACCGATCCGGTCACCAGTGGCACCGGCGATGCATGGCTGGCTCGCGGGCGTCTGGGGCTGCAGGATGCGGGTCTCGGTATGGAAGGGTTCATCGCGGGCTATTACGAGAAGCGGGATGCGGGCTTCTCGACGCTGGATTATCAGATCACCGACGATGAGGAGCTTTGGGGCGTCTCTGCCGAGTTTCTTCCGTCCGAAGCCGTGACGTTGCGCTTCTATTACGACGATGCGCGTGACGATGCCGGCAAGGCCGTGCGCGAAGGGGGCGCGGAGCTCGATCTCATGATCTCGCAGACGACAACGCTCAGCTTCGGCATCGAGCATGTGGATATCGACAATCCCGCCGCACAATCGGACGACACGGGCGGGCGCACCGACTTCGCCGCGCGCGTCACCTTCGAGCCGCGGGACGGGCTGCAATACTTCGTCTTCGGTCAGGCCACGGCGCAAAGCTCGGGCGGTCTGAAGAGGAACGACCGGATCGGCGCGGGCGTCAGCTATCGCTTCAACGAAAACTGGACAGTCGAAGGCGAGGTCTCGGACGGGACGCAAGGTCTTGGTGGCGCTCTGCTTTTTACTCGGCAGGGAGAGGGCACCGACAATGTCTACCTCGGCTATCGCCTCGAGCCTGGTCGTGATTTCAGCGGCGTGACGCTGAGCGGCGAGGATCGCGGGACGTTCGTCGCGGGCGGCAGGCGTCAGGTGAATGAAGACGTCACTTATTTCGGTGAAAACATATACGATCTGTTCGGGCGTCATAGGGCGCTGACGAGTGCGTATGGTGTCGAGTACCGCGCGACGGAGCAGACCGTTTTCTTCGGCGCGATTGAGGTCGGTCGCGTGAACGACGCCGGAAATGACGACGATTACGACCGCAACGGCGTGTCGCTTGGAATCCGTCACGACAACGGCGCCGGACTCCAGGCCAAGGCGCGGCTTGAATACCGAGTGGACGAGGGGACCTTGTCCGGCACCGATCGCGATCTGGAATCGTTCCTACTGAGCGCGGGCGCGACTTACGAGATAGACGAAGAACGGCGGCTGTTGTTCAACGTCGATTACTCAGAGATCGATGCGAACAATGCGTCACTACAGGCAGGTACATATAGCGAGGTGACACTGGGCTACGCCGTGCGACCGATCTTCGATGACCGGTTCAACCTGCTGTTCAAGTACCGCTATCTTTTCGACAGCATCGGGCAGGACATCGACGGAACCGATCAGTACGGCCCGCGTCAGGAAAGCCATGTTGTCAGTGTCGATGCGGAATACGATCTGACTGAACAATGGTCCATCGGTGGCAAGCTGGGCGGACGCTGGTCACGGAGCAGTCCGGACGAAAGCGTGCCTTTTGCCGATAACGATGCATGGCTGGCAGTAGCCAATGCGCGCTGGCATATGGTGCGCAACTGGGACCTCTTGATCGAGGCGCGCCATCTGGAGGCCGAACAGGCCGGCATCTCCGAAGCCTCCGCCGTCGGAACGATCTACCGCCATTTTGGCAATAACTTCAAAGCCGGTATCGGCTATAACTTCGGCACTTTCTCGGATGATCTCACGGACCTGACCTACGATGATAAGGGCGCTTTCGTGAACCTGATCGCGAAATTCTGAATCGAAATGGCTTTGCTGCGCAAAGGAGGTGAGGGGTGCACCTCCCCTTTCCCCAGACGGACTTATCCCATGGCCACTGTGATCGGTATGCCGAGCGCGGTGTAGCCGTTCAGCACGGCGGCGCGGATCTGGAGTTCGGCGACCTGGCGATCGAAGTCGCGCGCCATGAGGCTCTGCCCCAGCATTTTCACGCAATGAATCTTCGTCTCGGCGCGGCTCCGGCGGTGATAGCCGGTCCATTTTCGCCAGATGGCACGGCCGAGGTATTTCGATGCGCGCAACGCCTCGTTTCTTGCGATCGCACCGGCCGTCGAGGGCTTCCAGGGCTTTGCGTTCTTGCGTGGCGGTATGACAGCATCGGCGCCTCGGTCTGCGACGGCGTCGTGGCACCTGCGCGTGTCGTAGGCTCCGTCTGCCGTGACCGAGCCGATCGCCACATCGGCGGGGATCTGGTCAAGGAGCTCGGGCAGCATGGGTGCGTCACCAACATTGCTGCCGGTGATCTCGATGGCTCGGATCTCCAGGGTTTGTTCATCGACGCCGATGTGGATCTTGCGCCAAAGACGGCGTTTCGCGCCACCATGTTTGCGGGCGTGCCATTCGCCTTCGCCCTCCGCCTTGATGCCGGTGCTGTCAATCAGCAGGTTCAGCTGCCCCTGCGAGCCCCGATAGGGAATGGTCACGGCCAGGGTCTTCTGGCGTCTACTCAGGGTGCTGAAGTCTGGCACCTTCCACTCGAGGCCGACCAGCCGCAGAAGGCTCTCGACGAAGCCCGTGGTCTGCCTGAGGGGCATGCCGAAGAGGACTTTCATCGTCAGGCATGCCTGAATCGCCGCATCGCTATACTGCGGCTGCCTGCCTCGCTTGCCCGTCGGTGGCGGCACCCAGACCATGTTTGGGTCGAACCAAATCGTCCGGGAACCGCGCTGCTTCAGCGCTTCGTTGTAGGCCGGCCAGTTCTTGGTCTTGTAGGTCGGCGGGATAGGTCTGCTCATGCAAGCCAGCTACCACGCCGGATTCGCAAGATGAATCCCCCCTCGGCCTTTGCGCAACAAAGCCTCTCAAGCTGGCAAGGGATGGTCTACGTGGCTTTCATCATCGACGTGCAATGTCGGCCCTCAATTGGGTGCCGGATGGATCTTTGCGATCAAGGTTCTGGGGCGGAGATATCAACTTGAGGAATGGCAAACACCGCAGAACGCCGATTAGATGTCACGAAATTACAAAACGAAAGGCGCGAGATTCCCATTGCCATCCTGCGGCTGTCAGGCTGCGCAGAGCACGCGCTTTTCTGGAAGAAAGTGTCGCTCTTTCTGTGTGTAGGGCTTGGTGGCATCCAGCAACGCTTTTACACATTTTTTCTTTGCGAAGGGCCGGACCAAAGGACAATAACGCATTTCTGCATCCTCAACGGTCTTAATACCCCGAAGAGCTGGGAAACGTTCTTCCAGACCCTGCCGGGCGTCAGGCGACATCGTTTTGAGCGCCATTGGCCCTGGGAAGAAGCTCTCGCTGGGGATGCCCTCGGCGAAGATGATCTGATGCGCTTCGAACATCAGATGGATGTAGGTCACTTCCCGCTTGCCATGTGCAATGCGGACGCCTTGAGAATTTTCGGCCAGATGAACCGCACGTACGAGGTGGTCGGCACCTATCAGCATGCCATGCTGGCGTGAGACCAGAAGATCTCGCTCGTTTCCAAGGGAGCCTTTGCAAATCAGGATTGGACGGAGTCTGATATCGGCTTCAAGCTGATTTCGTCCCACTTGGCGACGCCCAATCCAGGCCAGGGGCTGTGCTCCGTGAGCTTGGGTAACGACGAAATCGCCGATCTTGAGTTTTTCGATAGCGACTGGCCCCCGGGGCGTCAGAATTCGGGTGCCCGCAGTGAAGCAAACGATGCCGGTATTGTCAGCTGTATAGCTCGATGCCGTCGCACCCAGCATGGTCAGCGAGCTTGCTCCGAACTGAATGTTGTCGGAATAGTCGACCGCGTTGCCTTCATCGTCAAAGGCATTAGATTGGTTCAGGATACTGTCATCGGCTTGGTCTGCGCGGACTTCATCGAGGTTGTCGTAATAGCCCGAGAGGTCAATGTAGTCGTTGTTGAAGATGTTTCCATCGCCAAGCGCTCCGGTATTGCCGAAGTTGAAATCGGTGATGGTGTCATTGCCGTCGGAGACCATGAAAAGGTCATTGTCGCCACCACCGGTTAGGACGTCATCTCCAGCATTTCCGTGAAGCGTATCGTCGCCCGCACCACCGTCGATCGTGTCGTTGCCGCCCGTGGCTGAGAAATCGTCCCCGAAGAGGTAATCGGCACCGTCGCCACCTGTGATGGAGTCTGCGCCCTGGCCGCCATAGACCGTATCAGCGCCGGTGCCGCCGTCGACGATATCGTCGCCATCACCGCCGAAAATAATGTCGTCACCATCCCCGCCCAGAATCGAATCCGCATCGCCGTTCCCGGACAAAACGTCGTTGTCGGCACCGCCCGAGATGGTATCGGCTCCGTCGCCGCCGTCGATGTCATCGTCCCCGTTTCCGCCAGTCAGGCTGTCATTACCGATACCGCCCAAGATGGTGTCGTTACCCAAACCACCATCGACCGAATCGCTGCCTGCACCTCCTTCGAGGCTATCATTTCCGGCTTGGCCGAGAACGAGATCGTCGCCAGAGCCGGTGACGACTGTATCATTACCATCCCCGGCACCGATGCCCATATAGGTCGTGCTTGCAGATCCATCGACAACATCTGCCTGGTTCGACAGCCAAATGTTCTCGATCTCGCTGAAGGTTACCGTGTCTGTCCCTGCAGTCGCGGAACCAGCTTCGTCACCGCCAAAAGTTATTGTCAGGCCGCTGGAGATGGCTCGAAAGTCGAGAAAATCTGTGTCGGCACCCATCTCACCGCCGACAACAGTGTCATTGCCGAATCCATCAACGGCTATGAATTGGTCGGAACCTGCGTCGCCGCGCAGCGAGTCATTTCCGGCACCAAAATATAGGACGTCATTCCCGTCACCGCCGATGACAGTGTCGTCGCCTGCCTCCCCATAGAGCGAGTCATTTCCTGCATCACCTTGCAGAACATCGTTTCCAATGCCTCCGAGAATGATGTCTGCACCATCACCGCCGACCAACGAGTCATTTCCGGCCTGGCCCTGCAGAAAATCATTTCCCGCCTCACCAAAGACCGTGTCGTCTCCTTGACCTGCAAGGACGGTATCGTTGCCGTCTCCCGCATTGACAGTGTTGGCATTGCCACTGGGCCCGCTTGCGGCACCATCGTCAATTTGATCACCATCGGGGTCGCCCGAATAGGCCGCATCTATGCTGTCGTCACCGACCGTTCCGGACACAATGCCGTCGCTGGTATCGACCGTTCTGTAGGGCTCGGAGGAAGCGGCGCCATCTCCACTGTCTTCCGGGGCACCATCGCGACCCGTGGACGCTGTGAAGCTTTCGCCAGCGGTGGGTTGATCGTTTGCGGCGTAGATGAACCCTACATTGGTACCGTTGATCCGCAACACCCAGACTTCGTTCCCGAGGTCATCGAGCATCGAGAATTCGTTCTCAATCGTAGAGCCCGCGGGATATGTGGTCCCGTTTATCGTGACTGGCTGCGCCAAGGTCTGAGCGCCGCCAGTTTCAACGTAAGCGTCTTCAAAATCATCGTCATCGTCTGAGACGATTATCTCAATGCCTGATCCACCGTTGTAAGTGAACGTCTCTCCGATCCAACTCGGCGCGCTGCTGGCGTAATCTGGGCTGTTGGGATCATTGGCATGGGTGTCGCCTTGGATATCGGCCATTGGAATGCCCGACGGGATCGTGAATAAAGACCAGTCATAAACCGTAAGTTGGTATCCCATACTCGGCTTGTCCGTTCCTGTTCTTGATCTACCGATTGCTTCCAATCAGGACCCTAAACAGCGACCAGGGTTGAGATTGTGACGCTCACGAGAAATCATTTGGGCGAGATTGCAGGATGGGTACAGATCTGGCTGGGCCCCGGAGCCGACTCAAGAAATTTTTGGACTGCTTAAAATTATTTCTGGTGTCTGAGGTTGAAATAATTCCATGTTGTGATCGTGTTCGGCTTTGACGAACTATTCGGGTTCTGTCGCAGACAGTTTCTCGGCTTAGGACCGAATTCTCTGCCCGCAGTACCACGTCTCGAGGTCGTCGATGTCCGATGGCCAATCTTCGAACCCGCGCTGCGATTTCAGCTTTGAGCCTATTCCGTTGAAAAACTCTACTAAGCGAAAATCCCCTCAGAAACTTGGAGCACTGTTCCCGTGATTGGACGGTTGGCAAACTATGCTTCAAGATGGGCGCTTTCCCGGGATGATATCCCAGTGATATGGCCACTCCGAGCAACATGGCGAGTTGTTCAACGGAATTAACCCAAAGCAGAGCTCTCATTTTGCGAGTTTGTAATGGTTTCCTGATCCATGCAGCCGTCAATTTCTTCGGAGAGCATTCTCAAGAAAAATGGAACCCGGCATCTGTCTGATGCCAGGCTGCAGGCGTGGTCGCGCCACGCGCATCTTGGATAAGACGTCCTGTCAGGCCGCGTCTTTACGCGCCTTTTCCCAAGCAAGGGCCTTCATCGGCTCATCGACCGATGTTTCGGCCAAGTGATTGGTGTAGTTCGACATAACCTTCTGCGAGACACCGAGGATCACCTCGAGCACCTGTCGCTTGGTGAAGCCTGCATCAAGGAAAGTACGGACGGCTGTTTCGTCGACATAGCCTCGGTCACGCACAGCGGCCAGCGTGAAGGTCCGAAGCGCTTCGAGGCGTTCAATTCGAAGCTCCGGGCGGAATGCCTGAACGCCCACTGGTTCATGAGCCTTGCCGACGCCCGCGAAAAGCTGGAAGATTGGCGTAGACACTACAACGAGGACCGACCCCACAGCGCGATCGGATACAACGTGCCGATCGACATGCATTATCCCGATGGCGCAGCCAGCCCGTCATCGTGAGGCAGCCGGAAAATTCCAGCTTTCGGCGGTCCAAGCTTGGGGAGCAGCGCAGCAGCCGGGAGATTTCAGCTCCCGGCGGTCCAAATTTAGGGGAGCAGAGCAGGCCGACCATGCACGAACATGCATACAGGACCACTCGGTGGGGACAGACCACAGAATGGGCATCCGACGACGCAGTAGCTGATTGATCACTTGCAGAACGCTGCATTATGGAGGGAGTGATGTATTGAGCTTGCAACATCCACTCGACAAACTGAAAGAAAACAGGACATGATGAAAAAAAGGGCGCGACCATGAAGGGAGTGATCTTCGTTGAGCTGATTAGGATGGCCGAGCATGCTTTTGGCGAAGACACCGTGGACAAGGTGATCGAAAATGTGGATCTCGCAAACGGTGGTGCCTTCACGACCGTGGGGAACTATCCCTGTTCAGAATTGATCAAGATTGTCATGGCCTTCAGCGATCATTCGGGCCTGAGCGCCGATACTCTACAGCTCAAATTCGGTCACTGGATGATGGATTTCTTCGCTGAGCATTATCCGGAGTTCTTTGTCGAAAAATCGTGCGCTTTTGCGTTTCTGGAAGCTGTGGATCAGGAAATCCACGTAGAAGTCAAAAAACTGTATCCAGATGCCGAATTGCCCCGATTCGAAACAGAGCGGCAAGGCGAAGACCGATTGAAAATGGTCTATTATTCCCCCCGACCGCTGCACGCGTTCTGTCAGGGCTTGATCGAGGCTTGTCTGGCGCGATTTGGCCAGGAAGCGAGCATAAAACGCGTTCTGCACCCTGCCGGGGCCAATTCGACAACTTTTGATATCACATTGCATCTATGAACGCCCAACCAAAATGACAAACACTCCCGGCGACCGTGTTTCCCGCGCGCGCTACGAACGGGCGGTTCGGGCCCGCGAAGAAGCAGAGAACTTGTTGGAGCTAAAGAGCCGCGATCTGTTCTTGGCCAACAAGAAGCTCTCTCAGTATTCTGCGACACTGGAACAGGCCGTGTTCGATCGTACGGCCGAGTTGCACCTTGCTCTTGAACGGGCTGAGGCGGCCGCGATAGGGCGCAGCCGCTTTCTGTCTACGATGAGCCATGAAATCCGGACTCCGCTGGGCGGTCTTCTCGGAATGATCGACCTGTTATCGATGGATGAGACAGACGCTGAAAAACTGGAGTTGCTGACCTATGCAAAGACTGCTGGCGTTGGACTGAGCCGGATTGTCAACGAAGTCCTCGATTTCTCCAAGATGGAGGCGGGGGTTTTTCTGTTCGAGGAAGAGAACGTCGATATCCGGGCGCTGATTGAGAGCATTCGGTTATTGGCCGCCTCGCATGAGCATGGAGCAAACCGAAGAATTCTTGCAAAGATCGACGACAGCGTGCCCGAGCTCTTTCTCGGAGACGCGACGCGGATGCGACAAGTTATTTCCAACTTGGTCAATAATGCTCTGCGCTTTTCGACGGAAGGGCCGATCATTGTTCGCGCGAACGCATTGGATCATCCCAAGGGAGCCTTGTTGCGCGTTGAGGTCGAAGACTACGGTGTCGGCATTGCCGAATCCCAAATTGAAAACCTGTTCAAAGACTTCACCCAGATTGCCAACCCGCTAACCGCTGTGGCTCAGGGCACTGGGTTGGGGCTGGCGATCTCCAAGAGGATCATCGAAGGCATTGGTGGCAGAATTTCGGTGGACAGCAAAGAAGGTGAGGGATCGATCTTCTGGTTCGAAGTGCCGGTGCGCGTCGTCTCTCGGCCTGAGGCCGAGGGGAGGGAAGATGGTGCGGTCGAGCGCGGCCGCATTCTCGGAGATATAGCGAGCAAGCGCGTGCTGATCGCCGAAGACGATATCATCAACCAAAAATTGCTGCTGACGTATCTCGACCAGATGGAGATAAAGACCGACCTTGCCGAGAACGGGCGAATCGCATTGGAAAAATTTGCGCCGGGGAAATATGATCTCGTTCTCATGGACGTTGCCATGCCGGAAATGGACGGGCTGGAAGCGACCCGCCGGATCCGTGATAAGTGGCCAGACGCGGAGATCCCGCCCATCTTGGCACTGACGGCCCATGTCATGGATTCCATCGAAAAAGAAGCGGGTTTAGTTGGTATTGACAAGATCCTGAATAAACCGATTCCATTCGACAAACTGAAACAGGCAATCGAGAACGCCTTGGCCCCACACGCTGCGGAAAAGTCGCGCGCCCCGTCGGCACCTGCGCAAGAAAAAAAGATCGTAGCGTCGGCGAGATCCGATGAGGTCCGTTCGCTTGTCGACCTAATGTCGCCCGATGCACACGAGTCGCTGTTGGATATCTTTGGCCTTGAAGGGCTGTCCGATTTCGCCGCCAAGTTCGTCAAGGAATCCAGCATGCGGATCGACGCGCTGCTGGCTGCCGAACAAGCCGGGGACCGCAAGAAAGCCTTTGAGCAGGCGCATTCGCTCAAGGGCGCGGCGATGGCGTTCGGATTTTCCGACATGGTCGAATGGGCCCGCCAGATCGAAATCGGAGAAACGCATTTAAATGATGAGACGGTCGCGCAGACTGCCGCAAAATTCAAAGCGAAACTGGACGAATTGGACGTGCTGCTGAAGCGGTGAAAACTGGGCAGACGACAGTCTGTATTTGTTCCGGTACAGGTCCGAGGCCTGATGCTCTGTTTCAGAACTTAAATTTGTAGCGAAGCGATAGGCTGCCGCCAGTAAATCCGGGACCGGGCGCTTCGCCTTTGTTCCACGGCCAACGGTTATTGCTGTAGTTATCGTAGGACAATACCCAGTCGGCGTTGAAACGATAGCTTGCGGTATAACTGAAGTCCGGTTGATATGTGTCCTGTTCTCCCGGCAGATAAAAATACGTCGTGCCGCTGACGCTCAGCTTCTTTTTGGCGGCATATCTGCAAGAGACGTTGACGCTCTCTTTATTCGCATGGGGCAGACCTATGCTGGCGGTACAGGGGACTTTTTTGGCATTGGGCAGATGAAGGGCAGGTAGCTTATAAGTAACGCGCAACTGGCCTCCGAACAGGCTGGCCTCAGGACTGTCTCCGTCGGTGAACCGGGCGGAATAATTGCTGTAGCCAACGCTCATTTTCTCGTTCACCTTATAGGTGAAGTCATAAGTGTAGTCCGGGTCCCAAGGCTCTTGGTCCTTTGGGTTGCCATAGCCAACCAATGCGCCCCGGAAGGACAGTTTCTCGGTCAGGCGCGCGCTGCATCCAAGGCTGGCGCGCGGTTTCGCAATCCCGCGCCTGTTCGGATCAGGGTTCAGGTGGCCAAGAGAAGTAGTACTGGTCAACGAACAGTTAACCTTGAACCGATTTACAAAACGCTCCCACTGGCTTGGCGCATCCGGCTCTGGGCCAAGTCTTTCTGGTTCGGATCGTTCGGCATCGGGCGAGCCTGCATAGCCCGGTGCCGTTTTCGGCGTCGAAGTTAGGGCTGTGACACTGTCGGCGCGCAACGGGCCGGTCTGCTCCGTGCAGGCGATCGGGCCAAGCGGTTCCTGGTCGGAGCAGACCGGATCCTTCCCTTCGGGCGGACCGCTCTCCGTCAGCATGGCGACCGCGCCACCAACTGCCAATTCTTTCGCGTCGATTTCGCCCTCCTGGGCAACTGGATCCGGCCCTTTCGCAGGTGCCGATGTCGTTTTTTCCGAAACGATTGCGTCGCGTGAAGAAACGCGTTCAGTTGGGGGCGGAGAAGGAACACGTGGAGTCGTTCCAGCGAGAATCCACTCGGCCAGATAGCGCGCCACTATGACCAGATCATCGTTAATCGGAAAAGGCGGGCGTTCGCCCGCGCCAACCTCGACGATGAAAGCCGATCCATCCTTCATGTTAATCTCACAGCCGACCCCGGCCTCACACGCAAGTGTGGCCACGACATTTGGGCGTTCGGCCTTGCTCAGGATTTTTGCCGTGCCGTTGGGAAAGAGAATATAGGTCCATGGTCCAAGTTGCCCACGCTGATGGCGAGACCAATGCAGCGCGCTTGGAAGGTCAAGAACGATCTCTTGTGCGTCGGGGGCTGCAAGTTCGGCAGTGTTCAAAAAAGCAGAACTTGGCGGAGGAATAAGAAGTGTTTTTCTGGGCTCTTCGCTGACAGCTGGCGAAGCAAGGCAATAGCTGGTGAACGTAGCAATTTTAATTAGCTTCGAGCCACTCTTGTTCAGAAACTGCCTGCGTGTCCTCGATGATCGATAGATCTTCAATGGGCGCCTTTCCAACATGGCACTGCCTACCATTATCTCAGTCGTTCGTTGTTCTGCTCATTGAACCGCGCCGGGTTTGCCGGAGGCTGTTTGGCGTAAGTTACGCAGCCATGTTTTCAGTTTCCAGAGCCGTGTAGAAGTTTTCTGCGGCCTCTGCTGGCGGGATGTTTCCGATGGGTTCCTGAGCTACTCCGCGAGTTGGTGGTGATGACTACGCTGGTGCGCTCGTAGAGCTTGCTGAGAAGATGGAACAGCAGCGCACCGCCCGAGGCGCTGAACGGCAGGTATCCCAGTTCGCCGAGGATCACCAATTCGGTCTTCACCAAGGTTTCGGCGATCTTTCCTGCTTTGCCTTGTGCCTTTTCCTGCTCAAGCGCATTGACCAATTCCACGGTCGAGAAGAAGCGCACCGGCTTGCCGTGATGCTCGATGGCCTGGATGGCCTCAGGTGTATCGACCCAGCGGAATCTGCTCAGGTTAAGCCGCTAATCTGCATGCCTCGGCAGGCGTGCGCATGGCAAGAGCCTGATGAGGGCGGCGGTTGTTGTAGAGGCTGATCCAGTCGCCGCCGGGCTTGCGCTGGACCACGGCGAGGTAGTGGCACCAGTCATAGATTACGCGGCCAGGTTGCCGGTGTGACCGTTCAATGGTGCGCTGATGCTCGCAGACCACGTGCCCTTCGGCCACGATCACCAGGCGTTTGGGGTAGATGTGCAGGCTGACGGGGCGGTTCGGTCACCAACCAGCCTGACAGCTTCTCTGCATATGGGTCCAGCTTGCTCGGTCGCGCCGGTGTCTGAAACTGGGGCTCAACGATCCCCGCCCGCAGATACTCCTTGATGGTGTTGTGAGATAGCCCGGTCCGCCGCGCAATCTCGCGGATGGGCATCTTGTCCCGCAAAGCCCAACGTCGAATGACGTTCAAAAATCCCATGTCAATCACTCCAATATCCCCTGACAAATCCCGTCAGGGGCAAGGTTCCACATGGGTAAAATCTCAGTGACAATTTCGACTGCTGCTGGGTCAGTTCTCAGTGACATCCAACACACTGTTGAGACCGGAGACCCGGTCATGGCCACCCGCTGCGCAATTTGGGGGCTGGCCGCGTGGCCAAAACCTATCAAAAGCGCTTCTTCCCGACGTGCTACGGCAGCGAGTTCGTCTCCCGGGACCTCGACCTCTGGGCCTATTCCAACGACGTTACCCTGGACGTCTCGCGACCGGGTAAGTCCACGGACAACGGCTTTATCGAGGCATTCAAAAGCGAGCTCCAGGCGGAGCGTCTTAACGCGCACTGGTTCATGAGCCTTGCCGATTCCCGCGAAAAGCGGGAAGATTGGCGCAGACACTACGAAGAGCATCGACCCCATAGCGCGATCGGATACAACGTCCCGATCGCCATGCATTTTCCCGATGGTGCAACCAGCCCGTCGTCGTGAAACAGCCGGAAAAATTCAGCTTCTGGCGTCCAAGATTGGGGAGCACTGCACCACCACTGGGCTCTGGTCGCGGCTGGATGTAAATTCCGTGGCAGGTAAAAGCCCGCATCATCGTCATGAACGGCTACACAGCGCTTGGCATACCTGTCTCAGAGCGCGTGGGATGAATCTGTTCGGGGAAAGCGAGCCTCGGACAACAGGGGATTTGTGCAAAAATCCCTAAATCACGCTACTCTCTCGTCAGCGGTTACCATTGTGATTGGCTCATCTTCTTCGCGGAGCTCGATGAAAAAGATTGTGCCCACACCCATCTGACTTTTAAAATCAATTAGGCCATTATGGGCCTGCATGATTTGCCTCGATATTGTCAAACCCAAGCCAGTGCCCTCATGAGCACGTGTAGAAGACGAATCAATCTGTTGGAATTCTTCGAAGACCTTCTCGCGAGCTTCCTCAGGAATGCCATGTCCTTCATCCTTGATTGATAGGCGAACATTTTGACCATCACTGCTCATTGATACAGTGACCACGCCTTCAATCTTGGAAAACTTCACAGCGTTTGAGAGCATGTTTGTGATAACTTGGTCGACGCGTTTGGTGTCAAAGCGTGCCCAGCGTTCACCGATCTGGACGCTTGATACCAATGAAATACCCTGGCGTTCAGCAAATGGTCGAAATCGCTCAACTGCCTCAAGTGCAGCAGCACCAAAGTCGTGCACCTCAAAAATATACTCGATCTCCCCAGCTTCACCTTTTTGAAGAAGGAGCAAGTCATCAACCAAATCAGCAAGTCGATGGCTGTTGCGAGCGGCGACATCAAGAGGTTTCTTCAACTTTTCGGAAGGCTCACCAAGTATGCCGGAATTGATGATATCGAGAGAGCCCTTGATTGACGTTAGTGGCGTACGCAGCTCGTGGCTGACTGTCGACAGGAAACGAGACTTTGCGACATAGGCCGCTTTTGTCCGCTCGTGTTCGACCTCGAGTTCTTGGCGGCTCACCAAATACTGATTATAGCCAACAATGAAGCTACGTCCACATTCGAATATGAACCCCAAAACGAAGATCACGGTGAAGAAATGAAGCCAAATTTCTGATGAGACCGGAGGTTTAATCAAAAAAATATCTCGTATCGGAATGAATAAAATCGTCAGACCGTAGAGGATGAGCCGTGCAACAAGCACACCAACAAAGTGTCGATTATTGATACATGCAAAGACAGCAGCAGAGAACAGTAAGAAGTGAGACAAGAAGTGTCCATCTAATGGACCTTGTAGTACGGCTAAGGAGATCGAGAACCCGGAGATCGCCAAGGAACTCAAAATTGTTCCAATGTAGATACGGATCATCGCACCTCGCACGTGCATTAATGACCAGGTGCGTGTACTCAAGATTGAAAGGAAGACCCTGCTGTCATACAGCTCAACCAAAGCGACCACAAAGTAGAAAATAATTGCAACACGCCAATTGTAATATGCTCCCGCCAGCGTGATCGCCATCGAGTAGATTATGACCCTCTGAAGGAAAAGCTGCCGGCCAATCTTCGCATATTCCCTGAGACGGCGTCGCACAGACCAGAGGTCTGCGCTGTCGACTTCAATGGATGAAGCCAAGTTCGAGAAGGCCTTGTTCAGGCCTGGGACTTCCATCATGCTAAGACCTGCAAAAATGTCACAACCTTAAGCTGTACAAAACTAACATGGTGAAACCTTGGGGGGAAGATGGCAACTTCAAGGAAACAATAGAAAGCTTTTTGGAAACAGTGTTCCAAAAGGATAGGGATGGGTAGCATGGGGATACACGATTCGATCTCGTCGGCGTTTCAACGGGAGGAATTTCCGGATTTGGTGCCGTCGGATGATTCGTCGGACAAGCTGGGAAATGATCTATGCGCGAAACGACGCCAGTGCACAAAAATCGGCGCACTGGATAAAACTTTATCTCGAATCTATCCGAATCGCTTGCGTACCGCCGAGCTCTCAATCCACACTAATTCTCGGTACGGCGATCTCTACCAGGAGCTCCTAAAAGCGAGAAAAAGAATCTTCATCGATCAAAAAGGATGGGGACTTTCTGACGTCGATGGAATGGAGTTCGATCAGTACGACACCCCACAAAGCATTTCGGTGGTTATCCATGATTTCGGGGAGGTACTTGCGGGAATACGTCTGATGCCCACGAAAGCAAGATGTGGGTGCTACAGTTACATGTTGCGGGATGCTCAGCGTGGCCTGCTCGAAGATATACCTTCAAATATACTGTATGAGCGCGCTCCCGTGGCGGATCATATTTGGGAAGCTACACGACTGTTTGTGGCAGCAGATGTTCCGGCCGAACGACGAAGTCTCGTTCAGGCCCATTTGATGACCGAAATGGCAATAGTCGCCGTCCAACATGGTGCATCTCACGTCATTGGAATAGTTCCAGCCGTTTTTCGGAGATGGATGGCGCGGATAGGACTTAGCGCTCTGCCTCTCGGTCCAAAGATAGTCATCGATGGCGACAAGATACAAGCAGCAGTTATGCACGTTTCGCAATTAGCAATGCAATCAGATCAACAAACGTACATTAACTAAGGATTGCAACCGCACAATGAATTCACCCTATATCCCTCTGGCTGGGTGTATAGAAAGTTGGCAACTTTCGGGTAATCGCGCTTAGAAATCCGATTGCTTGGTCTGGCACCTGAGTTGCCGCATGCGGCAACTCAAGTTGGGCTTACCAGCTGTTGTAGTCAAGGTATTTGCCCGACATCTCGATCTCGACCCGGTCGCCTTTGGGATTTTCCTCACGGGTCACGGACATGTTGAAATCGATCGCAGACATGATGCCGTCGCCGAACTTTTCCTGAATAAGCGCCTTGAGCGTTGGCCCGTAGACCCCTACGACTTCGTAGAATCGATACATGCATGGGTCGGTTGGCACGGCCTGTTCCCAGATCTTGGTGGAGCTTTCGACCAGCACGCTTTCGGCCTCTTGGGGCAGGCCCATGACGCTGACCATCAGTTTGGCTTTGTCGGCAGGAAACGCGTTCATGCCCATGGCGGCTGAATGGGTCCAGACAGGGGACATGTCGATCTTTTCAGCGATTTGTTCCCATGTCAGTCCGGCCTGTTTCTTGGCCGAGAGGATCATTGCGGTTACGTCTTCTTTGATCACCAGTTCAGTCATAGCGAGGTCTGTCATGTTGGTCTCCTCCGGGCTTAGCTGTTCACCGCATGCAAGGCGGGTCGTGTGTCTTCTGGATCGTCGGGGGTTTCGGTTTTGTCGATCCGCACGGTTTCGTGTCTGTTGGTCTGACCGTCTTGCGTGAGCTGGCCTGCCAATTCTTTGGACCGTTTGCCAAGGAATTGGACGAGGTGGTTGCGGATCGCGTAATAGTTTGGATGTTCGACGATTTCGGTCCGGTTGCGCGGTCGCGGGATTGTGATCTTGACGCTTTCCGCGACGCGGACCTGCGGCCCGTTGGTCAATAGAAGGATGCGGTCGGCCAGCAGGATTGCTTCGTCGATACCGTGGGTGATCATGAAAACAGTTTGATCCATCTGGCCCCAGATTTTCAAAAGCTCGTCCTGAATGGTGCCCCGCGTCAGCGCATCAATCGCACCGAAGGGTTCATTAAGAAGCAGCAGTTTGGGGTGATTGGCAAATGCCCACGCGATGGACACAGGCTGGCGCATGCCACCTGACAGTTGGCTGGGTTTGCGGTAGATCACGTCCCCCTCAAGCCCGACCATAGCCAGGAAAGAGTAACCGAAAACTCCAGCTTCGAACGGTCCAGTTTTCAGGGGGCAGAGCACCTGAGTGTCCGCTGAATCGGGGGCAAGATCAGACTGTTCTTTCCAAAATCGAAATTTCGTCCAATAGGACAATTCGAAAAATGTGCCTGCTTTGCCTCACAACCCTAAACGCGAAGTCCCAAGCGGTTGTTGAAAAATATTTTCTGCCTCATTGTGAGAAGATGCGCGCGACAGAAATACGACATGGCAAGAGTTCACAAAATATGCCTCCGCCTCTTGGAATCATAGTCGCCGAAGACGACCTGATCCAGCGAACTTACCTGACAAGAGTAATCGAGAATCTTGGCTACAAGAGCTTTCCCGCCGAAGACGGGCAAGAAGCGCTTGACCTGATCAGAAAGACCGGCGCTCAAATCGTTATTAGCGACTACCGCATGCCTATCGTAGATGGCATTGAACTGACCAGACAGGTGCGTCGGCTCAACCTTGCCAACTACGTGCACATCATTTTGGTGACCGGCAGCGCAGAGGATGATGTTCGGGAGGCAGCCCTCGAAGCTGGGGCAGACGATTTCCTGAGCAAGGGCCGAAACGCTGCGGCGCTGCGGGCGCGTCTGCGCGCTGCATCGCGGTTGATCCACCATTCCCGAGAGTTGGCCGATCAGCATCGCATTCTCAAGGAAGCCAACGACCGCATCATCGAAGACCTCAAGGCCGCCGCCAATGCGCAGCGCCAACTGCTGCCGGACATCCACGCGGATATTCTTGGAACCCGGATCGCGTCGGCTTTTGTGCCGTCGGCGGTGGTCTCGGGCGACATGTTTGGATGTTTCGCCCTCGATGACAGCAGGGTCGGTTTCTACGCCGTGGATGTCTCTGGACATGGCATCCACGCCTCACTGCTGTCCGTCGCGATCGGCCACCTGATCACGCGCGATTACTTTGCCAACACTGTTTTGAGAAAGGGCATGCCTCCGGATCCCGCGGCGTTAGTCTTGGACCTCAACAAGCGCTTCAGCGCCTCGGAGAACGATGATTATTTCACAATGTTTTGTGGCGTACTCGACAATAATTCCGGGCGGCTGGACTATTGTCAGGCGGGTTACCCGTCACCGTTTTACATCGCGTCCGACAATAAAACCGAAGCCGTCGGTGATGGAGGTTTTCCGGTAGGGGTGTTTCTTGATGTCGACTATGAAAACAACACGATGAGCTTTGGAAAGGGTGAGGTTTTAGTGATTTGCTCCGACGCCGCGCAGGAGGCCGAAAACCCGCAAAAATCTCCGTACGGGTCTGAGCGTCTCAGGCAGACCATTCACCAAAACCGCGGCGCAAACACTGATGACATGCCCGATCTGATCGTGGAGGCACTGAACGACTGGCGCGGCGGCGCGGCACTGGAAGACGACCTGACCGTGGTGGCACTGAAAAGGAATTGAAAAGATGATCCATTCAACTTCGCACGCCAGTAAAATCACCGTGGTCCGACCGGGGGTGGAACGCCTGACGGCGATCAATGCCAAGACCTTTAAGGAAGAAGTCGTGGCCCTCGTCGATGCTGGCGCCAGCCAATTGGTGATCGACTTCAATGCCACCACTTTCCTGGACTCATCGGGCCTTGGTGCCCTGACCGGCGTACTCAAGAAGGTCGGTCACCGGGGGGAACTGGTAGTGTGCGGGTTGAACTCTGACGTCGAGCAGATGTTCAAGATCTGCCGCATGGACCGTGTCTTCACGATTTACATCGACGAAGCGGCTGCTATTCAAGGCCTTAGAGAAAAGTCGTGACCTTGCACACCTTCCGTATGTCCAATTCTCTCGAGGCGGTGGATCCGATGGTCCTCACGCTCTGTCGGCAAGTGGAAGGCCGCCTTTCAGGAGTTGCGCAGTCCCGTTTCGGCATCTGTCTGAGCGAGGCTCTGACCAATCTGGTCCTTCATGCACCGACCCCGCACAAGGAGGCGGTGATCGACATATCCCTAAGTATCGAAAAAGAAATCGTAGTCGAGTTGTTCGACCCGAAGGGCGCGCCTGCTTTCGATCCCCGCGAACAAGCGAGCGCCTTGTTGCAAGTTGACCCCATGGCCGAGTCCGGTCGGGGATTGGGGCTGATCATGGAATGTGCAGATCGCGTAGAGTATGGCGCGGTCGCAAAGAGAAACAGACTTATCCTTGGCTTTCGTTTGCAAGGATGAGCGATGATCCGTATCGATTATCCGCCCATTGTGATCGGAGTACGAAAATGAAGTTAAAAGCCTTGACAAAAAAAATTGCAGCTGGAGCAACGGTTTGTCTTTCTCTGATCGCATCCACCGAAACGCAGGCGCAAGATGAAACCAAGCCCGCTTCGCCGCGATCCGTGACGATCGACAACGTGACAGTCGACGGTGCGAGGTACAACAGCGTCACGATCACTTCCGAATCTCCGCTGATCATCGATTTCGATAGCGCCCGCGCTGATTCGGAATGCATTCGCGGACCGATAAAGATGTCCAGCGCTCATTTCGGACGCAGCGGCCCCTTGACTGAACGCGAAAACCAGATGGCGCGCGTTGCGTGGTCCTACTTCGAAAAGCGTTATCAGTCAGAGACCGGTCTTGTGAACGCCGTGGGGTCATTTCCATCGACCACTTTGTGGGATACGGCGTCTTACATCAGCGCACTGATTGCTGCTTTTGAGCTCTGCGTAATCGACAAGCAAGAATTCGATACTCGGGCAACTAAATTGATCAACACGCTGCGCAATCTGGATCTTTACCGCGGCGAAGCACCGAACAAGGTATACAATACAAAGACCGGTGCCAAAGTGAACTATGCAAACGAGGCGGGCGAAGTCGGCATGTCCGCGCTGGACATTGGTCGGATGCTTGTCTGGCTGCGAATTCTCAAGGAACGCCACCCACATCTTGCTAACAGCGTCGACAATGTTCCGCTTCGCTGGAGCTTTTGTAACTTGGTGAACGAAGACGGTCGGTTGTTCGGCTCATTCACGCAGGGGGACGGCAACACCCGCTATGTGCAAGAAGGGCGTCTTGGCTATGAGGAATACGCCGCCAAGGGCTTTGCGCTCTGGGGGTTCGAAGTGCCCCGCGCCATGTCGCCCGAACCTCTGTCCTATAAGATGATCTACGACGTCAAGATCCCCTACGATGGGCGCGACCCGCGCGTATTCAAGAATCAGAACTATGTTCTGACAGAAGGTTACCTGTTGGACGGGCTGGAGCTTGGGTGGGACATGCCCACTGATCGCAGCAATGATGGTCTGACTGCCTCGCATGGCTGGCGTGCTGAATTTGCCAACCGTATCTACCTTGTGCAGCAGCGCCGCTACGAACAGACCGGTATCGTCACTGCGCGATCCGAACACCAAGTGAATGGCAAGCCATATTTTGTCTACGACTCGATTTTTGCCAACGGTTATGCGTGGAATACGTTGGATCCGACGGGCGAATATCAGCCCGACCGCGCAGCCATCGCCGCCAAAGCTGCCATCGGTATGTGGGCTCTTTGGGATACGGACTACACCGACCTCTTGTTCGAAAGCGTGGCTGACCTGTATGAACCCGATCTCGGGTTCTATGAGGGCCTATACGAGAACGGAAACGGCTTCATCCCGCTGCAGACCGCCAACAACAACGGCATCATTATGGCCGCGCTTCTTTACAAGGTACAGGGACCGATCCTGCAACAGGTATCGACAAACACGCAGTTCTGGAACACGTCGTTTGCCGGGACCGATCTGCGCGACAACAAATGTCATCCTCGCCTGATGGAAGAGGTCGTGAACTGCTGTAACTGCGAAGGCGTGGACATTCCGCCGGTGATCCCGCTGGACGAATTCCTCTATTGCCGCCCCGTGCCAACTGCGGGCGAGACCGCCGCGACCAACTGCAGTACAGTAAAGCATAACCTTCCGGCACCGAAACCTCATCGCGTGCTGCCGAAGTCCTGCGTTGCCCCAGCTTCGGCAACCAATCCGTGAGCGGGAAACCTCGTCTTGTCTGGTTCGACGCCAATCGCGTGTTCGCCGCGATGGGGGTCGTGCTCATTCATTCCACCACTGACTTCGGCGGCAAACCCTTCGCTTACGCCGAGCCATCAGAGAGGTTGATACCACTTTTCCTCCGCTCCATCGGAGAGTTTTCCGGGTCGGAGATGTTCTTCTTCTTCTCGCTGTTCCTAATGGCGATGAGGGTAGACCGCAAATTGCCAAGCTACGGCTCGGCCATCGGAACGCAGGCCAAGCGCCTGCTGATCCCCTTTGCGTTCTGGGTGGTATTCTATTCCTTCTTCCGTCTGCTGAAGGCAGAGGCGTTCGACTACACTGATTACATTTGGGGCCAAGTTACTGAGGTCCAGAGTTGGTTCGGCTACTTCCTGCTGGGCAAAGTCCAGTATCACATGCACTTCCTGCCGACCCTATTTGCTCTGTTCCTGTTCTACCCATTGATGCGCGGCGCGACACGTTACCCGATCCTTGGGCTCACACTATTCCTGACTCTGGGCATCATGAACAACACTCAGGTTTGGGTCTGGGGGATTGGCCTGGAGCCCGACGTCAGGGATTACATCATCCGAGCGCTGAAAATCTTTGGCTATGTCGGATACGGGCTGGCGGCCTTCGCCCTCTACGGCCTGTGGAAACACGGCATCCCGCGCGGCGAAAGCCGTCTTATTCGGCGGGGCGGGCTCTACTTTGCAGCACTGGCTTATGTTGCTACGACCCCCTTCTTCGCGGTAGCCTACGAGACAGGAAATTGGGGCATACGCAGTGGATGGGATTTCTACGGCCACTTTCTGATGCCGATCTGTATCTTCCTGATCTTCCTCGGCGGCCAATACCTGGATTGGTCGTCGCGCTGGTCGAAATTGGCCAAATACACTTTCGGGGTCTACCTCGTGCACCCGGCAGTGATCGATCTCTATGACGTTGCGCTGTTCACCTCTGGCCTGTCTGACAGCATGTCGCCCACGGCCATCGTAATCCTGCGCTATGCGTTCGCGCTACCGGGGTCGTTCCTCGTCGCACTGAGCCTCTCGAAGATCGGCTTGCTGGCATGGACCGTCGGGCTGGGTCCGCCCCCGTGGGAAGCGCGCAAGGCGAAGGCACGCGCATGATCGACGACCAATATTTCCTCAAATTCGAGTATCGCACCCCGCCGCCTCCGCTGCACTACAACCCATGGCGAGAAGCGCTGTGGCAGTTTACTGTCACTGTCGCTCTCGTGGCCGGCGGCTGGTACATCTGGTGGCGTTGGGCGCATTCCCTGAATCCTGACGCGATGTGGTTCGCAATTCCGCTGGCCCTCGCAGAAACCTGCGCCTATTTCGGCATGCTGCTGTTCGCCTTCAACCTGTGGAAAGACGAACCGGTCAAGCTCGAAGAACCACCCGCGCTGCTGCGTGACGTCGATCCGAATCACCCAGAAGGTGGCCGACAGATTGTCATCGACGTGATGTTCGCCACCTACAACGAGGATCCCGAATTGGTGCGCTTGGGCATTCAGGACGCCAAGCGGATGACCTATCCGCATCCCATCGACGTACGTATTCACATCCTTGACGACGGCTGCCGCCACGAAATGCGCGCGGTCACCGAATCTGAAAGGGTGAACTACATCTCCCGCACCAGCAACGAGGGGTTCAAAGCCGGCAACCTGCGCAATGCCATGGAAGTGACGCATGGCGACTTCCTCGTGATCTGTGACGCGGACACGCGGCCCTTTCCGACGTTGCTGGAACACACGCTGGGATATTTTCGCGATCCGAAAATGGCCTGGGTCCAGACGCCTCAATGGTTCTATGACCTACCTGAGGGCGAGCGCTTGCCCGCCCGGCTGGCCAATTACATCGGCGCACCTGGGCGACTGCTTGGCCGAGGGATCGAAAAGGTGATCGGGCCCGTCATTTGCGGCGACGATCCTTTCGTGAACGACCCCAAGATGTTCTACGACATCATCCAGCGTCGGCGGAACTGGGTGAACGCCTCGTTCTGCTGCGGTGCCGGCTCGATCCACCGGCGCGAGGCGGTGATGGAGGCGGCCTTGCGCAGCTTCGGCAAGAAGGTTGAAGAACGCACCTGGGCCGTCGAAGAGGTCGTGACCGTCTCCTCAAAGGAACGCGACATTGCCCCCGAACTCATAGAGGCGATCAAGACCGAAGCCGCTGCTGACGAGGTGCTGACCCCATATCGGTTTCACGTCTCCGAGGACATCTATACGTCTATCGTCCTTCATTCAGACAGGGAACGAGGATGGAAGTCCAAGATGCACCCTATTGTCGAAAGTAAGATGCTTTCGCCGCAGGATTTGGTGACATGGACGGTCCAGCGCTTTAAATACGCGGGAGGCAGCCTTGATATTCTAATCAACGACAACCCGATTTTCCGGAGAGGTCTGACCCTTGGTCAGCGGCTTATGTACGGCACGACATTTTATTCCTACCTTGCACCGTTGTGGAACGTCATCTTTCTCTTCTCACCAGTGGTTTACCTGTTTACCGGCATATCGCCTGTTTCCGCCTACTCGACGGAATTCTTTCTTCATCTGGTCCCCTTCCTCGTGACACTTGAACTTGCCATCATGTTGGGAACTTGGGGTATCGCCGGATACGCGGCAAAGGCCAGTTACTTGGCGTTCTTCCCGCTGGGTCTCAAGAGCATACTGACCGTAGCGCGAGGTCAAAAGATATCGTTCAAGGTGACGCCCAAGGTCCGCCAATCGGGCAATTTCCTGGGTCTCGTACGGCCCCAGATCGCGGTAGTGGTCCTTACTCTGGCCGGTGCTATCTGGGGGGGCGGAGCGCTCTGGCTGGGCAACACCAGTCACTCCGCCAGCGGCGTGGTGGCAAACGTGCTTTGGGGGCTGAACAACTGTTTCGCTATGGGTGGGATAATAGCGGCCGCGATGTGGCGACCACCTGAATCTGATGAGGATCAAGCTGCATGAGCTTTCGAGAGAACTTGATAAACGCGCGCAGCCATATCGTCTTTTTGTTGGCGCTGGGATGTGGTCTGGCGCTTGTCATTTCGCTGGAACAGAACATGCCTTCGGATCCCCCCTCTGCCGCGCCGCCCGTACCGCGTGCGCAACCTTCGGAATTCTCGGTGCCACTGGATTTGCCTGCTCCCATTGATGCTTTCGGCGATGTCGAGCCGCTGGCCCTTTCCATCACCGGCGCAAGCCGCCCCGAGGATCTGGCCCATGCCCGCATCGCTTGGACCTATTTCGAGAACAACACCAATCCTGACACGGGCCTTGTCAACTCCGCTGACAAATACCCCTCGACCACCATGTGGGAAACGGGATCCTATTTTGTCGCTGTTATTTCTGCTGACTTGTTGGGGTTGATTGATGCCGATGAGGCCACAGTGCGCCTCGACCGTGCGCTGGAAACCTTGGCAACCATAAGGCTATTCGACGACATTCTGCCGAACAAAGCCTACAACGTTCAATCCGGCGAACTGGTGGATTACACCAACAAACCGGTCGAGCGTGGCCTTGGTTGGTCTGCGTTGGACATCGCACGCATGGTCGGCGCAATGAGCCATGCCGAGAACAACTACCCGGGTCTTGCGCCAAAGGTTGCCGCGGTCATGAATCATTGGGACCTCGATCAGATGGTCGATGACGGTCAGCTCATCGGCGGCAACATCGGCGAAGACGGTTTGCGCCGCGACCAGGAAGGCCGTATCGGCTATGGTCAGTATGCCGCTAAGGCCATGATGCTCTACGGTTTCGACATGGTGCACGCCTACGACGCCGAAGCGCATCTGATGGTCAAAGAAGTCGAAGACCAGCCAATTCCGGTGGATGATCGTTTACACCGCAACGTCACGCCAGCATTCACTGTATCGGAGCCCTATCTATTTGACGGGCTGGAGTTTGGCTTTGATGCACGTTCACATCGTTTTGCCACCGCGATTTACAGGGCCCAAGAAGCACGTTGGCGCGAGACCGGCCAGTTGACCGCGGTGAGCGAGTCGCACCTCGATGAGGCGCCTTACTTCATCTATTCGACGATCTGGGGCGGCGGTGCACCTTGGGCCGTCATGACCTTCCAAGGGGATCGATTGGACAGCAAACGCACCGTCACGGTCAAAACAGCTTTTGCCTGGGATTCGCTTTTCGGCACAGAGTACACCCGCGAGCTGGTTGATGCCTTGGCTCCGTTGGGGGACACAGAGCGTGGCTGGCCCGAAGGGTTGTATGAGGCTGACGGATCGATCAATGGGTCCTTCACCACCAATACAAACGCCGTCGTTCTGGCTGCACTTGCGTTCCGCGTACACGGACCCTTGGCCCGGGCGGATCTGTGATGCGGTCGGGCCTGCATCCTTGGACTGTCTGTGTTTTGGTCCATCCGCTTCTGGCCGGACCGGCTTTCGCCGCGCCCTGTGTGGGCCCAACTTTTGACCAGCCATTTCCCGGGGCTACGGACGTGTTGACCCGTTATGCCGATGTTCCTTCGCCGCGTTTCCCAGGCCTATGGCAGGAAGGTCGGATCAACGGCGATCGCTACTTCCTCTATGCCAATGGCGAGGCAACCCTTGAGAACGGCGGTGCCGAGCCCGACTGGTCAATTACTGTTCTGTGCGACCTTGAAGCCAGAACATGTACTGAAACCGCCGAGGGTTCCCCACCCGAGGCTGCTTTTCTGGTTGCTAACTTGATGGGGCAGTGTTTCGTTGCACCGGACAACCTCAAGACGCCTGCCATCACTGCTCCCGGACCAGCCCTTGTCGCTCCCGCGACAGAGGGATGGGACGTGACCCCGAAACCAGGGGAGCCGGTTGCAGAAACAACCGACCCAGAGCCCACTTCCGCCGCATGCGGGTTGGCGGCTGTTCCAGATGAAGATCCAGGCACCACGCTGCAACTCTTGCTGGTCGAGGCGGATGTCGATCCCGGCCCCATCGACGGGCTGCCCGGCCGGAATACCAGACAAGCCCTTGTTCAGGTGTTGGGGGAGAGCGCCGAGGATCTCGAGCTCGAAGCGGCGGTTGCCGCTCTGAATGCTTTCTTGTGTCGGACAACAGACTAACCGACAATGCCAGAGTTGCGCGTTTTAGAACTGACGGGCCACCGTCGGGTGTCTGTTTTGAGGGTTAGTGTATCGTCAGCCCTTGGTCCATTGGTACGATGCTTTTCGGCGCAAGCGGACGGTAGCGAAATGAGCCGCGCGTCTTGATCGGGTAATCCTCCCCAAACCTATGGGTGTCAATCGGCACGCAATCTTGGCTCTGACGCACATCGTGTGATGTTTTGCGGCATAGCCCCTACATTTGGCGTATAATCTGAAGGGATGAGCGCCATGACAGGACGTTTCGACACCAGGCTGTTGCCTGAAGGGCTTCGCGCAACTGGATACAGCGCAGATGGCGCGATCCTTGCGATTGACGCAGAGGTCATTGATGCCGAGGTGATCTGTCCGGGTTGCGGGCAGCGGTCTTCCCGTCGGCATGGACGTTATGTCCGGCACCTCAAGGATTTTCCAGCGCATGGTCGTTCCGTGCAGGTGCGCTTGTCAGTGCAGCGGTTCCGTTGTGTTGAGGCGCACTGCGCCACGAAAACTTTCAGCGAGAAAGTCCCGGAGTGCCTTGCGTGCCGTCATGGTCGTCGGACCGGGCGATTTCAGGACCTCGTCGCCTACCTCGGCCGTGCGATGGGCGGTCGGCCAGCCCAGGCACTTGGGCGGCGACTGCGGTTCGGCTTGAGCAAGGATACCTTCCTCCGTGGGGCTGCGTCAGGTGTGCGGACCATGGGCTGTGAACCGCGCGTCATCGGGATCGACGACTGGGCCTGGCGCAAGGGACAGCGCTATGGAACGCTGATCTGCGATCTCGAGCGGCGTGCCGTTATCGACCTGCTGCCGGATCGCGAGCCTGCGACGGTCGCTGCCTGGCTGCGTCAGCATCCGCAGATCGAAGTCGTCGCTCGTGACCGAAACGGCGGATACAGGCAGGCAATCTCCGAAGCGCTCCCTGATGCGACCCAGGTTGCCGACCGTTGGCATCTCTTGCAGAACGCGAGCGATGCGTTTTTGGCCGCCGTCCGTCGCGCAATGCCCACCATAAGAAGAACGGCCTGCAGCGCCGAGCTGGACCCCGGCATTCTGACTGCGGCGGAGCGCCTGCAATTCGAAGGTTTTCAGCGGCGCCAGCAAACCAACGTGATGATCCAGCGCATGGGGTCCGAAGGTGTGCCCATCAAGCGGATCGTGCGGATCACTGGTCTGAGCCGGGGTCTTGTCCGGCGCGTCCTCCGTGACGAACGAGAAGACGTCTTCCGGCTGCGACAAAGCAGCCTTACTCCCTGGTTCCCGCTGTTGGAGAAGCATTGGCTGGACGGATGTCGCAATGGCGCTGAACTCTGGCGCCGACTGCGGTCGAACGGCTTCCAAGGAAGTCTCCGTGTCGTCGGTGAATGGGCCACGCGTCAACGCCGCGCCGAGGCCGCCATCCCCCACGGCTCAGGCAAATGTCCTCCGAGCCGCAAGATTGCCCGCATGATGGCCTCTGGTCGGCACCAGCTCTCGAAGGCGGACAGCATATTCGTCACGCAGGTCGAGCACGCTCTGCCGCAACTGGCGCAGGACCGTCGGCTCCTCGATGCCTTCACCTCCATGGTCCGCAACAGCGAGGAGGACGGGCTGGCTGACTGGTTGGATCAGGCGAAGGCGTCTGGGCTGGCGGCCTTTTCGCGCGGGCTCTCTGCCGATCTCGACGCGGTTGCGGCGGCGCTTCGCGAGCCTTGGTCCAACGGCCAGACTGAAGGCCAGATCAACAGGCTGAAGATGCTGAAACGGCAGATGTATGGTGCCGCCGGTATCGACCTCCTCCTCGCACGCCTCCAACATTCGGCATGATGGCACCACAGAAATTGAGTCGGACCCCAATCTTGACCCTCTATTGGAGTGCGCCCCTCGGGGTAGACCGGTCAGGCGGCTCTTTTTGACCGGGTCACGGCGCACCTTTGAGACAAGCTCGCCGCAGTGCGTTTCCGGGTGATTGACAGGTCCAGGGAAAGACACGTGTCTGGTCGGTCGCTGTTTGGGTCAAACCAACCGGGAAGCCATGCGGCACCAACCCAGCGAACGGTCGATCGGTGTTTGAGTCAAACCACCCGAGAACTGGCACCAATCGTATGACTATCCGTATTGAGTATCTCCGGTTGGCCGTGCCGAGCCAGCGCCTCCTCGAGGGCCTCAATGCAGAAGTCTGCCTCCAGCTTGATCGACACACGCCAGGACCGCACCCGGCGGGTGAACCAGTCCAGAACGGCGGCCAAGTAGATGAAGCCCCGGGCCATTGGAATGTAGGTGATGTCCATTGCCCAAACTTGGTTTGGCCGGGTCACGGCCAGCTTGAGCAGCAGATAAGGGTAGATCTTGTGCCCCGGTGCCGGTTTCGACGTGTTTGGCTTGCGATAGAGCGCCTCGATGCCCCGGCGCTTCATCAGCGTGGCGATGTGCAACCGCCCAACCTTGAAGCCTTCCTGGACCAGCAGCCCCCGCAGCATCCGGCTGCCCGCAAACGGGAACTCCATGTGCAGCCTGTCGATCCGGTGCATCAGCTTCAGATCAGCGTCTGACACCGGGCGCGGATTGTAGTAGAGGCTGCCCCGGCTAATCCCCAGCACCTTGGCCTGATGGTCGAAACTTGGCTTCGCTGTGCGGTCGATCATTAGCTTGCGCTCGGCAGCAGACCCGCCTTGCCGAGCGCGCCGGACAAAAAATCGTTCTCCAGCGTCCGCTCCCCGATCTTGGCATGCAGGGTCTTCACGTCGATCATCGGTTCCGGAACCGTCTTCAGGCCGTCGCCGAAGACCCCGGTCGCGCCCTCAAGTAGCTGATCACGCCACTGCTTGATCTGGTTCGGGTGGACGTCGAAATCCTGCGCCAGCTCAATCAGAGTCCTCTCGCCCTTGATCGCGGCTAAAGCCACTTTCGCAATGAATGCCGGGCTGTGGTTCCGGCGCGGTCGTCTTGCCATGGTCTTCTCCTCGCTCGCAGCATCATGCTGCTGTTGCGCGGAAAATCCACTTGTCCCGGCTGTTCAGATTTCCGGAACCACTTCTCCTCAACGATGCGAAGCTTCTCAGATGACGACCAGCGACGCCTGCGACCGCCATCGGTGATGATCTCATAGTCAGACATAAGCACGTGCTTAGGGCTATCCCTAAGCCTCCATGGTTATGCCTGAATGTCCGGTCGAAAGTGGGGCCAGGTCACTATACCAGCGGCTGATCCGCCCTTTTGTTAACCCAATATTAACCATATTCGGGTTCACTAATGCAGAAAATTGGAGGGACGCTATGGACTGTAATCGAGAAAAACGGCTTGAAGAGGCCCTCCTCGAGTACATTGAGCGCTACGGGCTCACAGCCAGGGCGCGCGCCGTCTTCAACGGATACGTCGAAGATTTGGTTCACACTGCCGAGACCAGATCTGAGAGCGATTGCCACTATGATGGCGCTTCCGAGATATGCGCAAAAGTTGGTGACGCTTGATCAGGCGGCGGCTTGAACGTGGCGGAGCCCGTCGCGGAACTCAACCCCTTCAATGATCTCGGGCAGGCGGTTCTGGCCGTCGAGCTTTTGCCATTACCTCTGCGCCGACATCATCAGCTTGAACGCCATGGCCAGACCGGTCTTGCGGCTGAGGCAGCCCTTGGTGCGTTTCGGCCGGTGCCGGACGGTGGCGAAGGTGCTCTCGATCGGATTTGACGTCCGGATGTGTTTCCAGTGTTCCGCCGGTTAGTCGTAGAAGGTCAGCAGCGCTTCCCGGTCTTTGATCAGCTTTGCAACCGCCTTGTCCCATTTCACGCCGTAGGTTTCGAAGAAGAAGTCGAAGGCGGTGTTCGCCTTGGCCTTTGTCTCGGCCTGCCAGATGTCGTGCAGATGCCCCTTCGCCTTGGCTTGGATGGATTGTGGCATCGCGTTCAGCACGTTCATCGTCTTGTGGACCCACCAGCGCTGTTCCCGCGTCGTGGCGAATACCTCGCGCAGCGCGGTCCAGAACCCCAGGGCACCGTCACCGACGGCCAGCTTGGGTCCTGCCTCAGGCCACGGAGCTTGAGATCGAGCAGCACCTCGCGCCAGCTTTGCGTGCTTTCGCGGAAGCCGTCGGTCATGGCCAGCAGCTCCTTCCAACCGTATTCGTCCGCCCCGACGATCACCAGAACGCATTGTTTTTCCTCAGCCATCCGAGGCTTGAAGTAGACGCCATCGGCCCAGATATAGAGGAACCGCCGCGTGCCGAGGTCGCGTTTCTGCCAAGCCTTATAGTCGTGCCACCAGTCGGCCTTCAGCCGGGTGACAGTCTTGGCAGACAGGCTCTTGGCATTTGGGCCCAGCAGGGCCTCCAAAGCCTCGGTAAAGTCGCCTGTGGACACGCCCTTGAGTTAAAGCCAAGGCAGCAGGCCCTCGACCGTTTTTTTCCTTGCTCAGATACCGCGGCAGGATGCTGGGCGTGAAGGTGGTCTTGTTCTCGCCAGCCCCCCGATCCCGAATACGCGGCACCTTCACCGGCACCGGACCAATGCCGGTCAGAACTTCGCGCTCCGGCAGATGACCATGGCGAACCAGGAGCGCCCGCCCTCCCTCGAGCCTTTCCCCGGAAAAGATGTTCATAAGCGCGGCCAGTTCCGCGTGGATCGCCTGTTCGATCAACTGGCGCGCCCCGTCGCGCAGGACGTCGGTGAACGGGTCGGAACCAAATCCTGATGGATCGGGCAGCTTGGTGATGGTAGTCTCTGACATGTGGCATATCCCTTTCTTGTCTTATGATTTTGGCAGCTCCCGTTGCATGATGGGAGCCATCACGCTGATCGCGCAAATTGGCGTGATAGCGGGGGATGGATCGTACCCCTCTGGGTCATGATGGACCGATGCCGAGT
>NZ_JBTLRF010000013.1:0-65699 GCF_054482575.1 Roseivivax sp. CAU 1753 | reverse complement strand
CTGGAACCCATTGGTAACATCCCGCCAGCAGAGGCCGAGGCAAACTTCTACGCAGCTCTGGAAACATCAGACATGGCCGCGTAGCTTAAACAATTCAGCCTCCGGCAAACCCGGCGCGGTTCACTACATCGATCCGGGCAAGCCTCAGCAGAACGCATACATCGAGTCTTTCAACGGCAGCCTGCGCGACGAGCTCTTGAACGAGGAGATGTTCGACAGCCTGGACGACGCAAGGCGTAAGCTGGCGCTCTGGTGATACGACTACAACAACGTCAGGCCCCACTCGTCGCTCGAAAACCGAACGCCCGCAGAAGCGCGCCGGACGCTCGAGCAATTTGAGGGCTCCGCGCCCGGCGCGCTTGCCCAAACCGACGACCAAAACTACGAAATCCAGACCCGCAGACTCTCGTTATGAACGAGGGACCACCGGGGAGCAGGTCAGTCCAATAGTGTGCGAAATCGTTATTAACTGAATGGCTTTGATTGTGCGGGCGAGAGAAGTATGCTCTCTAGAAGTTGTTCGTCACCACGACGAGTTTCTTCAGCCTGGGCCTTGTCCTGCGCCGCATCTACAATTTTTTCAATACGCATGATGTCCTGAGACACCTTTTCTAATCCCAAGACCTGCGCGTCGATTTTTTGCTCGAGTTGAGCGATATCTGCGCCAGCGTGCTCGAGCTCATGGCTCACGTTTGTGAGCCATGTCGCTCGGTAAAGCGAAGCGCCAAGATCGTCGGGGGCAGCTCGCGATAAAATGTCATCCAGCAACCTGTTTGCAAGCTCACTGGCTTCATCCTGGGCGTTGCGATACCCTCGAATGACATGCGCGATCTTGTCACGTTCAGCTTCCTTGATCCGCTTCAGAAGCTTCAGGGACGCAAATGCTTTCGGCCTCATTTTGACGTGCCAATCGTTTCCGACGCCTGTCTAATCAATGCGGCCCGCATTCGATCGAGAAGGACATCGGGCAGGCCTGTCGATGGCTCCAAGACCGTGTTGTCCGATACTTCTTTCGAATCCGCAGGCTCTTCTTCAGAATCAGAGCTTGCGGCACTTGCGATAACCGCACCGCTGATGAGAAAACAAGTCAGTGCAGCACGGATCATGCCGCTGCCAGATCCTTCTGAGCGGTTTCCATCGTCTCGAAATTCGGTTGCATGTTGGAGGGCACCATGCCGCGGCCGATCTCAACGCATACACTTGGCGGATGATCGGAGATCATGGCAACGAACACGTCGCGAATGATGTAGTAGAATGATGAATCTTCGTCTTCGATCTGCTTCAGGCGACCGGCGATCGGTTGGATCATACAATAGGCTAGAAAAACCCCAAGAAACGTTCCAACGAGCGCACCGCCGATCATTCCCCCGAGGACTTCGGGGGGTTGGTCGATCGAAGACATGGTCTTGATCACGCCAAGGACGGCGGCGACAATTCCGATTGCCGGCAGCCCGTCCGCCATCGTCTGAATGGCTGACGCCGCTGCATGGACCTCTTTATGATGCTTTTTGATCTTCCGGTTAATGACTTCTTCCGTCTGGAACCTGTCGTCGAACTGCATCGCCAACATGCGAAAGCTGTCGGTGATAAGGTCGATCGCGAAATGATCGCCTAGAATGCGCGGATATTTTTTGAAAATCTCACTCTCGCTCGGGGATTCGATATGTGCATCAAGCGCGAGGATCCCGCTGGTCTTGTACATGCGGGACAGCTCGAACATCAGCTTCAGCAAGTCGGTGTAATCGCTGGATTTCCACTTGGAACCCCTCAGTACCTTCACGAACCCTTTGGCAGATTGCTTCACGACCGTCATGGAATTGGCGATAACAAAGGCCCCGAGCGCCGCCCCGCCGATCATCATGCCCTCGAAGGGCAGGGCGTGCAGGACGATGTCCATCTTGCCGCCCGACAGCATGAAGCCTCCGAACACGAGGCCGAAGACCATTACGATTCCGATAATCAGTGTCATGTACTCACCAGCCCCGACGACAACATCTTTCCTTCTGCCTGATGCAGATGGCTTGCGGTACAGTTTGACAGCGTAGCAAGAATAAGCAAGTATAAAATGGCGTCGGCAGGCGGAACTACAGGGGCTTTTCATGGAACACTTTGCGTATCGCTTTGAAGAGGAAGAACTGGCATCAGTTGTCGCCGGTTGGCCCTCTGGCGTCGGCGTGGCTCTGTGCATGTCTGGTTCCGGGCGGATCTGCCTTGCGCTGTATAGAACGAAGGACTCAGACGATGTATTGACGCGGATCGTTGAGGCGTCCGGGTGGCCGTTGGGTGCTTTTTCTGTCTCGCCGAAAATGAGCGGTGTGAGAACCATTCGCGTCACCTTTTCCGAGGCTCAGCGGTTTCTCCGTATCGTCGAGGAGGTGGAGGGGTTGCTGCCTATGGCGAAGGACTTCCTTCGCGAAAGTGCACAGCGAGCTCCCGTGCCCAAGACGCGAAGCGAGGCACCGACACTTGAGAAGAAAGTTCGAGGCACTGCGAGTTCCGCCCCTTGGCGTCCGCGGATCTCACTTCGGACACCGAGCAGCGGAATGCCGCACGGCTTTCGTTCGGCGGGGGAGTTTGTCGACGGTCCGGTAGCGGTCCTACCGGCGGAGATTCGGACAAGCGGTGCGCGCGTCCGGGTCCTGATTCAGCCTGGCGCCCTTGAATCGCATGATCTGCCGCTGCGCGCGCAGGACGTCGGTCATCGCGACGACCTGCGCTGTTTTGTTTTCGGTCCTGAATGTTTGCGTGAGTGGCATCCTGGCCGAGGGATGATCATTGATGCAAAAATGGAGGCATTTCCGCGCGCCCTAGTTGAGCGCTTCCAGTCGCGCGTTCACAAGGCCGAAGTGTCGATTACTCCGAGCGGGATTTTCGTGACTCCGGCAGAACCAGCAGGCGAAGCGTTGGTGGCGCCGCCAAGGGTGCAGGCACCAAAGTCGCGCGGACGCGGTTTCGGGCTGAAATTCGGCCTTCTTACACTCGTTGCCGCAGGGTTGATTTCGGGCGGTGTGACTGCGCTTCAGAGCGGTGTCGCGCCGCGAGCGATCTCGCTGGCTTACAAGGCCGGTGAGGGCAATACGGCGCTCAATGTGGTGCGAAGCATTGCGGGCGGTGGGGCAAATTCAAGCACAAAATGAGCATCAACTTGCCTGTGCTTGCCAAACCACAAGAATATTTTTGAATTTTTTGAAATTTAGTCTAACGTTAACGTCTTAGAGCTACATATAATGCATGTAGGTTTTGTGACTGGTTAAAAGGTGAGTGGTGAAGATGTCAACGAGTCGTAAGGGGTCACAAGCGTACAGGTGTCCGGCTGATGCCGATTGCTGGTGGTGAGCTTCGTGTGATCGTAACCATGCGTCGTTCGGGCGAGGGAAAACGCGGCCAGCAGAATGCGGTCGCTGCTGGGTAGTGACCTTTGGTGGCTACTGGGACGGCGCGAATAATCGCGTGCGACCCGTTCTCAGAAGAGAGAATAAAAATGAAAGATCAAAGCCAGAACGAGTCATTCATCGCGGCGATCGTTGCGTCTTATGCCGCAAGGCCTGAGGTTGGGCCTGACGACATCGTGGAGTTGGTGCGGAAGCTGCGCAACGAAGTCGATGGCGGTGGTTCCGCCGCGTCCAAGGTTAAAGCGTCGGGTTCTGCAACTCCGGCGCGTCCCATCAGTGAAGCTGTGGAGCAAGACAAAGTCTATTGTCTGTGTTGCGGGAAAGGCTTCAAGATGTTGAAGCGGCATATCGGATCGGAGCATGGCCTGACCGAGGAGCGTTACCGCCATATGTTCGGTCTGGCTGACGACTTTCCGCTCGTAGCGCCGAGTTACTCGGAACGCAAAGCGAACTACGCGAAGAAAAAGGGCCTAGGCAAATACGATCGCGATGCGAAAATTGGTCGCTCGGCGACGGCCAGCGAAAAAATCTCGTGAGGCAAGACAGCCGGGCAGGACACGCACATGTCTAAAGAAGCGATTGTCATTAAGCGGGTAGAGGATGACGATCACGACGGTCATCATGGTGGCGGCTGGAAAGTTGCCTACGCCGACTTCATGACGGCCATGATGGCCTTTTTCTTGCTGCTCTGGATCGTGAGCGCGGCCGATGCGGACAAGCTGAAAGGGCTTGCCGAACACTTCACGCCGGTTTTGTCGCAATCTAACGGTGGGGGGCCCGAAATTCTCGACGGTCACACTCTGATTAAGTCAGACACGCCGAACGGGGGCGGGGCCGGTGCAGATTCCGATCTGCGCGTGCCGTCCTACGGAGAAGACAACCCGTTGCTGGTGTTTGACAGCCGGCTTCGAAATCCCAAGGTAGAAGAGATTCCCAAAGAAGAGGTCCCCGAGCCGACATCCGCCGGAACATCCAGCGAGCCTGCCGATCCGACCGGGGACATGGAGGATGAAACGGATGCTCAGCGCGATCTCGACTTCGCAGAGATCCAAGAAGATGTAGAACAGCAGCTCCGTGACAACGGCCTCGCGGACCGTTTCCTCGACAATCTCAGGTTCAGCAAGACCACCGAGGGCCTGGACGTTCATATCGTCGATCAACCGGGTGAAGCGATGTTTGCGTCGGGCAGCGCCCGTATCAACAACGAGACAAGGTTGATCATTGAAGGCATCGCCAAGGCTCTAGAAGGGGTTGAAAGCAGTCTAGTCATTGCCGGGCACACGGATGCGCTGCCGTTCACATCCGAAGGTTACGACAATTGGGACTTGTCCAGCGAGCGCGCCAATGCCACGCGCCGTGTGTTGGTCGCGGCAGGCCTAGAGCCGATGCGTATCGCGGGTGTGTCCGGATTGGCGGATACCGAACCGCTTCTGCCGGAGCGGCCCGACGCGCCCGACAACCGTCGGGTCAGCATTACCGTTCTCTACCCAGAATCGTAATGCGTGTGGCCGCTCGGCGCGAATCGCCCGGCGGTTTTGTCCAACATGATCTCGTAGTGGATAGAAATCGCGCCTCTCCTTCGGGTTGCGCGGTAAATTGGTAAATCACCCCTAGGGCTTTGAGTTTCTTTGTATAATTGTACGTGATCGCCAAAACGCGCCACCACTGCTCGCTATGGGCGACTACTACATTTAGGAAACATCCACAGGTATTTCACCTGATATTGCGGTTTCTTCCGTCCTGACCATTGCTTTGGACGCCCAGTTGGGTAGCCTTGTAACGAGATCGGGATCACGGGGGTGCAACTGCAAGATGTTTGGGTCAAACGTACTGGAGATGATTTGGGATGGACGAATTCGTCCGGCTGGATCGACAGAAGTGAGCGACGTCACTGCCTATGTCGAGCGCATGTTGCCCACAAATGTGGTCTTTCTTGTATGCAACGACCCCAGCGTCAACCATATCTCGGTGGTTCGCGATAGCGAATGCCTGGAACGGGGGCTTCCGTTGGCCGATGTCCTGGCGGAAGAAAGCGACGTCGCCCTTTCTGTGCCAAGCTTGGTCACCATCGTGCCACTGCATCAAATCAAGAGCGCGGTCGCAAACGGACGCGAAGCTGAATTGGCGGGGAGGATCGTCGCGACGGCCAGTGCCGTCATCGAGCAGTCACGCTTTGATCAGAGCGCCGACGGGTGTACCTTTTTTGCCCTATTGCATTGCTATGACACGCTTATCGACTTGGGATTCTCCAGGACTCATGGGATCAATCTGGCGCGGTTCATGTCAGGGTTCGTCAGGGCGGGGCGCACGACAAAGGGTCTGGGCGACCGGCTCGATTCATTGTCGAAAGGCCGCATACTGCCAGATGCCCAGTCGGTACAGAACGGAGCGGTTCTGAAATCGCTGGTTTTTCGCGCCAAGAAAGTGCCCTTCGATTTGCTGGCCGATATCTCTGCGCTTCCTGCGACGTTCGATTTAGCGCGGCCTGCACTGGGCAGTGTCGTCAAGGTTGACGGCGTTTAACCAAGGTTAAACCACCTAAGTCTTTATAAGTTGGGCGAGATATGCTTTCCTATCTTTAGAAAAAGACTTGAGGCGGGAATGATTGGCTCATTTTGGCAGGCATTGCAGGAGCCTTTGCTTGCTGCTGATGAAGAGCGCGAGGCCATTTTGAAATGGCAAGGCGATCAAGATGCTGCCTCGCTGGAGCTATTGGTGCGCTCGCATGCGCGGCAGGTTTGGTCGCACGCCCGAAAATGGACCGATAATCCATCGCAAGTCGAGGACCTGGTCGCGGAGGGAATGGTCGGTCTTATTCGCGCTGCTGACAAATTCGATACCGCGCGCGGTGTTAGGTTTTCAACCTACGCGGCATGGTGGATTCGAAATGAGGTTTTTTCGGCGATAAAGCGGGAGCGCGCATCAAGCGTTCCTGGCTGGATCGAAGCAACCCCGAAATCAGACGAAGCAGCCCTTTCGGATGAATCGCGGAGTGTCAACTTTCATGAAAGCGTGGAGGTCGAGGAACTCCAATCCGAGGAAGCATCGCCAGAAGAGGACGCCTTGCGTCGGTCTGACGAAGCGTCGATTGCCATGCGGCTGGCGGATGCCATGAAATGTCTCAATGCGATGGAGTCCGAAGTTATTCGCCGCCGCCGCTTGACATCTGAGCCAGAGCCTTTTGATCTCATCGCGCGAGATCTCAATGCCAGTCCGGCAAGGCTTCGGCAAATTGAAAATCGTGCCATGTCTCGGCTGCGCCAAGGGCTGTTGGCCCAAGGTTTTTCGCTGTCGGTGTTCCATTGAGAAAGGGTTTTGAAGCGGTCGACTTGCCCGGACAGTTCTTGTCGCTTGGCAAAGGGAAGTCCCCGCTACGTTCGAATGATCAGACCGGTTTCGATGCGCTTGTCACAGAACCCCAATCCATTGAACTGCCTAAGCCCGAGATTGAAGCGGAGTTCGAAGCGCTGCCTGACGACATAAAGGCGAACCTCTTGGAGGCGATAAAGGAAGAGCTTTCGCAAATTGCGACGAACTTCCCGCCGGATGACGAACTCAGCCCCGCCGGTTGGGACCGAGTAGACAAGAAGATGATCGGCGCGGTCGTCGGCGCGTTTCATGGGGCGTCGATGGAGTTGCCCGCCCAATTGGTTGCGGGAATTGATGCAACGTTGACGGCAGCAGCGAAGTCATTCGAAGCTCGGGCTTCTGAACTCCTCAAGGTGGTTGAAGGAGCATTGGCCAGAGCAGAAATGCCAGGCTTGGGCAGATCGACGGTCGAAGCCACATTCTTGCGGCCTGCATCGGTATTTGTTGCGGCACAGAAGAGTGCATCGCCAAGTGCAAGGCTTCCTGACCAAGTTCCCAAGGTCAAACACATGCCCGACACGGGCGTGACGAACGAAAACTCCTCCCGATCAAAGACTGACCGAGCTTTGCCCGTTCACGACGCCGGGACGCGACACGTAACGGTGGCACCCGACGCCGCGGGAACGGTTGTGATAGACCGCCGGTTGTCGACGCTTGCGCCGTCAGCTGGTCAGACAGTTGGGGCACCGCCATCGCGGAGCGAGCTACAAGGCGTTGCAATTCTTCACATCCCGCAGGCACAGGTGGTTCAGTCGCTTGCGCCGGAAGCGGTTCAGGCACTTAAGCCAGAGATGTCTTCTCCCTCCACAACCGAAGCGAACGCCAAGATCCTTGCACAGTTCCGAGGCGTTAGGGTCGCAGAAGGCCGCACTCGAATAGAACTTTCGCCCGCTCACCTCGGTGCCCTGGATATCGAGTTGTCGTCTGATGAGGCCGGTCAATTGCGCGTCATGATCCGTGCCGAAAGCCCTGTGACGCTGGCCGCTCTTCGAAGTGACCGTCAGGGGCTGGCTGACGTTCTGTCGGCCAACGGACTGGATTTTGACGGAACGCACCTTGAACTCGAGGGCTACGATCAGGATGAGAGACCGCCCTCGCAGCATGATACAGAGCATCCGCTGAACGAACTATTGGCGATGGGCGAAACGGCTTTGACGGCGGAAGACAACGCAACCGAAACCCGTTATCGGACAGTCCCACTTGGGCGTCTCGATATCCTTACCTGAGAAGGGACGCGCGATGACTATCGCTCCTGTAGGCAGCTCTGCCGCGACCAACCCGGCATCTACATCGTCCGTCGCACAGGCGACTCTGAGCGCGGACTACGAAGCTTTTCTTCAACTTCTTACGGCGCAGGTCGCCAACCAGGATCCGCTGGAGCCCATGGATTCGACGACTTTCGTCTCGCAACTCGCACAACTGTCGCAAGTCGAGCAAAGCATCATCACGAACTCGCATCTCGAATTGATATCGGGGCAAATCTCGGCAGCCACCTCTTTGTCCGATGCGGGATTGATCGGAAAAACCGTTCTGACCTCCTCCAGCGAGTTCGAACTCGGAGCTTCGGGCGGCGTGGACCTGTCGTACCGCCTACAGGAAAATGCCAGCTCTGTCACCGCAACCATCCTGTCTGAGCAGGGTGTCGCACTCCGACGTTTCGAGGGCCTTCCGACGACGGCCGGTGGGACGCACGAGCTTTTTTGGGACGGGAATGATTTCTACGGGCTTCCCTTGCCGGAAGGCAGCTACCGGGTGCAGATCGATGCCAAAAATGCATTTGGCGAGACGGTCGCCTACGAAACATTCGTCGAATCAGAAGTCGAAAGTGTGCTATTTGCAGACGGATTCAGTCAGCTTCAGCTCGCCAATGGCGACGTCATCCCGTCGACTGCAATCGAAGCGGTTCGGTAACGGTCAGGTTCTCGGAACCTCTGCCACATAGAACGACAGCAATAGCATTTCGTCGATAGCACCGACATGTTCTTCTAATGCGGCCTTCAGCTGAGTGGACAACCCCGTTGTATCCATAGGTTCGTCGCGGAGCATGCGGCTGGATGCAGCGCTGCGTAACTCGAGCAATGCCGTATCTCGCATTCGGAGCGCCTTGTCCGGCGACTTCAAGGCCAATGCGTCTCTAGCATTGGACATGGCGATAGCGAGGTCAGTCACAACGTAGCTGGTGCCCCAAGGCCTTTCGACAGGCACGGTAATGCGCCCGAGGAAGACCAAGCGGTCGTTCATCCAGAAGGGTTCGACCTCATCGAGCGCAGACTGCTTTTCTTGCGCAGGTTTTTCCGGCTGATGTTTTGGAGGCTGTTTCGGGTCGAGCGCGGCGCTTGAGGTGTCGGCGATCTCAAGGTCCGCTCCGTCTACTTCCGACAGGGACGCGATAGCGTAGCCACTGCCAAACCCGGCAACGATAGCGGCCACGGATATCGCAGACACAAGAATTTTCGCCATGCTGGACCCTGCAACCTACGTTTCGCTGTTCGCTTAACGTGATGGATCAGGATCATGGCGATTTGTGGGAGCAATCGCAGGATCAATAAGGCAGGATCACATCCATCAATCCTTCGCCATAGCCAATGCGCTGTTGGCGCGACAGCTGACCTTCTCCGCCATAGCTGATCCTCGCCTCAGCGATCTTGTCATAAGAAATCGCATTGTCGCGCTGAATGTCGGCCGGGCGAATGATGCCGGATACGCGTAAGTCGCGCAGCTCCTGATTCACTTTGACTTCCTGGCGTCCCGCCACGACGAGATTTCCGTTCGGAAGCTGCTGGACGACCAAGGCCGCGACCCTCAGGTTTATCCGCTCGGTCCGGTCGATTTCGCCTTCGCCGGACACTGCTTGCCCGCCACTGACAGCAACAAGGTCGACGCCGTCCAGACCCGCTCCTGCCTCTTCAGGCAGCAGTCCGCCGATCACGCTACCAAGGCCGAATAGGGACGGATTGCCGAGATTGGTCTTGCCCTCGCGCGATCGCGTGGTTTCGTTCTTGAGCCGAGCGTTGTCGTCGATTTCTATGACGATCGTCAGTAGATCACCAACCCTCTCCGCGCGCTGGTCGGCGAAGAACCCCCCGGACGTGTTCTCCCATAGCGATGCCCGTTCTGCACGCAATGCGGGAACGGGGACTTCAGGCGGCGGCATGGGGATCTGTACAGTCTCGATGCCGCGTGTCCCGGTTCCGACATCAGAAGGCTCGATCGTCTGGTCCATCGGGTTGGAACTGCAACCGCCCAGGCCGATCAAGGCAATGAACCCGGGGACAAGTATGGGGAAACGGTTCATCGTACGATCTCCACACGTCCGTTGGGTCGGGCGACCCCTAGGACGGTCTTGTTGCTCAAAGTATTGACGACCTTGAGTTCTTCTCCGTCATGAGCGTCACCCAAGGCGCGCCCAGGAGCCGAAAGCTCAAGCCGATTTCCGACGAAATGGATCGACACGTTGTCGCCTCGGCGGATCGCAAGCGGTTCGCGAATGGCCTGGATCATGATTTGTCGGCCCGGAGACAGCAGGCTCTTGACCTCTTTTCCGACCAGCCTGTCCAGGTCCGTGACCGCAAAAGACGTGACGCGAATGTGGGGAACATCGATGACCTTGAGATCGGTCTTCGCAAGAATCTCGCCGGGAAAGAGCTTGCGTATGGGAACTGCTACTTTCATCGTAATTACGGCATAGCCCGAGATGCGGTGTTCGATGCCAGTCGTGGAAACCGCATTCGCCAGGAATTTCCCGGACTTCGGATCAATCCAGAACGCAGATAGACCGATTGCCTCATTCAGCGTTCCTGCGGTCGTCATTACGGTGATCTGGGCATCGGGTGGGACAGTGTTGCCGTAGTGACCGCGGGCGCGCTCTTCAACGAGAGCGGAAATGGGCTCCGCCGCACCAGCTGCAGTCGCAAAAAGCGTGACTGTCAGGAGAAGAATCTGTCGCATCATTTGATCTGGTTCGCGGTGGACATCATCTGGTCGGCGGTCTCGATGGTTTTCGAATTCATCTCATAGGCACGCTGCGCCGAGATGAGATCGGTGATTTCCTTGATGATATTGACGTTTGAGTTTTCCAGGTATCCTTGGCGCACGACGCCAACACCCGGGTCTCCGGGATTACCCTGAATGGGATCGCCTGACGCCTCTGTGGCTTCCAGGAGGTTGTTGCCCAACGCCCGCAAGCCACTTTCATTGACAAAGGTCGACAAGGTCAGTTGGCCCAAATCGACGGGGGCCGGGTCGTTTTCGACAAAGGCCTGTACGGTCCCATCCTCAGCGATATCGAGCTGCACCGTATTGTCGGGAATAACGATCCCCGGGTCCACTTCGAAGCCCTGCAATGTCACGATCTGGCCTTCCGGCGAGATCTGGAATGAGCCGTCCCGCGTGAAGGCGGCCTCGCCATTCGGCTGCAGAATCGTGAAATATCCGCGTCCGTCGATTGCGATGTCGGTCTGGTTTTCCGTCTGTTGAAGGCCGCCCTGCGTAGAGAGGCGCGCAACACCCGCAGTTCTGACGCCCAGACCCACATCCACACCGGTCGGGCGTGCGGTTCCTTGCTCTGACGTCTGCGTGCCTTCGCGCTGGCGATTCTCGTAAATCAGATCCTGAAACGCCGCACGGCGCGTTTTGTAACCTGTGGTGTTGGCGTTGGCGATGTTGTTCGAAATCACGTCCACGTTCGTCTGCTGCGCCAGCATGCCGGTCGCCGCGATACCAAGGGCTTTCATCTGTCAATCTCCTCAGGCTGGCCGCGACAAACGGCTCAACATGTCACGGCGAAGGTCGTCGACGCCTTGGCTGATGTTCTGGGCGCGATCATAGGATTTCTGGATTTCCATCAGCCGGGTCACTTCGGTGATCGCCTGCACATTGCTTCCTTCCAAAGCACCTTGGATGATGTCGGTGTTAGGATCGCTGCGCGGGTCGGCCACAACCTCAGCCGGCGGGCGGAAAAGGCCTGCTCCGATGCGCTCGAAGCTTTGCAGGTCGTCCAACTGGAACACACCGAGGCGGGCAACGACCGCGCCATCCGGGGTTGTTATTGTCCCGTCCGTCGCCACCGCCAGCGATTGCGCCAGTTCAGGGGGGATGGTGATCGCCGCACCACCGATATCGTGGATCTGCGCGCCCTCGGAATTGACCAGCATGCTTTCGGCATCCAACGTCAGCCGACCATCCCGACCGAATGCGCGCTGGCCATCCGCGGTCTCAAATGAAAACCAGCCTTGCCCCTGCAGTGCGAAGTCCAACGGATTTCCCGTGGCCAGCATACGACCTTGTGTTTCATCAACGTATGAACCGCCATCGACGACAAGGTGTACGTCCTCGCCTGCTCCCTGGCCCTTGTGGACGTAGCTTTCGAACGCGACGCGCTCGCGTTTGAAGCCCACGGTATCGGCATTCGCAATGTTGTTGGCTGTCACGTCGAGGTCGCGCCGAAGCGAGGAGACCCTTGAAAGAGAGATGTATGCCGCACTGTCCATGACGATATTGCGCTCTTTTTACTTGCTCATAACAAGCAATACATAGAATACTTGCAAAAAGGCAAGGAGAGATTTCGCATTGGCAAGCACTGGCAAGAATATCGTAGCGGTGTTCGCTGTGTCGGTTTCGACGTTTGCGATGCCAGCGGTGTGTGCGGCGGCCCCTGGCGATATCTTGTTGCCAGAGCCTGTCGATGTCCGGTCGGACCAGAGAGATGGCGGATGGTCGACCGAGTTGATGGCGGTTTCAGAGAGGGACTTCCTGACGACGCGAAGCACGCTGATCGTGGAGCTGACGCAGAAGAAGGGAAGCGCGGCCGCTGGTATCTTGCTGGATCTGGCGCAACTGCATGTCTCACGCGGAATGCTTGTCGAGGCGCGATCCTTTTTGAGAGAGGCGGATCGAAGGAATGTCAGCGCCGAAATCAACTCGCTTGGCCGACGTCTGAGCTTGATCGTGGAAATCATCGACGGCGAACGCGTCGCCTTGGATCATCCCGATCTTGTCGAGAATAAATGGGGCGCGTGGCCATACTTTAATGCGCTGGCAGCAATCGGTTCGGGTGCAACCATGTCCGAGTCGGATCTTGTGGATGCCGCAGCGGCTGCGGCGAATGTTCCTGACGATCTTCTAGATCTTAGCCTACCTATCCTTCTTGAGGTAGCGCTTGATGAAGATCATTGGACCGCCAGCCGCGATATCGCCGAACGGATGTTGCAGCACGCAACCCTTCGCGATTCCTCTGCCCTGCATTTCCTATTGGGGAGAGCGGCAGAGCTCGGAGAGGAGAATGTTGCGGCGTTCGATAGTTACCGCAGAGCGGCCGAGAAACGTGATGGCTGGGCGCACCGCGCGAGGCTTGCTATCATTGATCTCGCCGAGCGAAACGGAGCGCTTGACGAAAACGATCGATTGCAGCTTCTGCGCGCAGCGCGATGGCTGTGGAGTGGAGACGCCTTTGCCGGCGAGACCTTGTTGCGGCTTGCCCAGGCGGAGGCATCAGCCGGCAGCGAGGTGAATGCACTCACAGTGCTGCATGATCTCGGAAAGCGCCATCAAGGCAGTCTCTATGCGCAAAAAAGCGCAGCACTTTCGGAAGACTTGCTGGAGGCGTTCTATGAGGCCGGAACGCGCGGCACGATCCCGCTGTCAGATTTCATATCCGGTCATGCTCGGATTGCGGCTGATCGTCGGCTGGAGCCGCAATTCGCACTACGGGCCGAAGCTTTCGCGGATTTCGCTCTCGACGCGGGCATCACGTCTTTGGCTGTTCGGGAGTATAATGAAACAGCGGCCTACCTTGCGGCGGGCGAAGATCTCGGGCTCGCGGAGAAGACAGGGCGCGACCGCGACAGGTTGCGGTTGAAGCAAGCCGAAGCGCTGATGCGAGGTGGTCAGGTAGGGCAGGCGGAAGAAATAATTGAAGCGCCGATGATCTCCGAGACTGACGAGAACCAAGCGCGCCGAGAGGCGCTGCGCGTCCAGCTTTTTGCCGACATGGGCAAGCATGAAGATCTGCTGGCGCTAGAGACCGAGACGCCGTCGGTACCTTTTGAGCTTCACAAGGCCGGAGCGCTTTTTGATGCCGGAAATTGGTCCCTTGCATTCGATGCCTATGAGGAGCTCTGGGCGGTGACGGGCGATGCGATGCCAATAAGCGCGGCTGCGAAGATGGTGCTGGCGGCGCACAGATCGGGACGTAAAGCCCACCTGCGCAAAGTGGTGCAGGCGCTGCCAGCATTGAAACGGTCTCCCGATTGGGGGCCGGTCGCCGCGACGCTGGCCCGTGAAAGGCCGAGTTTGTTTCCCCTGCGGAAGGACACTCTGCAAGACGCGTTAGCGATGGACAAAGACCCGGCAGATAGCAATGAATAGCCATGCAGCAGAAAAAATTTACAAAGTTTAACTCAGCGTAAACCGCAGGACGTAACATAGATATATATGCGATTATACTTGGCCGATTGAACGGTTTTCGGGACTCGGGAAGGACACAGAATGAGCATCTCTCAATCTATGCAGATTGGCGTAAGTGGGCTGACCGCCAACGCCGAACGGGTCAACGACATCTCGAACAACATCGCGAACGCAAGCACCGACGGTTACAAACGGAGCTTTTCTTCGATGGTGACCGAAACGGTTGGGACATCGTACGCATCGGAAGGGTCGGGCGTCCGCGCCGAAACGCGCAACGATATCTCATCGACCGGTTCGGTGCGCGCAACGAATAGTGCAACCGATCTCGCGATCGAAGGTGAGGGCTTCTTCGTCGTGTCCCAGTCGCCGGACGATGCGAACCAGGCCAACTATGCGTTGACGCGGGCGGGATCGTTTATTCCAGATGAAGACGGCAATCTTCAGAATGCGGCTGGTTATTACCTTGCGGGTTTTCCGGTTGATGAGACCGGCGCTGTCGGCGCTGTGGACACCAGTTCCTACGCAAGTCTTGAAACCGTGAACATTGGCGACCAGACGATTTCAGGTGCGCCAACCGAGAATATCGACATTAGTGCCAATCTTCCGGCGCAGGCCAGTGGGGTGGCCATGCCGGGTGATCCCTTCGTGTCTTCAATCGAATATTATACCCCGCTCGGAGAACCGCAGCGTCTAGCTGTGTCCTGGCAGCCGACCGATAACGAGAATCTCTGGGTTGTGACCTTTGAGGATGCAACCGGTGCCCCCCTTGGGTCGGCCGATGTGACATTCCATGACAGCGGCCCCAATGCAGGTGCCCCGGCAAGCTACTCCAATGCGGTCAATCTGGCGACTCCGCCATCTGAGTTTTTCCTTGATCCTGTGACCGGAATCGCAACATTGACCCTCGACACCGGGACTGAACCGCAGACAATAGAGGTGTCATTGGGCGCGCCAGACGAATTTGGCGGCGTCACTCAATTCGCCGGTGACTATTCCGGGTTGACCGTCGATGCGGACGGCGCGAGCGCAGGGTCCCTGGTATCGGCAGAGATCGATAGTAGTGGCATGGTGTACGGGATCTTCGACAATGGCGTTCGAAAACCGCTCTACATTATCCCGCTTGCGGATGTTCCTAATCCGGACGGTCTGACCCCGGGGGATGGAAATACATTCGAAGTCTCGCTGTCCAGTGGGAATATCAGCCTCTTGTTTCCTGGAACCGATAAAGTCGGGTCGATCAGTTCGTTTGCCCTTGAATCCTCAAACGTCAATATCGCTCAGGAACTGACGGACCTTATTCAGGTGCAACGGGCATATTCGTCGAATGCCAAGATAATTACGACAGCCGATCAGATGCTTGAGGAAACTCTCCAGATCAAGCGCTGACGCTTGACGTGGCTAGGAGGCGGTAAATGTCGATTTCTGCAGCCCTGTCGACCAGCCAATCCGGCCTCGCCACACTTGGAAAGCGGGCAGAGGTCACGTCGACGAACATTTCCAACGCTGACCGTCCGGGCTATGTGCGCCGGGACGTTGAGGTAGCGACGGGCGCGCGAAATACCGGTGTAGGAACGAATGCGATCAGCCGCGAAATCGACCGGTCGCTTCAAAGTCGCGAATGGGCCGAAACGGCGTCAGCCGGCTACCATGCCGAGATGGCGCAGGGTATTTCCTATTTCGCAGACCAATTGGGTGAGCCGGGAAGCGTAACGTCCCTTCCTTCGCTCATATCATCACTGCAATCCGAATTGGATCTTCTGTCCGTCAACCCGGATGATGCCATTGTCCAAGCCTCGGTCCTGAGACGGGCTGAAGGCGTGACAAGAGGCATCGGCGATGCAGCAGGTGCCATTTATACCGCGTCTCAGAGGGCCTTTAATTCGATCGATAGGATGGTTGGCGAAGTCAATTCACTGACCTCGCAGATTGCTAATCTGAACGTCCTCGTCAGCGCGAGCGATCCGGGCACGTCCGAGCGCGCGTCGCTTCAGGATCAACAGGATGCCGCCATCGGCAAACTTGCGGAATTGGTCGACCTTAAACTGGTCAACCGGGGGAGCGAAGGCATCGATATCCTGATCCCGAGTGGTGCCAGTCTTGTCGAAGGCAATACCTCGCTCGAAATAAGCTTCGACCGTTCGGCCGAAACACTGCTCGCCGGAGCGATCGACGTTACACCTGGGCGGGCCGGGACGCGTGGGTTGGCTGGCGGTGCCCTCGCGGCCGATGTGGAGTTATATGCGCAGGTTTTCCCCGACGCGCAGCACCAGCTCGACGCTCTGGCCGGGTCCTTGATCACGACGTTTGAGGCGGCGGATACGTCCTTGGCTTTTGGTCAGGCGGGATTATTCACCGATGGCGGCTCGGCGTTCGATACCGCCAACCAGGATGGGTTGTCCAGCCGGATTGCAATCAATGCGGCGGTCGATCCCGACCAGGGGGGCAGACTATCAAAGCTACGCGATGGAATCGGTGCGTCTACTCCAGGCGCGCTATCGGATTCCACTCAAGTCGTTGCGTACATCGACGCCATGGGCCAGCAAAAGAATTTCGATCCCGCGCTGGGCCTCGGTGGAACCGTGACGCTTTCGAGCTTTGCCGCCAATTTCGTAACGCAGCCCAACTTGGCCGCGGTTGAATCAGCGCGTCAGGCCGATGCCGCGCTGACTGCGATTTTTGCAATCCAAAGTGAGAGGTCGGCCAGGGAAGGCGTCAATATCGACACCGAGATCCAACAGCTTCTTGCGATTGAGCAAGCATTTGCCGCGAATTCTCAGGTCATTTCCGCCTTGACGCGGATGATGGACGACCTGCTGAATGCCGTGTGAAGAGGATAGCTAACTATGATTTCCAGCATCGCCCCCATGTCGACTTACCTCGCCTACGACCTGCGCAATGATACGATCGCACGCCTGAACGCAGAAATGGATCGTGCGTCGATTGAGCTTTCGACCGGCCGTCATCAAGATATTTTCGAAGCCGCGGGATCAAAGTCCTCTCGTGCATTCAATGTTCGTGGAGAATTGCAGCGGACGGAGGGATTCCTGGTGTCGAACCGGCTTCTGGAAGCAAAGTTGGATTTGACCAATCATACGTTGTCGCAAATTCGCGAAGTGGCGCAAGATTTCCTGACGCTCGCGGCACCAAGCAGCGGCGGGACCTCGACTAGCACGCGCGCATTGCAAGATGATGCGCGAAGGGCGTTTGACCAGATCGCTGATCTTTCGAATGCAACTTACTCGGGGGCGCGCCTGCTGTCTGGTGTGATGTCTGACCGGTCCGCGCTTGCAAGATGGCGGGAAGAGAACGCTCTCGGCACGAGTCCTGAGCGGGTCGTGTCAGCCGTGCTCGGGTCCGGTATTGGGAATGCGGCAGATGCGGCAGCCAAAGCGGAGTCATTGGACGCTATCTTCGCCGATGGACCAGGCGTAGCCGGGGCGTCAGGCTACAGCGATGTCTTCTATGGTGGAGGTTCCCGCGACGGCGCACGGCTCTCGGCACAAATCGATACGGGCTTGCACTTGGACTACGGGACACAAGCCGATGATCAGGGGTTCCGGGATCTGATGCAGGGGCTTGCCATGCTTGCCAGCGCGGATGTGTCCAACATCGCCGACGAGGCTGCTTATCGCGAATGGATGGACCGCGCGATTGAGAAAGTCAGCGCTGGTGTCAGTGGTGTCTTGAGCCTGGAGGTCAAGACTGGCAGCGAGCAGCAGCAGCTATCGACCACGATTTCGCGCCAAGGAGAACGACGTGATATGTTGGAGGCTGAACGCGGACATATCGAGGGTGTGGATCCCTATGACGCGGCCTTGCGGCTTTCCGAACTGGAAGCAAGGCTAGAGGTAAGTTACACGGTCACGGCCCGGCTTCGGAAGCTGTCATTCCTCAACTATATCTGATTTTTCATTCCGCCGCGGTGACACTCGGGCAGGCGGGCTCGGTCAGCTTGTAACCACGTCCGTGCACAGTCTCGATATAGGGATGCGCGACGGAGGATGCATTGACGAATTTCTTTCGCAGCTTGCAGATATAGACGTCGATCACTTTGTCGAACGGCTGCTCTTCGGACATGCCATAGACCGCATCGTAGAGCGCACGCTTTGACACGCATCGACCTGCGGCCAGTGCGAGTTCGTGAAATATCGCGTATTCCCGGCGGGATAGCGGGACAGATTGCCCAAAAAATTCGGGGTGACGACCGTCGAAGAAGATGACAGCCTCTCCCAGCTTGATGCTCTCGGAGGAATGCCCGGCAGCACGCCGGGCAATGCTATTGATCCGTGAACGCAATTCTACAGCTTTGATCGGTGCCACGATATCGTCATCGGCACCTGCATCGAGAACCGCGGCCGACGCTGTCGCGTTGCGCGCGTCGCGCACGATCAGGATGGGCGAATTGCATTCCGCCAGTCGTATTTTTTTAATGTAATCAATCACATCCGCACAGTCCGCCAAAAGAAAAGCGGTGCGATTTGATGTACGGGCGCGAAGCGTATGGGGGTCTGTGTGGAAAAACTCGATACCAATCGGGACAGCCTTGATGCCGCTGGCCGTCAGTTCGTCGGTCAGGCGTGCATTTTGATCGTTTCGTGGGTGGTGAACCAAGACATACATGAGTTCTGCATCCGCCCGGACGAGCGTTTCCTTGTGAAATCTTGGTGTATACTATGCAATAGTTGGCCCCATGAGCAAGCATAAACAACAATAGACTTATTTGTTCTTGTGAACCTTGGCTTTCTCGTGCATTTTCCATAGTAAGAAATTGAGGGTAAAGACCATGCAGGCCATCGGCGCGTACAGGTTCCTTTTGGGTAGCATCCTTTCGGGTGTCATCATAAGTGTCGGGTATTCAGCGGCTGCGGATGTCCGGATCAAGGACATCTCCACATTTGAGGGCGTCCGCGAAAACCAGCTCGTTGGATACGGGCTGGTCGTGGGGCTCAACGGAACCGGTGACGGGTTGCGCAATTCGCCGTTCACTCAAAAAAGCATTGAGGGGATGCTGGAAAGGCTGGGCGTCGGTAACCTTTCAGAAGATACGATACGTACACGTAACACGGCTGCGGTCATGGTGACGGCAATGCTGCCGCCCTTTTCACGCCGGGGTTCCACAATCGACGTCGTCGTTTCCTCGCTCGGTGACGCGTCCTCGCTGCGGGGCGGAACTCTCATTGTTACGCCGCTTTCCGGAGCGGATGGCGAAGTGTATGCTGTCGCGCAAGGGCCGATAGCGGTCGCCGGTTATGCGGCTCAAGGGGCGAACGCCGCGATTACCCAGGGGGTCCCAACGGTTGCACGCATCGAAAACGGTGCCACGGTCGAGAACGAGATCGATTTCGAGTTTTCGTCACTGGAGAGTATCCGCATCTCGTTGCGGGATCCGGACTTCACCACTGCTGTTCGCGTGGCTTCGGCGATCGATGATGCACTGGGCGCCAACACTGCGCTGGCGCTCGATCCGACCACGATCGAGATTCGACCGTATGACAAGCTCGACCTGATGGGGGCCATGTCGCACATCGAGAATTTGACCATCGCACCGGACCAACCCGCGCGTGTCGTCATTGATGCCCGGTCTGGCACCATCGTCATGGGCGCGAACGTCCGCATCAGCGAAGTCGCCGTCAGCCAAGGTGGATTGACCGTACTCGTAAAGGAACAGATCGAAGTCAGCCAGCCAGAACCGATTACAATCGGCGAAACCGTCGTTGTGCCGCAAACCGAAGTACAGGTGCAAGAGAAGAGGGCGCAGTTCTCGATCCTCCAAGGCGACGTCAGTCTTCGCGCCCTTGTCGACGGGCTCAATGCGATCGGAGTTACCGCATCGCAAACGACCTCAATTCTGCAAGCGATCAAGGCTGCCGGTGCCTTGCATGCCGATCTAGAGATCATCTGAGATGTCAGACAGCCTCGGATTACGCTTGTCGCCGTTCAGCCAAAACATGTTGCTCGAATCGCGCAGGTCGAATTTCGCAAGCTCGACATCTGAATCCGCCCGTGTAGCCCGGGAATTCGAGACCGCATTTCTCGCACAGGGCGTGGACCAAATGCTCAAGACTGCGGATGCGGGGGCCTTCGGCGGCGGGCATGCCGAAGAAATGTGGCGGTCATTTCTGGCTAAAGCTGTCGCCGACAAGATCGCTGAGACGGCGTCGACCGGCGTCGCAGCTCAGATTGAACGCGCGATGTCGGCGTATGACCTGGGAGGCAAGCAGTAGTGTTCCGGTCGAAGTTTTTCGTTCTGTCCGAGCTTGAACAACTCCTGGAACGCGAGTCTGCCGCGCTGTCCCGGGGGGCAATGTCAGAAGTTGTGCGCGAACTTCAGGGGAAAGAAGGGCTACTCTTGGAGCTTGAGCGTTCGTCGGACGAAATAACTACCGCGCTATCGGAGGAGCCAAGGCTTCAGGATCGTGTTGCTAGGATCAAGGAAATGATCGACGCCAATGCCTTTCGCATAAATCATTTACGGGGCGTTCTGGGGGACGTCGTTCGCGATATGCGGAATGTGCAGAACCGGCATGGATTGAGCGGGCTCTACGATCTGGACGGAAGTCAATCCAAGATACCCGTGTCCCAAATGCAACGGCTCGATCGAGAGGTCTAGCCTTAACCCCCTGTTAACCGTGGGGGACAATTTCTTCTTTGGTGGGTTACCCGCCTGACAGTCAGAATGACGTCATTTCATAGAGAAACCTATAGGAGCAGAATATGTCCTCCATTCTTACCAATACCTCCGCAATGAACGCCTTGGCTACCATGCGGAACATCAACTCTTCGCTCGAAACAACCCAAGGTCGCATCTCGAGCGGCCTGAAGGTGCAGTCGTCCAAAGACAACGCGGCGTATTTCCAGATTTCGGAAACCATGCGCAGCGACTCGTCGATGTACTCGTCGATCAACGAAGGTCTCACTATGACCAAAAACTCGTTGTCGACAGCACGCCTGGGCGCAGAAAACTTCCAGGAATTGTCGCAGCAATTCACTGATCGTGTGGCATTTGCACAAGGGGCGACCACGGGCCTCGATGAAATCGAGGAAGAACTCCTTGGTCTTATCGAAGAGATGACCGTGACTATCGCTCAGTCGACGTTCAACGGTGCTGACCTCGTCAACGCCGCTGGTACGGTCGGCACTGCCGGCTCCATCAGCGCTACGACTGGTGTCGTGACCAAGGCAGTCGGTGTAACATCGACCGAAACCGCAGTTACGGGGATCACCCGCGCAGGCGGCACATTCGCGGCGACGACGACTACCTTCGATAGCGTCGACCTGTCGGCCCTGCTTTCAGATTTCACCCTGATCGCAACCGGCTTTGCTACGAATGGCGGCAACGCGACCACTGGCCAGGCCTTCCTCCAAGGTGCCCTTGGTTCGTCTGAAAGTCTTCAGGCCGATGCCATTTCCAACATGACCAGCCTCGGCGTGGCGGAGAAAACAATCGAAAACCAGCAGTCCTTCCTGACCTCGCTCGTCGAAAACATCGACTCCGGTATCGGTGCGATGGTCGATGCGAACATGGAAGAGGAGGCCGCGCGCCTTCAGGCGCTGCAAGTCCAGCAGCAGCTGGCCACGCAGTCGCTCTCGATTGCCAACCAGTCGCCGCAGAATATCCTTAGCCTCTTCCGTTAAGGTTCCAATGCTCTCGTGAAAATTGGTTCGGCCCGGTCGCGGGCTGAACCGCCATAAAACAATTAAAAAACGTGAGGCAAGTCATGAGCATTACTGCGTACAAGCAAAATATCCTGGAAAGCGAATCGCCGCGGAACATCGAGCGCCGTATTATCGCGACCGTAAATTCGGAACTGGAAGTCCTTGCTGAGAAGTTCGATTTGGCACCGAGCAAAGAGCGTCAGGCAATCCTGGCAGGTGGCCTGCGAGGGCTTCTAGTAGAAAATCAGAAACTTTGGCAGCGCCTACGTGCGGACCTTGCGTCGGAAGGCAACCAATTACCGCCTCCTTTGCGCGCACAACTGATTTCGATCTCTTTGTGGGTGGATCAGCGGACTTCGGCTGTCTTGGGCGGCAACGCTGGCGTGGATGGTCTCTGCGCCATCAACAAACACATTGTCGCGGGCCTGCGCGGAGACGCGCCGCAACCAAAGGAGCTGTAGCATTGGCTTTGACGCTTACATTGAAGCCCGGTGAATACCTGATCGTAAACGGATGCGTGGTACGAAATACGATGCGCCGGCAAACTCTTCACGTCGAAAACCGTGCGGACATAATCCGAGGCAACGATCTGCTGACCGATGCTGACGCAAATACACCAACCAAGCGAATATGCTTCATGATCCAAAGCGCTTTGACGCAGCCCGACCATCGCGAGCGATTGAACAAGAAGATCCAGACAGGTTTGGCGCAACTGGCGAGTACGTTTGGCATCTCGATGCAAAACAGCATTTTCGAAGCGGCAAACTATGTCAGCCAAGCCGATTATTATCGCGCGTTCATTTCGTTGAAGCCCGTTCTTAAATACGAAGAGAGACTGTTCTCGCTTTTGGAATTGTCACAGGCGAAGTCCGGAAGTGATCTGTCCCGCGTCGCCGCGGAATGATCTCTCTGCCGAATACCAACGCGGTGCTTGGCCTCAAAATCTCGGGCGTTCTTGAAGCAACGTCCCGCGATCTTATTCGCTCGTCTGCCCAGCATTCTCGCGCAATTGCTTACTTCACAGAAAATATTGCGGAAGTTGATACCGTAGATAAACTTCTTGAGGATCAGGACCTTTATGCGTTCGTGATGCGCGCCTTTGATCTTGAGGACCAGATCTTCGGCAAGGGGTTAATGTCCAAGATGCTCAAGAGTGACATTGATGACCGTGATGCGCTGGTCAATCGACTGACGGATCCAAGGTTTAAGGAACTCTACGCGGCGCTTGATTTCGGCGAGGGGGGTGTCGGTAATTCTAATACGATCAGCGCGGCATGGCAGAATTCGGTCATCGACCGCTATGTAACGCGGCAATTCATTGACTCTCAGGACGACAGCAACGCAACGGTTGGCACGGCCCTCGAATACAGAGAGAAGGTATCCTCTATCAGCAATGTGTTCGATATTCTGAAAGATAGTGACCTTTCAGACGTGATCCGGACGGCATTCGGAATCCCGAGTGAAACAGCCGGTCTCGATATTGATCGGCAGGCGGACATTATTCTGTCCAAGGTCGATATCGACAAGTTGAAGGAACCGGGCGAGATCGACCGCGTGATGCAACGATATGCGACGATCAAAGACGCCTTGAGCGGGGCTGCCGTTGCTGCGAACCCGGCGGTTCAGCTCTTGCAGCCATTGAGTGCATTTGTCCCGGTCACGATAGATTTCTCCGCAATTCTGTCGATTCCCTCCAAACCTTACGCCTGACATCACATCAAGCGAACTCTTCCTCCTCTTCCGCCGTAGGCAGCTCGATCTGGCCCTCGTTGGCCAATTGGCGCGTGCAATCCAGAAGATCCCGCTGAGCGGCCTTGATGTCACGTTTTTTGGGGGACTCCATGTTCTGGATCTCATCCTTCAGCATGTCCCGGGACCGGCCAGGCAGACATGAGAAGAAGTGCTCTCTTACATGATCCTTGGCACCCTTGAGAGCCACTGGAAGAGTATTGCCTTCAACAGACCGCATTACGCGAACCAGGCTGTTGACGTCCAGCTTGGTCAGATCGTCAAAGGTAAACATCCTTTGCCTGATATCCGGGAAGGTATCGGGCAAACGCTGTTCCAGTTTAGGCGATACTTTTTCGAACAGCTGATTATCCAGTCGGTTGAACAGGTCAGCCATATGCTTTTGGCGTTCGGACAGCGTTGGTTGGGCGGCAACAGTTGCCATGTCCTTCTGCAAGGTTTCTTCAATCTGCTTCATCATGTGATGTGGAACCGCATCCATGCGAACCATTCTTTCGATGATCGTGACCATACGCTCTTCCCCTAACAGGGGAAGAACACTGGCGGCCACATTCGGTTCCAGATTGCTCAAAATTGCGGCGGCCGTCTGGTCATGCTCAGAGCGCAAATAATTCGCGATAGACGTCTCATTCAGTGCGCTGAATCGGGCCCAGAGATCGCGTTCCTGCAACGGCCCACGGATCTCGCGCAGGATCGAGCTGACTTTATCTTCGGGCAGAACCTTGCGGAGCATGGCTTCCGCCATCGAAAACGAGCCGACAACGCTGCCGCCATTGGCCACGGCTTCACCGAACTCGATCATCACCTCTTCGACCGATGCGGCCGGGATTACGCCAAGGCCCGCCATCGAATGCGTCAGGCTGCGAATTTCCGTCTCGGACAGATTCTTCATCAACGTCGATCCCCGCTCTTCCCCAAGGCACAGGAAAAGAACGGCCGCTTTTTCGGCCCCTTTAAGGCTCTTCTTCGGTACATTGCGGGGGGAGGACGCCGAATAGCTCACTTTTTCGATCTTGGCATTTGTCATTTGAGCGGTCTCCAAATCATCCGCCGACCGGGGCGAGATAGCTTTCCATCATGCTGCCGGCGATCATGTACCAGCCGTCGATGAGTACGAAGAAGATTACCTTGAAGGGCAGCGATACGAGAACCGGGGGAAGCATCATCATTCCGGCGCTCATGAGTATCGATGCAACGATCAGATCGATCGCCACGAAAGGCAGATAGATCAAAAAGCCAATAGTGAAGGCGCGTCTGAGTTCCGTGATCATGAAGGCGGGCACCAGCGAACGCCACGAAGTCTCTTGCGCCGTTTCAAAACTTTCGACCGCGTCGCGGCCCTCTGAACGGGCAGCGATTCCCTCGAAGAGCGCAAGGTCTTTGGGCCGCGTATTCTCGAACATAAAGACTTTGAAGGGGGTGCCGATGCGCTCTACGGCCTGTTCTTCGGTGATGGTGTTTTCGAGAAGCGGCTCCAAACCGCCTTCCCAGCTGTCTTCCAGAACTGGTTGCATCACAAAGAAGGTCATGAACAACGCCATCGCCGACAAGACCATATTTGGAGGCGTCTGGTTCAGGCCCAGTGCAGATCGAAGAATCGAGAACACGATCACGAACCGAGTAAAGCTTGTCATCACCACCAGAAGACCCGGTGCAACGCTGAGCACGGTAAACAAGGCGATGAGCTGAACAATGCGGCCCGTGAGTTCGGCGCGTTCGTCCGACCCGGCGGGTGCATCCGAGAGCACGTCGGATAGAGTATCCAGGAGCCCGCCCGATTCCTGTGCCATCGCCGGCCATCCAGCCACAAGTATGGCGGCGGTTAGCAGCAGAAACGGGAGAGCTGAAGGACGTGACATCAATCAATCATGGCCGATGTGTTCGCGGACGATTTCCGTCAGCGAAACGCCCAACCGTTCGCCGGCAAGCTTGACCAGTTCCCCGCGTGCCACGGTCTTGCTGTTGACGACGATTCGAACCGGTTCGCCGATGCGCTGCTCAAGTTCGATGACGGATCCTCTGGACAACTTCAGCAAGTTCGAGATCGGCATCTTGCTGTCCCCAAGCACGACCGTGACTTCGAGATCCACGTTCAGCAGAGCCTCGATGCTGTGTCCGCGATGCTCCTTCGACTGGCTGTCGCCAGTATATGACGCACTGCCCTCGCTTGTGCCCAGCTCAGGAAATGCAGTGTCCTGCTTGTCCTTGGTGTCGGTCCCAACAGTAGTATCGGCGGTCACGTCGGATCCAGATTGTTGCTCCGGCGAAGGACCATCCTGTTTTGTCGCGTCATCCATGTTTTTGTTTCAACTCCTGTTTGCCGAGGTCGGACTGCTCTTGTGTCTCTTGCAGAAGCGCCAAGATTTTTTCGCAGACCTTGTCGAACCCAAACTCCATGAAACCATCGTCCCAATCGACACGACACTCCCCTTTCGAAAGCGCGGCGTCCGAAGAAATTTGGATCCGATTGCCAACGCCCAACTTTTCAGCTTCGCGAAGTATCATGATTTCCAGATGTGGTGTGTCGAGGACGCTCAGCTTGATAAACAGTCTCGCAGAACCGAGCGCCAGATGTAGATGCGAAAGGATTTCCGAGCGGAGACGATCTTGCGCGAACTTTGCCTGCACATTCGGCACAACTTTCTCAAGCACGGCATGAGCCAACGACACGACCTCGCGTTCAAGCTTTGCGCGGTGCAGCGCCTCAGCTCCCATCAGGCTGCTCAATTGTGCACTAAGCAACTCCAAGGCGGCCAGGTGCTGGCGTTCTGCTTGTTCGACCGCGTCGCCATGGGCGGTCCGCCATCCACGATCCTGACCTTCGGAAAAGGCGGTCTCCCTGGCGCTGTCGAGCGCGGCTTGAAGTTCGCTTTCGGTGTAGAGGCGTTCAGGCGCAGGGCTTTCACCGCGCTCGATTTCGAGTTCCTGATCGAAGTCTCGCTCGAATATGTAACGCGCGCTGTTCATGCTTCTGCAAGCCAGTTCTTCAGCACACGCATGGATTCGTCAGTTTCAGCGTCGACAAGGTCGCCCACCGACTGAACGCGGCGCTTGCGAACGCCACCGCGCACCGACGCGAGCGTGATCAGATCGCCCGGTTCATCATCGTAAAGCAGTGCGTCGATGGAGGGTTCAATCCTTTGGACCCTGCCATCGTTGATGATCGATTGCCTCGATGGGTTATGAACGATCTGCGGCATCGTATTCTGGGCCGGGAGGGCCTCCGCTGCCGGCGGCGCGTCAAGAGCGGCTGCATCGGCATCTTCGCTCTTGTCAGGCAACGCACGTCGAAGGGCAGGGCGGACCGCGAGGAAAAGCACGGCCAATACAACGGCAAGACCAAAAAGACCACGCAGCATTGTGTTGCCGTTGCGCGCAAGAAAGTCGCCAAATGCAGATTGGCTCATCTGGATGCCGTCTTGCTCGAACGCCACAAACTCCATCGACTCAACGGAGATGAAGTCGCCTCGGGTTTCATCGAAACCGACGGCTGACTGGACGAGGCGGTTGATCTGCTCAAGTTCTACTTCCGTCCTGTCCCGATAAGTCGGCACACCGTTTGCGTCGGGTACGTAAGTGCCGTTGACCAGTACAGCGATGGAAATCCGCTCGATGTCGCCGGGTTCGCGAACCGTCTCAGATGTCGTGCTGCCGATCTCGTAGTTAATGACTTCGTTTGTTTGGCTGCTGCGATTGGAGGAACGCGCTGAATCGGTTCCTCCGCCAAGTTCGGGCGGGATGTCATTTGCGACACCGACCTCACCCGGCGCGGCTTCGCTGCCTTCCCGCTCTTCCGCAGTGCTTTCCGTGGACCGGACAACTTGCTGATCGGGGTTGTAGCTTTGCTCGCGGATGACCTGGCGTTCCGTGGTCAGCGCCACGCTGGTCTCGACGCGAATATTGTCTGCCCCCAGGCGGGCGGCAAGAAGTTGGCTGACGCGCTTGGATAGTCGTTCCTCAAGGGTCGATTGCATGCCTGCGATGGAAACGTCGCCGGGCGCTTCTCCATCATCGGACATAATGGTTTCACCGTTCGCGGAAAGAACGGTGACCTGACTTGCCGCCATATCGGGAACCGCAGAGGCAACCAATGCGCGGATGGACATGGCTTGCCGGCGAGAAAGTGAGTACCCAGCCCGACTTTTTATGATGACGGACGCGCTGGTCTCTGGCCTTGAGTTCGAAAACGCCTCGCGCTCGGGCAGAACCAGATGAACGCGCCCAGCTTCGACGCCTTCGATCGTCTTGATGGAGCGCGCGAGTTCACCTTCCAGCGCCCGAAGCCGGTTCACCCTTTGCATGAAGCTGTTCATGCCCAACCCGCTTGCGTTGTCGAACAACTCCCAGCCAGGGGCTCCTTGTGCCGGCAGCCCTTGATCGGCGAGGGCCATGCGTGCCCGGGCAACGTCAGGTTCTGAAACGCTCACAACGCGCCCTGAGCTGTCCAGCGACACATCGAACCCGGCTTGCTCAAGAGTGGAAACGATGCGGCTTGCCGAGGCCGGTTCAAGATCGCCGTAAAGTGGGCGATAGCTTGGTGAGAAGACCGAGCCGACACCAAAGAAAACCACCAGAAGCACGGCAAGGCCGGTCGCGGCGAGCGCTGCCAATCGCGGCCTCCCAAGTGCAAAAAGGTTTTTCTTCAATTCTTGCACGCGGTCCTCTGGGGCAGGTTTTTCTTGGGGTGACTTGCTTGGTGCAAGCAAAAACAAGTTCTGCACACTTATAGCTTGCAGGTCAAACAAATATTGTTCAAGATTAGACAAGAATAAAATGCGGGTGTGGTATGGAAAACGACGACGAAAGCGACGGCACGGCTGCGAAGCCAAAGCGCGGGCGGATCGTGATCGCCGCGGTCGTTTTGTCGTCGCTGGCCGCTATTGGGGGCGCGGTTGTCGCTATCGGTCCGGATCGTATGCTTGCCATGGTGACAGGCGCGGCTGACGAAGGGTCCAGCAAAGATCCCGAGAAGACTGAAAGTGACGGCGAAACCGATGCGCCGAAAGACAGCGGGCTGGTCGAATTGATGCCTTTCGATGAGATGATCGTAAATATCACCTCGGTCACAGCGACAGGCCGCCGAACGTCGCGCTTTCTGAAGGTGAACATCGCTTTGGCGATCAACCCCGAGGCGGAGGGCGTCGAGCGCCTCGTGCAGCGCAAGATCTTTATCCGTGACGCCATGCAAGACTTCCTGCGCCAGCTTCACGAAGATGATCTGGCCGGCAGCGCCGGAGTTGCGCTTCTGAAGTCCGAGTTGCTGCGCCGCGCACGGATCGTGGCGGAAACAGAAGCACCCCGAGAGGTGCTGTTCGCAGACCTGGTGATCCAATGAATGTCGCTGAGCCAAAACGGTACGCCATCGAAGAGGACATCATCCGCGCCGCTGCGGAAAACATCGAGCGCCTGCCGATGCTGGAGCGAATATTCGATCGACTGGCGCAGGGGCTTGCCGGCTCACTGCGCTCATTCAGCGGTATCCAGGCTGAAACCAGCATTATGGGCGTCGATTATAAGACGGCAGGCGATATTATCGGCCAGATAGATGCCGCTTGGCTGACCGCAATTTGCGACGCAGACCAGTGGAGCGGACAGTTCCTCGTCGCACTGGAGCCAAAGCTGCTTTTTTCCCTTCTGGAAGTGCTGCTTGGTGGGCGTTCTGCGGCACCGGCCGAATGGAGCCCAAGGACCTTCACCTCAATCGAGAAACGGCTCGCGCAACAGGTTACCGAGACTATACTTTCAGAGTTGGAAACAGCCTTTGCGCCTATCGATAAGGTGCGGTTTTCGCTGGCTCACTTTGAGAGCAGTCCGCAGGCGTCAATGATTGCTCCAGCCCAAAGCCCGGCAACGTCGGTGGCACTCTCGATTGATCTGGACGGGCGTGGAGGCGCCGTGATTTTCATGCTGCCCCATGCTGCGCTGCACCACACCCGGGAGAACCTATCGGTGCTCTCCACCGGCGAGAATATAGGCCAGGACGACGAATGGCGCACCAATATTCAAGGCGCGATTTCTGAGACAAGTGTGAAGCTTACTGCAATTTTGCGTCAAATGAACGTGCCGCTGGGCGAGATGCTGACCTGGCGTCGCGGCCAAGTGCTGGATCTTGGGGTGTCTTCCGAAGACGAGATCCAGTTGGCCACGAGCGGACGGGTTGTAGCCCGCGGTTCCGTCGGGCGGCGAAGGTCAGGTTCTACCGCGGTTCGCATCACCAGCGTCAATCTTGCATAGAGGAGAACAATACCATGGTCGGAGAGTTCATAGATATCGTCATCGTCGCGCTTCTGGTCGTCGCGATCGGCTTCGGTATGGTTCTTGACCGACGTGTTCGTCGATTGACGAATGCCCTCCGTGAATTGAAACCGACGGTCGAAGATTTCTCGATCGCGGTTGATCGGTCCGAAGATTCCGTCTCCGCATTGCGGTCCGACTTCGAGCCGGATGCCATCCCTGCCGCCGCGCCCAAAGCGGAACAAGAGATGGACCGCCCGAGCAGTTTGCTGTCCTTCAGATCGCGCCGGGTGGAGACGCCAGTTCCGCCAGCCAAGCCCAGCGGGGTCAAAAACGTGGACGGCAAGGCCGACCTCGTCCGTGATTTCTTTGAAACCGCGCGGAGTCGTCAGGCATGAAACTGACAAGGTCACAATGCCTGTTGGCGTTGTTGGGGTCGACGGTAGTGCTGAGACTGGCGATCTCGACGTTGCCCCAAGGTGAAGCGACATCGCCGCCAACCACACCGAGCAGTGGGTTTGTTGGATGGGCAGAGGCTGCCGAGAGCGACGACGATCCCGCCCCGAAGTCCCGGGAGCCGGCAAGTGTAAGCAACATCTTGGCCAATGGCTGCGAAATACCGGAGATGCTCCTCGATACGATCAAAGAGGAACAGGCCTTGATTCAGGCAGAACGTGTCCGCCTCGAAGAGCGCGCGGTCGAGATTGCGATTAAACAAGAAGCGGTTGATGTGAAAGCCGCACGTCTCGAAGAGCTACGTCAGGAACTTTCTGGTCTGCTTGAGCGTGCGGAAGCCCGCCAAACGGCCGATCTGGACCGGCTGGTCGCCCTCTATTCAGCGATGAAGCCGGCGGACGCAGCGCGGATCATGGACGACATGGATCTTGAAGTGACTGTTATGGTTCTTGGGACCATGCGGGAACGGGATGCAGCACCGATCTTGGCGGATCTGAGCGATATCCGTGCCCGCGCAATTTCCAAGATCCTGCTCGAACGGGCGCAATTGCCAGGCGATCAGGACCTCAGAGGCATCAAATTGCGCTAAGACCGCGATCAATTGTCACGAGGCATCGACGCGATCGGCGGCTTGGTCGAGATGTTCTTTTGCAGCTCGAACACATAGCGGATGATCTCGGCCACGGCGCGCCAATGATCCTCCGGAATCCGGTCAGAGACCTCTACAACAGGATAGAGCGCGCGCGTCAGCGGCTTGTTCTCGATGACGGGAATATCGTTTTCCTGCGCGATCTTTCGGATTTGCGCGGCCATCAGATCGGCACCCTTCGCAACGCAAACTGGGGTCGCATCGACGCCCTGCTCGTAGCGCAATGCGACTGCGAGATGGGTCGGGTTTGTCAGGATGACAGTGGCCGTCGGCACGCTCTTGGCGAATTGATCACGCAGGCGCTTGCGGCGGATTTCATCTCGGCGACGCCGGATTTGCGGGTCGCCGTCGGAATCCTTCATTTCGTCACGCAATTCCTTGATCGTCATGCGTTGTTTCTGATGCCACTGATAACGCTTCCAGAGAATGTCCAAAATGGCCAAGGGGACTAGCAATGCTGACGTCCACAGAAACACCTTCGCCACTTCATGCAGAAGCAGCGGCGGAAGCGCCTCTGGTGAGAAAGCCGAACCGCGCCAAAGTCTGGTCACGGCTGCATTGGTGATGAAGGTGCCGATCGCGGTCACGGTCGCTATTTTCGCGAGGTTCTTCGCGAATTCGACCAATGTATCTTTCGAGAAGAGCCGCTTGAGCCCACCGATAGGCGAGATTTTCGACAGTTTCGGGCGAATGCGTTCTGAGGATACTACGACTTCGCCTTGGATCAGCACTCCGAAGATTGCCAGAGCGATCATGACGCCAAACACCGGACCCAAGATGACCGCGACGGCAAAAAGGAGGTGGCGCATCAAGTTCCCGGTATCGGCGACCCCTTCTGCGGCTGTTCCGATATTAACGGTGCCCGAGATTGACAGGTAGAATGAGAAGGCCTCAGCCAGTTGTGGACCTGTGGTCGGTAGAATGAGCGAGGCGAGCACGAAAAGAGACAGCGCAATCATCATGTTGCCTGGCTCTTTGGAACTTGGCACATCGCCTTTTTCGCGAGCCTTCTCGAGTTTTCGCTCGGTCGGTTCTTCGGTGCGATTGTCGCGGTCTTCGTCATTCTCGGCCATGTGAGCCCCTTAGAACTTTAGAGAGCCGAGCCACTCGGCAAGCGCGCTGATGACGCCTGACAAGAGCGATGGAACTGCAATAGCCAAAACCAGTAGGCCGGAGCCAAGCAGCACTGGCATTGCAACAAAGAAGACCGGCATCGTTGGCATCAACCGGTTGGCCAAACCCAGGCCAACTTGCAGGACGACGGACAGAACGTAGAACGGCGCAACGATTGAAATGCCGACGTAAAAGCTTGTGGCGGTAGCTCCGACGATCTGATCAGCGAGATCGCCGGGCATAATGCCGCCCACCGGAAAAACAACATACGACCGGATCAGTGCAGAGATGATAACGTGATGGAGGTCAGTGGCGAAAATCAGTGCGGTCCCGGCAAGCATCAGCGTTGATGCGACAAGGGTGGCCCCCTCGAATGCACCCACGCTGGGCGATAGGGCGTTGGCGAGGCTCGCCATCATCCCGATCTGGTATCCGGCAAAATCCAGTGCGCTGAGAACAATGCGCGCGGTCAGCCCGAACCAGAGGCCAAGCGTCACTTCGGTCGCTAACACTGCCAGCACTTTGGCCTGCGATGTTAAATCGAGGGGACCAATAAGGAGGGCAGGGGAGAGCGCGATGGAAAGCAACAGCGCCAATGCGAGGCGATGGCGGACCGGAATGCTGCTTTCTCCAAAGCCGGGCATGAACATGAACACGCCGCCAATTCTTGCGAACACCGTTGCAAAGCCTAGGATCTGTGATGTCAGAAAGTCGGACAGATCCATATCAGCTGCCTATCTGCCCGACTGTGCGCAACAACGCCTTCCGATGCACCTCTGCATGCGAGAGAACGGGCGTCGCTGGACTAACGCGTTCAAGCATCGAACGAATGTACCCGCGGAGCTCCGCGGATACCAAAATCGCTGGCCACGTATTGGATTGCGCATGCGACTGGATCTCCCTCCGCGCGTCTAAAAGGAAATCCTGAACGCGTTTTGGGGACATGGTAAATGTTGTCTCGTCTCCACGAGTGGTCAGCGATTCCAGAAGCTCGCGCTCCCAGGGTGGGCTAAGCCCAATCACCGGCACGAACCCGTCAAGTCCCTGCATCGTCGAACAGATCTGCTTGGAGAGCCTTTGCCGCACGTGATCCAGAATTTTCCGTTCGTTTTGTGTCGAACGGGTGGCTTCCGCAATGGCCTCGATGATCAGCGGCAAGTTCCGCACTGAAATCCGCTCCGCCAGCAGGCTTTGCAGCATCCTTTCCAGCATGATCACCGGGTTCGGGATCGACAGATCCGTCAGGAGTTTTTGATAGTCGCGGTCAAGCCTGTCGACGGCCGCTTTGGCGTCTGAGAAGGTGACGAGTTCCGCCATATGGTCCTTCGCGATTTCAGTGAGATGGGTCGTCAAAACGCTTTCGGGGTCGACAACCGTCAATCCGCGATCTTCGGCGATGCGAGCATTTTCGGCATCGACCCAAAGCGCTTCCAAACCGAAGGTGGGGTCTTTTGCGGGGGTTCCCGCGATCCCTTCGGGGCGTTCGTCAGGCGTCAGCACCATGCACCCGGTCGGACGTACCTCACCTTTCGCGGCTTCGACCCCGTGTACCAGAACGCGGTACTCGTTGAGTGCGAGGCTGGATTCATCGCGAATACGCACCGTCGGCAAGACGAAGCCGTATTCGCGGGCGAAAAAGCCTCTCAAGCTCTTGATCTTGCCCGGTAGCGCAGCATCCCCACTGTCAGAGAGGGGGATCAAGGCGCTGCCAAGTTCAAGGCAAAGAGCATCGACCTTCAGCGATTCCTTCAGCGCATCTTCTTCGCTTAGGGGCTGAGCGATATTTGCACGAAGTTCCTCATCCGACGCGGTCTTCTTGGCGGTGGCATCGACGCGCTGCATGTGAACGCCCAGCCCGGCCAGGAGAACAGCGAGCAGGGCAAAGATCGGCAGAGGGAAACCAGGCAAAAGACCCATCAAAATGAGCAGCGCTCCCGACATGTAAAGTGCCTTGGGAAACCGGCCCAACTGTGACAGGACGACTTCATTGGTCGCACCGATGGTACCGCCCTTGGTGACGATCAGACCCGCGGCCAGCGAGACAATCAGTGCGGGGACCTGACTCACGAGACCATCGCCGATTGTCAAAGTCGTATATGCACTCGCTGCGCTACCAATCGACATGTCGTATTGAAGGATGCCGATCAGAATTCCGCCGACGACATTCACAAGCGTAATGATAATTCCCGCGACCGCATCGCCCCGAACGAATTTCGATGCACCGTCCATCGCCCCAAAGAAGCTGCTTTCGTTCTCAAGCTGACGTCGCCTGGCTTGGGCCTGTTTCTCATCGATCAACCCAGCGCCGAGATCGGCATCGATGGCCATCTGCTTGCCCGGCATGGCATCGAGTGAGAAGCGCGCCGATACCTCCGCAATCCGCGTGGAACCCTTGGTGATTACGATGAAATTGATCACCACCAGAATGATGAAAATCACGATCCCAATGGCAAACGAGCCGGCCACGATGAACCGAGAGAACCCCTCGATCACGCCGCCGGCCGCGCCGCTGCCTGTGTGGCCTTCCGACAGGATCAGTCGCGTGGATGCAACATTAAGTGACAATCGAAGCATCGTGACCACAAGAAGAAGAGTCGGGAAGGAGTTGAATTCCAAGGGTTTCTGGATCCAGAGCGCTACCATCAGGATCAGAACAGACAAAGACAACGAGACCGCCAGTCCGAAGTCCAGGAAGGCCGGTGGCAGCGGAACGAACAACACTCCGAGGATCAGCGTGACCGCGATGGCAAAAGCGACATCGCGGTTGGCGAGCCCGTGCTCTAGAGCGGTTGTCCGGTGTTCAGGGGATGACAGGTCTGACATGAGTTCAATTGCCCCGCGCCAAAATTGGTAGGATTGGCTGAAGCTCGTAGTGACCGTAGGGTGTGAAGCGGGTGTCCGTTCCGCCTCCGCCGGTGCTCCACAAAGTCTTCACCTTCGAGGTCTGAGGCTGTGCCTTCGGTTGTACTTCTCGCACTGATGTCGTCGCGGATCTCGACGCCAATGATCGAAATGCTTCGATCCGCTCATTTGCGACGGCGATGTTGCGCTGCGCGCGCCGCGAGTAAATGGCCCGCTTTTCTGGCGTCCTTGAATGGTAATTGCCAACCGCGAGGTTCCAGTCGCCGCTTTCTTGATACAGGCGCCGCAGGAACCGCGCCGCGTAGTCGATGTTACGGGCGGGATCAAACCCGCCCTCAAGGGTCGAGAATGCTTTTGGATGCCAGCGAAGATTGATCTGCATACAGCCGACATCAATCGACTGCACACCGTTGCGTTGTTCAGATCGCACAAAATCCAAGGCTTCCTTTCGCGTGTTGAAGATTCGACCCCGGCCTTCCGAATTCACCGCATAGGGCCAAACTGTCAGAACGCCTTTGCGCTTTGTCCCGGCCTCTTGCAGGCCAAGCCCCAGCAAAAGGTTATTTGGTATCCCGTGGCGCGTCTGGGCGGCCAATATCTCGGCAATACACACGCTTTCGGGCGGGCGCGCGCCGCGTCCGTAGCTAGGTTGCGCCGGGTCAGCACGCTGTATCGGTCGGTAGAGTTCACGCCATGCGTCAGCAGGCCCCGGCAAAACAAGCCCGAGGCAGATCAGGGCTATGCCGAATGTCACAAGCGAGATCCGCACCGTCACAGACCGCCACTGGCGATTGCATCAAAGCCCTTTTCGGACAAAGTGGCCAGCGTCGCATAAATGAAGGGGGTGCTCGCCACGAGGGTCAGGAAGATCACAATGATCTTCGGCACGAAGGTGAGCGTCATTTCCTGGACTTGCGTAAGCGCCTGGAACAAAGCGATCACAAGGCCCACGACAAGCGCCACAACAAGCACCGGAGCCGAAGCGATAATGACCACCCAAAGCATGTCGGATGTAAATTCATAGACTTCGGTTTCGGTCATCGCGCCATCCTTCAGATCGGCATCCGCATGATTTCTTGATAGGCTTCGACGAACTTGTCCCGAACGGATACGGCGAGTTGAACCGTCTGTTCGAGTTCGAGTGTGGCCTGCACGATTTCCTGGGTCGAATGGCCGCCGGCCAACCCGGACGTCATGACGTTCTCTGCGCTCTGAGCATCTGCGATCGCGTTTTTGCCCGCCTCGGCAAGAACATTGGCGAAGTCCTGACCAACGGGTTGGGCCGTCTCCGGCTCCTGAGCGGCTGCGGGCATCTTTTGCAGCGTGCGATATGCGCCAAGTGCTGCGTTGGTTGAGAAGACTGTGTCGCTCATTTTGGTTCGGTCACTTCAATAAATCGAGGATACGGGTACGCATTCGGCGTCCCGCTTCGAACATGTTCATGTTGGCCTCATAGCTTCGTGATGCCTCCCGGAGATCCGCCATTTCCAAGAATGTGTTCACGTTCGGCACTTTCACGAACCCATCCGCATCCGCACCGGGATGCGATGGGTCATGCCGAAGGTCGAAGTCGCCTTGATCGCGACCGATGTCGCTTACCTCAACCATGGATGCGCCGACCTCACGGTCGACCATTTCGGCGAATGAGATGGTTTTTCGGCGATAGGGATCTGCGCCGGGCGTCGTGCCGCGCGTATCGGCGTTGGCTACGTTCTCTGCCACGACCTTGATACGCGTGCCTTGTGCGAGCATGCCGCTGGCTGCGATCGACGATATAGATTTGAGCGGGTCCATGTTGCCGCCTCCTTGGCTTTCTATCTGCGCCCGGTCGTCGCTAGGGTAAGCAATTGATGAGCTTTCCGGTATAGGTCGGTGGCCAACTGGTATCCGTCTTCGATTTCGGTCGCCTTGATGATCTGCTGTTCAAGTACGACCGTGTTGCCGTTGATGCTCTTCTCCCAAGCCGTTTCGTCCGCGATGACCGCAGCGGCCGTATATGATCCCAAATTTCCCGTAAGATGTCCCGCCTGCGTCGTCGCGAGGCTCGTGCTGATCGTTGGCCGTTCTAGCAGCTCTTCAAATGGTACGACGTCCTGTGCGCGGAAGCCGGGCGTGTCGGCGTTCGCGACATTTTCCGAAACGACCTGCTGGCGCTCGGCCAGCCAGTTCAGGCGCTTTGACGCAAGGTCGAAAAGCGAGATCGAATCAAAATTCATGCTCTTGCTCCCATGTCCGCCAAGGATTAACATGGCTTTAATCCTTCGTCTATACGAGGTTGTTCTTGCAAATGTCCATTTCTAATCTTGCTTCCGCTGTGAGGGAGGTGACTACTGTGCGCTGCGTTGGCCGTGTAAGCGAGGTGGTCGGCCTGCGCGCCACCGTGGTCGGGCTTGAGCGGATATTGGGGGTCGGGTCACGCTGTCGCATCCGCAAGGCAAGCGAGTCCGTTCTTGGCGAAGTTGTTGCGGTCGACCGGCGCGGATCGCATCTGTTGCCGTTCGGCGATTGGACCGGCGTCGGTCCCGGTGCCGAAGTCGAGCACCTTCCGACTCATGGTGGCATTCGGCCGGGACGAGGGTGGATCGGGCGTGTCATCAATGCCTTGGCAGAGCCGATCGACGATCGTGGTCCGTTGCCGCAGGACGCACCGGAAAAGCCCCTTCATGCGAGGGTTCCATCGCCATTCAAGCGTCGCGCAGTCGGTGCCCGGATTGAAACCGGCATAAAAGTGGTGGACGTTTTCGCACCACTTTGCCAGGGGCAGCGGATGGGGGTCTTCGCCGGTTCGGGGGTTGGGAAATCAACACTTCTATCCATGATGACGCGGCAGGCTGAAGCGGATGTAGTGGTTGTCGCGTTGGTTGGCGAACGCGGTCGCGAGGTCCGGGACTTCATTGGAAACGCTTTGGGCAAGGAAGGAATGGCGCGTGCCGTTCTGGTCGTTGCCACCGGGGATGAAGCACCGCTAATGCGGCGGCAGGCTGCCTTGACGGCGACAAGCGTCGCCGAGGCGTTCCGCGATGCGGGACAGAACGTCCTTCTTCTGGTGGATAGTGTCACAAGGTTTGCTCATGCACACCGTGAAATCGGTCTAAGCTTGGGCGAGCCACCAGCTGCACGCGGCTACCCCCCGACAGTCTTCTCCCAGCTTCCTCAATTGCTGGAACGCGCCGGGCCCGGTGGGGAAGGGCAGGGCAACATTACGGCGCTCTATACGGTCTTGATGGATGGCGATGATCCCAATGACCCGATTGTGGACGCCGTTAGAGGCACTTTGGACGGTCATATCCTACTTTCTCGACGTGTGGCAGAGCGCGGGCGCTTTCCTGCTGTGGATATAGAAAAAAGCCTATCAAGAATGCTGCCCCATTGCCACTCGACGGCGGAGAACGAACTCATGCTTGAACTGCGTCGCGCCATTTCCCGCTACGGAGAGATGGAAGACTTGGTTCGGCTTGGGGTATATAAGTCGGGGACCGATGCTGTTTTGGACCAATCGATAAGGATTGCGGAACGCGCAGAGGAATATTTTCAACAGAGTATTGAAGCCCGTGTCCCTTCGAAAGAAGTCTTCACGGCGATTGATAGCCTATTGAATGAATGCAAAAAATAGCGCGCACGATCTCCGACCATCTTCTGCGTGTTTGCCAATACTAGGCAGCGTTGTTCTGAACAAGTTCAAGGTGCGCACGTGGTATGGATATTTCTATGCGGTCTTGCGTGTCGCTAAGTCGTTTGTAAAAAAACCCGCCGCGCGCCTGAGCGATCAGACGTTCAGCAATTGCCAAGTCAAGGCTCATCTCAGAGCCTCGCTTCGAGTCAAGCGCCTCAAATGCCCTATGAAAAACTTTGGCCTCCAGGACGGACACTGCCCGTTTCCCGCGTGTGTCGACGAACAATTCGATTGAAGCCGTGTATTGCTTGACCGTGATGTCCACCTTGCCGTCAGGAAATGCGTCATAGCAATGCCGGAACACAGCGGTGAGTGCGTTAGAAAGCGCATCGCCATCGGCCAGCACCGCGACTCGGGTGCCATCCGGCATGTGAACCGTCGGTCTGCTTTGAGGTGACCATTCGATATTGTTGGTCGCAGAAAAGAGGATGTCATCGAGCGGCAGGACTTCTGGAGCGTTCTGGCCTGAGCGCCGCTCGGTTTCAGATATATCCAGCACCCTGTCCACCATCCCCAAGAGTTGCTTGCCGGACTTGCGGATTCGACCGGCATGGGTGGAAATGTTCTTCTCGAATTCAGCGGCGTCTTCGGGGTCGCATGCCTCAAGCATTCTCTTGTAGCTCGCAATTTTGGACGGCTGCTCGATAAACGACAGATACCCCAACAAGATCGCAAGTGGGGTGCGCAGTTCGTGACTCATTCGATCGAGGAATAGGGATTTTGCGCGGCTCCCCGCTTCGGCAGCCTCCCTGGCTTCCATCAATTCAGAGATATCTACACGAAAACCGACGATGCTGCCGTCCGTCAGGCGGCGTTCGAAAACTTTGAGCCAACGCCCATCTGCCAAGCGCTGAACGACGGAGTGTTCGGCGCATTTATGCGCCGCCAAACGTTGATCGAGCCATTCCTCTTCGCAGCCGATTGCGTCGAGGTATTCGCCATGATCAATTCCATACTGGATGATGTCTCTAAAAGTCGTACCGGCGACCATTTTTTTTGCGGATCTCGGATAAAAACGCCGATACGCATCATTACAGATAACCAGCCGGTCCTGCGGATCATAAATTGCAAATCCGTCGGCGATCCCATCGATGGCTAGCCGCAATTGCTTTTCGGCAAGCTGACGTGCATCAGCGGCACGATAAAACAGCGTGAGTGTGACGAATGCCATAGCACCAAGCAAGCTATAGGTGATCCAGGTAAAAACCGCGTTTGAAGGTGAAACCGGCCAGCCGGAAGCTGGGACGACTGACATATTCCACGTTTCGCCGCCCGGAACTTGAACCGGAACGTTCAACGGGTCCTTCGCGTAAACGCTTGGCTCGCCAAATATCGGCCACGACGTCTCGGTCTTGTAGACTGCAAAGCTAAGGCCCAGTTCCCGTGCGGTGTCTTCAGCGTGGCCGAAGATCGCCGAGAGTGATCCCACAACGGAAATCACGCCCCAGATATTGCCGCTATCAAACTCCGAAACGGGGACTCGTGCGATTATTCCCCGACCGCCCTGAACAAGCTCAACTGGATCGGTCAGCAACAAGCGGCCACTCTTTTTGACTCGCTCGATCATTTCACGCTGCTCTGGGACGTCGCGATAATCCACGCCTACCACATCCTTGTTGCGTTCGTAGGGATAGGTGAAACGCACGATTAAATCGGACGAGGCCGCGATATTGAGGATTTCCAACTTGTGCCCGGCGCTTGCGTCATCCTGAATCACGCGGGAAACGATTTTTGAGAACACGTCCTGGTCGATGTCCGGGTCGCGCGAGATCGCCGCCGACACTCCATTTGCGACTTGTGCAAGGCTTTGAAGATCACGTTCCAATTCCATGCGGATCAACTGTGCGTCGTCACGAAGCTCCAGCCGAACCTGTGTTCGTTCTCGTTCGAGCAGGAGATTGTTCGTGAAGAGGCTCGCTGCGATGACCGCGCCGATGCAGGCCAATGCCGATAGTGCGTAGCGTAGGTGGGTCTTGCGACCAGTAAAAGCCATGCCAGATGTCCTCAATAATCGCGTTTTTTGGTTTGATTGCGATTCTGGCACAACCGTGGATTGTTTCGAATGAAAATTTCGGTGGTTTGCAAAAGGTTGGTCAGATGTTGCTGTTCTTCAACGAATGGTGAGCTACCCCCAAAAATTCGGACACTGACGTAAGCTAGGCTCCAGACTCGTTAATTTTCAGAGCCAGAAGATTACAGCCGCTGCGAGGGCGACGGCGGACATGAAAACTTTCGGGCATCTGTCATAGCGGGTCGCGACGCGGCGCCAGTCCTTGAGCTTGCCGAACATGATCTCGATACGATTGCGCCGCTTGTAGCGGCGCTTGTCGTATTTGGCGGGCTTGCCTCGGGACTTCCGGCCCGGGATGCAGGGCTTTATGCTCTTGCCCTGCAGGGCTTCACGATACCAGTCGGCGTCATAGCCCCGATCGGCCAACAGCCATTCGGCCTCAGGCAGGCTGCTCAGCAGGGCCGCCGCACCGGTGTAGTCGCTCACCTGGCCGGCACTCATGAAGAACTTGATCGGGCGCCCGTTCGCGTCCGTGACGGCATGCAACTTGGTGTTCATGCCACCCTTCGTCCGCCCTATCAGTCTGCCACGCCCCCTTTTTCAACCGCAGGCTCGAAGCCGAGCGGTGCGCCTTGAGATAGGTGGCGTCGATCATCACCGTCTTCCGGTCTGCGGCCTCGGAAGCTAGCCCCTCCATCATCCGGGCGAAAACGCCCATGTCGCTCCAGCGTTTCCATCGGTTGTAGAGCGTCTTCGCAGGACCATACTCCGGCGGCGCATCGGACCAACGCAAGCCATTGCGATTGATGAAGATTATCCCGCTCAAGACCCGCCGATCATCGACCCTCGGTTTGCCATGACTCTTCGGAAAGAACGGCCGCAGCCGTGCCATCTGCTCGTCGCTCAGCCAGAAAAGATCGCTCATCATGCCCCCATCAGTTCGGGAGCATGAATCACGCCGGCAAGATGGTCACAAGCCGATTAATGGGTCCAGACCCTAGGTCCAGTACATCATTGGCAAGCACCTTATGGGGAGAACCTGCGCTGCTCTACGCGCAGATCCGACGAATGCCTTGAACGAACCAAAGCTTGCCTCTAGATGTTTTTAGATATACATAGTCCGATGTTTATCCGCGCCTGAGAGGTCAACATGCAAGTTGCCAAATGGGGGAACTCCCTCGCCGTCCGGCTGCCCGCAGAACTTGTGCGGGAACTGGGCCTAAAGGAAGGCGATCAGATCGACCTGGTAAAGGACGATGGAACCATTCTGGTCAGGCGCCAACCTCGCGCCGATGAAGTCCTGCAAGAGCTAAGGCGGTTTCGCGGAAAACTGCCCAGGGACGCGCGTCTAAGCCGCGACGCCGCGCATGAGCGCTGAATTCGCTGACACGAATGTTGTGCTTTACCTGCTTAACGATGGCCCAAAGGCGGATAGGGCAGAGGATATTCTGGGGCAGGGACCTCGGATCAGCGTCCAGGTCCTCAACGAAGCGATGGTCAATTGCCGGCGGAAAGCTGGGCTCAGTTGGGAGGATACTGGAGCGTTTTTCGAGGGTATCCAGTCTCTGTGCCCGGTCGAGGACCTGACGGTTCAAACCCATCAAGTGGGTCGCGCGTTGGCAGAGAAGTACCAGCTATCGGTCTATGACGCGATGATCGTGTCTGCCGCACTGATAGCCGGGTGCACGACCCTGTGGAGCGAGGACATGCACGACGGATTGTTCATCGAAAACCGGCTGCGCATCGTCAATCCATTTGCCTGACCACCAACCCAAGTCGTTCCGCTCGTTCGAGCAACATCTTAACAGAGGACGGTTGCCAACTTGTCCGTCCACGTGGTGTGCGCTCACGCATTGACTCCAGCCGATCACAGATCGCATGAAGCGTGATGTCCGGGTCCGCGCCCTTGATGCCGGCCACGATAGCGGGCAGGCGATCGTCGGATTCGCGGCGTCCGGCGCGGCCCAGCACATCACCGGGCAGAAACCCGTCGCGGACAAAGGCTTTCACAGCACGGAGTAGGCGGCTTTGGGTCCAGTGCCGGTCGTGGGGCAGGGGGCCATTAATGATCCGCAGCACGTCTTCCCAAGCCATATCGGGGCGCAGGCGGCGCACATGGGGCAGCAAATCCTGCGCGGTTTCGTTCAGGCGCTCCATGTAGCCGTCCTGTCGTGCCAGCCGCACCTTGCGCAGCGCGGCGGGGTCTTTGGTGCGAAGCCCAGGATTGCCACCAACGCGCCCTTTGGCGCGCGCAGAGGCGAGCCCGGCCTTTGTGCGCTCACGTATCAGCGCGCGCTCGAACTCGGCCGCGGCGCCCAGAACCTGCAATGTGAATTTTCCTTGAGGGGAGGCGGTGTCGATTGGATCCTGCAGCGCGCGGAAGGAAGCTCCTTTGGCCTCCAGACGCTCGATCACCTCCAGCAAGTGCGACAGAGACCGCGCAAGCCGGTCGATCCGCACAACGACCAGCATATCGCCGCTCTGGACGCGTTCGAGCACACGCGCGAGCACAGGACGCGCGCGATTACCGCCTGAGGCGTGCTCTTCAAAGATCTCGGCACAGCCCGCAGATTGCAGCGCCTCGGACTGGGGCAGGGGGGTCTGATCCTCTGTGAAAACGCGGGCATAGCCTATCAGGGGCATGAAAACGGGCCGTTTGCAATTTCACATACGGCCAATAAACGACCGACTACGCGTGATGGTGTCGTGATATCTGGGCTAGCGCCGCTCAATCGTCTTTCTCTCACCTTGACATTGGACCTCCTGCAAATGATATATCTAGCTAGATAGCTAGCTAGGTGAAGTGCTATGTGGACAGTTCAAGATGCGAAAAACAAGTTCAGTGCGGTTGTCGATGCCGCGCTGGCAGGGACGCCCCAAGAAGTCACACGTCGCGGCAAGCCTGCGGTGGTCATCCTGTCTGCGGATGAATACCACAGGCTGGTTGATGGGGCCGTGAGAGCGCGCGAGAGCTTTGCGGAGCATCTGATGGCCTTTCCGGGGGGTGATGTCGAACGAGCTGAGGCGAAGCCGCGGGACGTATCCTTCTGATGTTTCTACTCGATACCAACGTCATTTCAGCGGTCCGCCGCCCGGACCGTGCACCAAGGGTGGCTGCCTGGTTGCAGGGTAAATCGGAACAGGATCTTTTCCTGAGCGTCATCACCATTGGCGAAATCGAGCGCGGCATCCGCCAGCAGGAGGTGCGCGATCCCGGTTTTGCGCGCGATCTTCGTTCCTGGCTTGATCGGACCGTCCTGCTGTTTTCTGACCGATTGTTGCCGTTCGATGCCGAGGACGCACGCATCTGGGGCCGGTTGTCGGCAGAGATCGGTCACGCAGGCGCTGATCTGATGATCGCGGCCTCGGCGCTGCGGCATGCTGCAACCGTTGTCACCGGAAATGTCAGTGATTTCGCGCCGACGGGGGTGACGATCGAGAACCCGTTCTAGGGTGCGGTTTGTTGCAGCAGGGCAGGGGGGTCACGGCCCCGCGGCCTTGGTCAGGTTGACCGGGAGTGGGCAAAACTTGGGGGTGTATGTGTATGCTGGTGGTTCACTAAGAGGGGAACTGCCATGGACGTGCGGATTATTGTCGAGACGACCTTTGAGAACGGAACCACAAAGAGGCGTCGTCTCGGTCGTTTGTGCCGCCCGTTTCGGCGTGCGCAGCCTGAGGGGTTCGGGTTGTTGCTCGAAGATGCCAAGAAAATCCTGGGACAATTGCAGAATGCGATCCTGCTCGACCAGATCGAGGAAATTTCCGAAGCCAGCAGGATTTGTCCCGACTGCGGCAGGGTGCGAGCCATCCATGATCATCGGTCGAGGGTGCTCGACACGCTCTTTGGCAGGTTCCAGGTCAAGGCCCCACGCATTCGCCGCTGCGGCTGCAATGCCAGATCGGACGACGTCCTGGGCGGGCCGCTTTCGCCTCTCGCTCACTTTTTCCCGGATCGGTCGACCCCGGAACTGCGACGCCCTCAGGCCGAACTTGGAGCGCGTCATTCCTTCCGGGAAGCGGCGCGCATCCTGGAAACTTTCCTGCCTTGTGCGAAGCAGGTGAATACTTCGGTGCGGAACCGTCTTGGCAAAGTCGCCCGGGACATCGGAGACAGTCCGCAGACTGAGCCGGTCGTCACGGGGGCCGCCGAAGATGCGCCTGAGTTGACGGTTTTCTTAGACGGCGCGCATAGCCGATGCCGACCGGAATACCAGAAGATACACCTCGATGTTGTGGTGGGAAAGATCGAGAGCCTCAATAACTGTCGCCGCTTCGGCCTTGTTCCGCAGGCGGTGCTGTCACCCGCCTGCCAGCTTCGCCAGGACTTGAGGGCTCTCGGTTGGGATCAGAAACAAACCGTCACGGTGATTTCGGATGGGGAACCCGCCCTGCCGAACCTCGTGCGCGATGCCGTTGGCGGAAAGGTCCGCCACATCCTCGACTGGTGGCATATCTCGATGCGTATTCAGCACGTCGAGAACGCCGTAAAGGGCCTGCTGCAGATCAGAAGCTTCTCCGGTATTCCGGTGCTGTTCAAACGTCCGGCCGAAACGCTGCGATGGTACCTGTGGCATGGAAAAGTTCTAACGGCTACAACCCGGTCTGCAATGGTTGATGGTCGATTGCGCGCGGCTGGCTACAGATGACCGCCTGGCGTCTGAAGCAGCGCGGCGGGTGCAAGCTCGGTGCCGCGAACTCTATTCATACCTTGCGAACAATATCGACAACCTGACTAACTATCGCTGGCGGCATCGCAGGGGTCTTCCGATTTCCTCATCCCGTGCAGAGGGCTGCGTAGACGACATCGGCAACACCCGCATGGGAAAGCGCCGCCGAATGAGATGGTCGCCAAAGGGAGCACACCGCGTGGCCGTTGTCCGCGCCGCCGTTCTCGACGGTCGGCTAACCGGCGCGTACCAAAGAGCAGCCGCATGACCCTCAAGTTTTGCCCACTCCCTCGCGTCGCAGATTTAACGGCAACGCGACACCGTTGGTTCTCCGTTCGGTATTGACAGAGTGGTCTTTGGTGTCGGCCCCGATGGCGGAGGCCTTAACAGGCGCAAGTCGCGCGGCTGTCCAACGGAACCTCGCCAGGATGGAAGAGAGTGACTTGATCCGCGAAGTGACAGGGCAAGGACGGTTCAGGATATGGCGGATCTCGATCTAGCCGTTGCTTCAATCTTGCCATTCATTTTGGTCGACTCTCACATGGTTTCGGAGAATCGGGCGCATTCTAAATTGATCTTGTAATCCCGATATCCAATACTGCAAAATCGATGATCGCGCGCACCTTTCGAGGCAGCGTGCGCCCTTCAAGGTAGACGGCAGCGACGTCGCCGCGGTCCCCGGTGTGGCTTTCCAGTACCCTAACCAGGTCGCCGCTGTCGAGCGCACCACGCAGGGCGAAACTTGGAACATAGGCGATCCCGAAGCTGCGGCGGGCCAGATCGACGGCGGCACTGGCTGAATTGACGTGAAACCGGCCTTCGACCTGAGTGACGACCTGCGTGTCGCTATGGTCGAAGACCCAACGCTTGGGGTTCCTGCGGTTGGTATCAACGATGCAGCTGTGCTCGGAAAGATCGCTTGGGGCGTCCGGGCGCCCCGCCCGCGCGAGGTAGGCCGGGCTGGCGACTGGCAGGCTCTCGAACGTGCCCAGTCGTCGGACTTTGAGTGAGGCAATGTCGAAGCGACCAATCCGGAAGGCAAGGTCGATCCCCTCTGCAGCAAGGTCGCTAAAGGCATCGCTCAATCTGAGGTCGATGGTGATCCCTGGGTGAACTTCGGCGAACCGCGCCAGCATTCCCGCAATGTAGACTTCGCCGAACGTGATCGGAGCGGAAATCCTCACAACTCCCGACAACCCCTTTGAGGAGTCCGAGACATCTGCCAGCAAGTCGTCGAGATCGTCCAACAGGGCAGGGGCGCGGGACAGAAGGTCCGACCCGGCCGGTGTCAGGCCGACTTTGCGGGTTGTGCGCTGAAAGAGCCGCACACCGAGGCGCTGCTCGAGTTCGGCCACATACTTTGAGGTCAATCGGTTCGAAATGCCCAGCTGAGTTGCCGCTCCTGTGAAGGAGCCGGACTGCGCGGTGGCGACAAATGCGCGGAGCTGATCGAAAAGGTCCATGTGACTATTGCGAACAAAACGTGGAAGGTCATTCGCTATATTCGTCATTTTGAGAGTTATCTGCAAGGCGTATGTTCCCTCACAGACAGGCTGTCCCCGGGCGGCTTTCAACAATAGGACACGGATATGACCACGCACGCAAACTCTGATTATGCCGCCTTCGCACTTCGCGTCGCGAGCGGTTCGCTCTTTCTCGCACATGGCTGGCTGAAGATCAGCGTCTTCACCGTCGCCGGAACCGTCGGCTATTTCGAGAGCCTCGGCCTGCCCGGTTTTCTGGCCTATCTTACGATCTTTGCCGAGATCGTCGGCGGCGTCGCTTTGATCCTCGGCATTGGCACGCGTCTTGTCTCACTGGCGCTGATCCCGGTGCTTCTGGGGGCAACCTGGGTTCATGCTGGCAATGGCTGGCTGTTCTCGGCCGAGGGCGGCGGCTGGGAGTTCCCGGTCTACTGGACCGTCGTGCAGGGTGCGATTGCATCTCTCGGCAGCGGTGCATTCGCCCTAAAGGTACCGGCCCTGCAGAGAGCTCTCGGCCAATTCGCCTGAGAAACTCATAACATCCGGGCGGCCAAGCGGCCGCTCGGTGACCAACGAAAGAGGACCATCATGCTGTCACTCAGCTTACAAGAATTAAAGGAACGTTTCGCGCCCTCCGACCGGATGCCGGTCGTCTTTCTTGGGCATGGAAGTCCGATGCATGCGATCGAAGACGGCCCGTTCAGCCGGTCGTGGGCAACACTTGGCCAGAGCCTGCCACGACCCAGGGCGATCCTCGTCGTCTCTGCACATTGGATGACCAACGGAACTACGCTTGTGGATGTCTCGGCCATGCCGCGCACAATCCACGACTTCTACGGGTTTCCGGAGGCGCTGTACAAAGAGCAATATCCGGCACCCGGGCAACCCGATCTGGCCCGCGAAGTGGTGTCGCTTCTGAACAGTCACCGCGCCGCCGGGGATGAGACCTGGGGTCTTGACCACGGCGCCTGGGCTGTCCTGAAATATCTCTACCCCGAGGCCGATGTGCCGGTCTTCCAAGTCTCGATCGATATGAGCCGCGGGCTTGGCCACCAACTGGAGATTGGCCGCGCCCTGTCGGACCTGCGGGACCGGGGCGTTCTCATCTTGGGCTCGGGCAATGTCGTCCATAATCTGCGCGCCATGCGCCGGGGCGGCACCCCGCAGGATTTCGCGCAGGAATTTGATGCGCTTTTTGCCGACCGTCTTTCGGACCGGGATTTCGGCGCGCTCGCGAATGCGCAAGAGCTGGGCACGCTTCTAATCATGGCACATCCGACGGTGGATCATTACTTGCCAGCGCTGACAATAGCGGGCGCTTCAGATACGCGTGACGACCTGACTTTTTTGACCGATGCCATCGATCTCGGATCGGTGTCGATGCGGTCCTTCATCTTTCACCCGAACTAGGGAGACCGGTTCAAGCTCGTCCATGCCAGTCGATGTGTCCAACCCGCGACCTTACAATTGCTGTGAAACCGCATCTCGCAGGTCGAATTGGCTTTGTCTCAAAGCTCGCCAGAACTGGCGTATGAATTTGAAAACGGAAAGAAAGCCTGCTTCAAGATCACGCTGAGTTGACAGAACTTTCAATAAAAGCGCGCCTTCCGGCGCGCTTCGTGTCAGTCTGGTCTTTGACCTGGGTGATCACTGCTCGGATCATAGTATTCCTTTGAACGGTTTTGAGTCCATCTTTCCGGTCTTCTCTGTGAAGCGTCAGAACCGCTTACAAATTCGACCGATGAGACTCAATTTTTCAGGAGCTTCGGTCGGAACTACGTCGTCATCGCCTTTTGAGGGATATGGCTTTCTAGCGGTGCTTTCGCAGTCGTGATACCAACGCAAGTTGGCGGGAAGCGAAGGATCAGGCTCACCCGCCGTCGAACTTGCGTTTTGCTGTTAGCCAACCGTCGTACCCAGCCAAAGCGTGATCGCCGGGAAGGCGACCAGTAAGGCAAGCCGGACGACATCGACCGCGATGAACGGCACCAAGCCTTTGAAAATCCGAACTACCGGAACGTCGGGTAAGACGGCCTTGAGAACGAACACGTTCATTCCGACGGGCGGCGTGACCAGTGCGATCTCGGTCACCACGATCACGATGATGCCGAACCAGACCAAATCGAACCCTTGAGCGACAACGATGGGCGCAAAGAGCGGGACGAAAATCAGGATGATCGCCATGGAGTCCATCACGCAGCCGAGCACGAGGAACACGAGCATGATTGCGAAGATCAATGCATAGCCTTCGAGGCCCGTGGACTGGACAAGAGCAAGGACCCCCGCCGCCAGCCCGGACAAGGTCAGCAGTTTGGAAAGCATCAGCGCGCCGAACAGGACCGTGTAGAGCGACACCGATGTATAGGCGGTGTCGATGATCACCCTGCGCAGCACTTTCCACGTCAGGCGCCCGTGAAAGGTCGCAATCAGGATCGCGAGGCCCGCGCCCATGCCTGCTGCTTCGGTAGGTGTGAAGAGCTTGGCATAGAGCCCACCGATAATCAGGCCAAACAGCAGCAGGAACGGCCAGATCCCTGAGAGGGCCTGAAGTTTTTCGGGCCAGGGCGTTCTTTCGCCCTGCGGCGCATGGCTGGGGTTTCGCGCAGCGACGAACCGGATAGCCAGCATGTAAAACGCAAGACCAAGAAGGCCGGGGATCACTCCGGCGATGAACAGGTCGCCGATATTCGTCTGTGTCAGAATTCCGTAAACTACCATGATGATCGAGGGCGGGATCAGAATGCCCAGGGTGCCTCCGGCTGCGATTGTTCCGGCAGCCAACTCGTCAGAATAATTGTACTTCTTCATGCTCGGATAGGCGACCTTTGCCATGGTGGCAGCCGTCGCATAGCTGGAGCCGCAGACGGCGGAAAACCCGGAGCAGGCCACCATTGTCGACAGAGCCAGACCACCCCGAACGTGGCCGACAAATCCATAGGCGGCTCGAAACAGGTCGTGTGCGATGCCGGTCTTCGAGATCACGTTGCCCATCAGGATGAACATCGGCACGACCGCGAGATCGTAAGACAGGACAGCGTCCGAAATCGTAAGTGGCAGAAGTTGAAACGCAATATTCCAGTTGATGGCAAATCCGATCCCGGCAACCGAGATGGCAAGCAGGGAAAAGGCGAGCGGAACCCGCAGGAAGGCCAGCAGAATGGCCGCAGCCATGGCGATGGAGCCAACGATCATAGCGCTTCCTCCGCGTGGGTGTCTTCGGGATCGACCATCGGGCCGGTGAAAGCGATGGCCAGTGAGGCCAGCGCGGACAAGGCACAACTGAGCGCCATGAAGAAATAGAGTGGGGCGCGTGGCACCCGAAGCGCCTGACTGACCTCGGAAATTCTAGAGGCGTTGAGCCCGTGCTTGACGAAAAGACGGAACAAGAACAGTTCATGAGCCTGGCCACCAAGGCGCTCCAAGCCGGTTCATGTGAACCGAGGTAGTTACGATAAAATCGAACAAGAACTCGAACTATTTTACATAAACTTCATTATGCGCCGTTATACTTAGTGTTGCGATAGTATATTTTCGTATGTATGCTGAAGCCTGTCACAGAGGGTCCTCAGCATGCGTCATCTACTCAAGAAGCTCCTCCCCTCGGTCGCAGTCGCTTTAACTGTGACAGGCCTTTTACTGCCGATGCCCGCCCGCGCGCAGACATACCCGATCGATTGCGCGATCCTACTGTGCCTGTCTGGTGGCTGGCCTGCTTCCGTGCCATGCGCCAGAGCTCGAGCCGAATTCATCCGACGCATTACGCCATGGCCGGTGGAACCGCCGCTACAAATCTGGCGCTGTCCTATGGGTGTTTCCTATGAGACTGCCCCAGCACCAAGCAGTGCAGAACGCATCTTTGAAGCGTTCTTCCAGAACAACAACACTGGACCGCGACAATCCTTTCCAGCGCGCGATGCCGCTGACCCAATTGAGGCTGCTTGGCGCACTCCAGAAGCTCCAGATGACCTTGTTCGCGCCGATAGGGCCCTTCGGCTTGTTCAGGACCGCGCGGACATCGACATTAGCGGACCTGAATTCAACTTCGTACGATCCATCCGAGTCTTTGATGTCCGGTATGCCCGACAGCACGAATCCGGTCGTGATGGTGACTGCAACCGTAGCGCCACCGTGGTCCTCGGCACTTATGGCATCCAAGGTGACTTCGCCTGGCAGAGGTCTTCCATAGCCGCCCTACCAGCCGACCATGTCGGTCTCGAACGCTGGGGCCAGAATTGCCCCGGCATCTATCACCGTTCCGTGTTCGTCGATTGGCGTGACTATGAGGGCAATTATGGGTTTGAGCAGGTAAACTACTGACCTACCGCTGCATTGGCTGGCCACGGAACCCGGCTCCTTTGAATTTACGACGGCACCGCATATACGTCGCGGTCCATAGGCTATTAGGCATTTCGGCAAACACTACGGGCTCTCACTCCTCACCCGCCCTCGTCTCTTCCGATCCGTGTGAGCGCGTCGAAGTCAATTTCCTGTTTCTGTTCCTCAGTCAGATCCGGCCGGGTTTCCGATACCGGCTGGGGCCCATGGATGTCCCACATCACCGCATAAGTGCCTGTAGTCCAGCGATACACCCAACCAACTACGCTGCACCCATCGGTCCCGATCAGATTGGCAATTGCAACGCCTTCACCTTTATCATCGTCCACTGTTTACTGACTTCCTGCACTTTGGCGCTGCAATCGCGGCATCGTGTTCCAAGGCTTCGCCTGCACAGCATGACGCAATTGGTGGATGTTGGCTGACTACTCTTCCTTGAAGGAGCTCACTTCACATGGGGACGTCCAATGCGGTACGCCCCAAAATTACTTTGTTCTCAAATCTTATGGTCGGGCTCCGTGGCGGCTTCGACGATCGCCAAAATCTCGAAGGGGTCAAATCCGACGGCACGCGACAATTGGATGAGCTCGACAACGTCGATCCGGCGCTCTCCGCTTTCGACACGGGCCACGAATGACTGGTGATGTCTAAGTTTGACCGCCAATTCTTTCTGGCTGAGTCCTGCTTTATTCCGGGCGTCGACCAACGCCTGGCACAGAGCCTCCTGACCTTTGCTTCTGATTGTTGTCGCCACGCGTCACATACCCTTTGTGACGTCGCTAGCGGATGAAATCTGTTATCTAAAAAGTAGATATATGAGGGTGTTATCGGCGTCTGGTTTCCAAGGGATGCAAGTCTGGTGCATGCCCAGTGGCCCATCAATCCCCCACCAGTTCGAGAAACCGACCGTAGTCCTGACTGACTTCGCGGGCTTCTTCGAAGGCGCGCGCACGCTCCTGCTCGAGGCAGCGGAAGTAGTCCTGGATGTCCGTGATGTAGACCTCAAAGTCCCGTCGGATGATGTCGGCATAATCCCGGGCGGCCTGCGAATCGCTTGGAACGAATGGCCGGACCGGGGCGAGGCATGACCCAGCCTGGCTTGCGACCGGAGCGAGCATCAGCAAGGCCACAGCCTGCATCTTCACCCATCGGTTCAACCGCAAGTTTCTGAAACCCCTATTTTCCTTGATAGACGCCAATGGCCGTGCCTAGAGTTTGAGTAACTGAGATACAGCCGTATCTGCCGCATTATATCTTGCGGTTAATGATATACTATCGTAACTCTGGGCTTCAAGTGGGAATGCCCGGTCGTTGCGTGTTTGAAGAAAGCGTGAGCCGGGCCATGAACTGGGACATCGAAGCACCAAATGTGGTTACGGAAGCACGTTTCCGCGAACTCGTGGAAAGTGGCTATAGCGCTGAAATCCTGTGCCAGAAGTCGGCACACAAGAAGGGCCCCAGCTATTATGGGGTCTGGATCATGCGTGTCGTCTCTGACGAGGGCGTGGAAAAGCTGCTGGTCACAGCCCGTACCCGAACGACCTATAACGACATCAAGATCCGCGAGTTCAAAACCATCACGGGCGTGGTGTCCTTTCTCATCGGGATCGGCTTCTCCCATGCCGATGTGCCGCTCGAGGAAGGCCAGCGGACGACGCACAAACTGGCTGCAACCGACACGGGCGGCAGCAAGTAGTCTCTTTCTCTTCTGGTTCCTGACGGGTCCCGCCACTGCGCAGATGGTGCTGGTCATGGAGAGCGATGGCTCACTGACCCCGTCCCGCTCTCAGGACAGATTTGCCCGCAATTACAATGACGGCATCGGCCAGGGGTCCGCTGCTGATGAACTGGCAATCCTCGGTGAGACTGACCTTGGGTCAGACGAAATCCAGATGGCATCACTAGCGCGGCCCGCTCCCCTGCCCCGCGTCGATGTTCTGGCGGCCATCGAGGCTACCGCCCTTCGTTACGTCGGGCATCCCGGGCTGCGGCGCACGGATCTCTCGGTTCGTGATTGGCTGACGCTCTACCGTGCCAATATCGAAGTCGAGAGCGCCTATCGGCAGGATGCGGTCTCGAGCGCCGGTGCCATTGGCCTTGGTCAATTGATGCCCGCGACGGCGCGCGACCTTGGCGTTGACCCGCGCGATCCGTTGCAGAACCTCGACGGGTCCGCCCGCTATCTTGCGATGATGCTGGAGACGTTCAGCGATCCGCGCCTTGCCCTCGCAGCCTACAACGCCGGACCCGAGGCCGTAAGCCAGTATGGCGGCATCCCCCCCTACAGAGAAACCCAGAACCACGTGGCCCGTGTCATGGCCGTCGTGGCCCGATTGGAAGGATCAAATTCATGAGACAGATTTCAAACCTATTCGTCGCCTCTTTGGCGCTGTTCCTGCTCATTGCCAAACCGGCACTGGCGCAAAGCATCGATCTCTCGCCGATTCAGAGCCTTCTACAGGGTATCGTCGATGCGTTGACCGGCCCGCTTGGCGTCGTCATCGCGACGCTCGCCGTGCTGGGCGTTTTCTTGAGCTGGTTCTTCAACATCATCGATCTGCGCCAGGCGCTCTGGGTGCTTGTTGGCATCGCCGGTGTCGCCGCCGCCCCCACCATCGTTGCCGCGGTCTTTGCCGGTGGCTGAGCGCTCGCCCCTCTTTCTCGGCCTCGTGCGACCGCCCAAGCTTTTGGGCCTGCCCATCATGTACGCGATGGTCTGGCTCTTTGGCTCGGTGCTGCTCTTTGTTTGGGTCCAGCACATCGCGGTGCTGGGCGTGGCGGCCCTGCTCTATCCCGTGCTTTGGAAGGCTGCGGATTGGGACCCGCGCTTCATCGACGTGATAATGACGGCGCTGCAGGAGACACCGCCGACGCGGTACCGCAGCATTCACGGTGGGGACAGCTATGCGCCCTAATACGGCTCTGAATGAAGCCCTCGATACTCGGACCATGACGCCGGACTGGTATGCGCGCGAAACCCGCCTTGCGCATATGCTTCCTTACGTCAGCCTGGTCGATGACCGCACGGTGCGGACGCGGGTGAACGAGCTTTTCCAGTGCATCCGGCTCGACGGGGTCAACAGCTACACGACGGATGATGCCTATCTCGACAAGGTGACGGCGCTCTTTGCCCGGATCATCGCGCAGCTGGGACCGGAGTTCAGCTACTACGTCCACAAGGTCTCGAAAGCGATCACGCCGGACCTCGAGCCAGTGCGCGAGGACAGTTTTGCCAGAGAAGTTGACCGCCTGTGGCGCGCGAAACTCGAGAGCAGCGGCCTACGCGACAAAACCCTGACCCTCACGGTCATTCACCGCCCGCCTCCCAAGAGCGTTCTGCCCTTCCTCAATCGCAGCGCCCCGGACCGGCTGAAGGAGGCAACCGAGAAACGCCTTCGCCGATTGGGCGAGGCCGTGAGCGTATTCCTGTCTGGCCTGACCGAACTAAACCCGCGCGTGCTATCGGCCGAAAGCGGCGAACTCATCGGGTTTCTGGGGGCGCTCAACACCGGCCAGGAATTGCCGCTTTATCCCGCCAATACCTACGGCTTTCTGTCATTCAACGTCGCCAACACGCGAGTGACGTTTCAAGGAGATCACTTCGAGCTTTCCGAAGGCGTCGTGGGCCACCGCTACGGCAAGAGCTTTACCGTCGGGGAATATTCCGAAGCCACCTCCTGCACGATGTTCGACATGCTGAACCTGCCGGTCGACATGATCGTCACGCATTCCTTCACACCGATCAATTCAAACCTCATGGCGGGCCGGATCAAGCGCCAGAAGCGCCAGATGCAGGCCAGCCAGGACGCCGCCCTGTCGCTCATGGAAGCCCTCGATATCGCCGCCGATGATCTCGAGGCCAAGCGCCAGAGCTTTGGCGAGCACCACATGGTGGTGACGATCTTCTGTGAGACGCTTGACGAGCTGCAAACCCTCAGCGCCGAGATCGTGAACGCCGCGGCCGCCGAAGGTGTAAAGATGATCGGCGAGAGGGTGGCAGCTAAGGCCCATTACCTCAGCCAGCATCCCGGCAACCAGCCCAAGCGCGTGCGTGCCAGCGCGATCACCAATCGCAACTTCGCAGATTTCGCGGCGTTTCATCGGACTCAACTTGGCAAGCCTGCTGAGAAGACCCCCTGGGGCCGGGTCATTACCTATTTGCCCACCCCGGAACAAAGCGCCTACCGATTTTCCTATCACGAGCAAGGCAGCCCCGAGAAGGAACCGACCAGCGGGCATACGCTGATCATGGGGCGGCCCGGGTCAGGTAAGTCGGTCCTCTCGGCATTCCTCATGACGCAGGCCCGTCGAGCAGGGGCGCGGATCTTCGTTTTCGATTACCGTCTCGGTATGGAGATGGCGGTCCGCGCCAATGGCGGGCGCTATGCATCGCTAAAGGCCGGGCAGCCCACGGGCCTCAATCCGCTCTGGACGGAAACCGATGCGCGTGGCACCGCCTGGCTGTCGGACTGGCTGGCGACCCTGCTCTATCGCGCCGACAAGCCGCTCACGCCCGCCCAGACCAACCGCATTCAGGAAGTCGTGCGCCAGAACGCGCAGGCCACGAATCCGGCTTTGAGGAACTGGCGGGATTTCGCGTCACTGTTCGTCTCGACCGATGATGGCGGCGATCTCCACCAGCGCCTGCTCGAATGGACAGAAGACGGCCGCTACGGCTGGATCTTCGGGCAGACGCTTGAAGACACGTTCTCGCTGGAAGGCGATGTGGTCGGCTTCGATCTCACCGGTATTCTCGACAGCGAGGCCGAGAAGGAGCGCATGGCCGTCCTCTCTTATCTCTTCCGCCGGGTCGAGCGCGAGATCGAGGACCGCCGTCCCACGATCATCGTCATCGACGAGGCCTGGAAAGCGCTCGACAACGCTTATTTCGCCGAGCGGCTCTCGAACTGGCTGGTCACTGCGCGCAAGCAAAACACCGTTGCGGTGATGATGACGCAATACACGAGCCAGCTCGAGCGTACGCGGACCGGCAAGACCATCGTCGAGGCGGTGCCGACACAAATCCTGCTTCCGAACATCCGCGCCCATGCGTCCGATTACGCGATGCTGAACCTCTATAAGAAGGAACTCGACGTGCTTCTCAACACCGGCAGCGACAGCCGCCTCGCGCTCATCCGTGATGATCAGGGCTCCATCGTTGTTGATGCAGATCTCAGCGCCCTCGGAGCCAATCTCACCATCCTCGGCGGCATGGAAAAAGGCGAGGCGCTCGTCGGCGCTGATTACCGCGACCGCCCAGACTTCTGGAGACTTTCATGACACGCATTTTGTTGCTTCTCGCCGCGCTCGGCGCTTTGGCCTCCTGCGCCCAGTACCAGGAACCGCAGGCCAATTGCTTCACCTTCCTGGCCTCGACGGCGCCCACAGCACCGGATTGCAGCTTCACGCCTCTCGACGCACCGGAGGGTGACGTTGAGATCTAAGCTGCCCCATATCCTCGCGCTTTGCCTGCTGCCCGGTCTCGCCTTGTCCCAAGGTGTGCCGACCAATGACAGCGGGCTGACCGCGCGCGATATCGTCGAGACCAGCGATCGCGAGTCCGATCTTGCGATCCAGGCAGACAAGCTTGCCGTGCGCGAACTCATCGCCGAGATCGAACGGGAGCAACTCGAAACCTTGCAACGCATCCTCGATGCCCAGACAAGCTTTGGCGGCCAGGGTCTGCCGGCCATGGTCTCCGGGCTGGAAAGCGGCAGCGGCGATCCCGACCGTTCCGTCGAGGCGGTCTATGGCACGGGTGAGATCGATCCCAATCCCGGCGGCGCACAGATGTTCGGAGATGCGGCGGCAAACATCGAGCAACTCATCATCCGCGTGGCCCAAGAGACCAGCGGGTTTGCCGGTGTTGGCCGCGCGGGCCTTTCTCCGGTCCAATGGCGCGCCCTGCTGCAGGCCCTCATTTGGCAGGAAAGCCGTTTCACCATCGGTGCCCGCTCGCCCGTAGGCGCCTTCGGCCTCACCCAGATTATGCCCGGCACCGCCAGCGATCTCGGCATCAACCCGGAATATTATGATAGCCCCTACCTGCAAGTGCATGGCGGCGCGCGCTATCTCGCGGCCCAGCTCAACACCTTCGACGGCAATATCATCAACGCGCTTGCCGCCTATAACGCGGGGCCGGGCCGGGTCTTTGAATATGGCGGCGTCCCACCCTTCGCCGAGACACAGCATTACGTCCAGGTCATCCCCGAACGCTACAATCTCTACCTGAGCCGCATCGGCGGGATCGAAGCGCTCGGCACGATCGACCCCGCGTTGCTGGCCAATGCGAACCTCTCGATCACCGGGCATGGCGCGGCCTATTATGGCAACAACGCGCCCGCCGCGATCAGACAAGCCGCCCTACGCATCCAAGACATCGTCGAGCGGATTTCCGAGACCGAAGATGTGCAGGAGAGCATCGCACTCAACACCTATGCCCGCGCCGAACTCGTGCGCCTCGTCGCCGCGCGTATTCGGCTGCAGGCGGCGTGCACCCGCGTGCTCTCCGCCGAGGAACTGGCCCAGGCCAGCGCCCGTATGGCCGAAGGCGCGTTCATAGAATTCACGATCAGGGAGATAGACTGATGAGAGATTTACTCATGAGGACGGCATTGGCCACGACACTTGGGTTTGGCCTGCATCTCGGCACACCGTCCACCGCCCTGGCGCAAGGCGTACCCGTCGTCGACACCCAGAACATCGCACAAAACATCCAGCAGCTCCGGCAGATGATCGAAGACGAGATCCTGCAAAACGAGCAGCTCACGCAGCTCCGCGAACAGCTTGCCACACTCACGGAACAACTTGGCGAATTGCAACGGACCTACGAAGCGCTCACCCGCCTTGCCGAACTCCCGGAAATCATCCGCACCGAGATGGAGGACGAGCTGAACGGCCTGCTCGATCAGGAGTTCGGAGACATCCTCGCCACCATTGAAGCCATCAAGACCGGAGACTTCTCCGGCCTCTCTGGCTCCGGTGCGGGCGAGATCGAAACTCAGATGGATCGGGTCTTGGCCGATCTCGGATTTGACGATGACACCCTCTCCGAGATGGCCACCAGCGGAAATCCAGGGGCCAACCGCGTGGCCACGCAAGCCACGACCGGCGCGCTCGTCTCAGCCGCGGCCCAGAACAGCTATGAAGATGCCGGCCAGTCGCTGGAACGCGTCGACCGGCTCGTCGGGCTGATCGATGACATGGATGAACTCAAGGAAAGCATCGATCTCAACACACGCGTCACGGCGGAACTGGCGATCGCGCTCGTGGCCATGTGGCAGCTCGAAGCCGTGCAAACGGTAGGCGACGGCACCGGAGGCGTGATCGATGCCGCCACCATCGCCGAGGAGCAGCGCTTCATGGACTTCACGCTGCCCGACCTGCGTGCAGACTGACTTGGGTGTGACGCGTGGCGAGTGAACAGGACATCATCGAAGAAGAACTGGTCTATGGTGCCCTGCGCCGCGAACGGCTCTGGCAGCGCCTTGGGCTCATCGGGCTCATCTTCGGCATCCTCGGTTGCCTGAGCGCGGCGGCTGTCTCAATTCTCGATGTCGATCCGCCGCCTGTGGTCGTTCCCTATGATCCCGCCACCGGCTTTGCCCTGCCCGAGGCATCCGTGGGCGCGACTTCGGTCACAGCCAACCAGGCGGTCATCGAGGCGGAGGTCTTCCGCTATGTGACCGACCGCGAGGTTTATAACCAGCTCGACAATGATCTGCGCATCCGCAGTGTTCTGCGTCGCTCGGACGGTGCGGCCGAGAGCGGATTGCGCCAGATCTGGAACAGCGCCAACGAGAACTATCCGCCCACGGTCTATGGCCCGAATGCCCGGCTCGACGTGGAAATCCTCAGCATCAATCGCATCGGTACCAACCGCGCCACGGTCCGCCTGCGCAAACGCCTGACATCCATCAACGGAGTCCAAACCGGCCTTTTCACCGCCACGCTTCTCTTCGAGTTCCGCCCCGAGACCCGCCGCTCCATCGATGAGGTCTGGACGAACCCCTTCGGCTTCACCGTGCTCGAATATTCCATCCGCTCCGACAGATTGGAAAATTAGTTTGATCAGAAAGTTCGTTGTTACTGGCATATTTGCCCTGCTGCCAGTCTTTGCCTTCGCCGAAGCCATCCCGCGTGGCGGTCCCAACGACAATCGCGTGCGCTTGGCCACCTACCAGGAAGGTCAGGTCTACCGCCTCAGCGTCTCACTCACCCATGTGACTACCATCGAGTTCGGCGAGGGCGAAAGCATCCGCTCGATCATCGCAGGCGACACGGAGGGCTTCGAGATCGACGGCGTGCCGGGCGGGCAAGCTTTCGCGATCAAACCCGTCGCGCGCGGTGTCCATACCAACGTGACCGTCTACACGAACAGGCGGAGCTACTATTTCAACGTCCAGGAGGTCCGCAGCCCAACCTTCTACGTGGTGCAGTTCCGCTATCCGGACGACAATGCACGGCCCACACGTGCCATCGCGACCCAAGCGCCGAACTACAATTACGGGGCAAGTGCGCGCACAGAGTTCACCCCAACCCGCGTCTGGGACGATGGGACCTTCACGTACTTCGAATTTCCGCGGAACGCGCCGGTGCCGGCGATCTTTCGCTACGCGAATGGTCGCGAACGGACGGTCAACACACAAGCCACCGAGGACGGCGTGATCCGGGTCTCCGGGGTAAACAGGCAATGGGTTCTGCGGATCGGTGACGAGGTGGTCTGTATAGAGGCCACACCGCCTGCGGGGGTGGGCTCATGAGCGACACCGGAAACGCGGACCTCGAGAAACGTCTCGCAGCCCTCGAGCAAGGCAAAGGCGCAGGTTCGCCTCCTGCCCCACGGCGCTCACCGCTGCTCGCTTTGGTCGTCGTCCTCGTGATCGGCGCCGGCGGTGCACTGCTCTATCTCCTGTCCCAACCAGAAGAAGAGGAGGCCCTGCCCACGGCCACACCGGACGTGTTCCAGAACGAAGGAGACGGGTTCGGTGCCATCGAAACCCTCCCCCCACCGGAGCCCGAAGTCGTTCTGGTCGCACCAGACCCGGTGGAACCGAACGCCGAGCTTTTGGCGCAACTCGCCGCCCTTCAGGCCCAGATCGAGGAATTGCGCAACGCGCCCGAACCGGTGGTCGAGGAAGACACGGCTGCCGCAGAAGCCATCGATGCGCTGACAGCCCAAATCGCGGCGCTGCAAGCAGCGTCAGAAGCCGCGCAACAGCAGTTTCGAGATGAGCTTACCGCGCGCGATCGCGAGCTGGAGCAACTCCGCATGGACCTCGAACTCGCGCAGCTCGAAGCCAATCGCCCCCTCCCCGCGCCCATTGGGCCCACAGAGGACGAGTTGCGCGCGCGGGAAGAAGAGCGGCTCCGCCGCGAAGAGGAAGCAAGACGGCTCGCGGAACTTGAGCGCCGCGCAACTGAGGAGCGCGCGTTTCAGGAGCGCCGCATCGCCTCGCCCACTATCGCCTTTGGTGGCACCTCCGGCGCAAATGAGACGGCGTTGACAGAGCGAACCTTTGGCGATGTGACGGATTTCGTGCTGAACGGTGCGCTGCCCACTTCCGTCACGCAAGCCGAGGTCATCGCAAATCCGTCCAACACCATCATTCAGGGCACGATGATCCAGGCCGTCATGGAAACTGCCCTCGATAGCTCCCTGCCCGGCCAAACCCGTGCCGTCGTTTCCGAAGATGTCTACAGCTTCGACGGCTCTCGTCTCCTGATCCCGCGCGGGTCCCGTCTCATCGGGCGCTATCGTTCGGGCGTTGATATCGCGCAGCGCCGGGTCACGATCGCCTGGGATCGGATCATCCTGCCTGACAATCAAACCATCCAGATCAGCTCCTTCGGCGGCGATGAACTTGGCCGCTCAGGCGTGACCGGCTTTGTCGACACGCGCTTTGATGAGCGCTTTGGCTCGGCAGCGCTGATTTCCCTGATATCCGCAGCCCCAAGCGCCGCTGCTGCAAACGTTCAAGATGAGACCACCGCAGACGTGCTCGAAGACGTGGGCGATGATCTGGCCGATGCCACGGACAGCGTGATTGGCGATTACCTTTCGATCGGTCCTGTCATTTATGTCGACCAGGGCGCCCGCGTCACGGTGATGGTCGACCGCGATCTGGAGATACTCTGAGCCCATGTCGCTGAGCTATCTCCAGACCTCGCTTGATCGGATCGACGCCGCCGCCCGCGACGATGTCATCGAGATCTGCATCAACCCCGATGGCAGCTGTTGGGGAGAATTCCAGGGCGATCACTTCATGCGGAGACTGGACCAGAAGCTGACCGCAACAGAAGTCAAAGACCTCGGCAACCAGATCGCCTCTTCCGCCAATACCACCATGAGCAAGGACCGCCCCATCGTCTCGGTCTCGATCACCTACAAAGGGCGACCGATCAGAGCGCAGGTCATCACGCCACCCGCTGTGCCCTCTGCCATGTCGATCAGCCTGCGGTTTTTCTCGAGCCTGCCGCTCGACGGGATCGCGCTCGATTTCCTCTATGGCAAGGAACGCAAGCTAGAAGAACTCCGCCTCGAGAAAACCCGCGAACTGCGCGAGGTGGTGGCCGCGGGCGTCATCGACGATGCCCTGGCCTTTTGCGTCGACAACAAGCTCAACATGATCGTCTCGGGCGGCACCTCCACCGGCAAGACTGTCGCCGCGCGCAAGATCCTCTCTCATGTGCCTGCCGAAGAACGCATCGTCACCATCGAGGAAGCCGCCGAGCTTCTGCCGACCCAGCCAAATGCCGTGACCCTCATCGCCAATCGCGACGCGGAGTTCCAGACCGCCGATGTGCTTCTGACCGCGACGCTGCGCATGCGCCCTGACAGGATCATCCTCGGCGAGGTGCGCGGCAAGGAAGCCATGACATTCCTCGAAGCGATCAATACTGGCCATGGCGGGTCCATGACCACGCTGCACGCCGAAACCCCGCAACTTGCCGTGCAGCGCCTCGCAATCGCGGCGCTCAAGACCGAGATCCCGATGACCTATACCGACATGATCCAGTACATCGAGAATTCCATCGACGTGATCATCCAGGCCGGTCGCCACGACGGCCGACGCGGCATCACAGAATTCTACCTCCCCGGCGCCAATGAGATCGGAGCTTCCCAATGAAGACCTTTGAATACGATATCCTGTTCTTTCCGGTGAAGAAGCAAAAGGACTACGACGAGGTGCGACGTGCTTTGAATGAGCGCGGCGCGGAAGGGTGGGAGGTTATCACCGCCGAAGCCGGCGACTACGGCTACACCACTTTCTTGAAGCGTGAGACTGGTACAAAGAAGGCGGCATCGGAATGACACGGGCTATTGCAGTCGCTGGCCTGCTCTTGATCTTTGGCACAACTGCTGGCGTAGCCGAGCGGAACCTGATCCCGACGCTCGACAACCACCCAAATGTTTGCCCAGACCAGCCACCTGAGCCGAAGTGGATGCAGAACATCAATGTGCGCGAATCCTATAAGCGCCTTTTGATCCAACAGATATATCGGGCTCAAAGCATGGAGCGCGTCGTAGACTCGCAAAACTGCGACTGTCCCACGCGGTATCCATCTTGGGCAGCAGCCGAACGCGTATACGTCGAGCATTTCGCAGCATCTGAATACTGGGACATCGTGGAAGCGACTTCCGCATACCGACGCCAAGCAAATGAGCTTCGACGCGAAGCCATGCCTATCTGCGAAGCCACCGGAAACTGGTAGGTCTCCATGAGTGTCGTCACCTATTTCGTGGAAACCGCTGAAGGCTATCTCAATACCGCTGCCGAGACGCAATTCGGCGCGGTCGCCGCAACGGTCGGCACGTTGCTGGTTCTGGGCACAACACTAGTTGTCATTCTGGTCTTCATCAACATGATCTACCAGTATCGCGCCATGGACGGCCGAACTGCCTTTTGGCTGGCCGTGAAGGTCGGACTTATAGGGGTCTTCGCGACCAACTGGGTCCAGTTCAATGCGCTTGCCTCAGCAATACTGAACGGAATTGACAGCATTGCCGGCGCCCTTGTGGCTTCTGTCGGCGGCGGATCACCTGGTCCGTCCGGTACCTTTGCAGAGGAATTTGACGAACTGATTGCAGCGCTCGGGGACTATCTGAATGCTGCGGGATCTGAGCTGAACTGGATGGCGGGTGCCTTGCTTGACACACTTGGGGTTCTGCTGCTCTCGATTCTTGGCGGGTTGGCGGCGTTTATTGTTGTGGCGTCCCGGCTCATGATCGCTCTGCTAATTGGCATTGCGCCAGTGATGATCTTCTTGACCCTGTTCGAGGTGACCAAGGATTATTTCGCGCGCTGGTTATCCGCGCTCATTTCATTCGCGATGTATCCGATCGTCGTCGCCGGAGTGTTCGCGACGATCACGGGGGTCTCTCGGGCGCTTCTTGCCGAGCTTGGCGACCCGGAGGGAGCCTCGAACATAGGGGCCCTTATCCCATTTTTCATGATGGTGCTGATGGCAAAGGGTTTCATCATAGCAACGCCTTTCTTGGTCCGGGCGATTTCTGGAAACATCATGATGCCGGCACTCTCGGCCGGGTTCGGGGGAAGCTATGCCTTCGCCAGAGGGCTTGCAGGTAGCCAACAAGTTTACAATCGCTATGCCATCGGTGGCGCAACTGGGGCTGAATACGCAGCCCTTCGAGCGCGACAATTCTTCGGCGTGCAAGCCTTGCCGAGCCGGCCAAATACTGCTGGAGGGCCAACTGCGGCTCGTCCGGGTGACGCTACCGGAACAGGCGCCCGAATGCTGGCACAGCTTTCAAGACTTGGTAGGTTGGGCAGGCGGTGACAGCCAGGTGCCAAAAACTTGCCAAAACTGCAAAGGTTTCGCTGCGGGTTTTTGTCATTGCTAAACGGTTGATCCCTCGCGACACAAGGCACGTGGCCAAACACGACCGTTTCTGCCACAGGCGGAATCGACAATTTTAGCACCGTGCCACGGCCCTGCGCATCACCCGATTGCCAACTGGCTCAGGCTCTTCGCCGGGGTGTTGCCCTTCACCTTTCCAGTCGTCTGACCAAAGCCAATCTTCGAAATAATAGAGCCAAAGGTAAGTCCACGGAATGATGGTTTGGTCGATCCGCTTCCGCGCGTCCCATTCCCTGGCACCTGGAAGATAAAGACAAAGGCGCAGCGGATCTCTGTAGACGTGAGGCAAAGGACGCCCTGCCGCCAGCAACTCCAGATCCGGGTCGTCTATCTGAACACCGGGCGTTTGACCCGGCTGAAACGTGATAGTGGCAAGGTAGGAGCGCGCCAAGGCGGTCGGTTGTATAGGCTCTTGCCATGTCAATTTGTTTGCGCGGACCTGCCCCACACCACTGATAGCCGGGCTTGCCTTCAGGAACAGCAGCTGCTGCGACAGGGTCAGGTCGTATTGCCCGCCTCGTCCTATCATCAATCACCGAAGAACGTATTTGTGGGCACGGTCGTTGATGCTGCGACCTTCGATGTCGTCAGCCCGACCACAGGTGCGACAGAAAGCAGACCCGATTTGCGACCATCCGACACCGCATTGACGCGGTTGCCGAGAACCCGTCCGGTGACACCGGAACCGAACGAACGCTCCATGTTCAATGACACACGGTCCTGACCAACAGCATCGCGAAGGACTTCTAAGTCGGACAGAGCTTGTGCGTGCCACGCATAGAACGCTGGTGCCCGGCGTTCATCCTTGTTCCAATTGTCGGCGAAGTTTTCCCCGTTGGTTGTCTCGTTCAGGATGGCATAGCCCCGCCGTCCGTCCAGAATGGGGCGGTCGATGAAGTGCGGCATCATCCGGATCGTTTCGACCAACAGATCCATTTCGTCATGGAAGACGTGGTTGCGCACGCAATAGGCATAGGACTGCATCGCAAGGGTGGTAATGATAACGGAAATCGGGGCCACGTCTTGCGTGTTGTTCTGATAAAAAACGTCGCGGTGCCGTTTGACAATTGCACGATGCGGCGCAGGATGCCTTCACTGCTTCTTGGACGGGGAACGGCTCCACCGTCGCCTCGTCCCGCTGCATGGCGATAAACTTGCCCACAAAGGTAGGCCAGAGTGCGGCGCGCTCATCGAACAGGGTCTTGTAGGCCCGCGGGTTTGTCGGATGCCATTCCTTCAGAGCCCGGTCGGGCACCAATTCGCCCTGGTTGCCGCAGACCGGGTTTGCTATCGTCGGGGATAGGTCGAGGTGGAAGTCCTCCGCATAGTTCAGACACCAACAACGCTTTTTTTCTTCGAGAAGGCGCACATAGGTGGCGTGTTCCTTGAGCCGGTTTCCAACCGCCGCCTTCAGGGTCGTTGGTGAGATGCCGGACGCGATACCTGCACAAAAGCAGATCAGATCGACATCGAATTCCCGCCGCCCGATTGGCTTCACGGCCGTTCCAAGCGCACTGGACTCTTGGAGATAGACCAGAACACTGACGAGTAGGGGATCAGTTGAACCGGACAGCCAGTCTCCGACGGCACCATAGCTCTGGCGCGCACGATCAAACTGGGTTTCGGTGAGGTCCAGATCCTTGAACCGCGCCGGGTTTGCCGGAGGCTCCAACTCCTGAGTAGGATGGAGCATCATGAGCAAGACAACGAACAAGTATTCCCCCGAAGTGCGCGAGCGTGCCGTTCGCCTGGTTCTGGACAAT
>NZ_JBTLRF010000012.1:0-74567 GCF_054482575.1 Roseivivax sp. CAU 1753 | reverse complement strand
CGGCCTGCGCTTTGACGGCGAACGCTTCGACTGCGGGTCGAAGTCGGGCTTCCTGCAGGCCACCGTCGCCTTCGGTCTGCGCCGTCCCGAGCTGCAGGACGACCTGCGGGCCTTCCTGCACGAAACCATCGCGGCGGAACAGGCGGCAGGCTGATCGGCATGGCGGGCAAGGTCCTTGTCACCGGCGGCGCGGGATATATCGGCAGCCACGCCTGCAAGGCGCTGGCGCGGGCGGGCTACACCCCGGTGACATTCGACAATTTCGTCACCGGCTGGCGCGATGCGGTCAGGTTCGGCCCGCTGGTCGAGGGCGACCTTCTGGATCGCGCGGCGCTCGACCAAGCCTTCGCCGAGCACACGCCCGTCGCGGTGCTGCATTTCGCCGCGCTGAGCCTGGTCGGCGAGGCCATGAGCGATCCGGCGCGGTATTGGCGCAACAACGTGACCGGCGCGCTCAACCTGCTCGAGGCGATGGTCGCGGCGGAGTGTCGCCAGATCGTCTTTTCGTCGACCTGCGCCACGTACGGCGAGCATGACAACGTGGTGCTTGACGAGATGACGCCGCAAGAGCCGCTCAATGCCTATGGCAAGTCCAAGCGCGCCATCGAGGACATGATCGGCGATTTCCGCGCCGCCCACGGGCTGCGATCTGTCATCTTTCGCTACTTCAACGTGGCCGGTGCCGACCCCGAGGGTGAGATCGGCGAACATCACCGCCCCGAGACGCACCTGATCCCGGTCATGTTCGAGGCGATCCAGGGCAAGCGACCGGCGCTGACGATCCACGGCACCGATTACGACACGCCCGACGGCACCTGCATCCGCGACTACGTACATGTGAGCGATCTGGTGGACGCGCATCTGCTGGGGTTGCGCTGGCTGGAAAACGGGCAGGACGACCGGGTCTTCAACCTGGGCACCGGCACCGGGTTCTCGGTCCGAGAGGTGATCGCGGCGTCACGCATGGTGACCAACCACGACGTTCCGATGAACGAAGGGCCGCGCCGTGCGGGAGATGCGACAAAGCTGGTTTCGGGGTCGGATCGCGCGGCGCACGAACTTGGGTGGACGCCCGAGCGGTCGAGCATGACGCGGATGATCGAGGATGCCTGGCGCTGGCAGCAACATGGCCACTACGAACACTGACCCGCCCGCCCGATGCCTTGACCTGACGCGGCTGGTCAGCCGGGCGGGCCAGCAGCATACCGGTGTCGACCGGGTCGAGATGGCCTATCTGGCGCACCTCATCGCCGCTGACGCGCGGCTCTTCGGATTGGTGCGGACGTCGCTTGGATACCTGCTGCTCGATGCGGCTGGCTGCGCCGCCTTCCACGACCGTACCCGGCGCGGAGAGATTGGCCGCCCGACGCTGTTGTCCTGGATGGCGCGACACAGCGACCGGGCGCGGGCCGGGGTTGAAAGCGATCTGCGCGGCGATGCCATCGCGCGCGCGCGCACCCGCAAGCTGGGTGCGATGCTGACGCGGCACCTGCCGCCCGGCACCAGCTATATCAACGTCGGACACACCAACCTTGGCCAGAGCACCATCACCGGGCTGCGCGCCGTCCCCGACCTGCGCATCGCGGTGATGATTCACGACACCATACCGCTTGATCTGCCACAGATGCAGCGCCCCGGCACGGTGGCGCGGTTCCAGACCTTTTTCGACCAGGCGATGCGGCATGCCGACCTGATCATCGCCAATTCCCAAGTGACTGCCGACGACATCGCACGCCATTGCCCGGACCCGCCCGAGACGCACGTGGCCCATCTGGGGATCGACCCGCCGCAGACGGGCGGCAAGGCCCCGGACGGGCCGTGGTCCGGCAAGACCTTCTTTGTTGTCCTGGGCACCATAGAGCCGCGCAAGAACCATGCCTTCCTGCTTGATATCTGGGCGGATCTCGTGGCGCGCGACGGGCCCGACGCGCCGCATCTGCTGATCCTCGGATCGCGCGGCTGGCGCAACGAGGCCGTCTTCGCGCGCCTCGACGCGGCCCCCGCCCACGTCCACGAACTTGCAGGCCTGGACGACACCGAAGTTGCGGCGCTTCTGGCCGACAGCGCCGGCATGGTGTTCCCATCGCTTGCCGAGGGGTTCGGCCTGCCGCCGGCGGAGGCGCTGCAACTGGACGTTCCGGTCCTGTGCAACACACTTCCGGTGCTGCGCGAAGTGCTTGGCGACAAAGCCATTTACGCAGATGTGAGCGACCGCTATCCATGGATCGAGACAATCGGGCGGCTCGGTCTGTCGAAATCCGCGTCGCCCCCCGAGATGATGGACCGGTCGGCGGCGTGGAAACCGCCTGACTGGCGAAATCATTTCAATATAATATTAAACCGGCTCTGATACCCGGGTTAAAGCGGTCGAGTGTGTGATGCACTCTTTTGGTGCAAGACAAGGCAGGAGCGGACGTGGGCGTCTGGCAATCATATCGGCTGCGTTTGCAGCGTCGGAGGTGGCGCATACGCGCGTTCCGGAAGCGACGTGATCTGCGCGCCATCGCCAACCGCACCAAGCAGATCAAGCCTTCCGATATCCTTGTCGTCTCGACCCTGCGCAACGAAGGTCCGCGCCTGCCCTACTTTCTGAAATACTATCGCGAAATGGGCTTCGACCACTTCCTGATGGTCGACAACGACTCCACCGATGGCTCGCTCGACTATCTTGCGCGGCAACCGGATGTGTCGGTCTGGACGACCCGCGCCAGCTACAAGAAGGCGCGCTTCGGCGTCGACTGGATGAACTGGCTGCAGATGAAATACGGCCACGACCACTGGTGCCTTGTGGTCGACCCGGATGAGCTGTTCCTCTATCCGTTCTGCGACACCCGACCAATTCGCGCGCTGACGGACTGGCTCGACGCCTCTTCGATCAAGTCCTTCGGGGCCATGCTGCTGGACATGTATCCCAAGGGCCGGATCGACAGCGACCCCTATACCCCGGGCCGCGACCCGGTTGAGATCGCGTCCTGGTTCGATTCCGGCAACTACGCGATCACCAAGAACCCCACCTACGGAAACCTGTGGATTCAGGGCGGCCCCCGCGCACGGATGTTCTTCACCGACGAGCCGGAGCGCGCCCCCGCGCTCAACAAGATCCCGCTGGTGAAATGGAACAAGCGCTACGCCTATCACAGTTCGACCCACACATTGCTGCCGCGCGGTCTGAACCTGGTCTACGACGAATGGGGCGGCGAAAAAGCGTCAGGCGTGCTGCTGCACACCAAGTTTCTCGATACCTTCTCGCACAAGGCGCAGGAAGAACTGGACCGTCGCCAGCATTATGGCGGGTCCAAGGAATACCTCGCCTACGCCGCAGGGCTGAAGGACAATCCCGATCTCTGGTGCAAGTGGAGCGAGAAATACATCAACTGGCGCCAGCTTGAGATCCTCGGCCTGATGTCGAAGGGGAACTGGGCATGAGCGTCGGCATCATCATGCTGGTGCATACCGCGCTTGGCCGGGCCGAACAGGTGGCCCGTCACTGGACCCGCGCAGGCTGTCCTCTGGTGATCCATGTCGACAAGAAGGTCCCGACCCGCGCCTACGACCAGTTCCGCGAAAAGCTGGCCGATGAGCCGTTGGTGCGGTTCTCGCGGCGGCACCGCTGCGAATGGGGCAGCTGGGGCCTCGTGGCCGCGACGCAGGACGCGGGCGAGCTGATGCTGGCCGCCAACAAGGAGGTGCGGCACGTCTACCTCGCGTCGGGCGCGTGCCTGCCGTTGCGCCCTGTCAGCGAATTGGTCGACTACCTCGCCGCGCGGCCCGGCACCGACTTCATCGAAAGCGCCACCACGGCGGATGTGCCCTGGACGGTCGGGGGACTCGATGAGGAACGCTTTACCATGTGGTTTCCGTTCTCGTGGCGGAACCATCGATATCTGTTCGACAAGTTCGTCGAATTGCAGCGCATCCTCGGCCTGCGCCGCCGCATCCCCAAATCCGTCGTGCCGCATATGGGAAGCCAATGGTGGTGCCTGACACGCCAGACCCTCTCGGCGATACTGCAGGACCCCAAGCGGCAGACCTATGACCGGTATTTCCGCTCGGTCTGGATTCCGGACGAAAGTTATTTCCAGACCCTGTCGCGGCTGTATTCCAGCCATATCGAAAGTCGGTCCCTGACGCTGTCGAAATTCGATTTCCAGGGCAAGCCGCACATCTTCTACGACGACCATCTGAAGCTTCTGCGCCGGTCCGATTGCTTTGTCGCGCGCAAGATATGGCCCCATGCGGAACGGCTCTACGAGGTGTTTCTCGGCAATCACTCCGGTGAGGCCAACCAGATGGAACCCAATCCCGGCAAGATCGACCGCATTTTCGCCAAGGCGGTCGAACGGCGGACCCGGGGGCGTACCGGCCTCTACATGCAGTCGCGCTTTCCCAATTTCGGTTGGGAAAACGGCGTCACTGCGGGGAAATACTCGATCTTCCAGGGTTTCACCGAACTGTTCGAGGAATTCGAACAATGGCTGGCACGGGCGACCGGGGCGCAGGTTCATGGCCATCTTTTCGCGCCGGAACGGGCGGAGTTTTCGGGCGGCCAGAAGATACTGAACGGCGCGCTGTCGGATTCCGCGGAATTGCGCGACTACAACCCCCGGGCGTTCCTGACAAACCTGATCTGGAACACCCGCGGCGAACGTCAGTGTTTCCAGTACGGGCCGCATGACAACCCCGATATCAACTGGCATTTCGCGCGCGATCCCAATGCGCAGATCTCGGTGATTTCGGGGGCCTGGGCGGTGCCTCTGTTCAAGTCGAACCGCGATTTCGGCGACCTAAGGGTCGAAGCGGCGGCCTTGCAGAAGATCGAGGCGCAGATGCTCGACCAGTTGCGCTCTCCGGATGCCAAGGCACATATCCGCATCTGGTCGATGGCCGAATTCATCGAAGCCCCGATGGAGCCGTTGCAACTGCTGATCGACGAGATCGGCCAGAAACCCGCACGCCGGCTGGCCGAAGCGCCCCGGCTCGAGGATCTGACAGGCTTCGGGCAATTCCTGCAGAACCTCAAGAACCAGGGCATGCACCCTTATCTGATGGGCGACTTCCCGGTCGATCCCGCACCGCGCCACGGCACCCGGCCGGTGCGCAAACCTTACCTCGTCAAGAAATAGGACCGAAATGGCCCGACGCTTCGATTACTTCGTGGTCTTCGCAGAGATGCGCACCGGATCGAATTTCCTCGAGACCAACCTCAACGCGTTGCCCTCGGTCACCTGCCACGGAGAGGCCTTCAACCCGCATTTCATCGGTTACCCCAATTCCGAAGACATCCTCGGCATCACCAAGGATGAGCGCGACCAGCAACCCATACGCCTGCTGCAACAGATCAAGCGGGCGACGCAGGGGCTGGGCGGCTTTCGCTACTTCCACGATCACGACGCGCGCGTTCTGGACGACATCCTTGACGATCCGTCCTGCGCCAAGATCGTGCTGACCCGCAACCCGGTGGATTCCTATGTCAGCTGGAAGATCGCGCAAGCGACGGGGCAGTGGAAACTGACCAACGTGCGCAAGCGCCGCGAGGAAAAGGCCCATTTCGACGGCCCGGAATTCGCCAGACATCTTGCCGCCCTGCAGGACTTTCAGGTCACGTTGCTGAACCGGATGCAGCGCAGCGGCCAGACCGCCTTCTACGTGGCGTATGAGGATCTGCAGGACCTCGACGTGATGAACGGACTGGCTGCGTGGCTTGGCGTTTCCGACCGGCTCGAGGGGTTGGACAAGTCGCTCAAGGTCCAGAACCCGAAGCCCGTCGCCGACAAGGTCGCCAATGCCGAAGACATGGTCATGGCGCTGGCCCGGCTGGATCGTTTCAACCTGACGCGCACGCCCAATTTCGAACCTCGGCGCGGGCCGCTGGTGCCCAGCTACGTGGCCGCCGCCAGGACCCCGCTGCTCTACATGCCGATCCGTTCGGGCCCGGAGGCGGCGGTGACCCAATGGCTTGCGGCACTCGATGACGTCGACGTGGACAGCCTGGTGTCGGGTTTCAGCCAGAACACGCTTCGGCAATGGAAACGCGAAAGACCGGGCCATCGCAGCTTCACGGTAATCCGGCATCCGGTGGCGCGCGCGCATGATGCCTTCTGCACCCGCATCCTCGCGACCGGAAAGGGCAGCTTCGGCAAGATCCGCAACCACCTGATCAAAGCCTATGAGATGCCGTTGCCGGATGCGGGCGACGCGTACACGCTGGAAGACCATCGCCGCGCCTTCACCGGGTTTCTGCGGTTCTGCCGGGCCAACCTGTCCGGCCAGACGCCGATCCGCACCGACGGGCACTGGGCCAGCCAATCGCAGACGCTTGTCGGCATGGCAGAGTTCACCTTCCCGGACATGGTGGTTCGGGAAGACGAAATGGCGACCTACCTGCCGGCTTTGGCGATGCAGGTGGGTCACGCGGCCCCGCCCGACCCCGCGCCGGTGGCCAACGCCGCGCCATTCGGACTGGCGCAGATCTATGACGACGAGATCGAGTCGCTCGCGCAAGAGGCCTATCCGCGCGACTACACCATGTTCGGTTTTGCCGACTGGGGCTGAGCACGGACACGAAAACGCCCCGGCCGATGGGCCGGGGCGTCTGACTGACAAGACCTGCGCGATTGATCAGGCGGCCTGGACCGACTGCGATTCCGTCAGGATGGTATACAGCTTGGACGGGTCCGGATTGGCGCGCAGCTTGGTGCAGAACGCCGGATCGCGCAGCGTGCGACTGACCAGCGCCAGGGCTTTCAGATGTTCGACCCCAGCCTCTTCCGGGGCAAAAAGGGCGAAGATCACATCCACCGGCTGACGGTCGACCGAATCGAAGTCCATGGGTTTTTCGAGCAGCAGGAACACGCCCTTGACCTCGTCGATCCCGGCAAGCCGTGCATGCGGCAGCGCGACGCCGTGACCGACGCCGGTGCACCCCAGGCTCTCACGCTCCATCAGCGCTTCGACGACGCGGGGCGCATCGATGTCATAAACGCTCTCCACCACTTCGGAGAGGTCGTGCATCAGACGTTTCTTGCTGGAAACACACCCCAGCACCCTCACCCCTGCGGGTTCAAGGAGATCGACAAATTTCATTCGGTCTTGCTTTTCTGCTCAGGCGCCAGGCCGTTCGTGGATTGAACAAGGTTTACTGGTCTTATGGGTCGATCCAACCGATGTTGCCATCGTCCCGACGGTACACGACGTTGACGCCGTCCTTCTTTTCATTGCGGAAGACCAAAACCGGTGCACCCGCAAGCTCCATCTGCATCACTGCCTCTCCGACAGAAAGAGACGGTATCTTGGTTTCCATCTCGGCGACGATGATCGGCTGAAGCGAGTCAGGCTCGGTCACCTCGTCGGTCTCGGAATTCCCGGCCAGAATATACGAGGACGCACCGAAAAGTTCAACAGGCGAGGTGCGGTCCCTGTGGTGGTCCTTGAGACGCCGCTTGTAGCGCCGCAGCTGCTTGTCCATCTTTTCGTTGCAGCTGTCGAAGGACGCGTAGATCTCCGGCGCGCGGGCCTTGGCGGTCGCGGTCAGACCGGTCGACAGGTGAATGGTTGCCTCGCAGATAAACTCATGGCCGGACTTGGAAAATACGACCGAAGCGTCGGTCGGACGACCGGCGTACTTCGCGAGAACGGTGTTCAGTTCGGTCTCGACGTGAGACTGAAGCGCGGTTCCGATGTCGATCTGCTTTCCCGTGATCTGGTAGCGCATGAATGAGATCCTTCTTCTTATATGGGGCAATTCGACCGGTCAGGTCAGGTGCAGTGCTGACTGTGACGCAGACAAATGGCCGGAAAATGACGGGCTGTCGTCAGTTTGTTGAAGTCCGCCCTCTGACGAAGGTTGTTATATGTGCGGACTGCAAAAGCGCGCGGCGTCATCCTTTCATTTGAGATCAACCGACGCCTGTCTGTCAAACAAAACCGGACAGCTTGGTGTATCTGCATGCCTCACCCTATCCGGAAACTGTCGCCCAGATAGACGCGCCGGACGTTTTCGTTCTGCACCACTTCGTCGGGCGAACCGGACATCAGCACCTTGCCATCATGCAGGATATAGGCGCGGTCCACGATCTCGAGCGTCTCGCGCACGTTGTGGTCGGTGATCAGCACGCCGATGCCGCGCGTCTTCAAATCGGCCACGAGGCTGCGGATATCGCCCAGGCTGATCGGATCGACGCCCGCAAAGGGTTCGTCGAGAAGCAGGTATTTCGGATCGGCGGCAAGACAGCGCGCGATCTCGACGCGGCGACGCTCGCCGCCCGACAGCGCCAGCGCGGGGGCCCGGCGCAGATGTTCGATCGAAAATTCGCCCAGCAGCTCTTCCAGACGCTCGCGCCGCCGCGACCTGTCGCTGAGCGATATTTCCAGAATCGCCGAGATGTTGTCCTCGACCGACAGGCCGCGAAAGATCGACATTTCCTGCGGCAGATACCCGATGCCCATGCGGGCGCGCCGGTACATCGGCAGAAAGGTGGCATCCTGCCCGTCGATCAGGACCTTGCCGCCCTCGGGGTTCACCAGCCCGGCGATGGCGTAGAAGGTCGTGGTCTTGCCGGAGCCGTTCGGCCCAAGCAGCGCCACCACCTCGCCGCGGTTGAGCGACATGGTGACATCGCGGATCACGACGCGCTTCTTGTAGCTCTTGCGCAGATGCTGCACGTGCAGACCGGCCTGGCCGTCGGTGACTGTCAGTTCGGGGGGCACCATGGCTATTGGCCCGTGCCCGGCGCCGCATCGTCGGCACTGTCCTGCGGCTGGAAGACCGAACGGACGCGCCCGTTCATCTGTGCCGTGCCGTCATCGAAGTTGACCACCATGCGGTCGGCGGTCAGGGCGTTGCCGCCCTGGGTCAACAGCACGCTGCCGGTCATCACCACGGTGCCATCGGTGACGTTGTAGTCGGCGCGCTCGGCCTCTGCCGCGTCATCGCCCGACACCAGCGTGACGCCGCCGGTGGCTTCAAGCCGCTCGATCTGGCCCGCGCCCTCGATGTAGACCACCAGCACGCGCGGCGCGGCAAGGCGCATGTCGCCCTGTCCGACGACCACACTGCCGGAATAGATCGCGGTGCCCGAGGATTGATCGACGGACAGCTGATCGGCGCTGACCTCGACGGGAAGCGAACTGTCCTGCTGCATGCTTCCGAAGGTGACCTCGGCGCCCTGTGCAGACACGCTGACCGGGAACAGGCCGACCACAACGGCCAGGATTCGGATGTCTACCATAAGCATGCACTCATTCTTGTTGTCGCTCGTATACCATCCGAACGCCGCCGGTGAAAAGAAGTTGCACGTCGCCTTCCCTCGCGTCGGGACTTTCGTCGGCAGTAATGCGCAGCTTGCCCGCGGTCAGCGTGCCCACCGGCCCCTCGGCTTCGACCGGGCCATCGCTTTCGATCTCGACGCGCGACATCGCCGAGGTCAGCGCCTCGGTCCGCATCGTGTAGCCGGTCGAGCTTTGGATATTGACGCCGCCGCTCATCCGGGCGGTGGCGGTGCGGTTGTCCATCTCGGCGACGGGCGCCGAGATCCGCACGCTGCTGCCATCGTCGAAATCGAGGCTGGCATCGAAGCCCTCGGCAAGCAATCGGTCGACCTTGTCGGGGTCGGGCCGGGCCAGTTCGGCGCGCATGGTCACCTGGGCACCGCTATCGGTCGTGCCGGTATAGGTCGCGCCGGTCGCGGTTTCGGAGGTCCGATCCTTGAGGCTTTCGACCGTGGCGCGCGGCAGGTTCCGGGTCGGGTCGGTGTCGCGCGAAAACAGGAAGATCGTCGACAGCAGGCCCAGCGCGATGACCGGCAGCAGCACCTTCAGCCCGGCGACCACCTGTGAATATATGCCGGACCCCCGCGCCATCAGCGATCAGGAATGCGCAAAGATGTCGGTGTCGGGCCAGCCGGCCAGATCGAGCTTGGCGCGCATCGGCAAAAACCCGAAACACGCCTCGGCCATCTCGGTCCGGCCTTCGCGTTCCAGCATCGCGTCCATCTTGTCGCGCAGGCGGTGCAGGTAGAGAACGTCCGAGGCGGCGTAATCCTGCTGCGCCGAGGTCAGCTCTGCCGCGCCCCAGTCGGAACTTTGCTGCTGCTTCGACACGTCAATGCCCAGCATCTCCTGCAGCAGGTTCTTGAGCCCGTGCCGATCCGTATAGGTCCGCACCAGGCGCGACGCGATCTTGGTGCAATAGACCGGTGCGGCAAGCGCACCGAAGGCGTGATACATCACCGCGATGTCGAACCGGCCGAAGTGAAACAGCTTGAGCACATCGGGATCGGTCAGCAAACGTTCCAGATGCGGCGCGCGGGTCTGGCCCTTGGCGATCTGGACCAGATGCGCGTCCCCGTCGCCACCCGACAGTTGCACGACGCAAAGCCGGTCGCGGTGTGGATGCAGGCCCATGGTCTCGCAATCGATGGCCACGACCGCGCCCAGATCGAGATCGTCCGGCAAGTCGCCCTGATAGAGATGAGTGGCCATGAATCCTCCGCCGACAGATGATGGGTCTGCTGGGCGACATAAGCCCAGCGGCGGGCCGCCGCAACGGGCGCGATGGCCGGATCAAGGCGAAGTTGGACGGTGATTCGGCGCAAATGTGGCGAAAATCGGACCGAATGAGGCTGCAATTCGGCCCGCTTACCGCCCGGAACGGGCAAACTGTAACACTTCGTGAGCGGCGGAGATGACGTGTTCGTGTGCGCGCCGCATTGCCGACCGAGCGGCGGTCGCGCAACCGCGCGTCGGCGTGAAACCGCGGGTTTTGCGTCATTCCGGCCCGCTTTATTGTTGCGGCTCGCAACGGCGTGCCACGCGCGGACGCATGCATTTTTGGGGACAATGCGCTGCTGTCCCGTGACTGTCGCCAGTCCGGAAACAGTACCGGTCGCATTGTCTGGCATATGGCATCAATCGCAGCCACCGAAAGGCCGCGGAGAAGCCGACCGTGCGGCATGTTTTCGATCAAAAGCAATGCACTTACGGCAGAATGCGCCTGATTTGAATCAACCCAAGCTTGCGCCGTGATCCGCCTGAAAACTGCGAAGATCATCACGGCCCGTTGCGTCACGATTGACTTAAAACCGCCTCAATATCATATGGTATTCATCAGAAGGCGAACACATTTCTGCCGTGTTCACCGTCTGCGCACCTGGGGGCTGGTGCTCCAATTTAGGAGAGGCGACGGAGATCGCATGACGGATCGGATGCAGCAATGCGTCTGACGCTTGAAGCGCGGCCATCGTATGCCTGAGGTTCTCGGGGGACTGAACTAGTGACAATGCACATTCGCCAACCGCTCGCCCATCCCAAGATCGACAGCCTTGTCGGCCTGCAGACTGCGACGCCGCGCGGCCACGGGCTCTATCGTCGCTTCGTCAAGCGGGTGATGGACATTGCATTGGTGCTGATCGTGGCGCTGCCTGCGCTGCTTCTTCTCTTGCCCTTCGCGGCGATGATCGCGGGCGACGGCGCCTCGCCGATCTACCGTCAGCGCCGTGTGGGCCGGAACGGGCGCGTGTTTCACATGTGGAAGCTGCGCTCGATGGTGCCCAATGCGGATCAAATGCTGGACGCGCATCTTGCCAACGACCCGCAGGCCGCCGCCGAATGGCGCAGCCAGCAAAAGCTGCGCCAGGACCCGCGCATCACGCCCATCGGCCAGCTGATCCGCAAATCCTCGATCGACGAGCTGCCGCAGCTCTGGAACGTGTTGCGCGGCGACATGTCCCTTGTCGGCCCCCGTCCGATGATGGTCGACCAGCAGGACATCTACCCCGGCTCGGCCTACTACGCGATGCGCCCCGGCATTACCGGCTTCTGGCAGACATCGGTCCGCAACGAGTCGAGCTTCGTCGAACGCGCCGCCTACGACACCGACTATCTGCGCAAGCTGTCACTGCGCACCGATATCTCGATCCTGCTGCGCACCGTCCGCGTCGTTCTGACCGGCACCGGTTGCTAGGCAACCCCGGCGGGCTCAGCCCCGCCGTGCCTCTGCCGCAGCGCGCAACTGTTCCATCAACTCGGTCAGCAGCTTGATGGAAAATTCGTCGGTCAGGCGGTCATTGTCGTCCCACTGCTTCGACGTGTTGCCGATCATCACCTCGGGTCCGGGAAGCAGAAGCGGCCGGAACGGGTTGAGGCACAGCCGCGCCATGTTCTGCGACCGTGCACCACCGGCACGCCCCGCCGCCGCCGACATCAAGGCCACGGGCTTGTCGCGCCAGGGATTGCCCTCGGTCCGGCTGACCCAGTCGAGCGCGTTCTTCAGCACGCCCGAGATGCCCTTGTTATACTCCGGCGTCGAAACCACCACCGCATCCGCAGCCGCGATCTGGTCGGCCAGCGTCTGCACCGTCGCCGGTATGCCTTCGCCGGTTTCGATGTCGCCGTCATAGACCGGAAAGACGATATCGGCGACGGTCACCTGGGCCGGACCGAAGCGGCGCGCGGCCTCGGCGGCCAGCTTGCGATTGGTCGAGGCGGCCCGCAGCGAGCCGGAAATGGTAAGCAGTTTGAGGTCGGACATGGGTGGCGCGCTCCTGTCGGTGTCCGTGCAGCCCTCCGCACGGGTGTTTGCCCTGACCTACAACGCAAACGCGCCACGGCAAGTCACCGTGGCGCATTCTTTTTCAACTCTGTCGGGCGCGATCAGGCGTTCGGCAGGATCACGATCTCGACCCGGCGGTTCTGCGCCTTGCCTTCGGGCGTCAGGTTCGACGCGATCGGCTGGTCCTCGCCGCGACCGATGCTCTGGACGCGGAAGCTGGGCACGCCGTTCGAGATCAGGATCGACGACACCGCCTGTGCGCGGCGCTGCGACAGGTTCTGGTTGTAGGATGCGTCGCCATCGTTGTCGGTATGACCGATGACCTGCACCGTGGTGTCCGGGTATTGCTGCAGGTTGCGCGCCACGGCAATCAGATCGCCCTGGATCGCCGGGCTGACGGCGGTCGAGTCGACGGCAAACAGGATGTCCTGCGGCAGCGTCACGATCAGACGGTCACCGGTGTTGCGGATGTCGATATTGTTGTTGCCGACCTGCTGGCGCAATGCCGCTTCCTGCTTGTCGAGCTGGTTGCCGATGATGGCACCGCCCGCCGCACCGATGACAGCACCGGCCAGCGCTGCGTTGCGCTTCTCGTCGGGATCGTCGCCGCCGGTCATGGCACCGGCAAGCGCGCCGACGCCGGCACCGACCAATGCCCCGGTCTGGGCCTGGCGGTTGGGGTTGTTCGGGTCTGTCAAAGGCGCGCAGGCGGTGATCGCCACCAGGCCCGCCGTTGACAGAAGAAGAGAGAACTTCGCTCGGATCATTATTACCTCGTCCGTGTTGCGTGTTGTCTTGCGACACATGCCCCTACCTATAGGCAGAGACCAATGTTATCCAAAAACATACGCATATTTCTAGGCGATCCTCCGCCTATGCGGGCGACATATCGGCCCGGGCCGCTTCCCACGCCAGAATCGCCCGCTTGACCGGCAGCCCCCAGTGATACCCGCCAAGCCCGCCCGACTTGCGCAGGGCCCGGTGACACGGAATGAGCAGCGATACCGGATTGCGCCCCACCGCCGTGCCCACCGCCCGCACCGCCCTGGGATGGCCGATGGCGCCCGCGATCTCGGAATAGGTGGTGACATGCCCCGACGGCACCTGCATCAGTGCCTCCCAGACCTTGATCTGGAACGGCGCGCCGATGAGGTGCAGCGCCACCTCGGCACCCGATCCGAACGCCGCCTCTGCCCAATGCGCGATCCTGTCCGGGGCCGCCACATAGCTGGCCTCGGGCCAGCGCGCCTGCATGTCGGCCATCGCCGCTTCCTCGCCCGCCTCGGCGGTGAAGGCGATACCGCACAGCCCCTTGTCGGTGCCCATGACAAGCGCCGGGCCGAACGGGCTGTCGAATATGCCCCATGCCACGCTCAGTCCCGCGCCGCGCCGGGCGTAGTCGCCGGGGCTCATCGCCTCCCAGCGCAGGAACAGGTCGTGCAGCCGCCCGGTGCTCGACAGCCCCGTCGCATGCGCCGTCTCGAGCGTGGTGAACCGGTCGTGCAACAGCGCCTTGGCGTGACCCAGCGTCAGGTATTGCTGGAACCGCTTCGGGCTGACCCCGGCCCAGTCCGAAAAGATGCGCTGGAAATGCGCCGGACTCATGTGCATCTCGCGCGCCAGATCGTCGAGCCGCGCTTGCGGACCCATGGCGTCGACCAGGTCGATGGCGCGGCGCATGATCTCGAAGTGATAGGCGCTGCGACCAACACAGGGGCTGCAGGGGGCATCGGAGGCGCTGCGGGCACTGGCGGCACCGGCAACAATGGGGGCAAGGTCAGTCATGGCGGCATTCCTTTTCTCTGCGCCCTTTCTACCGCGCAGCACCCGTCGCAGGCGACCCGATTGTTGCGCATCCGGCGTCGAGCGGGCAGAAGTGCCGGCATGGCCAGGCAACTCGATTACCACACGATCCGCGAGATCTTTACCCGCTTCCGCGAGGCCGAGGCCGCGCCCGAAGGCGAATTGCACCACACCAACGCCTTCACGCTGGTGGTGGCAGTGGCGCTGTCGGCCCAGGCCACGGATGCGGGGGTCAACAGGGCCACCGCGGCGCTGTTCAAGCGCGCCGACACTCCGGAGAAGATGCTGGCGCTGGGGGAAGAGGCGCTGATCGACCATATCAAGACCATCGGCCTGTTCCGCAACAAGGCCAGGAACGTGATGAAACTGTCGCGCATCCTGGTTGCGGACTATGACGGTACGGTCCCCAATTCGCGCGCCGCGCTGGAAAGCCTGCCAGGGGTGGGCCGCAAGACCGCCAATGTGGTCCTGAACATGTGGTGGCGCTATCCCGCACAGGCGGTCGACACGCATATCTTTCGGCTTGGCAACCGCTCGGGCATCGCGCCCGGCAAGGACGTGATCGCCGTCGAGCGCGCCATCGAAGACAATATTCCCGTTGATTTTCAACTCCATGCCCATCACTGGATGATCCTGCACGGACGCTATGTCTGCATCGCACGGAAACCGAAATGCGGTGCCTGCCTGATCCGCGATCTCTGCCAATTCGAGGACAAGACCCAATGAAGAAATATCAGGTTGTCGGCATCGGCAACGCCATCGTCGACGTGCTGACCCGGTCGGAGGACGCGTTTCTCGACAACATGGGCATCGAGAAGGGCATCATGCAGCTGGTCGAGCGCGAACGCGCCGAACAACTCTACGGTGCCATGGACAACCGCGTGCAGGCCCCGGGCGGATCGGTGGCGAACACGCTGGCGGGTTTGGGCAACCTCGGGCTGCGCACGGCCTTTATCGGACGCGTCAGGGATGACGGGCTGGGCCGCTTCTATGCCGACGAGATGGAAAAGATCGGCACCGATTTCGTCAACGCCCCGGCCCCGGACGGCGAATTGCCGACCTCGCGCTCGATGATCTTCGTCTCGCCCGATGGCGAGCGGTCGATGAACACCTATCTCGGCATCTCGGCAGAGCTGGGACCGGACGATGTCGACCACGCCGTGGCCTCCGAGGCCGAGTTGGTCTTTCTCGAGGGCTATCTCTTCGACAAGGACAAGGGCAAGGACGCCTTCGTCAAGACCGCCCGCGCCTGTCGCGCCGCGGGCGGTCGCGCCGGTATCGCGATTTCGGACCCATTCTGCGTGGAACGCCACCGCGCGGACTTTCTGGCACTCATCGAACACGAGCTTGACTACGTGATCGGCAACGAGGCCGAAATCATGGCGCTCTATCAGAACGACGATCTGGATGCCGACCTCGCCGCCGTCTCCGCGATCTGCCCGCTGGTGATCTGCACCCGGTCGGGGAATGGCTGCTCGATCATCCGTGAAGGCACCCGCACCGACGTCCCGGTTGAACACATCATTCCGGTCGACGCCACCGGTGCGGGCGACCAGTTCGCGGCGGGCTTTCTTTACGGGTTGGTGACCGGCACCGACATGAAGACAGCGGGCAAGATGGGTCACGCCAGCGCGCGCGAGGTCATCGGGCACATGGGGCCGCGCCCCGAGACGTCGCTGACCGCATTGTTCAGGACGCAGGGCCTGCTTTGAGCGGATCAACGGTGCGTATTTAAGAAATGGAAAGGACTTGAGCGCACGCTTTTGCCCTTTCCATTTTCCAAATACGCGGCGAAACGGACGGGCAGGCGCCGACCTGGGGTCTAGTGCGCCTCGGCCCAGTTCGCACCTTGCCCGGCATCGACCACCAGCGGTACATCGAGCTTCACCACCGGATCGGGCGCGCCCTGCATCACGGCGCGCGCGACCTTGACCAGCTCGTCGGCCGCGTCCTTTTCAACCTCAAAGATCAACTCGTCGTGGACCTGCAGCAACATGGTTGCGGGCAGACCGGCGATGGCGTCGGGCATCCGCACCATGGCACGCCGGATGATGTCGGCGGCAGTGCCCTGGATCGGTGCGTTGATGGCTGCGCGGCGCGCGAAGCCGGCGCGCGGTCCGCTGGCGGCGATCTCGGGCGTGTGGATCACCCGACCGAACAGCGTCTCGACGCGCTTGTGTTCCTTAGCGAAGGCCGTGGTGTCCGCCATGTAGTCCTTGATGCCGGGAAACCGTTCGAAGTAGCGATCGATGAAGCCCTGCGCCTCGCCACGCGGGATCCGCAGGTTGCGGGCAAGGCCGAAGCCCGAGATGCCGTATATCACGCCGAAGTTGATCGCCTTGGCCTGGCGGCGCACATCGGGTGTCATCGCGTCCAGCGGCACGCCGAACATTTCGGACGCGGTGGCTGCATGGATGTCCTGGCCGTCGCGGAAAGCCGCTTTCAGCGCGTCGATCCCGGCGATATGGGCGAGGATCCGCAGTTCGATCTGGCTGTAGTCGAGGCTGACCAGCACCTTGCCCTCATCCGCCACAAAGGCCTCGCGGATGCGGCGGCCTTCTTCGGATCGCACGGGAATGTTCTGCAGGTTCGGATCGGTCGAGGCCAGTCGCCCGGTATTCGCCCCCGCGATGGAATAGGATGTATGCACCCGTCCGGTTTCGGGGTTGATGTGTTCCTGCAGGGCGTCGGTATAGGTCGATTTCAGCTTTGACAGTTGCCGCCAGTCCAGCACCCGGGCGGGCAGATCGTGTTCGGTGGCCAGGTCTTCCAGCACGTCCGCCCCGGTGGCATAGGCCCCGGTCTTGCCCTTCTTGCCGCCCTCCAGCGACATCTTGTCGAACAGGATCTCGCCCAGCTGCTTTGGTGAGCCGACGTTGAACCGCTCGCCCGCGAGCGCGTGGATTTCCTCTTCCAAAGCCGCCATTTTCTGCGCAAAGGCCCCGGACATCCGGCTCAGCGTGTTGCGGTCGACCTTCACGCCCGCGCGCTCCATGTCGGCCAGCACCGGCACCAGCGGGCGTTCGAGGGTTTCGTAGACGCGCGTGACCTTCTGGCGGTGCAGTTGCGGCTTCAGCAGTTTCCACAGGCGCAGGGTGATGTCCGCATCCTCGGCGGCGTATGCGATGGCCGCGTCCAGCGGCACGCGGTCGAAGGTGATCTGGCTCTTGCCCGACCCGATCAGCTCCTTGATGGGAATCGGCTTGTGGCCGAGATACCGTTCGGAGAGCAGGTCCATGCCGTGCCCGTGCAGGCCGCCATGCAGCGCGTAGGATATCAGCATGGTGTCGTCGATGGGGGCGATGTCGATGCCGTTGCGCGACAGGATCTTGGCGTCGTATTTCATGTTCTGGCCGATCTTCATCACGGAAGGATCTTCCAAGAGCGGCTTCAGCAGCGCCAGCGCCGCGTCCCGGTCCATCTGGCCCGCGACAAGGTCGTCGGAGGTGAACAGGTCGCCATCGGACGCGCCGCGATGCGCCAGCGGCAGATAGGCCGCCTCGCCCGGCGCGATGCAGAGCGACACGCCCACAAGACCGGCGGTCATCTCGTTCAGCCCCGTGGTTTCGGTGTCGATGGCGAGGTAGCCACGCGCCTGGGCCCGGTCGATCCATTCCTGCAGCGTCGCGGCATCGCGGATCGCGATATAGGTGGCGTCCGCGAAATCGGGCTGCTTCTCGGCCGCGTCCGCGCCATCGGGGCCTTGCGGGGCGGCGTCGGGAATGACCGGAACCTCCTGGCCCAGCGTCTCCGCGATGCGGCGTGACAGCGTGCGGAATTCCATCTCGGCCAGAAAGCCCAGCAGCGTGTCCGGATCCGGATCGCGCGCCTCCAGATCGTCGAGAGTGAACGGCAGCTCCATGTCGCAATCGAGCTGCACCAGTTTCTTCGACAGCTCGATCTGGTCGCGTTTGTCGATCAGGGTCTCGCGGCGCTTGGGTTGCTTGATTTCGCCGGCGCGGTCCAGCAGGTCTTCCAGCGAGCCGAACTCGTTGATGAGCAGGGCCGCGGTTTTTATCCCGATGCCCGGAGCGCCCGGCACGTTGTCGACCGAATCGCCTGCCAGCGCCTGCACGTCGACGACCCGGTCGGGCCCGACGCCGAACTTTTCGATCACGCCGTCGGTGTCGATCACGCGGTTCTTCATGGCGTCGAACATCTCGACCCCGCCGCCGACCAACTGCATCAGATCCTTGTCGGATGAAACGATGGTCACTCGCGCCTCGAGGTCGCGGGCCTGACAGGCCAGCGTGGCGATGATGTCGTCGGCCTCATAGCCTTCGATTTCCTTGCAGGCGATATTGAAGGCTTCGGTGGCGCGGCGGGTCAGCGGGATCTGCGGCCGCAGGTCTTCGGGCATGGCATCGCGATTGGCCTTGTACTGGTCGTACATGTCGTTGCGAAAGGTGTGGCTGCCCTTGTCGAAGATCACCGCGATATGGGTCGGTGCGTCGCGCCCGTGATCCTTGGCGATATAGCGCCGCAGCATGTCGCAGAACCCCTGCACCGCGCCAACCGGCAGGCCGTCGGATTTCCGCGTCAGCGGCGGCAACGCGTGAAAGGCGCGGAAGATGAAGGCCGATCCGTCGATCAGGTGCAGGTGCGATCCCTTGCCGAAGCTCATCTCGGGCGTCTCCTCAGGTCACGGGCATCCGTCCGGAACGCCGGGCCAGAAGCGCGCGTCCCGGACGAGATTACGTCTTGGGTGTTCCGGCGGTCTTGGCAGTCTCGGCGGTCTTCGCGGTTTCGGCGAAGTCGCGATGGATGAAGCGGGCATCGCAATAGCCGCATTCCACCCAGCCACGATCCTCGGGGATCTTGTACCAGACGCGGGGATGCCCCTGGCCCCCCTCGCCGCCATCACAGGCGACGCGGTAGCTGTCCACGATCTTGGTTTCCGGCGCGTCTTGGGGCATCGGGAGATTTCCCATTCGATTGTCTTTGCACTAAGAGCCTTATGTCGGATGAGAGACCAAGGAGCAAGACAGGCATGGCCACGGATGCGATCCGGATCGAAGGTCTGAGAAAGACCTATGGCGGGCAGGGCAAGGCACCGGCCAAGGACGCGTTGAAGGGGATCGACCTGACGGTGCCGCAGGGGTCGGTCTTCGGGCTTCTGGGGCCGAACGGCGCGGGCAAGTCGACCCTGATCAACATTCTGGCGGGGCTTGTGGTGAAAACCTCGGGCAAGGTCGACATCTGGGGTTTCGATCAGGACAAGAACCCGCGCCAGTCGCGCGCCTCGATCGGGGTGATGCCGCAGGAGTTGAATCTCGATCCGTTCTTCACACCGCGCGGCGCGCTCGAGGTGCAGGCGGGGCTCTATGGCGTGCCAAAGGGTCAGCGCCGCTCGGACGAGATCCTTGCGATGATCGGCCTGTCGGACAAGGCCGAGGCCTATGCCCGCACGCTGTCGGGCGGCATGCGGCGGCGGCTGCTCTTGGGCAAGGCGCTGGTGCACCGCCCGCATATCCTGGTGCTCGACGAGCCGACCGCGGGGGTCGACATCGAGTTGCGCCAGATGCTGTGGCAGAACGTCCGCCGCCTGAACCGCGAAGAGGGCATGACGATCATCCTGACGACGCATTATCTCGAAGAGGCCGAGGAAATGTGTGACGAGATCGCCATCATCAACCAGGGCGAACTTGTCGCACGCGACACCACGCGCAACCTTCTGGGCGAGCTGGACGCGCGGACCATGGTGATCGAACCCGAGGAGACGCCGAAGACCTTGCCGCAGCTTGACGGCGTGGAGGTCGAAACCCGCGAGGACGGCGTGCTGGCACTGACCTACCACGCGCGGGAAACCCGTGCCGAACAGGTGCTCGACGCGGTGCGACAGGCGGGCATCCGCATTTCCGACGTGCGCACCGAGCAGCCGGACCTCGAGGACGTGTTCATGGCCCTGACCAAGGGCGCACACGGCTAGCACAGCGAAGACGGGGAACACGGACGCGATGGTGGCGTCGGGTTTTTCGTTTCTCAACAGCGCCCTGCCGTGGGTGACAGGCGCGGGACAGCGCGGGGCGGCCTTGTTGCAATAGCTTGTTGCGCATGGGGTCGCACCCGGAGGCCCCGGATCAAGTCCGGGGCGGCGGTGTTGCGCGGGTGTTGGGGCGTGAGGCCCCGGATCGGGTCCGGGGCGGCGGTATGGAGCCGCTTTTGGCCTATGCCTTTGACAGCATCCGCCCCAGCCGACGGCCCGCAAGAATGTGCACGTGCAGATGCATCACGTCCTGCACGCCGTCGCGCCCGGAATTGGCGATCAACCGGAAGCCATCGTCGGACACGCCCTCGAGGCGGCAAACCTCGCCCACCGCGCGGGTGTAATCGACGATCTCGGCGTCGGACGCCTCCTGGGCGAAATGATCGTAGGACACGTAGGGCCCCTTGGGGATCACCAGCACATGCGTCGGTGCCTGGGGCTGGATATCGCGGAAGGCCAGCGAATGCTCGGTTTCGAGCACCGTGTCGTTCGGAATCTCGCCTCGCAGGATCTTGGCGAAGATGTTCTGGTCGTCATAGGTGAAAGCCATGGGGTTCCTCAGTCGGCAAAAAGGTGGTCGGTCTGCGCAATCTCCTGCGCCTTGTCGATGGGGACGCTCAGGAACTGGGCAATGGCCTGCGCATTTGCATCGGCGGAATCGATCTCGCGGATGCGCAGATGATTGTCGAACTCCGCATCGCGGATGTGGTCGCTTTCGTGCAGCATGTCGTTGCGGATCGTCGGCAGCAGCCGGGCCAGCGTTTCGGCGGGCGTACGGTCGCCCGCCAGCCCTACCCGCATGGCATGGCCGGTCAGGTAGGCGTCCGAGAACTGGCATTCCACCTCGAGGATGCGGGTCACCGCGCGGTCGCGGCAGAAATCTTCGAGCAGGTCGAGGTTGACCGGATCGAGGCAGACGATCATGCGATCCGTTTCGAAGTAGTCGAACAGCATCCGCATCAGCGCGCGGCGGTGGCGGTGGCGTTTGGACATCGTGGCCTGGATGCCGCCCAGATCGGGCAGCGCCGTGGCGTCTTCGTTGAACAGGTATTCGATGCAGGGCACATTGGTCAGCTGCCGGATCCGTTCGAGCAGGCGCTTGGCGACGTGCCATTTCTTGCACACCACGATCAGAAGCTCGCGTTCGCGCCCGAGCGAGCTTTCCGTTTCCCAGAAGCGCGGGGCGAAGCGTCGCCCGATCCGTCCCTTGCCGGTGAGGAACTTGAACAGCTCGCGCCCCTCGTTCGAGATCTGGAACTTCACCCTCTCGGCGGAATAAAGCACGCCGAGACGCCGCTTTAGGTCGTGCGCCTCGGGGCTGATCTTGCGCGCGAACAGGTAATCCTGGCTGAGCAGAACGTCGTAGTGATCGTTGTAAAAGACCGTCGGCATGCCGTAATCGGTGAACAGCAGGAAGGTCAGCGTGCGGCTGTCGATCTCGCGCTCGGGCACCAGATGGCGCACGAGGGTCTGGAAAAACGTCTCGTCCGGAATCCAGGTGGTGCGGAAAAAGCGCAGCACGTCGGGGCGTTTGCGGACAAAATCCAGCAGCGCCTCGACGGTGCGGCGACGCAGGCACCACCATTGGCTGCCGATCATCATGTCGATGTCCTGCGGCACCTTGCGGGTGATGCCCAGCCGTTTCTGTGCCTCGAACATGGCATAGAACAGCTTCTTGTTGGTGCGTTCGTTGAACCAGTGCCGGTAGATCAGCCGCTCTTCCTTCCAGCCGGTCTTGATCCAGTCGGATTTGAAGTAATCGAAGCTTTCGATGTAGTCGATTTCGCGCCGGTCGAGGAAATCATGCGCGTATTCGGCCGATTTGATCGCCATGCAATCGCCTGAAAGCATGTAGAAATGCGTGGCCCGCGGGAAGGCATCCACCGCCGAGGTCAGCGCCTCGAGCGTGGCGGCGACCAGGCTCCATTCCCCCCAGCCACACTTCACCCGCCGCCGCGCGAAGGTGACGTTGGGGTTGTCGTCCAGGGCCTTGCGGATCTTGGCATAGGCCGCGGCAGGCGCGCTCTTGTCGAAATGGATCGACATGTAGTCGCCCACAGCCGTCAGCGATTGCGCCTGACGGATGATCGCGTCCGGGTCCTTGTGACACAGCAGAATGAAGGCGATTTTTGCCATAGAAGAAACGGACTGCCCTTTTTTCGCCCGATTGTTTAGCTTGATATCCTAAACGGGCGTTGAATGAACAAGCTTTCTTTGCTTTTTTGGGCGAAAGACCGTGACACAGGCAATCACGGGTTGAAGAGGCAGCAGTAGAACATGGGGTTTCCCGGGACTTGGATGACCGAGAGCGAGAGCGTCGTTTATCGCGTCGTTCCCAAATGTGCGTGCTCGACCATCGGGCAGATCATGTACTATTCGGATCACGGCACGTTTTTCGACGGCGACATCCACGATGCCACCAAAGGCCTGCACAAATGGGCCCGCGAAGACAGCCAGGCGGCGATCAAGGCCAACGTCAAGACCCGCTCGTCCTACGCCTTCACCTGCGTGCGCAACCCCTACACCCGCATCCTGTCGTCGTTCTTCGACAAGATCTGCGGCATCCAGCGCAACGGCAAACGCTACCGGGGCAACCTCGTGCCGCTCCTGATCCAGAAATACGGCATCGAGGTCGGCGGCGATGACGGCACCGAGGAATTCGATCAGGTCAAATCCTTCCGCCGCTTCCTGCTGTTCGCCCGCGACACCATCCGCTGGCGCCGCCCGATGGAGCCGGACATCCACTGGTCGGCGATGTCGGGCCATGTCTCGACCTTCATCGTCAACGGCGGGCGCTACAACAAGATCTTCTGGACCGAGCAGTTCAACGACGGCATGCAACAGGTGCTGAGCGCGATCCCGTCGCCGCAGAAGGTGGTGCTGAAGGACGTGCCGCGCTTCAACGAAAGCGAAGGCCACGGACCCAAGCGCCTGCATCCGGTCGAGGATTACTTCGACGATCTGTCGATGCATCTGATCTACGAGATCTACAAACGCGATTTCGACCTGTTCAAGTACGACTTCGAAAACCCCGGCAACAAGATGCCCATCGGCGAAATCGACCTCGACGAGGTGCACGCCAAGCTTGGCGACTGACCGTCAGGCGCGGGCCAGCATCCCGCCCGACAACCGGGCGCGCAGCGTCGCCAGCCAGTCAAAGCCCGCACCGCGGTCGAAATACTCCGCGCTGATCCAACCGTCATAACCGCTGGCCGCCAAGGCGTCGTGAAACGCGGCCTCGTCCGGGGCGTCGGGGTCGGGTTCCGCCCGCGATCCAAGCCCCGCGATCTGCACATGCCGCGCCAGGTGGCCGTGGCGCGCCCAGACCCGTGCGGCGTCGCCATGGATCCGTGCGGCGTGCCAGACGTCGAATTGCAGACCCAGGTTGGGCAGCGCTACCCGGTCGATGATATCCGCCGCCTGATCGAAATCGTTGAGGAAATAGCCCGGCACGTCGCCCGCGTTCAGCGGTTCGATCAGCATCGTCAGATCCGGTGCCGCAAGACAGGCGGCGCGCAGATTGGCCTTGAAGCGCGCCGCCGCCTCGGGACCGCTGCCCTTGCCCGCCATCACATGGATGCGTGGCGTGCCCGTGGCCCGCGCGTAGTCGATGGCGCGCTGCATGTCGGTCGCGAATCGGGCCACCTCTCCGGGAACGGCGGCCCGGCCGCGCGCGCCGTCCTCCCAGTCATCGACCGGGGTATTGATCAACACCAGTGGCGCCCCGTTCAACGCGTGGGTCATCGCCGTCGTCGGCAGGTCATAGGGAAACAGGCACTCGACGCCGTCGAACCCCGCGGCGCGCGCGGCGACCGGACGGTCCTGCACCGCGGTGTCGAAGCGCAAGAGCGTGATGTTCGCGGCAATCTTCATGGGCAAAGCCTAGCACGGAGCAGGCGATGCGGGAATTTATGTTACGGCAGTTCGCGCGCCGGGATGATCGGGAAAAACGCGCCCGAGGACCAGAGGCCGAACCACTCGGTGCCATCGACCTCTTTTGTCGCGCCGATCTCGACCAGCCGGTAAAAGGACTTGCGGTCGATCAGCGCCTCGAGGTTGCGGCGGATCAGCACATAGGGCGACGGCTCGCCGGTCTCGGGGTCGCGCACCACCCGGATCGGATGATCGGGGCCCGCGACGGCGGTGTCGCCCACATGCGTCGTGAAGGTCAGCACCTGAGCCTCGCCGCTGCCCTCGGCCTCGAAATCGACGGCGACGAACGGCGCGTCCTCGACCGTGATGCCGACCTTTTCGACCGGTGTGACAAGGAAATAGTCGTCGCCTTCCTTCTTCAGGATCGACGAGAACAGCCTGACCAGACCCTGCCGTCCGATCGGCGTGCCCAGGTAAAACCACGTGCCGTCACGCGCGATCCGCATGTCCAGATCGCCGCAGAAAGGCGGGTTCCACTTGTCGACGGGGGGCAGCCCCCGGTCTTTCCCGGCGGCTTTTGCGGCGGCAGCAATGCCGTCAGCCGACGGCGGCACGCGATTTTGTGACGTCATAGCTTTTGCCATTTCCGTGCTGAGGAATACTGTGCCTACAACAGATAGCCGAAATGAGGAGCTTTGCCATGGCCGACACCGAAGATCTTGTCGCCGAAATCGAGGTGCTTGAGCGCAAGCTGGCCGAGGCGAAAACCGCGATCACGCGGCGGTTCATCGGGCAGGAACGGGTGGTTGACCTGACCCTGTCGGCGCTGCTCTGCGGTGGCCACGCGCTGTTGATCGGCCTGCCCGGGCTGGGCAAGACGCGGCTGGTCGAGACGTTGTCGACGGTGATGGGCCTGAACGGCAACCGGGTGCAGTTCACGCCCGACCTGATGCCGGCCGACATTCTGGGCTCCGAAGTGCTCGAGACCGGGCCGGATGGCAGCCGGGCGTTCAAGTTCATCGCCGGGCCGATCTTCTGCCAGCTGCTGATGGCCGACGAGATCAACCGCGCCAGCCCGCGCACCCAGTCGGCACTGTTGCAGGCGATGCAGGAAAAGGTCGTCACCGTGGCCGGCGAGACGCGTGCGCTCGAGGCCCCGTTCCACGTTCTGGCGACGCAGAATCCGATCGAGCAGGAAGGCACCTACCCGCTGCCCGAGGCGCAGCTTGACCGGTTCCTGGTCCAGGTCGACGTGGCCTATCCCGACCGCGACACCGAAAAGGACATCCTTCTGGCCACGACCGGTGCCGAGGAAGCCCAGGCCTACCAGGTCTTCGATGGCCCGACGCTGATCGCCGCGCAGCAGCTTCTGCGCCGGATGCCGGTGGGCGACAACGTGGTCGAGACGATCCTCGATCTGGTGCGCACCTTCCGCCCCGACGATGCCTCCGCGCCCGAACGGGTGCGCGACGTGGTGGCCTGGGGTCCGGGACCGCGCGCCGCGCAGGCGCTGATGCTGACGGTCCGGGCCCGCGCGCTGCTGCAGGGCCGCCTTGCCCCCTCGATCGACGATGTCACGGCCATGGCGCGACCGGTGCTGGTGCACCGCATGGCGCTGTCCTTCTCGGCCCGGGCGCGCGGTGAGGATCTGGGCGCGCTGATCGACGAGGTCGCCGCTGCCGCGACCCGCAGCGAGGCCGCCGCTTGACCCCTGACCTGACCCTTCGGACACGCGCCCGCGCCGAACAGGAGGCCAGCCGCCTGCCGCCGCTTCTGGCCCGCGCCGAGCAGTTGGCGGGCACGGTGCTTCTGGGCGAACACGGGCGCAGGCGCGCCGGTCTCGGCGACGATTTCTGGCAGTACCGCCCGCTGATGCCGGGCGATACCTACCGGTCAATCGACTGGCGCCGCTCGGCCCGGGGCGACGCGCAATACGTCCGCGACCGGGAATGGCAGATTGCCCAAAGCGTCATGCTTTGGGTCGACCGCGCCGCCTCGATGCGATTCTCTTCGGACGACGACATCCCGCAGAAAGCCGACCGCGCCCGCCTGCTGGGTCTGGCCACGGCGATCCTGCTCAATCGCGGCGGCGAACGGGTCGGTCTGACCGGCTTCACCCTTCCGCCCCGGCGCGGGGCCGCGCAGATGCAGCGGCTGGCCGAATACTTCTCGGACGAGGATGCCACCGACTACGCCACCCCCGAAGCGCGCGGCATGATCCCGCAGGCCCGCGCGGTCTTCATCTCGGACTTTCTCGGTGATTTCGACGCCGTCGAGGCGGCGCTGACCAAGGCCGCCGATCGCGGTGTTCGGGGGGTTCTGTTGCAGGTTCTCGACCCGTCCGAGGAAAGCTTTCCGTTCCGCGGGCGCACCATCTTCGAATCGGTCGGCAAGTCGATGGTGCACGAGACGCTGAAGGCCAATGACCTGCGCGACCGCTATCTCGCGCGGCTGGCCGAGCGCAAGGACCGCCTCGCCGGGATCGCCCGCGCGACCGGCTGGCTCTACACCTGCCACCACACGTCCGATTCGGCGCAATCGGCCCTGCTCTGGCTTTGGCGCGCGCTGGATGGGAGCCACGGATGACACTCTTTGGCAGCATCGGTTTCGCGACGCCCTGGCTTTTGCTGGGCCTTCTGGCATTGCCGATCCTCTGGCTGATCCTGCGCGCGGTGCCACCCGCGCCGATGCGGCGGCTGTTTCCCGGCGTCGTGCTTCTGCTGGGTCTGAAGGACGACGAACAGGTCAGCGACCGCACCCCGTGGTGGCTGTTGCTGCTGCGCATGCTGGCGGTTGCCGCGATCATCACCGGGCTGGCCGGTCCGGTCCTCAACCCCGAGGAAGACACCGCCGATAGCGGCAACGCGCCGCTGTTGATCGTGCTGGACGGCAGCTGGGCCTCGGCGGCGCACTGGCGTGCCAAGACGCAGACCCTGGACGGCATCCTGGCGCAGGCGGGACGCGACGACCGCGCGGTGGCCACGCTGATGCTGACACGCCCCGAAGCGGCGGTCTTTCAGGCCGCGAGCGATGTGCAGCGGCGCATCGCCGGCATGCGTCCCGCACCCTGGACCCCGGATGCCGCGCGTGGCGCGACCGCCCTTGCCGCGCTGCCGGACGGCGCATTCGACACCTACTGGTTCTCGGACGGGCTGGCCCGCGACAGCCGCGCGGCGCTGCTGGCCGCGCTCGAGGATCGCGGCGCGGTGACCGTCTTTGAAAGCCCGGCGGCGCTGTTCGCGTTGGAGCCTGCCACATTTGCCGACGGAGAGGTGCAACTGACCGCGCATCGCCTGCGCCCCGCGGGGTCGCGCGACATCCGCATCCTGGCGCAGGGCCGGGACCCGGCGGGCAACCCCGCGCTGCTGGCCGAACGCACCCTGAGCTTCGAGGACGGCGCGACCAGCGCCACAGGCCCGCTGTCCCTGCCCGCCGAACTGCGCGCCCGGATCGACCGGTTCGAGGTGGCGGCGGCGTCCTCTGCCGGGGCGGTGACCCTGCCCGATGACAGCCTGCGCCGCCGCGAGGTGGCCCTGATCGCGGGCTCGGACAACCGCGAGGGGCTCGAGCTCTTGTCGCCGCTGCACTATCTCACCCGCGCGCTGGCCCCCTCTGCCGATCTGATCGACGGCGCGCTTCTTGATATCCTGCCCGCCAATCCGGACGTGATCGTACTGGCCGATGTGGCCACCGTCGGACCCGCCGAAGAGCAGGCCCTGCGCGACTGGATCGACAGCGGCGGCATGTTGCTGCGCTTTGCCGGGCAGCGCCTTGCCGCGAGCGAGCTCAGCCGCGCCGAGGAAGACCCGCTGATGCCCGTGCGCCTGCGCGCCGGGGGCCGCACCGTCGGCGGCGCGATGAGTTGGGGCGAGCCCAAGACGCTGGCCCCGTTCGACACCGAAAGCCCGTTCTTCGGCCTGACCATTCCGGACGATGTCAGCGTCACGGCGCAGGTCATGGCGCAGCCCGACCCGACGCTGGCGTCGCGGGTGATCGCGCAACTGACCGACGGCACGCCGCTGGTCACCCGCAAGCGCGAGGGCCAGGGCCAGATCGTGCTGTTCCACGTCACCGCCAATGCCGAATGGTCGAGCCTGCCGCTGTCGGGTCTGTTCGTGCAGATGCTCGAACGTCTGGCGGTGTCCTCGATGGCCAGCCAACCCGAGCCCGGCGATCTGGCGGGCACCACCTGGACGCCGCTGCGCGTGCTGGACGCCTTTGGCCAGATCTCGGGCGCCGACACGCTGCCCGGCGTGCCGGGCGAAGACCTCGTGGCCGCACCGCTTGGCCCCGACCTGCGCCCCGGCCTCTATCAGGGCGCGGACCGCAGCCTGGCGCGCAACGTCATCCCGGCGGGCGCAACCCTGACCGCGACCACCTGGCCCGACCGGATCACCGTGCAGGGCCTCGACCGGGCCGAGGAAACGCCGCTGTCGGGCTACCTTCTGGGGCTGGCGACGCTGCTTCTGGTGGCGGATGTGATCGCCGCGCTGGCGCTGTCGGGGCGGCTGTTCGGGGCGCGGGCCACCGCCGGTATCCTTGCGGCGATGCTGCTGCTGCCGCAGGACGGGCGCGCCCAGGACGCCGCTTTGGAAGACGGCAGCGCGCTCAACTTCGCCATCTCCGCCACGTCCGAGGTTACCCTCGCGCATGTGCTGACCGGCGATGCGTCCATCGACCAGGTGGCGCAGGCGGGGCTGCGCGGCCTGTCGGACACGCTCTATTTCCGCACCTCGGTCGAACCCGGCCAGCCGGTGGGCGTGAACCTCGAGACTGACGATCTGTCGTTCTTCCCGATGCTCTACTGGCCGGTGACCCCGGATCAGGCGACGCCTTCGCCCGCCACCTATGCCAGACTGAACGGCTATCTGCGCTCGGGCGGGCTGATCCTGTTCGACACGCGGGATTCCGACATCGCGCGGTTCGGCGCAGGGTCTCCGAACGGGCGCAAGTTGCAGGATCTGGCCCGCCCGCTGGATATTCCGCCGCTTGAGCCGGTGCCCGACGACCATGTCCTGACCCGCACCTTCTATCTGCTGCAGGACTTCCCCGGCCGCTACCTCAGCCGCGATGTCTGGGTCGAGGCCGCGCCCCCCGATGCCGAGCAGATCGAGGGCATGCCGTTCCGCAACCTCAACGACAACGTTACCCCTGTGGTGATCGGCGGCAATGACTGGGCGTCGGCTTGGGCCGTCGACCAGAATGGCCAGCCATTGCGCCAGGTGGGGTCGGGCTTTACCGGCGAACGGCAGCGCGAAGTGGCCTACCGCTTTGGCGTCAACCTGGTGATGCATGTGCTGACCGGCAACTACAAATCCGACCAGGTCCACGTTCCCGCCCTTCTCGACAGGCTTGGCCAATGACCGGCACGATCATCTTCGACCCGCTGCTGCCCTGGATCGCCATCGGCGTGCTGGCCGCGCTCGCGACGCTTGGCACCGGCATCGCCGTGGCGCGCGGCCTGCGCGGCTGGGGCCTGCGCGGTCTGGCCGCCCTGGTACTGATCGCGGCGCTGTCGCAGCCGTCGCTGCAGGACGAGGACCGCGCGCCCCTGTCCGACATCGTGCTGCTGCTCGAGGATCAGAGCGCGTCGCAACAGCTTGCCGACCGCGCGCGCGTCACCGAAGATGCGGTCACCGCGCTGGCCGCCGAGCTGGCCGCCCGCCCCAACACCGAGGTGCGCCGCATCGCCGTGGGCGATGGCATCGACGATCAGGGCACGCAGCTGATGACCGCGCTGACCGACGCGCTGGCCGAGGAACCCTCGGGGCGGATCGCGGGGATCATTGCGGCCTCGGACGGGCGGCTGCACGATATCGACCGCGCGCCGGACCTGCCCGCCCCGCTGCACCTGCTGATGACCGGTCGCGCGGCAGACTGGGACCGCCGCCTGATCATCCGCAACGCACCCGCCTTCGCGATCCTCGACGAGACGTTCACCCTGACCCTGCGCATCGAGGACGATGGCGCGGCACCGGCGGCGGCGACGACCGTGCCGCTGGACATCTCGGTCGACGGCGCGCCGCCGCAGACCTTCACCGTCACCCTGGGTGTCGATATCGAACTGCCGGTGACGCTGCCGCATGGCGGGTTGAACGTGATCCAGTTTACCACCCCCGAGGCCGAGGGCGAACTGACGGATCGCAACAATTCGGCGCTGGTGCAGGTCAACGGCGTCCGCGACCGTTTGCGCGTGCTGCTGGTCTCGGGCGAGCCGCATGCCGGGGGGCGGACCTGGCGCAACCTGCTGAAATCCGACAGCTCCGTCGATCTGGTGCACTTCACCATCCTGCGCCCGCCCGAGAAACAGGACGGCGTGCCGGTCAACGAGTTGTCGCTGATCGCCTTTCCCACCCGCGAGCTGTTCCTCGAGAAGATCGACGACTTCGACCTGATCATCTTCGACCGCTACAAGCGGCGCGGCATCCTGCCCGCGATCTACCTCGATAACGTGCGCAACTACGTCGAAGAGGGCGGCGCGGTGCTGATTTCGGCGGGGCCGGACTTCGCCTCTGCCGATTCGCTTTACCGGTCGCCGCTTGGCGAGATCGTCCCGGGCGCCCCGACCGCGCGCGTGCTGGAAGAGCCGTTCCGCCCGATCATCACCGATCTCGGCGACCGGCACCCGGTGACCGCGGGGCTGACCGGCGAAGACACCTGGGGCCGCTGGCTGCGCCAGATCGAGGTCGAGCCGGAGGCGTCGGGCAAGGTGTTGATGTCGGGCGTCGGCGACCGCCCGCTGCTGGTGCTCGACCGGGTCGGCGAGGGACGCATCGCGCTGATGGCGTCGGATCAGGCCTGGCTCTGGTCGCGCGGCTATGAGGGCGGCGGCCCGCAGCTGGAATTGCTGCGCCGTCTTGCGCATTGGATGATGAAGGAGCCCGAGCTTGAGGAGGAGACGCTGTTCGCCGAGCCCAAGGGCCAGACCATGCGCATCATCCGCCGCACGCTGGAGGACAGCGTTGGCGCGGTAACGGTGACGCGCCCGGATGGCACCACCGAGGAGGTGACGCTGGACGAGGTGTCGCCGGGACGGTTCGAGGCGCTCTATGACGGGCCCGAGATCGGTCTTTACCGCCTGAGCGAGGGCGACCAGGAGGCGGTGATCGGGCTGGGTCCCGCGGCACCGCGCGAGTTCGAGCAGACGATCGCCTCGGGCGCGTTGCTGGCCCCGGTGATCGACACCATGCGCGGCGGCCTGCAACGGCTTGAAGAGGGCCTGCCGCGTATCCGGGAGGTCGGCACGGGCCGTCCCGCCGCCGGGCGCGGCTGGATCGGCATCACCCCGCGCGACGCCTATGAGACGCTGAGCGTGCGCAACGTGCCCCTGTTGCCCGCCTGGCTGACATTGCTGCTGGCATCGGCGCTGATCATCGGGGCCTGGCTGCGCGAAGGGCGGCGCTGAGAAGACGGGACGCGGGCGGTCGCAGGCGACCGCGTCGGAGGCTCTGCCTCCGAACCTCCGGAGTATTTCAGGTCCGTTCGTGAGGGGAAGGGTTCAGAGGCCCGGGCGCACCTCGACCGCGACGCGGCTCTCGTCCCAGCCATCGACCGAGCATCTGGCCCGCACGTAGACCGTCCAGACCCCGTCCGGCACCATCACCGAGGGCAGCGATCGGGTGAAGGGCTGTTCGTGCACATGCGGATGGTGCAGCAGGCGGGTGTCGATCACGCGCCCGTCTTCGTCTTCGACGCGCCAGCCGTCGGCGTAGTGGTCCCAGCCGGTATCGCGGTGGGCCAGCGTGACCGAGACGCGCCAGTCCATGCCGGACTTCGTGATCTCGACATCGCGGATGTCGGCGGGGTCGGCGGCGGCGTGGCCCGCGGCGAGTGCTGTGCATAGAGACAGGGTCAGGCGCATGTTCATACCGATCTGGTTAGCATCTGCGGGATGAAACCGGGCTCATATTTCCGTGTCTTCCGGGCGTGTGTGCAACAGGACGGTCCGGCTGGCCGCGAAAAATTCGCGCCGCACGATGACGCCCAGGGTCAGGCAGGTGGCCGCGATCAGCGCGCCGGGTCCGACCATCCATGCGGCAGAGGCGATGCCGAAATAGACCGCGCGCAGCCCGCGGTTGTAGCTGCGGGCGGCGGTGACGTTGATCTCGGCGGCCTGTCTTGCGCGCGGCAGGGCCCGCGGATCGTCCGGATCGTTCGGCACCGCGGCCATCAGCACGGCGCAGTATCCGAACAGCCGGTGCGACCAGACGAACTTCAGGAACGCGTTCACCGCGAACACGAGCAGCAGCGCGACCTTCACCTCCCAGACGACGGCGGGATCGTCGGTCAGCGTCAGGTCCTGCGCCACGCCGCGCAGCAGGTCCGCATTGCCGACCAGCGCCAGCCCGCCGCCGATGGCGATCATCGAGGCAGAGGCGAAGAACGCCGTGCCCTGGCGCAGCATGCCGATGATCTGGCTGTCGAAGACGCGCGGCTGGCGGCGCAGGAACTGAACCATCCAGGCGCGGCGATAGGCGGTCATGATCATGCCGGTCGAGGGGCGCGCGGCAGGCGGCCGCTCGATCAGGTGCGACACCCCGAGCCATGCCACCGCCAGTATCGCAAGCGCGGCCCAGTCGAGCGGTGTCAGAAACCTCAGGACTTCGGGCAGTATCACGGCTGCACCACGACAACCCAGAGGATCGCGATCACCGCGAAGACGCTGACCTCATTGAAGATGCGCAGGAAGCGGTCGCTTTCGGTGAAGACGCCGCGCCGGGCCCGCAGCACCATGCGCCCGGTCCAGCCGTAATGCGCCGCGAGACCGGTCACCAGCGCCAGTTTCCACCAGACCCAACCCGGCATCGCCAGAAGCCCGGCCAGCCAGAGCCCGGTGAGGATCGCGATCACCCCGAGCCCCAGGGAAAACCGGTAGAGCCGGATCGTCAGGTCGCCCAAAGGGCCGAAATCGCCCAGCCGCGCATATTCGCGCTTCCAGTAGATCAGCGCCCGGGGCACCGCGAAGATGGAGGTCATCCACCCCATCACGCAGAGGATGTGTATGATCTTGATCCAGGTCATGGGTCATGCTTTGCGCGATCTCGCCCTTGCGTGCAAGCGCAAGCCACGCAGCGCCGCGCCGCGGCAAGACCACGCGGTGATTCCGGGTATGGTTTTGACCGGTGGAATGCTAGATAGAAAAGGATCCAGAGGGAGGACCCGACATGCAGATGCCGACGCCCGACGCGCGTATCCTGGCCCGCAAATCCGAGATCGTCGACCGTCTGCGCGCTGTCTTGCCCGTGGATGCGGTGATCGACGACGTGTCCGAGACCCGCGCCTATGAATGCGACGCGCTGACCGCCTACAGGTGCCCGCCGCTTGCCGCCGTGCTGCCCGCCACCACCCAAGAGGTCGCGGCGGTGCTGAAGGTCTGCCACGAGATGGACGTGCCGGTGGTGCCGCGCGGTTCGGGCACGTCGCTGGCGGGCGGCGCGTTGCCGACGGCGGATTGCGTGATCCTTGGCGTGGCGCGGCTTAACGATGTGCTCGAGACCGACTACGACAACCGCTTCATCCGGGTGCAGACCGGGCGCACCAACCTGTCGGTAACGGGCGCCGTCGAGGAGGAGGATTTCTTCTATGCGCCCGATCCGTCGTCGCAGCTTGCCTGTGCCATCGCGGGCAATATCGCGATGAATTCGGGCGGCGCGCATTGCCTGAAATACGGCGTCACCACGAACAACCTTCTGGGTGTGACCATGGTGATGATGGATGGCACCGTGGTCGAGATCGGCGGCGCGCATCTGGATGCGCCGGGGCTCGACCTTCTGGGGGTGATCTGCGGGTCGGAAGGCCAGCTTGGAGTCGTCACCGAGGCGACGCTGCGGATCCTGCGCAAGCCCGAAGGGGCAAGGCCGGTGCTGATGGGGTTCGACGCCAACGAGGTGGCCGGGGCCTGCGTGTCCGACATCATCAAGGCGGGTGTGCTGCCGGTGGCGATCGAGTTCATGGACCGCCCCTGCATCCGCGCCTGCGAGGCCTTCGCCAAGGCGGGTTACCCCGATTGCGAGGCGCTGCTGATCGTCGAGGTCGAGGGGTCGGACGAAGAAATCGACCACCAGTTGAGCCTGATCATGGACATCGCCCGCCGCCACAACCCGGTGGAGTTGCGCGAAGCCAGGGATGCGGACGAGGCCGGGCGCATCTGGCTGGGCCGCAAGTCCGCCTTCGGGGCGATGGGGCAGATCAACGATTACATGTGTCTCGACGGCACGATCCCGGTGTCGGAACTGCCGCGCGTGCTGTCCCGCATCGGCGAGATGTCGAAGGAATGCGGGCTCGATGTCGCCAACGTCTTTCACGCGGGCGACGGCAACATGCACCCGCTGATCCTGTTCGATGCCAACAAGCCCGGCGACCTCGAGAAATGCGAGAGGTTCGGCGCCGACATCCTGCGCCTGTGCGTCGAGGTCGGCGGCTGCCTGACCGGAGAGCATGGCGTCGGCATCGAGAAGCGCGACCTGATGCATGTGCAATACGCGCCCGACGATCTTGAGGCGCAGATGGCCGTGAAGGACGTGTTCGATCCGCAATGGCTGCTCAACCCCGCCAAGGTCTTCCCGCTCGATGCCTCGGACGCGCGCCGCGCCCTGGCGGTGGCCGCAGAATGACGCCCGCCCGGCCCTGCGCCGGGGCCTCGCAGCAACCAGATGAGACCGCGATGAAACCGACCACCGAAGCCGACCTCAGTGATATCGTCAAAGCCGCGCGCGGACCGCTGCACCTGCGCGGCGGCGGCACGAGGGGCGGCGGCGGCGACGGCTCTCTGCTCGAAACCGGCGGCCTGTCGGGGATCTCGCTTTACGAGCCGGGCGCGCTGACGCTCGTGGCCGGGGCGGGCACGCCGCTGGCCGAGGTCGAGGCCGCACTTGCCGCCGAAGGTCAGCGCCTGGCCTTCGAACCGATGGACCACCGCGCGCTTCTGGGCACCTCGGGCACGCCGACGCTGGGCGGGGCGGCGGCCAGCAACGCCTCTGGGCCGCGCCGCATCCAGGTCGGGGCCTGCCGCGATTTCATGCTGGGCGTGCGTTTCGTCGACGGCGCGGGCACCATCGTCAAGAATGGCGGACGGGTGATGAAGAACGTCACCGGCTACGACCTCGTGAAGCTGTTCGCGGGCAGTTGGGGCCAGCTGGGCGTGATGACCGAGGTGTCGCTCAAGGTGATGCCGGTGCCCGAAACCGCCGCCTGCCTGTCGATTGCCGGTCTTGACGACAGCCGTGCCGTGGCCGCCATGAGCCGCGCGCTCGGCTCTCCCTTCGAGATCACCGGTGCGGCCCATGCACCGCGCGGCGTCGATGGCCAGCCGGTGACCATGCTGCGGATCGAGGGGTTCGAAACCCAGATGACCTACCGCGCCGGGCAGTTGCAGACGCTTCTGGCGAATTTCGGCGATATCACGGTCGAGCGCGACGCCGGCAAGCTGGCGGCGCAATGGCGCTGGGTGCGCGATGTGGAAGGGATGCAAGGCAAGCCCGGCGATGTCTGGCGCTTTTCGGTCAAGCCGTCGGACGGACCGGCGCTGGCCGCGGCGCTCGGGGCCGACGACATCCTGTATGACTGGGGCGGCGGGCTGGTCTGGGCGCGCCTGCCCGAGGGCACCGACGCGCGCGCGCGCATGGGTGGCATCAAGGGGCACGGCACCCTGGTGCGGGCAAGCGATGCCAGCGCTGCCCTGCCCCGCCAGCATCCCGAACCCGCTCCGGTGGCCGCCATCACCGGGGGTCTGCGTGCCCGCTTTGACCCGCGCGGCCTTTTCAACGCCCGGGCGCTTGCCGCATGACATCCCCGATCCTCATGGCTTTCGCGATCTCTTTCGCGGTTGGCCCGCTGCTGTTTCTGGCCTTGACCGCCCCCGCCGCCACGACGCCGCTTCTGGCCGCGCTTGCGGTGGGCACGTTGGCGATGGCGTTGCTGGGCACGACCCTGTCCCCGGCGGCACCGCTGGTCGGGCTGGCATGCCTCTGGCTGGCCTGGATCAGCGCCGTCGCCTTCGTCACCCACACGGTGCGGCGGATCTGGGACCGGACAGGCGACCGGGGATGGATCCGGGTAACCGGCGCATTGGCCACCACGGTGCCGTGGTTCGGCCTCGCCACGGCGCAGATGCTGACGCAGTAAGGACGGACATGCAGACCAATTTCAGCCCGGAACAACTGAAGGACGCCGATGTCGCGCGCTCGAACGAGATCCTGCGCAACTGTGTGCATTGCGGCTTCTGCACCGCGACCTGCCCCACCTATCAGGTCCTTGGCGACGAGTTGGACAGCCCGCGTGGCCGCATCTACCTGATCAAGGACATGCTCGAGAACAACCGCGTGCCGGACGAAAAGACCGTCAAGCACATCGACCGCTGCCTGTCCTGCCTTGCCTGCATGACCACCTGCCCCTCGGGCGTGCATTACATGCACCTTGTCGACCATGCCCGCGCCTATATCGAAGAGAAATACGACCGCCCCTGGAGCGACCGTGCGCTGCGCTGGGTCCTGGCGCGCATCCTGCCTTATCCCGGACGCTTCCGGCTGGCGCTGCTGGGCGCCAAGATCGGGCGGCCCTTTGCGCGGCTGATGCCCGATGTGCGTCTGCAGGCCATGCTCGAGATGGCGCCCAAGTCAATCCCGCCGGTATCGCCGAATGACGACCCGCAGACCTTTACCGCCAGGGGCGCGCCGAAGATGCGCGTGGCGCTGATGACCGGTTGCGCCCAGCGCGCGCTCGATACCGATATCAACGACGCCACCATCCGCCTCTTGACCCGGCTTGGGGCAGAGGTGGTCGTGGCCGAGGGTCAGGGCTGCTGCGGCGCGCTCACGCATCACATGGGCAAGATCGACGAAAGCCACGGCACCGCCGCCCGGAACATCCGCGCCTGGACCCGAGAGATGGACGGCAAGGGGCTCGATGCGATCGTCATCAACACCTCGGGTTGCGGCACCACGGTCAAGGATTACGGTCACATGTTCCGCACCGGGCCGCTGGCCGGGGATGCCGCGCGCGTCTCGGGCATCGCCCGCGACGTGTCCGAAGTGTTGATGACCCTGATGGAGGCCGCCCCGGCAGCCAGCGGACAAGAGGCGCGCGACGGTATCGCGGGCACCGATGCCGCGCCGGGTCACGGCGTCTATTCGCCCCCCAGCGGGGCGTCGGGCGGGGCACTGCGGGTGGCTTATCACGCGGCCTGTTCGTTGCAGCACGGCCAGCAGATCAAGACCTATCCCAAGGCGCTGCTGAAACAGGCGGGCTTCGAGGTGGTGGAACCTGCCGACAGTCACCTGTGCTGCGGTTCGGCGGGCACCTATAACCTGATGCAGCCCGGGATCTCGAAACAGCTCAAGGCGCGCAAGGTACGCACGCTCGAGGCCAAGACCCCCGAGGTCATCGCCGCGGGCAATATCGGGTGCATGATGCAGATCGGCTCGGGCACCGAAATTCCGGTGGTCCACACAGTCGAACTTCTTGACTGGGCGACAGGCGGGCCGAAGCCCGCGAAGCTGACGCGTTCTGATTGATCGCGGTTCATGAGATCTTAGGGATCACAACGTCACAATTTCGCCATCGCAGATGCCGATAGGGTAAGTGCGCTTTCCGGAGGTCCCGTTTGCTACGCTATCTGAGTTTCTGTGTCGCCCTGCTGATGACCCTTGCCGCGTCAGGCCATGCCCAGGGGCTGTTTTCGCTCGGGGGGCGCGACGGTGAATGGGATGCGGTCGGGCGTCTTGAGTTTCGCGGCACGGCCTTCTGCACCGGCGCGCTGATTGCCGACAATCTGGTCCTGACCGCGGCGCATTGCCTGTTCGACAGCGAAACCGGCGAAGCGGTGCGGGTCGAGGACATGGAATTTCTCGCCGGGTGGCGCAATGGCCGCGCGGCGGCCTATCGGCGCGTCCGGCGCGCGGTGGCGCATCCGGACTACGAATATTCGGCCCCGGCGGATTCCAACCGCGTGCGCTACGATCTGGCGCTGCTGGAACTGCAGCACCCGATCCGCAACACCACGATCGAGCCGTTCGCGACCGACCGCGACCCGGCCCAGGGCGACAAGATCGGCGTGGTGTCCTATGTCCGGGACGGCGTCGATGCCCCGGAACTGCAGGAACGATGTTCGGTTCTTTCACAACAGGCCGGTGTCATCGTGATGTCCTGCCAGGTGGATTTCGGCGCGTCCGGCGCACCGGTCTTTTCCTTCGAATCCGGCACGCCCCGCATCGTGTCTGTGGTGTCGGCCAAGGCCGAATCGCAGGGCAAGCCGGTGTCTCTCGGGGTCAATCTGCACGCCCAGATTGGGGACGTGCACCAGGCCCTGAACGCGCTGGCAAAGAACGCGCGTCCGCCGGGGGTGAAGACGGTGTCGTCGCCTGTCCGCTCCGAAACCGACGCCAAATTCATCCGCCCGACAGCGCGGACGACCGACCTGCCCGACTGACCAGGCCATGCGTGCCGGGTCTCGGTCCCCGCCGCGATCCGGAACGGACGGCGGTGCCGGCGCGGCCCGCCACGCCATGCCATGCTCCGACATGCGCCTTCGTGCCAGCGGGGTCTTGAAACAGAGATTGCCGCTTCCCAGATTCACTGCACCGGAATGCCGACATCGGGTTCCGGTTTCAGAAGTTGCCTGTCCCGATCGGGAAGGCACACAACATATGGTATCGCTCAAAGGAGGATAACACATGCGTAGCTTTGATATGGCACCGCTATACCGAGCAACCGTCGGCTTCGATCAGCTCGCCGACATCATGGACCGGGTCATGGCCACCGACATGACACAGCCCACCTACCCGCCCTACAACATCGAGAAGACGGCGGATGACGCCTACCGCATCTCGATCGCGGTCGCGGGCTTTTCCGAAAGCGACCTGTCCGTCGAGGTGAAGGATCACGCGCTTGTCGTGTCGGCCCGCAAGGCGGACGAGCAGGAAGACCGCACCTACCTGCATCGCGGCATCGCGACCCGCGCGTTCGAGCGTCGCTTCCAGCTTGCCGATCATGTGCGCGTCATCGGCGCGTCGCATTCCGACGGGATGCTGCATATCGACCTCGAGCGGGAGATCCCCGAGGCGCTGAAGCCACGCCGCATCGCGATCCAGAGGACCGACACGGTCGAGACGCACAAGGACGTGCTCGAGGCCGAAAAGATCAACTGATCGCCGGTCGCGACACCCGTCTGCACTGACAAAAACGCCCCGGCCATGGCCGGGGCGTCCTTGCGTTTCAGGCGGGCCCGCGCGGTCAGACCGTCAGGCAGACATACTTCATTTCCATGTATTCCTCGATGCCGTGGTGGCTGCCTTCGCGGCCAAGGCCGGACTGCTTGACGCCGCCGAACGGGGCCAGCTCGGTCGAGATCAGGCCGGTATTGACGCCGACGATGCCGTATTCCAGCTCTTCGGCAACCTTCCAGACGCGGCTCAGGTCCTTGGCGTAGAAGTACGACGCCAGACCGAAGATCGTGTCGTTGGCCATGGCGATCACGTCATCCACGTCGTCGAACTTGAACAGCGGGGCCAGCGGGCCGAAGGTCTCTTCGGTTGCGAAGGCCATGTCCTGCGTTGCGCCGGCGACGATGGCGGGCTTGAAATAGTTGCCTTCGGCGTCGTCCTCGTCCGACCCCAGGATCAGCGTCGCGCCCTTCGAGACCGCGTCGCGGATATGTTCCTGCACCTTGTCGATGGCGTCGCGGGTGATCAGCGGACCAAGGTCCACGCCGCTGTCCAGACCGTCGCCGACCTTGAGCGCGGCAACCGCCTTTTTCAGCTTCTCGGCAAATTCGTCATAGACACCCGACTGCACGTAAAGCCGGTTGGCACAGACGCAGGTCTGGCCGTTGTTGCGGAACTTGCAGGCGATGGCCCCTTCCACGGCAGCGTCTATATCGGCGTCGTCGAAAACGATGAACGGCGCGTTGCCGCCCAGTTCCATCGAGCATTTCATCACCTGATCGGCGGCCTGCTTGAGCAGGATGCGACCCACCTCGGTCGAGCCGGTGAAGGTCAGCTTGCGGACCTTGGCGTTTTCGCAGAACTCCTTGCCCACCTCGGACGAGGACGACGACGGCACCACGTTGAACACGCCCGCGGGGATGCCCGCGCGCTCGGCCAGCACACCCAGCGCAATGGCCGACAACGGCGTTTCGGCGGCGGGGCGGGCGACGAAGGCACAGCCAGCCGCCAGCGCCGGTGCGGCCTTGCGGGTGATCATCGCGTTGGGAAAGTTCCACGGCGTGATCGAGGCCGCGACGCCAATCGGTTGCTTCATCACCAGGATGCGCTTGTCGCGGGCATGGCCGGGGATCTGCTCGCCCAGCACGCGCTTGGCCTCTTCGGCGAAGAACTCGACGAAGCTGGCGCCATAGGCGACCTCGCCCTTGGCTTCCGCCAGCGGCTTGCCCTGCTCGGCGGTCATGATCTTGCCGAGGTCGTCCTGGTTTTCCATCATCAGGTCGAACCAGCGGCGCAGTACCTGGGCGCGTTCCTTGCCGGTCCAGCGCGCCCAGTCCTTCTGGGCGTCATAGGCGGCGTCGATGGCCTGGCCCACCTGCGCGCGCGACAGGTCGGCCACTGCGGCGATCACGTCGCCACGGGCGGGGTTGGTGACGTCAAAGGTGCCGTCGTCGCCGTCGATCCAGTTGCCACCCACATAGGCGCGGGTTTCCAGCAGGCTCGGGTCGTTCAGCAGGCTCGGTAGATCGGTGGTGCGGTCGAGCATTTCGCTTTCCTTTCGAAATGGTAGCGGGGATGGACCCCGGAATTCTTCGCGGTATTGTCGCGTATCAGCGACCGGAGGGACAGATGGAACTGGACGACGCATACGCCAACGCAGCCCATATACCCGACGCCGACAGCTACCCCCCGCGCTGGGCCGAGAAGGCCCGGACGATGCGGATAAAACTCGGGGCAGGCAACCGCGCACGCCTTGGCCTCATGTACGGCCATGGAACGCGGAATGCCATAGATCTGTTCCTGCCGCTGCGCCGCGCAGAAGGTCTCGTCGTCTTCGTGCATGGCGGCTACTGGCGCAGGTTCGGCCGCGAGGATTGGTCGCACCTGGCCGAAGGCCCGCTGCAGCATCGCTGGGCTGCCGCAATGCCGTCCTACGACCTTTGCCCGCGCGTGCGCATCGCCGACATTACCCGGCAGATCGCCGATGCGGTCACCGTCGCCGCGCGGGAAGTTCCGGATGTGCCGATCCGGCTTGTGGGACATTCGGCGGGCGGGCATCTGGTGGCCCGCATGCTGGCCCAGGACATGCTGCCCGACGACGTGGCCGCGCGGATCGCCCATGTGATGCCGATCTCGCCGCTGTCGGACCTTGAACCGCTGTTGAAGACCTCGATGAACGACGATTTCAAGCTGGATCCCGAGTCCGCGCGCGCCGAAAGCCCGCTGCACCAGCCGAAACCCGCCGTGCCCGTCACCGTGTGGGTCGGGGCGGACGAACGGCCCGCCTTCCTCGATCAGGCGCGCTGGCTGGCCGAGGCCTGGGGGGCCGGTCACGTGGTCGACGAAGGCCGCCACCATTTCGATGTGATCGACGCGCTTGCGGATCCCGACAGCGCCATGGTCAGGACATTGCTCGGGGCATGAGGTGCCGCGCGCTCGCGGGGTCGTGACGCCGTGGATGTCTTGCCGCGCCGGTGCAGATCGCGCAAAAGCGTAGCTGCATGGCAATCCCCGAAGGACCGAACCCCGATGGCTTACGTGAAATGGACCCTGATCGCGCTCTGGTGGATCGTGGTGCTGGCCTTCCTGCATTACACGCTGCCGCAGAACGATATCGTGCGGATCACCGACACCTACGAAAAGCGCGAGGATATCGGGGCCAACGCGATATTCTGGGCGCGCGGGGATGCCGGTGCCACGGCGCAGAACAGCCGCGACGTGTTCTTCATCCAGACCCGGCGCGCGGGCGATGACATCATGGTCTATCGCAACGAGGATACCGGCTGGGGCTGGCCGCCCTACTTCAAGTTCAACAGCTCTAACCTGCAGGCGGAAGCGGCCGATCTGCGATCCGTCGCCGAAACCCCGCGCTGGGTCGCGATCCGGCATTATGGCTGGCGCATGGAGTTCCTGTCGGTGTTCCCCAACGCCATGTCGATCAAGCCGGTGGCCGGGCCGGACGTGACCATCATCCCGGTCCGCGCAATCGTCATTCTGCTGGTGATCGCGGCGGTCTTCTGGGCCATCTGGGTCCGATGGCGGCGCTTCCGGCGGGCGCGGATCGACCCGGTCCTCGAGGATGTGGAAGACAGCTTCGATGATGCCGCAGAGGGCCTGCGATCGCGGCGCAAGCGGATGACGGACTGGTTCCGTCGGCGCTGAGCCCGCGGGCGGCCTGCCCGAATTGTTTCCGATTTCGCCATTATCACGCCGAATTCGCACCGTAGCTTGACCGTTGATGAGCCGCAGAAGGCGGCGCAACCTGGGTGCGGAGCGAGGCAGAAGCTGTGTTTGAGACATTGGCAGCGTTCAGCGTGGCCCTTCTGGGGGGAACCCTCGGGAGTGGACTGCTGTCGGACAACGCGGAGGACGCGTCAGACCCCGAGGCGGACAGCCGCGCGCCGGGTCCGGACGATGCTGCCGCCACTGCCGCTGACGCTGCCGCTGCGCATGACATCGTGTTGCCGAACATGGACAGCGCCGAGCCGTGGTTCGACGGCTTCGACCCCGAGCATGACCAGGTCGTGGTGGTCTTTCCCGATGCGATGGGCGCCGCCGCCGTCTCGGATCTGAGCTTCGATTACGACGAGGATTATGACGAGACGCAGGTCTTTCTGAACACCCCCGACGGTATCAGGCCGGTGTGCCACCTGCCTGGTGTCGCCCCCGGCGAGATGGACGCGGGCAATTTCGATTTCATGGCCGAGAGTGCCGCCAGGGCCCATCTCGGCACCGCGACCGACGCGGCATGATTGACGCAGCCGTGCGCGCCCGCCGGGGCGTCGAGGGCGACAAGGGTCAACGCTTTTGCTACGGTTTGCCGGTCTGGAACCGCGGCGGCGTCGGCCAGACCGCAAGCTAGGGGCCTAAGGACGCCATGCCCAACGCATTCGCCTTGTTGATCCTCGCGGCCTGGCCGGTCGTGACGGTGGTCCTGTTTCGGGAAATGTCCCAGAAACGGGCGCTTCTGGCGACTCTGATCGCGGGCTTTTTGCTGCTGCCCGGCCCGCAGGCGGCCTTTGACCTGCCGCTTATTCCGCCGCTGAACAAGACCAATCTTCCGGCATTGATGAGTCTGGTCTGCCTGCTCTACCTCAATCCCGACGACAGCCAGCGGCTGATGCCGAAAAGCCGCCTCGCGCAGGTGCTGGTGCTGGTCTACGTGCTGGTGCCCTTTGCCACGGCGGCGACCAACGGCGCGCCGGTCTCTTGGGGCCCGATCGAGCTGCCGCGGGTCAGCTACAAGGATGCGCTGGGCCTGTCGATGCAACAGTTCTTCACCATCCTGCCGATGCTGATGGCGCGCGTGCATCTGGCCTCGGGCGGGGCGCGGCGCGACCTGATGATGGCGCTGGTGATCGCCGCACTGGTCTATACGCCGCTGATGCTGATCGAGGTTCCGTTTGGACCGGTGCTGCATTCGGCGATCTATGGCTTTCAGCAATCGCTGGCCTTTCAGGCGATCCGGGGCGACACCTTCCGGCCCGTGGTGTTTCTGGAACACGGGCTCTGGGTCGCGTTCTTCCTGCTGACCGCGACGGCGATGGCCTGGAGCCTGTGGCGCGCCGCCGAGGAAAGGCGCCTGCGCTACTTTCTGGCGGCGATGGTACTGTCGCTCATGCTGGTCGCGATCAAGTCTTTCGGGGCGCTTTTGATGATGCTGGCGCTGCTGCCGGTGCTGCTGTTGCCGGGCCGTCGCCTTCAGGTGCGGGTGGCGCTGGGCATCGCGATCTTCTGCATCGTCTATCCGCTGCTGAAAAGCGCGGGCTACATACCGCAGGACCAGATCCTGGCGCAGATCGCACGGCTCAGCGAAGAACGCGCCTTTTCGCTCGAGTTCCGGCTTGAAAACGAATCCATGCTGCTGGAACGGGCGATGGAAAAGCCGATCTTCGGCTGGGGAAGCTGGGCGCGCAATCATATCATCGACCCGGTCACGGGTAACCTTCTGACGGTGACGGACGGGCGATGGGTGATCGCCTTCGGGGTCTTCGGCATCGTCGGGTTCGCCGCCGAGTTCGGCCTGCTGATGCTGCCGATCTACCTGCTCTGGCGCGCGGGCATCACCCGCCGCCCGGATGCCTTCGACCCATCTGCGGTGACGCTGGCGCTGCTTCTCGCGGTCAATATCTTCGACCTGCTGCCCAATGCCACGCTGACCCCGATCACCTGGCTGATCGTCGGCGCGCTGATCGGCTATGCCGAGGGGGTCGAAACCCGCGAGGTCAACTGGCGCAACCGACCCCTGCGGTGGAAGCCGATCCTATGATCCAGCCCGATCCGTCCCGCCCGCGTGTCCTTGTCATCGCCGAGGCCGCCAATCCCGAATGGGTGTCGGTGCCGCTGGTCGGCTGGTCGCTGGCCAATGCGCTGCGCGACGTGGCGGACGTGCATCTGGTCACCCAGGTGCGCAATCGCGACGCCATCCTGCGCGCGGGCTTGATCGAGGGGCGCGACTTCACCGCCATCGATTCCGAGGCGCTGGCCCGCCCGGCCTACCGCATCGCCGAGGCGCTGCGCATGGGCGAGGGCAAGGGCTGGACCATCCTGCAAGCCGCCAACGCGCTCAGCTATCCCTATTTCGAACGGCTGGTCTGGAAGGCCTTCGGGCCTGCGCTGCGGGCCGGGGACTACGACCTCGTGCACCGCATCACGCCACTGTCGCCGACGTCGCAATCGTCGCTGGCGCCGAAACTGGCGCGGATCGGCGTGCCCTTCGTGCTGGGTCCGCTGAACGGCGGGGTGCCCTGGCCCGACGGCTACGCGCATGCCCGCCGCGCCGAACGCGAATGGCTGGCCCCGGTGCGCGCGACCTACAAGCTGTTGCCGGGGCGCGGGGCCACGCTGCGCCATGCCAGCGCCATCCTCGCCGGGTCCTGCCACACCGCCGCCGAGGTCCCGCCGCGTTACGCCCACAAGGTGATTTGGTTGCCCGAGAACGGCATCGCGCCCGCGCGGTTCTCGCGTCGGGCACGGCCGGGACAGGGCACGCCGCTGCGGGCTGCCTTTGCCGGGCGGCTGGTGCCCTACAAGGCTTGCGACATGCTGATCGCGGCGGCAGCACCGCTGCTTGGGACCGGGCAACTGGCGCTTGATATCGTCGGCGACGGGCCGGAAATGTCGCGACTTCGGGCGATGGCGGCGCCGCATGGCGATGCGGTGAAATTCCACGGCTGGCAGGCGCATGACGCGGTGCAGGACATCCTGGCCGAGGCCGACCTCTTTGCCTTTCCGTCGATCCGCGAATTTGGCGGTGGCGTGGTGCTCGAGGCGATGGCGCTGGGGCTTCCGCCTCTGGTGGTCGATTACGCCGGCCCCGGAGAGTTGGTGGACGACGCCACCGGCTTTCGCGTTCCCTGCCTGCCGCCCGATGCGCTGATCGCCGCTCTGCGGGCCGAGTTGCAGCGGATCGTAGCCGCGCCAGAGCAGCTTGCCGCCAAGGGGCAAGCCGCCGCCGCACGGGTCGCGCGGGATTTCACCTGGGCCGCCAAGGCGCGGCAGGTCGCCCGGGTCTACGACTGGGTGCTGTCCGGCGCCCACCCCCCCGCGCCCGATCTTTTCGCACAAATCGCCCCGACCGAGGCGGTGCCCGCATGAGCCACCCGGCATTGTCAGGGCATTGGGACGCCGTCATCATCGGCACCGGCATCGGCGGCGGCACCATGGGCCGTGCGCTGGCCGAAGGCGGCATGAAGGTGCTGTTTCTCGAACAGGGCGCGGCGGGATTTCGGTGCGAGGAAACGCATCTGGACGTCGACACGCCCCACCGCGTGGCGCGGCTGGCGCGCGGGGCTTTTCCCGACCCGATGCGCCTGACCCTCGATGGCCACAGGACCGACCGCTTTCCCTTCGCCGGGGCCACGGTCGGCGGCTCGTCGGTGTATTACGCAGCGGCGCTTGAACGGCCCGCTCCGCACGACCTCGACAGCGTGCCCGGGCGGCCGCATCCAACCGGTGGCTGGCCTGTGCCCTATGCCGCCTTTGCCCCCTATTTCGACCGCGCGGCGCGGATCTACCGCCTCAGCGGCACCGCCGATCCGCTGTCGCAGACCCCGGACCTGCCGCTGAGAGAGCCGCCCGCCATGAGCCAGGGCGAGGCCGCCATCAGCGCAGAGCTGACCCGCGCGGGGCTGCATCCCTACCGCCTGAACACCGCCGTGGAGGGCGGCCCGGACTGCCGCCTGTGCGTCGGCCATAAATGCCCGCGCGCCTGCAAGATGGATGGCCGCTCCGCCGGGGTGGAGCCTGCGCTGGCCACCGGCAACGCCGCCATCCTGACAGGGGCCGAGGTCACCCGGCTGGACACCGAAGGCACCCGCATCACCGGCATCGAGCTGACCCATGACGGCGCGCGCCACCGCCTGACGCCGCCACGCGTGATCCTCGCGGGCGGCGCACTGGCCTCGCCGCGATTGCTGCTGTCCTCGCGCTCTGACGCGGCCCCGCGGGGCATCGGCAACGGCCATGACCTCGTCGGTCGGCACCTGATGTTTCACCTCAACGAGATGGTCGCCCTCTGGCCGCGCCAGCGCGGTGTCGTCGATGCGCCGGCCCGGTCGCTGGCGTTTCGCGACCTCTACCACGACCCCGCCGACCGCTTTGGCCTGGTGCAATCCATGGGGCTGCGCGCGGAATACGGCCAGATCGCGCAATTCCTCGATCAGGCGCTGGATCGCTACGGTCTGGGCTGGTTCCGCCGTCTGATCCGCCTGCCTGCCGCCATCGGCGCGTGGATGCTGGGGCGCGGCTTCGTCTTCGTCGGCCTGCTCGAAGACCCGGGACTGGCCGAAAACCGCGTGCGGCTCGACCCCGGTGCACCCGGCATGCTGGTGGTCGACTATACTATCCCCGACGCGCTGCATGCGCGCCGACGCGCCTTTCGCCGGGCGCTGAGGCGACGGCTGAAAGGCGTTCGGTCCCTGCTGCTGACCTATTGGCCAGAGCTGAACTTCGGTCATCCCTGCGGCACGCTGAGGTTCGGCACCGATCCCGCGACCTCGGTCCTTGATGCGGACTGCCGCCCGCACGGGATGACCAACCTCTGGGTCACCGATGCATCCTTCATGCCCAGCGCCATGGGTGTGAACCCAAGCCTGACCATCGCCGCCAACGCGCTGCGGGTCGCCGACATCATCCTGGAGGACCGTGCATGACCAGCCTCACCCCCGACGAGGGCCGCATCATCGTGACCGGCGGCGGTTCCGGCCTCGGGCGGGCGATGGCGCGCGGATTTGCAACGGCGGGCTTCGACGTGACCGTCTTCGGACGGCGCGCCGACGCGCTGGGGGAAACCGCCCGGGGCGTGCCCCGCATCAGCGCCCATCCGCTCGACATTGCCCGGCCCGAGGACGTGGCCCGCGCCATCCGCACCATCGCCGCGCAGGGCCCGATCGCAGCGCTGGTGAACAACGCCGCGATCTACCCGCACGAGGATTTCCTGACCGGCGATCCGGGGACGATCCTGGACGCGGTCGCGATCAATCTCGGCGGCACCGTCACCTGTTCGTACGCGGTCCTGCAGGACATGGCGTTGCGCGGGCGCGGACGCATCGTCAACGTCGCGACCTTCGCCGACCTGAACCCGTTGCCCGGGTCGGCGGCCTATTCCGTGTCCAAGGGGGCGCAAAGGATCTTTACCCGCGCCCTGATCGCCGAGGTCGGGGACCGCCTGCCCGGCATCGTCATCTCGGACTGGATCCCCGGCGCGCTCCGCACCGACATGGGCCTTGCGGACGGCATCCCGCCCGAGGTCGCGGCGGGATGGGGCGTCGCCCTGACCCTCGCCGCAGACAGAAATCTGACAGGTGTCACGTTTGAGAGGGACCGCGAAGTCCTGCATCCCGTGAGTTTCAAGCGGAAGGTCTTCAACACGCTGACCGGGCAGACCCCGCGCCCGCGCCGAATCACGGAGCGCGGCGTTGCCTGAGCGCGGCGCGCACCTCGCCCGGCAGGATCGCGGCGCAGGCGGCATAGCGCCCGGCCAGCCGTCGCGGGTTGCCGAAAAGACGCCAGACCCATTCCAGCGCCAGCGCGCGCATCCATTGCGGCGCACGGGTCTGGGACCCGGCGAAAAAATCGAGCCCCGCACCGATGGACACGAACCCCATGTCCGGCGCGATCCCGCGACCGAAGGCGGCAAACCGTTCCTGCTTGGGCGCGCCCAGCGCAACAAACAACAGACGCGCGCCGCTATCCGATGCCCGCGTGACGATGTCGCGCGCCGCCGTGCCCGCAGGTTCGAAGCCCATCGGCGGGGCCTCGGCAAAGACCACATCGAGGCCCGGTACCTGCCCTTCGAGATGGGCCTTGGCGGCCTGCAACGTCGCATTGGTGCTGCCGACAAAGCCGACCTTGACGCCCAGCGCCGCCGCGATCCGGCAGATCGGCAGGATCGCGTCAGAGCCGGGCACCAGCGACAGATCGTGCCCCGCCAGCCGCGCCAGCCAGACGATCGGGTTGCCGTCGGCGCTGACCAGGTCATGCGCGGCATAGGCGGCGCGGAATTCCGCATCGTCGCGCAGTTTCACCAGATGATCGAGGTTGATCGTCGCCAGCGCGAAGCCCGTGCCCGCGCGCATCCGCCCGCGCAGATGCGCGTCGAGCGCGGCCCAGTCGCGAACGCTGACCGGGATGCGGGTCTCGCCCGCCGCGAATGTCATGGCGCGTGTCATGGATCCGCTCATAGCATCCGGCGCGCATCCGGGGGAGTGGGCAGCGCAGACAGTCGGCCAACTGCGGCGCGGTTGCGTCAGCGGACGCCGGAAATGACCACGCAGAGTTCCAAACCGCGCCGCGTGGCGGCCATCATTGCATGATCAATGCCATCTGCGCAGTGCAACACGCAAGGACACGGGCATGAAACGAGTGGCCTACCTGACCGGGCATTATCCGCGCGCCTCGCATACCTTCATCGAGCGCGAGGTCGCAGGCCTGCGCGCGCTTGGCCATGACGTGCGCACCTGTTCGATCCGGCGCACCGCGGCGTCCGACCTGTCCGGACCCGACCAGAGCGCCGAGCAGGACCGGACCTGGCACGTCATCGAGGCGGCAAGATCCCCGGCCCGGCTGATCGGCGCGCATCTGCACTATCTGCGCCGCGCCCCGAAACGCTGGGTGCGCGCGCTGGGGCTGGCCCTGCGCACCTCGGCGGATGGGCCGCGCGCGATGCTGTGGCAGGTGTTCTACTTCCTCGAAGCCGCGGTGCTGGCGCGCCATCTGGAAGACCAGGGCGTCGCGCATCTGCACAACCACCTTGCCTCGCAATCGTGCAACGTGGCGCTGCTCACCTCGGCGCTGTCGGGCATCCCCTATTCCTTCACGATCCACGGTCCGGATACCTTCTTCGAGGCCCCGCGCTGGCATCTGGGCACCAAGGCCAGGCACGCGGCCTTCGTCGCCTGCATCTCGCATTTCGCCCGGTCGCAGCTGATGTGCTTTGCCGATCCCGCCGACTGGGACAAGCTGCGCATCGTGCATTGCGGCATCACGCCGGAAGAGTACCGCAGCGGCGCGTTTCAGGGCACGCGGCTGCTGTTCGTCGGTCGCCTTGTCGGGGTCAAGGGGCCGCGCCTTCTGCTCGACGCGTTGCTGCGGCTGTCCACCGCGCATCCCGACGCGACGCTGACCTATGTCGGGGACGGTCCGGACCGTGCCGCGCTTGAGGCCAGGGTGCAGGCGGCGGGTCTTGGCGACCGGGTGCGGTTTCTGGGCTTCCGCCCGCCCTCGGAGGTCGCAAGCGCACTGGCCGAGGCGGATGTCTTCTGCCTGCCCAGCTTTGCCGAGGGCGTGCCCGTGGTCCTGATGGAAGCCATGGCCGCCGAACGCGTGGTGGTCAGCACCCGGATCGCCGGCATCCCCGAACTGATCGAGGATGGCGTGACCGGGCGTCTGGTTCCGCCCGGCGACCTCGACGCGTTGACCCAGGCCCTGTCAGAGTGCCTGTCGGATGCCGATGCAAGCCGCAACATGGGCCGGGCCGCGCGGGCAAAGGTCAAGCACGACTTCAACGTCTCGATCGAGGCGGCGAAACTGTCCGAACTCATCGAGGCGGTGCCATGACGGCGGTCGACATCGTCCTGATCGGCCGCAACGAGGCGTTGCGCCTGCCCGCCGTGCTGATCGCGGCGTCGGGCACCGGCGCGCGGGTAATCTATGTCGATTCAGGCTCGACCGACTTGAGCCGCGAGATCGCGACCGCGCGCGGTGTCACCACGGTACCGCTGGACATGTCGGTGCCGTTCACCGCTGCGCGGGCGCGCAATGCCGGGGCTGCGGCGCTGGTCGATCCCGCGCCCTTTCTCCATTTTCTCGATGGCGATTGCGTGCTCGAACCCGGTTGGATGGACGCTGCGCTGGCCTTCCTGCATGCCCATCCCGATCATGCGCTCGTTACCGGCTGGATCGCCGAGGAACGCCCCGACGTTTCGGTCTACAACCGCCTGATCGACTGGGAATGGCACGCCGCCCCGGGCCGGATCGAGGCCGCAACCGGCAACATGCTGGTGCGTCGCGCCGCGTTCGAGGCGGTGGGCGGCTTCGATCCGCGCTTCATCGCATCCGAAGAGGAAGAGTTCTGCACCCGCCTGATCGCGGAGGGCTGGGCGCTGGAACGGCTGCCCCGGACCATGGCGCGCCACGATGCCGACATGACACGGCTTGGACAATGGTGGCGACGGACCGAGCGCGCGGGCCACGGGCTGGCGCAGCTTGGCCGCACCCACCCCGGGCGCGGGGTTGCGGAACGGCGGCGCGCCTGGGTCTATGGCGGGGCAATTCCGCTGACCGCGCTGGTCCTGTTCGCGCTGGCGCCCTGGGCCGCGCTGCTTGTGCTGCTGGCCTACCCCTGGACGTGGTGGAACGGCTATCGCGCGCTGAGACGGGACGGTATCGCACAGGGCGATGCACGAAAATTTGCGGCACTCTTCACCTTGGCGAAACTTCCGACGCTTATAGGTATGTTGCGGTATCACCTGCGCAGGCTCGCGGGACGCGACATGACCCTGATCGAATATCGCGGACCCGGGGGCTGAGCGGGCGGTATTGCGTCGCGAGCGTCAACAATGCCCGCGATTTCACCCAATTTTGAACAGATTTCGGTGTTCTACACGGGGCAAGACAGTCAAGCAGTCTCATCGAGTGACAGGCAAAGCAATGAACGGTCGCAGAACAGGACACCGCGCCAGCGCCCCGTTCCCGGTACCAGGGATGGGTCAATGAGTGCTGAGCGCGTCTTCCGCCGGAAGAACCGGCCCGATCGGGACCCCGACGCCGACCGCGCAGCTTCGGTCGCCGCTCCTTCCGCTGTGCCCGAGCCCCCCTCTGACGCGGCACCCAAGGTGTTCCGTCGGCGTCACGTCCCCGCAAGGAAGACGGTCGCGAAGGGTCCGCATCCGGTGGCGGTGGCCGTGCGGATCCCCGAAGATACGCACCCCGAGGGCCTTCCGCCCTGCGCCGAACAACCGCCGACGCCGACTGTTACCGCCCAATCCAAGGTATCGCGCGCGGCCTTGATGGCCCTGGCCGACGACCTCGACGATGGCTTCGGTGGCAGCGATGAAGCCGATGACGCGCGGGTCACAAGGAACGGCACTGCCCAGGACGTGTCGACCGTGTCAGACACCGCCAAGGACGCCGCGCCCCCCGACAGTGCAGAGGACCAGTCCGAAGCCGCCGCGCCGCTGACGCTGGACAATGACCTTTGGGAAGGGGTCGTCGCGTCTGACGTGACCGATCCGACGCCCGAGCCCGAGGATGCGCCCGCCATCGACCCCGAGATTGGGGCAGAAGGCGCGGACCGGATCGCTGACGAGGACCCCGCAATCGTGGCAAGCGATGTCACGCCGGAGCCTGCTCCAGAGCCAGAGCCTGCGCCAGAGCCTGCACTGGAAGACCCTTCCGAACCCACGGCGAAGATCGACATTCCGGACCACGCCGCCCCCGAAAATAGGCATCCCGCCCCGGTTGCCACGCCGCTGCGCCGGATGCGCGGGGCAGGTCATGGCCCGGACTTGAAACGCGCCCGACAGCCGGTTGCCGTCACGGCCGCCGGTCCCCTGCAGGCACACGATGGCATTGCGGACAGCGCCGCTGCGCCCGAAACCCCGGTCATGCCGGTCGACGACGTGGAAAACGTTTTTGCGCTGACCGACGACCTTCCCGAGTCCGGTCAGGACCCGGAGACCGCCCGTGCGCCCGACGACGCGGAACCAACCGAGGAAGGCGTTCGTCCGGCCCCGCACCCGGTCCCGCTGTCGATGAACACGCAGGTATCGGTCACCCCCGAGGCTTTGTCCGAGACCTTGCTGCTAGCGCCGAAATTCGCAACCGAAGAGACGCCGGGGCAGGTGACCGGGACGGCAACGGACCCCGGACCAGAGTCCGAGCCCAAGGCACCGATCGCGGAGCCTGCTCCGCCCGACGCGCCTGTCGTTGAAACGGTCACATCGCCCCTGCCGAAGCAACCGGCCACCGACGTGCAGGCACACGAAGCCGCTGATGCGCCGGTTGTCCCGGCGCGCCCGACTGACGCCGCGCGGCAGCCCCCCCGGGCCGACGAACGCCCGACTGCCCTGCCGGACGCCGAACCCGATGCGCACCCGTCCCCCGCGCCCGACGCGGCGGGTACCGGTGCCGCATCGCCGTTGCCGGTCGAGACGACGTCGTGGTCCCGGCTCGATCCGGTGATCATCGACGAACGTGTGCTCGACCGGCACCGGGTCATTACCGCGACGCGCTACGATCCGGCCCATGCGGCCTTCGACGTGTTGCGCACCCGGCTGTTGCAGGCGGTATCCGAGCGTGGCTGGTCGCGGATCGCGATCACCTCTCCGACCAAGAACTGCGGCAAGACCTTCACCGCCGCGAACCTCGCGATCAGCCTGGCGCGGCAGGAAAACTGCCCGACGATCCTGTTCGATACGGATCTGCGCAACCCGTCGCTGGCCAAGACGTTCGGCGTCTCGGCCCCGGGGTCGATCGCGCGGCTGTTCCAGGGCAAGGTCAGCCCCGAAGATCATCTGCGCCGCCTTGGTCCCAATCGTTTCCACGCCGGGCCGAACCTGGCCTTCGCCTTCAACGACGCGCCCGAGGCCTATGCCTCGGAGCTGCTGCAGGATCCGCGCACCGCGCAACGATTGCGCGAGATCGAGGACCGGTTCGCGCCCAAGGTCATGCTGTTCGACATGCCGCCTGCCCTTTACGGCGACGACGTGCTGGCGATGCGTCCGCTGATCGACGCGGTCATCCTCGTGGTGGGCGGCGGCCTGACGACCGCGAACGAAATCCGCGAAGTCGAGAACCGTCTTGGCACCGAAACGCCGCTTCTGGGTGTGGTGATGAACCGCGCCGAAGGCTCTAAGGCACGCCAGTACGGGTACTGAGGGCGACCCTCACGCGCGCCTTGCGCTCACTTCACCATCAACGCGATCCGCCGCGCGCAGTGGCGCATGGCGTCCGCTTGCCTGACCGTGCCCCGCGCCCGTCGCCAAGGGGCGGCCTGCCGGTTCAGGCTACGGGTTCAGGCGACGCGGCAGGAACCTGTTCCAGAGGCCCGGGTCCACCAGCTTGGTCGCCCCGTACCAAAGCGCCGCCAACGCCCCCACCAGCAGGGCCAAAAGGCCCCCCCGCCGGGTCCAGCGCCCGGCAGCCGAGCCACGGCGCTTGATCACGGGCAGGGAAATCACCGGCTTGATACCGAGTTGCCGTTCCAGTTGTGCGGCGCTGCGGATGGCCGGGTTGAACAGCTCCAGCAAGTAACCGACGCTGAGTGCCATGACCCCGCTGAACAGCGCGCCAAGCAGCGCAATCGACTTGCGGCTGCGCGAGAAGGAATATTCCGCCGGCACTGCCTGCTCCAGCACCTCGAGCCGTTCGGACTGATCCTGCACTTCCATGATCTGCTCGAACTCCGCATCGCCGCGCTGTTGCACGATGCTGGAATACTGCGCCTGCAATCCCGACAGCCGCCGTTCCAGCACACCCAGATCGCGAGCCACATCGGGCGCGCGCGCAATGGCGGCCTCGATCTGGGTCATGCGCTGGGCGATCAGGCGCTTCTGGTCTTCCAGCAATTCGACCCGCTGGGCCAGCACCTCGTCCCGCACCCGGGCGGAGTTGGACTGGACTTCGGCCAGCTGTCGGTCGATCTCGAAGGCCGAGGTTTCCAGCGCCGCCATCTGTGACCGCAGCGCAGCGACAGAGTCCGGCAGCGCGATGTCATTGGCCCGGCGAAACTCTGCGATTTCGGATTCGACCGCGGTGATGCGCTCTTCGATTTCGCGCGCCTCCTCGTCGAAGAAGGTCAGGGCATCCTGGGCGCGGCGCAAATTGCGGACGCGCGACTGGTCGATTGCCGCGGCCATCATGCCGTTGGCCAGCGCGGCGGCGGTTTCGGGGTCCTCCCAGACCACCTCGATGATGATCGCGAAGGGGGCCACCGTCGGCGAAAACGCGAAATTGCCGCTTTCGGCGCGCACCGAGACCGCGTTGCGCAGCACGATCAGGCGTTCGTCGCGGCTGGGTACGGGACCGCCGGGAACCGCGGGTTTGAACGCGCCGACCGCTTCGGAAACCTGCAACAGCGACGCGGTCGAGGTCATCCTCTGGCGGATCAATTCGATCCGGCGCACCGCCTCGTCGCTCATGCGGCGACCGCTGTCGGGGTCGGGGATGCGCGGGCTTTCGATCTGGACCGCAGCCGTCGACCGATAGAGCTTGGTCTTGTTCAGCGCGATGAACACCGAGGCAACGCAGCCGATCAGCACGATCAGAATCATGATCGGAAGTCGCCGCCGCAGCGCGGCAAGCAGTTCATTGCGGCTTTGGAATTGTACCATGTCTTATCTCCCGGCCTGCGGCAGCGGACCCTGGGATCCGGGCGTTTGACGCCGTGCCTGTGCGGTTGACGAACCCATGAATTCTACAGGTTCGGAAGGATTGGCGCGACCGTTTCCGCGCCACGGCCCGGAAACACTCTGTTGCGCGGATCGGAACTGGCGCGTCAATGCTGCCATCCTGATCCCGCCTCCGTGGTGCGCAAGACCGAGAGCGACAGGCACATGCCGTCGCCCGTCCACTGGCTGACCGGAATGATATCGCCTTTGGCAAACGGCGGCACCGGCCGCGAAAAGCGCAAGCTGCGGCGCAGAGTGTCATAGCGCAGCCCCTCGAACCCGAACAGCGTCCGGGTCAGCGGGTATTGCGCCTTGTAGGCCGCCTCCTTGGCGGAAAACAGCTGCCGCGCGGCAAGCCGCCGGTCCGGGCCGATGCCCGCGATCTCATCTTCCCGGCCGATCTCGTGGACGATGTCTTCGGGCACCGGATCGTAGGGCTCGATGTCGACCCCGAGGCTGGCGATGCGGTCGGCGCGGGCGACAACGGCAATGCAGGCGGTGGCCGAATGCGACAGCGACCCGACAATGCCCGCGGGCCAGACCGGCGCGCGATCCTCGGCCATGGGGATCGCGACGGGCGGATGGCCAAGCGTCGCCAGCGCCTCGCGGGCGGCCTGACGACCGGCGGCGAACTCCGCCCGGCGGCCCGCGACGGCGCGCGAGACGGCGGCTTGCTCGATCGGGAACAGCGGCGCGGTGGCCTCTGCCGGGTCGACCACGGCGACGGCCACGCCTTCGGGCCAGGCATCGCCCAGGGACCGGATCATCGCGAGAAGCTTGAGTGACGGCATCGCGCTTACCCTTGTGCCCGCAGCCGCATTTCGCGCCGCTTGGCCATGGCCGCACGCCGCGCATCCGCCCGTGTGTTGCGGATCAGGGCGGGTTCGGATGCCACGGTCGCCGCGACCGGTTCGCGCTGGACGGTGCGCGTCGCTTCGGGCTGGGCCGGCCCCGGTGCCTCAGCCGGGGCCTCGCCGCGCAACTCGGCCACGCGCCCGGCCATCGCGGCCAGCACCGGAAAGCGGAACACATCGGTGATCGAAAAGCCCTTGATGCGCATCCCGTCGCGGATCGCCCGGTGCAACTCGACCGCGAGCAGCGAATGACCGCCCAGCGCAAAGAAGTTGTCGGACGCCGTGACCTGCCCCAGACCGAGGATTCCTGCCCAGAGATCGGCAAGTTCCGCCGTCAGCGCGCCGGATGCCGCGTCTTGCCTGCGCGGTGCCGGAGCAGCGGTGGTGGCGGGCGCGGTTGCTGTGGCCTGCGGGGCCGCAACGGGCGCGCCGGGTTCGGGCAGCGCGGCCCGGTCGACCTTCTTGTTCGGTGTCAGCGGCAGCGCATCAAGCGTGACAATCCGCGCGGGCACCATATGGGCGGGCAATCGCGCCGCAAGCGCCGTCTTGATCGCGGCTTCGTCCCCCGGCGTGCCGGTGACATAGGCCAGCAGACGGTCGGCGCGCACGGTCGCGGCGGCCTGGGTAACGCCGGGCAGCGCCTCGATCCGGGCCTCGACCTCGCCCAGTTCGATGCGCATGCCGCGCAGTTTCACCTGCCCGTCCGCGCGCCCGAGGAAATCCAGCGTGCCATCCGCGCGCCGCATCACCCGGTCGCCGGTGCGGTACATGCGCCCGTCGGCGAAGCGGTCGGGGCGGAAGCGTTCCCCGGTCAGGTCGTCGCGCCGCCAGTAACCGCGCGCGACCCCCTGCCCGCCGATCCACAACTCGCCCGGCTGGCCGATGGCGCAAGGTGCCGCGTCGTCGTCCAGTACGTAAAGCCGGGTGTTGGCGATGGCAGCCCCGATCGGCACCACGCCGGGTACGGCGGTCGCGGGGCCAACGGCGGACCAGATCGTCGTCTCGGTCGGCCCATACATGTTGAGGACCTGCGCGCGCGTCACGCGGCCCAGCGCGGCGACCAGCGGGCCGGGCACCGCCTCGCCGCCGAGAAAGATATGGTCGAGCGTGGCCAGCGCCGCCTGCGCGCCCTCGTCGGCCATCATCAGCCGCATCAGCGACGGCGTGCATTGCAGATGCGTCGCGCCGTGCCTGCGGATCTGGGCTGCGACCGAGAAGTCATGCGCGTCAGGCACATCCTCGCCCGAGACGCGCGCCACCACCTCGGCCAGCGGTTTCAGCCCGGCCAGCACCGTGTCCGGCGCGATGCCGTAGTCGATCAGACACGCCACTTCCTTGACGCCGATGGCCTTGAGTTCGGCGATCCGCGCCTCGGCGTCATCGACCGTGCCGAACAGACCGGACTCGTTGAAGTACCGCTCGAACGCGAAATCGAGGATGCCTTCCAGCTCGTCCTCATCCAGCCCGCCCAGATCGATCTGATGCGGGTTGTCGATGCCCTTGGGCTTCTTGAACGCCGGGAAGGCCCAGGCGTATTGCTTGATCAGCCCCGCCGCCGAACGCAGGTAATCCTTCATCGGCGCGCGGGCGACCTCACGCGCGGCATCCCGGGTATTGTCGAGGTAGGTGTGCAACATCACGCAGACTTCGCCCGCTTGCGGGTCAAGCCCCGCTTCGGCGCGGGCGGCGCGGTAGATCGCGATCTTCTCGCCCACTTCCTCGACGCTTTGGCCCAGCAGATGCGTCAGCACATGCGCGCCCAGACGTCCCGCCTCTTTCCAGGTTTCGGGATTGCCCGCGGTGGTGACCCAGAGCGGCAGCTCCTTCGACACCGGGCGCGGCTGGGTGACAACCTCGTGCAGGCTGCCATCGGCGCGCGGGAAGCCGACCGGCTCGCCGCGCCACAGGCGGCGGATCTGGTCGATGGCGTCGATCATCGCGCGCTTGTTGTCGGGCGGCGCATTCTCGGGGCGCAGGACAAAATCGTCAGGCTGCCATCCGCTGGCGATGGCAAGCCCCGCGCGCCCATCCGTCAGGTTGTCGATCACGGCCCATTCCTCGGCCACGCGGGCGGGATGATGCAGCGGTGCCACGCAGGACCCCGCGCGCACGCCGATCCGGCTGGTCACACCGGCCACCGCGGCGCCGGTGACCGACGGGTTAGGATAGGGTCCGCCAAAGGCGTGAAAATGCCGCTCGGGCGTCCAGACCGCGCAGAACCCGTTTGCATCGGCGAATTTTGCGCCTTCCAGCAGCGTGCGATACTTGTCGCGACCGGTGCCATCGTCGTTGCCCCAGTAATACAGCGACAGGTTCATCCCCGAGGTGCGGCGCGGCCCCGAAGAGACGCCGGAGGCCACGTTCTCGGACGCCATCACCACCTTGAACCCGCGCGAGACGGCGTAGAACAGCTCGAGCACGGAAATGTCGAAATTGAGGCTGGTGACCGCCAGCCAGGTGCCGCCCGGGTCGGGCACCACGGCATCCATCGCGGTAAAGAAGTTGGCCACCTGTGCGTGTTCGATCATCACGCCCTTGGGTTTGCCGGTCGAGCCGGAGGTATAGATCAGATAGGCCAGCGTGTCCGGCGCAGGCTCGAGGCCCGGACGCTCTGCCGGGACCGAGAAGAGCCGCGTGTCGGTATCGAGCCACAGCTCTGCCGCCGTGTGTCCGGGCAGCGCCCGCGCAATGGCGCTTTCGGTGACGATGATCGCCGCCCCGCTATCGGTCAGGTAGTGGCTCTGCCGTTCGGTGGGATAGGAGGGATCGAGCGGCAGGTAGGCCGCCCCTGCCTTCAGCACACCCAGCGCGGCGGCCATCAGGCGCGGACCGCGCGCAAGGTGCAGCGCGACGGTGCGGTCTGGCCCGGCGCCCATCTCGCGCAAGAGATGCGCGATGCGATTGGCATAGTCGTCCAGCGCCCGGAAGCTCAGCGTGTGATCCTCGAAGACCAGCGCCGTGGCATCGGGGGTCGCATCGACCTGCCGCTCGAAGCGGTCGATCATGCTGCGATCGGCAAGCGCCGTCTCGGTCGCGTTCCACGTTTCGAGCACGCGCGCACGTTCGCCATCCCCCATGATGGGGGCGGTCGCCGCAAGCCCGTCATGGGCGGCCAGTCTTTCAAGCCGCGCCACCAGCAGCGCGGCGGTCTCGCGGTCCATCGCGCCTGTATCGAAATGCAGGCAGGGGGTCGCGCCCGTCTCGACCGTCACCAGCGCGCCGGGCATGGCACCCGCGGCATCGCTGAGCGCGAGCTCCGGCGGCGTCATGCGGCCAAGCCCGGGCAGGCGCAGGAACAGATCGCGCGCCAGAGGCCCCTTGTCACGGGCATGGGCAAGACGGGCATGCAGCGCCTCGCGAAGGTCCGCGACATGCCCGGAAAGATCGGTGGCGATGGGCAGCCACGGCAGCGACAGGCCCGAGACGGCCCGGTCGCGCACACCGGGCGTCAGATAGGCGATATGGGCGCGGCCCTCGGGGGCCAGACGCGCGGCCAGCATCGCCAGGGCCGCCGCCGGGTCGTCAAGATCGCCAAGCGGCAGGCTGTCGGTCTGCCCCGAAGGCTGTCCGAAGCCCGGCAACCGCGCCGGGGAATAGCCGTGAAGACGGTCGCACCACCATGCCTCGGCGCGGGCAAGGTCCGACAGGTCGTCCTCGGCGGGCACAGGAAAGACGTCGCCCACCCGGGGCAGCGCGAGGTCCGCAGCGTCGAGCGGCGTCAGCGCGGACAGGCGGATAGCGCCGTCGGCACAGGCAACGGTAACACCGTCCGCATCGCCCGACAGCACCGTACCGGGCGCGCCATCCCCGGCCACAACCTCGGCACCGCCAACTGCAAGAAGACCCGACGCCGTACGGAGCTTTGGCAGCGCCACGGGATTGCGATAACCGCCATGATCGAGCGCCCGCACGACCCGCGCAACATCCGTCGCGGGAACGCTGAAATCCAGCACGCCGTGACGTTCCGGGCGCGCGGCGCGGCCGAAGTAGCTGCGCTCCTCGGGGTCCTGCGGAAAGCGGTCGGGGGCACCGGCATCAAGCGCGTCGACCACCGCGTCGAAGCTGTCGAGCGCGGCGGCAAAACACTTCATGTTGAGCGTGAGCGCGGTATCCTCGGCGCCGATCTCGACCGACCGGGCGACGAGGATGTCGCCGCGATCCACCCCCGCCTCCATCATGTGCCAGGTGATGCCGTGGCGGGATTCCCCGTTGAGCAGCGCCCAGACCGGCGCGTTCAGCCCGGCATAGCGCGGCAGCGGGCCGTCATGGAAGTTGACGCCGCCTTTCGCGCCCAGCGCCAGAACGGCGGGCGGCAGCATGTCGAGGTTGGCCACGCTGAGCACCCAGTCGGCGGCATAGGGTGCCAACCGGTCGGCAAGGCCCGGCCCCGGATCGACCACCGGCAGCCCCGCCGCCTCGGCCCAGGCGCGCACATCGCCGTCGCGCGAGGCGCAGGCGGTCAGGCGGTGCCCCGCGCGCAACAGCTTGTCTCCGGCTTCGCGGGTCAGACGGTCATTGCCGATGAGGATCGCTGAAAACATGAGGTCTACTCCGCAGGGGAGGAACGCGGGCGGGCGACAAGGGTGTCGCGACGCTCGGTCCGTTGAAACAGGGAACGGGCGGTGTGGCGCAGGAGCTGCCGGAGCGTACCCGGCGGATCGAGCCGTGGCGCGCCCATCGCGCGCCGCAGCTTCCAGACGCACAGACCCGCGGCCCGCGCCACCGACGCCGCGAGGGCATAGGCACGGCCATGGCTCAGGGTGAAGTATCGCCAGCGGCTGTCGAACCAGTAATCGGGCACGCGCTGCCAGCGTTTCATGCCGGTCGAGACCGAGCCCTCATGCTCGACCCGGCTTTCCACCAGGTAGGTCGCGGTCCAGCCAACCTTCCGCGCGCGAAAGAAATGCTCGGTCTCTTCGTAGTAGAGGAAAAAGCCGTCATCGAGCAGGCCGACCTGGTCCAGCATGTCCTGCCGCATCAGCATCGACGCACCCGCCAGCCAGTCCACCGCCCGGGTCTGCGTCAGATCGGTGAAGGGCACGCGGTAGTTGTGCAGCGCCCGGGTGATGATGCCGGTCCGCGCCGTGCCCTCGAACTCCGACGCGATGGTCGGGAAGCGAAAGGCCGAGATGTGGATCGGCATGTCGTCGGAATAAAGCTGCGAGCCGGCGAAGCCGTCCTTCGGATGCGTCTCAAGGTGGTCGACCAGCACGCGCACGGCGTCCGGTTCGGGGAAGGCGTCGGAATTGAGGATATAGACGTAGTCCGGGCGCGCGCCGTCGCTGCGGCCGGCGCGGATACCGGCGTTGTTTCCAAAGGCAAATCCGCCGTTCCGGCCCGACTGGACGACCCGGATCGGCACCGGCCAGCGACGCCCGGTCACCAGGTCGCGCAACGCGGCTTCGGAGCCATCGCCGCTGTCGTTGTCGACCAGCACGATCTCGGCATCGAGCCCGTCCAGCGCACGCGCCAGCGCTTCTGCCGCGCGCGCGGTCATGTCGGCGGTGCGCCAGTTCAGCAGCACTGCAAGAAGCTTGATGCCCGGATCCGTCATTCGGCGGCCCTGGTGCGGGAAAAGGGCAGCACCGCGCCGCCCCGGTCCGGGCGCGTCACGTCGCGCAACGACTGCCCGAGGGCAGCGGCGAGCACCCGGACGTTGGGTTCAAGCACCATCGAATCGTGATCGCCGGGCACCTCGACGACCTCGAGGTCGGGCGCGTGCCCCCCCCAGTCGTTGTCGGCGGTCAGGTAGGCGCGTTCGTCGTTCACCAGCCGGCCGTTCGCCACCCGCCATTTCGCGCGCAGCGGCGGGCGGAACAGCGCCACGTGCCCGGCATAGGGCTGTACGGTGTAGTCGGCGACAGCGGCCAGGAAGGCGGCCTCGATTTCGGCGTTGTGGAAGTTGTCGGCGGTCTCGGTCGCGCCGGTGGCGCGGCGCTTCTCGAATTCCCAGCGGATGCGGTTACGGGCCCAGATCACCGGATAGCCGATGCCCTTGCGGCGCAGTTCCTGCAGCTGGATCGCGGCCCGGTCCACCGCCAGAAGCGGACGTTTCCGCGGCAACGGCGTATCGAGCATGGCCACGATCGCAACCGTGTCCCCGAGCGCCGTCAGCTGTTGCGCGATCTCGTAGGCGATGATGCCGCCCCCCGAGAAGCCGCCGACACAATAGGGGCCGTGGTGCTGGACCTGCTTCATCTCGGCGATGTAGTCGCGCGCGGCATCCGCGATGCTGCGATGCGGGTCCTCGTCACCGTAGAGCCCCTTGGCCTGAAGCCCGTAGAACGGCCGGTCACGGCCCATGAGCAGCGCCAGGTGCCGCAGGTTCAGCACGTTGCCGAACATGCCCGCCACAAGGAAGAACGGCGGCTTCGGTCCCGGCTCGCCTTCATGCATCGGCACAAGGTGCGAAAAGCGGCGTTCGGGCCGGGTTTGCGCCGGGGCCGCGCGATCGGGTGACGCCTTGTCGGAGATGCCCGCCTTTTCGGCGATTATCGCGGCACAGGCGCGGATGGTGGGGGCCTCGAACAGGATCGAGATCGGAAATTCCACGCGCCAGGTCTTTTTCACCATCGAGAACAGCCGCACGGCGATCAGGGAATGCCCGCCCAGATCGAAGAAGCTGTCATCGATGCCGACATTGCGCACGCCCAGAAGCTCTTCCCAGAACCCGGCAAGGCGCTTTTCGATGTCGGTCTCGGGCGCGGCAAAATCATCGTCGAGCACGGGGCGGTCAAAGCCCTGCATCCGCGTTGCGGGCCGCGCCGCAAGATCGGCCTGACGCCGCAGCGCATCGACGCTGACCGGGCTGACCGCGACCACGGGCCGACCCATCGACAGCGCGCGGCAGAACGCCTCTGCGCCCTCCTCGAGGCGGATGCCCTGGCTCAGGTTGTGTTGCAGCAGCTCTTCGCCCGGTGACAAGGGGGCGCTGGCGGAATTGGAATCGGTCTCGATCTCGGCGGGTGTCAGACGCGGCGGGCGCGCCAGTTGCGCAGCATCGTCCAGGCGGCGGATCGCGAAACCCGCGATCTCCATCACCACGGTGCCGTCCGGCGCCGCGAGGGTGACATCGAAGCTTGCGCTTTCGCCGCGCGACGACGCGCCTTCGGACGGGCGCACCCAGCTGACGATGCGGTCCGGCAGCGGCCCCCAGACCGTGACGCGGCCATAGGACAGCGGCACCCAGAGATGCGCGTCGTCATAGCCGGGGATCAGTTCCATCGCCCAGCCGGTCGCGATATCGAGCAGGGCGGGATGGATCAGGCAAGCGTCATCCCGCGCCGCGTCTGCGAGCGACAACTCGGCCAGGCCTTCGCGATCCGACAGCGCGCGGGAGGTCAGGACCCGCCAGCGCGGGCCGAAGTCGAGATGCGCCTCCTGCCCGGTCGTCAGCGTCGTGCCGGAAGGCGCGGTTTCCGGCGCGCCCAGCCGGTCGCGGATCGCGGGCAGGTCGATGCGGGGCGCGGGGCCCAGGGCACGCAGCGCGATCTGCGCCTCGGCAAAGCGGGTGCGCCCGGTCTTGCCATCGGCGCGGGCGTCGCACAGCAGGTCAAGCCTGTAGCCCGCGTCGGTGCGTTCCAGCCGCGTGGTCACGCTGCGCTGGCCCGCCTCGGGGACGGTCATGGCGCGCAGAAACGCGAGATCGCGGATCTCGAAGGCCTGCCCCTCATGCGCCGCGTCAAGGGCATGCGCGGCCAGCGTCACCGAGGCGGTGCCCGGCAGCAGCGCCAGACCCGAGGCGGTGCGGTGTTCACCGATCACCCAATCGTCGGTGGTCAGGCGCGTCTCGAAGACGCGGCGGCCCTTCGCGTCGAAGGACATGGTGTCGAGCAGCGGGCGCGCCTCCGGCACCTCGGGCACGTCTTCGACAGCGCCGGTGCGGCGGGCCAGCGCATCGGCGGCCATCCCGGCCTCGGCCCAGATGCCCCAGTTGATTGCAACGACGCGGGTCTTGCCCCCCGCCCGCGATGCCGCCAGCGCGTTGAGGTATTCGTTTGCGGCCACGTAGTCGAGCTGACCGGCGGCGGCGGCCATGGTCGAGACCGAAGAGAAATAGGCGATCCAGTCGGCGCTGCCATCGGGGAACAGCGTGTCGATCACGTCCGAGCCGTGCAGCTTGGGCGTGAAGATTTCCTCGACATCGGCGGGGTTGAGCGCGAGGAACGGCTGGTCCGACAGACGGCCCGCCGCATGGATCACGCCGGTGATCGGGCCGAAGCGGTCCTCGGCGGCGTCGCGGACACGGCGCATCGCGCCCTCGTTACAGACATCGGCGGTGGCGACCATAACCTCGGCCCCGGCGTCTTCCAGGGCCGCGACGTGTGCGATGGCGCGGCGAGCGGGGTCTTGCGGCGCGTGGCGGCGGGTGTATTCGGCCCAGTCCTCGCGCGGCGGCAATTCGGTGCGCGACACCAGCACCAGTTTCGCGCCATTTTTCGCGGCGGCCAGACCCAGCGTGCGGCAGATGCCGCCGAAGCCGCCGGTCATCAGGATGGTGCCCGCAAGCGCCACGTCGGGCGACGCGGCAAGCGGTTTGTCGATCAGCGCACGCTCGAACCGGCGGCCCTGCCGGATCGCGGCTTCGCGCTGTCCGGGCGGGGTGATCAGTTCTTCGGTGATCTGGCGGGCCAGCGCGTCGGTCGCCAGGTCCGCTGCCCGCCGTGCCGATGCGGCCTGCCAGAAAGCCACGGGCACCGCTTCGGGCAGCACCACGTCGAGGGACGACAGCGTCAGACCCTCGGCCTCGCGCGGGATGACCCGCACCGGCCCCGCGATGGTGGCCTTGACCGGATAGGGCAACGCCTCGTCGCGGACGCGCACGGCGCCGTTGGTGATCACATCGATATGAACGTGGGACAGCCCCTCGTCGACCAGCGCCTGCGACAGGAACAACAGCGCATAAAAGCCCTGTTCCTGCAGACGGTGAAAGAAGCTCGACCCCGGGCGGTGCGATTCGTCGCGGGTAACACCCCAGAAATGCGCGATGCGGCTGGGCGTCAGACCGCGCGCGGCCAGATCCGGCAGCAGCAGGTCATAGCCTTCGCGGCCCCGTTCCGGCGCGATGCGGTAGGCCGTGTCCGAGATGCGCGCGAAGGTGTCGCCGGGGCGCACCTCGATCACCTTGTGACCGGCGGCGCGCAGCGGTGCGAAGGCACGCTCCGACAGGCCCGCATCATCGGCGAAGACAAGCCAGGTCTCGGTCGCCAGTTCGCCGAGATCATGCTCGATATCGACCGCCACCTCGGCGGACCGGGGTCGCCAGATCGGCACCGCGCCCCAGTCTTCCATCGCGTCGGCGCGGGCGGGATAGCGCGCGGATGTGTCCAGGGTCGCGCTGCCGGGTTCGATGAAATAGGGCGCATGCTGGAACGCGTAGGTCGGCAGCGGCACCCGGTTTCGGCGCGCATCGCCCCAGATCTGGTCCCAGTCGATGGCCACGCCAAGCGCCCAGAGGCGGCCCATCACTTCGTGGAAATAGCGGTCGTCGGCGATGGCATCGTCGCTGTGGCGCAGCGAGGGCACCACCCGGTTCGCACCGATCTGCGGTTGCAGCCGCGCAAGCGACGACAGGGCATGGCCAGGGCCGACCTCGAGCAGGACGCGGTTCGCAGGCTCGGCAAGGGTGGCGACGCCATCGGCGAACCGCACGGTGTTGCGCAGGTGATCGACCCAGTAGTCGGGGCTGGCGGCCTCTTCGTCGGTCAGCCAGGTGCCCGTGCGGTTCGAGACGATCGGGATCTGCGGCGGTTGCAGGTCAAGCCCGGCCAGGTAGTCGCGGAAGGCGGGCAGGATCGGCGTCAGCATCCGCGAATGCGCGGCGACGTCGATGCCGATGCGTTGGCATTCGATGCCCTGCGCCTTCAGCCGTTTGGCCAATGCGTCAAGGGCTTCATCCGGCCCGGTCGCCACGCTGAGCTGGTTGGCATTGACCGCCGCGAGATCCAGATCGGTGCCCAGATGTGGCGTCAGCGCCGCTTCGGACATGGCGACCGACAACATGCCGCCGCGCGGCACGGAATCGAACAGCGTGCCGCGCAGGTGCACAAGACCGATGGCGTCCTCGAAGCCGAAGACACCGGCAATGCAGGCGGCGGTGTTTTCGCCCATGGAATGCCCGATCAGCGCCGAGGGCGTCACGCCCCAGCTTTCCCACAGCTTGGCCAGCGCCACCTCGGTGATCAGGATCAGCGGCAACTGCACCGAGGGCCTGCGCAGGGTCTGCTCGGCCTCGGGGCCGGGCTCTGCCAGCCATGCGTCGCGGGGGTCTTCGGCGGTCAGGGTCGACAGATGATCGAGCCCGCGCGTCATCCAGTCGGCAAAGACCGGTTCGGTCCGGTAAAGGTCATGGGCCATGCGGGGGTATTGCGCGCCGCCACCGGGAAACAGGAACGCCACATCCGGCGCAGCCAGTGCCTTGTGCGTGTGAACCCTGTAGCGATCACCCGATTCGAGCAGTTTCGCAGCCTCCGCATGGGTTTCGGCCACGACGATGCGGCGCTCTGAAAACGGCTCTCGCCCCTGTTGCAGCGTGAAGGCGACATCGGCCAGCGGCTGGCCCGGATGACCGCGCAGATAAGCGGCGAGGTTGTGGGTATTGCCGTCCAGCGCGGCCTTGCTGCGGGCAGACAAGGTCATGATCTGGAACGGAAAGTCCGGCTTTTCAGAGGCCTGCCGCGCGGGCGCTTCTTCAAGGATCACATGCGCGTTGGTGCCGCCGACACCCAGGGAATTGACCCCCGCCCGGCGGGGATGATCGTGGCGGGGCCAGTCGCGCAGCGTGTCGTTCACCCGGAAGGGCGACGTCTCGAAGTCGATGGCGGGGTTGGGGGCCTCATAGCCCAGACTTGGCGGCATTTGCGCGTGGTGCAGTGCCATCGAGGTCTTGATCAGGCTCGCCACTCCCGCCGCCGTATCGAGATGGCCGATATTGGTTTTCACCGACCCGATGCGGCAATAGCCCTGCGCCCGGGTCGTCTCGCGGAAGGCGGCGATCAGGGCGGAAACCTCGATCGGGTCGCCCAGATAGGTGCCGGTGCCATGGCATTCGACATAGTCGATGGTGTCCGCGGGCGTGTTGGCAATGGCCTGTGCCTCGGCGATGGCGGCGGCCTGGCCGCCCACCGATGGTGCCAGGTAGCCCGCCTTGTCGGCCCCGTCGTTGTTGACAGCCGTGCCCTTGATCACCGCCCAGATGTGATCGCCATCGGCGATGGCGTCCGCCAGTCGCCGCAGCACCACGACGCCCGCGCCCGAACCGAAGACCGTGCCCTGCGCGCGGTGATCGAAGGCGTGGCATTGACCGTCGGGCGACAGGATTTCGTTTTCCTTGTAAAGATAGCCCCGGCCTTGCGGCAACTCGATGGTCACGCCGCCGGCCAGCGCCATGTCGCATTCACCATTGAGCAAGGATTGCGCCGCATAATGGGTCGCAACGAGCGAGGTCGAGCAGGCGGTCTGCAACGACAGGGAGGGACCCTTGAGATCGAAAATGTGGCTGACCCGGGTGGTCAGGAAATCCTTGTCATTGCCGGTATGGCGCAACAGGAACATGCCCGTGCTGTCCACGAGGTCGGGATTGGAGCAGAGGTTGAAATAGAAATAGCTGCCCATGCCGCAGCCGCCAAAGACACCGACCGGGCCGGGAAAGTTTCGCGGCACGTGGCCCGCGTTTTCCATCGCCGCCCAGGCAACCTCCAGAAAACGGCGGTGCTGAGGATCGAGGATCGCGGCTTCCTTGGGCGAAAACCCGAAGAACTCGGCATCGAACATCTCGAACCCGTCCAGGCGCGCGGCATAGGGGACGTAGTCCTTGCGCCGCAACATGCCCACGGTTTCGCCCGCATCCAGCAGGTCTTCCTCGGACAGCTTGCGGATCGACGAATGACCCGCGCGCAGGTTGTCCCAGTATTGGGCGATGGTCTCTGCACCGGGCAAATGCGCCGCCATTCCGACAATCGCGATGTCGGTTGCACTGATCGGCGGATCTGTCTCCGGGTTTGTCATGACGATGATCCTGCTGCTCCTGTCAGGATGGGATATATGGGAAATGCGGGCGAATTTTGGCAACCTTAAGGTAACATAGCCGATAGGGACGGGTTTCTGCCGGGGCCCGTTGTCACATCACCCCGGCGGCAAGCGCCACGATCGCGCCGCGATGCACAGTGAACAGCACCGCGGCCACCAGAAGACCCAGCGCCGCAAAAAGCGCATCATGCAACGGGTCCCACGCGCCGGACTTGCGCGACAGCCACACGGTCACCGGATAGGACAGAAGACCTGCCATGCCCTGCCCGAGGATCGCCCCCAGCAGGCCCGCGGTTTGCAGGCCGACATAGACGCAGGTCAGCAGCGCGGTGGCTCGAAACAGGACGAGGATAAAGAAGTTGCGGCTGTCGCCCACGGCCAGCGCCGACTGGTCATAGGTCAGCGCGATGATCTGTGGAATCCACATCACCGCCAGCAGCACGATCACCGGACCGGCCTCCTGGTAGCGGTCATCGTAGAGGATGCCGACCAGCCAGAGCCCCGCCAGACCCATCACCGCGATGATGGTTAACAGGATCGCTGTCACCACCATCCGCATGCGCCGCAACTTGAGGAAGTTCGCGCGGCTCTCGCCCGGCGGGGCTTCTCGGTAGATCGGGATCAGCACCTTGCCGGCCACCATCCGGCCCAACATGTTGGGGAACGACGCGAGGAAGTAGCCGATGTTGTAGACCCCGAAAGCGCCCAAGGTCAGAAACCGGCCGATCAGGATGCGGTCGCCCTGGCTGACGAAAAAGCCCGCGATGGTCGACAGGAAAATCCACTTGCCGAACGAGGTCAGCTCGCGCGCGGCGGCGCGATCCCATTGCAGGCGGTCGGGATGGCCCGGAAGATACAGCCAGTTGAACGCCACCCCGATGACCGAGGCCAGAACGCCCGAGATTACCAGCGCCCAGACCGATTGCATCCACCACGCGAGCGCGATGGCGATCACCACGCCCAAGCTTTGCGAGATAATGTCGAGCATCGACACGCGGCCCAGCAGCAGATGCCGGTGCGCCGTGGCGACGCGCATCGGGTTCACGCCCATCACCACAAGACTGAGCGCGGCGACGGGCAGGATCTGGATCAGCTGAGGCGCGTCGTAGAACACCGACAGGGGCCAGGCGATCAGGCAGGCAAACGCCCAGAGCAGCAAGCCCCGCACCACCTGAATGGTGAAGGCGGTGTTGAGAAAGCGCGGCTCCTCGCCGCGTTTGTGGCTCATCACCGCCTGCATCACGCCGGTATCGGAAAAATTTGTGAGGCCCTGAATGATGACGGCGACCAGCGCCATGAGGCCGAAGGCTTCGGGGAACAGCAGGCGCGTCAGGATCAGGTTCGAGCCGAGCCGGATCAGCTGGCTCGAGGCGAAGGCCCCGGTCGTCCAGATCGACGAGCGCGCGGCGCGGGCCCCCAGCGATGTACCGCGCAGGCGGGTCATTGCGAAAACGCTCATCTGCCGCGGCTCCAGGTGCCGTTTTTCGGCATCATGCGGGCGCAAAGATTGACGCCGGAATAGACCGCGAACCCCAACGGGTCGCGGGCCGCAAGCGCGCATTTGCGTGACAGCGGAAAGGGGCGGTCATCGTCGTTTTTCACGAGGTCCGGGTGCGACGCGGCGATTTCGGCGACGCCCCGATCCTGCCGGGCCCGGACCCGCACCAGGTTGCGCAGCCCCGACACCACCGGCCAGTCATAGCGGCCCGGCACGGCCAGGCGTTCTGCGGGCGCGAATTGCAGGCGCACGAAGGTATCGTCGGAAATCAGCGCCGGAAATGCGCCCCAGCGGGCGCGTCCCGTTGCGTTGACCGCGAAAAGACCGCAGCCCGGCACGCAATCGGACATGAAGGGCACCTTGGCCCAGATCCGCGCGTAGGCCCGACTGGCCGCATTGTCGGGTGCCGTGATCGACAGGGTTCCGGTGACGAACCGCGGTGCATCGACCGCCAGGGCATCGGCGATCTGCGCCAGAAGCTGCGGCGCGACGGTCACGTCGGCATCGAGGTAAAGACGGGCATCCGCACCGGCCGCCGCATCGCCCGCATTGAGCGCGGCAGGCTTGCCCGCCACCGGGTGCGCGATCACCGCGAAAGGCCAGCCGCGCGCGGCGAATGCGGGGGCATGGCCCTGTGCGACCGCTGCGGTGGCATCACGGGATCCGTTCTCGACCACGATCACCTCGGGCGGCAGGGGGCGCGTCCAGTCCGAGGCGAGGATCGCTTCGAGGCACGCGCCGACCTGCCCTTCCTCGTTCGAGGCGGGCACGATCACGCTTAACTCTGCAGTGCGATCTTTCATCGCGTGGTCAGCTCTTCCCGGTTCGGCCTTGCTGCCGGACCTTATCCAACTCCGCGTGCTGTGACAGTGAAACATGGCCAAAGCATGGAGCGCCGGTCAGGGAATGGTCAGACGCGTGCCGGGTGTGTCCTCGAAGCGCAGCTCTTCCACGTTGGTCATCAGGATCCGCCGCCAGCCCGCCTGCGCAAGGGTGCGCCCATCGGGGGTGTCGGTCAGGGTGTAGTCGCGCCGCTGGCCCGGAAGGATCACCGTGTCGGTGCCCGGACCGCCGTCGATCACATCCGCACCGCCGCCCGACCGGATCAGGTCGTCGCCCGCACCGGCAAGGATCACGTCTTCTTCCGGTGAGCCGCCGATGTCGTCCGCCGCATTGGTCCCCGCCGCCAAGGCGCCATTGGCAAACACGCTTTCGGGGCGCATGTCTGGCACCGGCGCGGTCACGTTGTAGCGTTGCAGCGCATCCCAACGCGGTGTTTCGGCGCTCAGATGCGGCAGAGCGCCCCAGATGCCGAACTTCGACGGCACCGCCACATCGACGAACGCGTTGAACAACCGCCCGCCTGCCGCCGTCCAGCCCGACAGCAGCGACGTGTATAGCGCGCCCATTTCGTCCGAACTGGCAAAGGCGGTCAGGAAATCGGTCAGTTGTTCCTCGTCAAGATCGGCACCGACCGCTGTCAGATGCGAGCCGCCTTCGTACATGATGAGGTCGAGCCCGGCATTGGCGGCGGCTTCGGCGTGATACGGGAAAATCTCGTCTACCAGTCTGCGGATCGAGTCCTCTTCGATGATCTTGGCCAAGGGCGCGAATGCGGTGGTGAAGCGACGTTCGCGCACGAACTCGCGCAGCGCCACGCGGGAAAGACCCTGCGCCCGACCGTCGGCCTCGGCCCTGGCTTCGGATGCATCCAGAAGGTCGCGCAGCCGCTCGGCGTTCTCGTCCTTTGCCTCGTGGAAGAAATACCCGGTCACCGCATAGGCATCGAAGCTTTCCTTCGGCATCCGGCCGAGGCCCAGAAAGGCCAGCGGCGCGTTCAGTGCCTGCTGTTCAAGGCCAAGCCAGCCCGTATGGGTGGCAAAGACGCGGGTCAGGCGGTCGGTCGCCGCCGCGCCGAAGACCTCGGTAAACATGTCCATGACCTGCGCCGCGCGAAAGCCGTAGTATTGCGTGCGCCCATCCGCCGTTTCGCCCCAGATCCGGGTCGCCTGATCGTTGGCCCACAGACCCTGCTGGAAGACACCGTTCCAGACCTCGTTGGAATATTCCACATGGGCCTTCAGGCGCGGATCGAGCGTGTCGCGCACGGTTTCGGCAAAGCGCCGGACATAATCGTCATCGGCCTGGTGCGGCAGGGTGAACCACGGGTCGGCACCGATCTCGTTGGCCAGGCGGATCATCACCGGCAGCGGCACGCCCCATTCGGAATAGGTCGCATCGGTGATGCGCGGGCGGTCGTCCCAGCCCGAGACGGTTGAGTTGTTGGTCTGCATCCAGTCCATGAACCGCACCAGCCGGACATCGGCGATGCGGCGCAGCCAGTCGGGGTTGAAGATCGCACCGGCGGCGTGCAGCGCGGCGTGGTCTTCCTTGTAGATCGCGATGTTGCGGATCGGGTCGTCGGGATCAATCTCGTCGATCGATACCCCCACCGCACCGGGTCCGGGGCTGTAAAAGAACCGCAGCCTGCCCGGTTCGGTCGCCACGCGCCGCGCATTTCCCGCCAGCGACAGGTCGCCCTTGCCGTCGAATGTCAGGATGTAATAGCCGCGCAGATGCGTCGCGTCTTCCTGCTGCGCGGTCAGCAGCAGCGCCTCGATGCGTTCGGCATTGTCCGGAATCGACAGCGGCCAGCCGTCCTTGTCGATATGCCCGGCCGCCCGCAATTCGTCCGCGGTGATGCCCCCCCAGCGGCCCGGCAGATGACCGACCCAGGGGCGCGACGTCTTGAAAAGATCGATGAACGGGTGCTGGGTCGTCCAGTCGGTGATGCCGTTCAGCCCGATGGCCAGTGCTGGCGCGTCGGTCTGAACCAGCGCGGGCCGGGCCGGGACAGGGGCCGCGGTGTCCACCGCGATCTCGTCATCCGTCGCCGCCGCCACCGGCAAGGCCAGGCAAAGCGCGAGTTTGAGAACGGCAATTCGAATGGGTGTCAGCACGGCAATCTCCGGTTGCGGGGTCGGCCCCCGGGGACGACCCTACGTGTTTTTCCCGGGCAGGCAATTCAACGCTTTGGTGAGGATCCCCGGGGGCAGATCCCGGTGGACAAGGCACATGGACGCGTCGCGCGCCAACACTCCGTCGGAACAGTCGACCTGTCGCAAAGACATTGGAAGCTTGCGTAAAACTTTGCCGACATTTGCTCAGGTCACCTGTCCCGCGTTCATCAATTTCCAAGTGTTCTGCCGCATCGTCTGACGCAGGAGGTGTCCGGTGCCCGCATATATTTCGGAAGTCGACTACAAAAATTCGTCAGCCAACGACTTCGTCGAGATCGCAGCCACGTCGGGTGCCGACATGTCCGGCTACTCGGTATATGTCTACAAGGGTGAAGGGGTGATCTTCGACGGCCCGCTGTCGCTGGGCAGTTCGGTTTCGACGAACGACGGCAAGGATGTCTACGTTGTCGACAGTGCAACACCGGAATTCGCGGGCTTCAACAACCAGTATGCGGTCGCCCTGGTCGACGACCTTGGCAATGTCGTGCAGTTTGTGTCGTTCCACGGCAACAGCGTCACGGCGACGGAGGGCCCGGCGAACGGGCTGACCAGTACCGAAATCGGAACGGCCGACACCGGCGAGACATTGCAGTCCGACGATGGCGGCAGCAGCTACTACGCCCAATCAAGTCCCAACAAGGGCACCGTTCCATGCTATGCCACAGGCACCCTGATCGACACGCCGGACGGACCACGCGCGGTCGAAACATTGCAGGTCGGCGATCTGGTCGTGACGCTGGATCACGGCCCGCAGCCGATCCGTTGGATCCGCAGCAGCGACCATGCGCTGCATGAGGTCGGGAACGATGCAAAGCCGGTGCTGTTTGGCGCCGGGGCCCTCGGGCACGGGTTGCCCGCGCAGGGTCTGATCGTGTCGCCGCAACACCGGATATTGGTCGGCGGTCACGGCCAGCTGGATGGCTGGTTCAAGTCCGAACGCTTTGCCCCGGCAAAATCCCTGACGGCGCTGCCGGGCGTCCGGCACATGAAAGGCAAACAAACTATTACCTGGATACATTTCGCCTGCGATCGGCACGAAGTCGTGACCGCCAATGGCTGCCTGTCGGAATCGCTATTGCTTGGGCCGATGGTTGCAAAAGGGCTGACGGCGAAGGAGCGCGTTGCGCTGAGCAATATCTATGGCGCGACATTGTCGCCTGACGACGCGCTGAACGGTCCAGCCGCCCGCGCGTGTCTCAGCGTCGGCGAGGTGCGGCAGCATCTTGCGACGTGCAGGCAAGACAAGCGACGGCGCACCGCGAACGACATCGCGAAATGGGACCGTGACGTCGCAATGGCGCATTACGAAGCCGAGCGTCTGGGTGGCGCAACGCCGGTGCCCCGTAGCCACCGCGCGCTCGGCGCGGCTTGAACGATCAAAGGCGCTCAGGCGCCGGTTGCCCGGGGTTTGGGCGTTGGTTGATTTGGGGTTTTGGTTGCGGGAGTAGGATTTGAACCTACGACCTTCAGGTTATGAGCCTGACGAGCTACCGGACTGCTCCATCCCGCGACATTTTTTCGGGCTACCGCTTGCGCTGCTTGAGCCCTGGTTGTTCGGGCTACTGCTTGCGCTGCTTGAGCCCTGGTTGTTCGGGCTACTGCTTGCGCTGCTTGAGCCCTGGTTGTTCGGGCTACTGCTTGCGCTGCTTGAGCCCTGGTTGTTTGGGCTACTGCTTGTGCTGCATGAGCCCGGGTTGTGTGGGCGGTGCGTTGGTTTGCGGTTGCCCTGATATCGCGACATTTGTGTGTCGCGGGTCCTGAGATCGTTTCGAGAGATACGGGTTGATTTGCGCTACCGCGTTGCTGCTTGAGCGCGGGTATTTTTCTGGGTTTTGCTAGGTTTGGCGGCGACCTACTCTCCCACGTCTTGAGACGCAGTACCATTGGCGCGACGGCACTTAACGGCCGGGT
>NZ_JBTLRF010000011.1:0-86287 GCF_054482575.1 Roseivivax sp. CAU 1753 | reverse complement strand
AAGCTGCTCGCCGTAAAGGCCGTAATTGACCTTCTGCGGCGAGTTCATGCCCTGCGGCAGCGCGCCGGGCAATGCCTCGGTCTCGAAATCATTGCCGAAGCCCGGCATGTAACCGGGGGTGGTGCCGACCGGCGTGGACGCCTGCGTCAGGTTGCTCAGAGGCGATTGGGTGTTCATGAAAGATCCTCCCTGATTCGAATTCGACTGCTTGTGCGCCCCGGTTGTCGCGGGGCTGCGACACGGGCTTCGCTGTGCAGCCGATCACGCCGACGGGCAGCGTGGCAAGCCCGATCCTGCGCGAAGGGCGATGCGGCGGCATCATCCTGCCGCGTCGCGCGGTCCGGTTTCGCCCAACTTCCGGCCACGCGCGCCCCTGTCGTCGAGATGCCCCGCAGGATCGCGCGGCGCGGCGCGGTTTCCAACAGGGAAAGCGGGGCAACGCCCGGCAGGTCGGCCCCCGCGCGCTGGCAACAGGTCGGTCCGTGTGCCGCCATGGGCGGGATTGCCGTTGCGCAGGATGTCGTCTGCTTCGCCCGAGGCCGCGCCGACGCAGATGCGCGCGGGCCGGGGCGCGGGTGCGTGCCCCCTCGCCCCGGATCGGTCGCATATGGTAGCCTTGCCGCAAAGCACAGGGCCGCGCCGGTCCGCCAGCGAAAAGGACGCCCATGCCGCATGTCGACCTGAACGGAGCGCATATTCACTACACCGACACCGGCGGCGACGGCCCGGCCATCGTGTTTTCGCACGGGCTCTTGCTGAGTGGCGACATGTTCGCCGATCAGATCGCGCATTTCCGCGACCGCTATCGCTGCATTGCCTTCGATCATCGCGGCCAGGGCCAAAGCGGCGTCACCGAGGGCGGCTACGACATGGACACGCTGACCGAGGATGCCGCAGCGCTGATCGCGCATCTCGGGGTTGCGCCGTGCCATTTCGTCGGGCTGAGCATGGGTGGCTTTGTCGGGATCCGGCTGGCCGCCCGTCATCCGGACCTGCTGGCATCGCTGACCCTGCTCGACACCAGCGCCGACCCCGAACCGCCGGGGAACGGGCCGAAATACCGGATGCTCAACCTTGTCGCACGCTGGATCGGCCCCCGGGCAGTGGCCGGTCGGGTGATGCCGATGATGTTCGGGGCGACCTTCATGCACGATGCCGCGCGGACCGAAGAGCGCGCGCGGTGGACCGGGGCGGTTGCGAAGAACGACCGTATCGGCGTCACCCGGGCGGTCAGCGGGGTAATCCACCGCGACGGCTGCACCGATCTTCTGGCGGCGATCAGGGTGCCGGTGGGCATCGGCGTCGGCGAGGAGGACATCACCCTCGAGTTGCCGAATTCCGAGCGGCTACATGCCGCGATCAAGGGATCGGAGCTGTCGGTGTTCAAGGGCGCGGGCCACATCGCGGCCATCGAGACGCCCGGACAGGTGAACGATCTGATCGCGCGGACCATCGCACGGGCAGAAGCGGCGCGCCCCTGAGCGGCGGGCGCGCCAGCGGGGCATGCCGGGACATCGCGGGCCAGCCGCCAAGGCCGACCAGCCGCCGCAACGCAGGCAAGGCGGCGGAGCCCCGATGATCGCCGGTGCCGAAGTGGGCCGCGAACAACGCCCGCACCCGGTTCACGCGGAGCCGGACGGCGCTTTCGGCTTGGTCGCCAGATCGGCGAGGATCGGGCAATCGGGCCTGTTATCCCCGGCGCAGGCCTGCACCAGATGGGTAAGTGTCCGGCGCATTTCGGTCAGCTCTTCGATCTTGCGTTCGATCTCGGTCAGGTGCTCTCTTGCGATCTGCTTGACCTCGGCACTGGTGCGGTCGGTGTCCTCGTAAAGCTTGAGCAGGCTGCGGCAATCCTCGATGCCGAACCCCAGCGCCCGCGCGCGGCCCAGAAAGGCCAGCTTGTGCAGGTCCTGTTCGCGGAAGGTGCGGTAGCCGTTGGCGCTGCGCTGCGGGGAGATCAGGTTGATATCCTCGTAGTAGCGGATGGTCTTGGCCGGAAGCCCGGATCGCCGGGATACATCGCCGATATTCATCACCTTTCTCCTTATTCGGCTGGGGCTGTGACAGGGGCGGGTGGCATCGGGCGCGGCGCTTCTGCCTCGTCCATGGCGGGCGCGATCCGGCGCAGGCGCAGCGCGTTGGTCAGCACGAAGACCGACGACAGCGCCATCGCCCCCGCCGCCAGTACCGGCGACAAGAGCACCCCGAAGGCCGGGTAAAGCACACCGGCGGCGACCGGGATCAGCGCCACGTTGTAGCCGAACGCCCAGAACAGGTTCTGGCGGATGTTGGCCATGGTGCGGCGCGACACCTCGTAGGCGTTGACCACGCCGCGCAGGTCGCCCGACATCAGCACCACATCGGCGGATTCGATGGCCACGTCGGTGCCGGTGCCGATGGCGATGCCGACATCCGCATGGGCCAGCGCCGGGGCGTCGTTGATGCCGTCGCCGACAAAGGCAATGCGGGTGCCGTCGCGGCGCAGATCGTCGAGGGCCGCGACCTTGCCGTCGGGCAGCACGCCCGCGACCACGGTATCGATGCCGGTCTCGGCGGCGATGGCGCGGGCGGTTTCGCGCTTGTCACCGGTGATCATGGCGACCTTCAGCCCCTGCGCGTGCAGAGCCGCGATGGCCGCGCGGCTGGCGGGCTTGACCGGGTCGGCCACGCCGATGACCGCGGCGATCCTGCCGTCGATGGCCGCAAAAAGCGCCGTGCGTCCGCGCGTGGCAAGATCGGTTTCGACCGCCGCCAGCGCGCCGGTCGCAATGCCTTCGCGCGCCATCAGGCGGTCGGCCCCCACCAGCACCTCGGACCCCGCGACGCGGGCGCGCACGCCGTAGCCGGTGATCGAGGTGAAGTCCGACACATCCGCCAGCGCCACGCCTTCGCTGCGCGCGGCCCGCACGACGGCCTCGGCGATGGGGTGTTCGGAACGGTCCTCGACCGCCGCCACAAGCGCCAGCACATCGGCCCGCGCAAAGCCGTCGGCCAGCACCAGATCGGTCAGCGCCGGTTGGCCCTCGGTCACGGTGCCGGTCTTGTCGAGCGCCACGAGGCCGATGCCGCTGAGCGCCTGCAGCGCGTCGCCCTTGCGGAACAGCACGCCCATCTCGGCGGCCCGCCCGGTGCCCACCATAATCGAGGTCGGCGTCGCCAGCCCCATGGCGCAGGGGCAGGCGATGATCAGCACCGACACGCCCGCCACCAGCGCCAGTGTCAGTGCGGGCGACGGACCGACCAGCAGCCACACCAGCACCGTCAGCGCCGCCAGCGCCATCACGGCGGGCACGAACCACAGGGTGATGCGGTCGACCAGACCCTGGATCGGCAGCTTGGCACCCTGCGCCTCTTCGACCATGCGGATGATCTGCGACAGCGTCGTGTCGGCCCCGACCCGGGTGGCGCGGAACCGCAGGCTGCCGGCCCGGTTCACCGTGCCGCCGGTGACTGCATCGCCGGTCTGCTTGGCCACCGGCAGCGGCTCTCCGGTGATCATGCTTTCGTCGACATGGCTGGAGCCGTCGACCACCTCGCCATCCACCGCGATCCGTTCGCCGGGGCGGACCAGCACGATGTCGCCGGTCCTGAGCGTGTCGATATCCACCTCGACCGTCGCACCGTCGCGCAGCACATGGGCGGTGTGGGGCTGCAGGCCCAGCAGCTTGCCGATGGCGGCCCCGGTGCGGCCCTTGGCCCGCGCCTCGAGCCAGCGGCCGATCAGGATCAGCACGACGATGACCGCCGCCGCCTCGAAATACACCGCGCGCACCGCATCGGGCAGCAGCGCGGGCAGGAAGGTGGCGATCACCGAATAGACATAGGCCGCCCCGGTGCCCACCGCGACGAGGCTGTTCATGTCGGGCGCGCCTTTCAGCAGCGCCGGGATGCCCTTGAGGTAGAACTGCCGCCCCGGTCCGACCAGCACGGCGGTGGTCAGCGCGAATTGCAGCAACCAACTGGTCTGGTGGCCGATGGTCCGCCCGATCAGCCCGTGCATCCCGGGGATCAAATGGCTGCCCATCTCAAGCAGGAAGACCGGCAGCGCCAGCAGCGCGGCGACCAGCACGCGACGGGCCAGCGCCGCGGCCTCGGCCTGCTTGCGCGCGGTGCGATCCTCGGCGGCGGCGGCTTCGGCAACGGTGGCGGGGTAGCCCGCATCGCTGGCCGCCTGCATCAGGGCGGCAGCGTCGGTGGCCCCCACAAGGTAGCGGATCCGCGCGGTTTCCGCCGCGAGATTGACATTGACCGCGCGCACGCCCGAAACCGCCGCAAGCGCGCGGTCGACCCGACCGACGCAGGAGGCGCAGGACATCGATGCGATGTTCAGCACCACCTCGGTTTCGCGCGCGGGGTAGCCCAGCGCATCGAGCGCCCGGGCCGCGTCGTCCAGGACCTTGGGCAGGGCCTCGGGCCGGTCCACGCCAAGGCGCGCCGTTTCAGAGGCGAGGTTCACCGAGACGTCCCCCACGCCGTCGAGCGCCGACAGCGCCCGGTCCACGCGCCCGACGCAGGACGCGCAGGTCATGCCGTCGATGGAGAGTGTCGCATATGTCGTCTCGGCCATGATGACCTCCGGTGTGCCGCTTGTGCCGATGTTGCCGTTCGACTCCCTAGATAGGGGTTCCAGTGGCGGGAAGGTCAAGCCATGTGCTGCGGATTTTCCCAAATGGCCTCCGGCCCCGTCGCGGTGCCTGTCGCGGTGCCTGTCGGGGCGGCTGTCGGGGCTGCGGCGGGCGTGGCCCTTGACCTTGACCGCTCCGGGACCCCATCTCGGGTGCAGCAACCCGGAAGGAGCCCGCCGATGATCTTCAACGTCCCCGACATGAGCTGTGGTCACTGCACCGCGGCCATCGAGAAATCGGTGGTGGCGGCAGACCCGGCGGCCACCGTCACCTGCGCCCTGCCCGACCGGACCGTCACCGTCGAAAGCGCGCTGTCGGCGCATGATGTGGCGGCGGCGATCAGGACCGCGGGCTACGACGCCACGCCGGTCGCGGCCTGAGACCGCGGCGGCGGGGCGGTCGCCGCCCGCGCCGCCCGCGCGCATTCATCACGCCGCCATGCGCGCCAGCATCCACAGCCCCATGCCCAGCATCATCAGGTTTTCGGTCAGCGACACGAAGCCCAGGGGCACGTTGCTCGACCCGCCGACGCAGGCGCATTTGAGTTCGCGCTTGTCGATATAGACCGCCTTGATCACCGATGCGGCCCCGATGCCGCCGATCACGATGGCCACCGGCGCCGCGATCCAGATCAGCGCGCCCGCGGTCATCAGGATACCGGCCAGCGCCTCGCCGAAGGGGTAGACCTTGCCATAGGGCACCCAGCGCACCGCAAGCAGGTCGTAGTTCAGGAACATGGTGGAGAAACTCTCGACGTCCTGCAGCTTCTGCACGGCCAGAAAGCACATCGAGATGGAGATGAACCATTCGAAGGCGCGCAGCGTCAGGATGTCGCCGAAACTGGCCCATGACAGGCCCAGCGCCATCAGCAACGCCACCGAAAAGATGGCGATGACCGGCTGGTACGAGGTGTCGGATTGCTGGTCCTCGGGCTTGTCCTTGCCGAGAAACACGCGCAGATCCTCGTAGCCGCCGATCCGCTGCGCGTCGATAAAGGTCTGCGGCGTGGTGTCGACGCCGTGCTCTTGCATGAAGGCGTCGGTCGCCTCGCGGGTGGTCAGGGGGTGATCCTCGACCGTGTAGCCGTGACGTTCCAGCAGGTCCTTCGATTTCAATCCGTAGGGGCATGTGTGCCCGGGCATGTCCATGCGGTAGAGCCGGGCGGTTGCGGAATTGTCGCGGGGCATCTGATCGCTCCTTACTTGCCGTCGATTTCGGGCGTTGCGGCGGGGCCACCTTCAAGATCGGCGATCAGCGCCTTCATCTCGTCGATCTCGAGGCGCTGTGCCGCGATGATGTCATCGGCCAGTGCCCGCACGCGCGGATCCGAGATGTTGGCGCGTTCGCTGGTCAGGATCGCGATGGAGTGGTGCGGGATCATGGCGCGCATCCACGAAGTGTCGTCGATGGTGCTTTGACTGCGCACCAGGAACAGCGCCAGTGCGAACACCAGAGCGCTGCCCGCGAAGATCGCGATATTCGCGGTGCGGTTGGTGTACATCCCCAGCATGAAGGCCAGCATGATCGCCGCCATCACAGCCCCCATATAAAGCGCCATGTAGCTGCGCGTTTCGCTGAAGAAGACATGGTCCAGCGCGTAGGTGTTCAGATACATCAGACCGTACATCACGAGGGTGGACGTCACGATCATCAGGGCAAAACGGGCATAGGACATGGGGTCTCCTTTTCGGGTCTGGGCCAAGGTGAAACCCGGTTCCAGCGCAGGAGGGTTCCGACATTTCCACTGGAAACCTGCGGAAAAGGCCGGATTGCGCCCGGAAACGCCCCGGACCGGCGCCGGACGTTGGCGAGGGTCGGCCGGCATGCCCGGATGCGGTCGTGGCGTGAGGGCGGCGTGTGCGGGCGCGGCGCGATGGCACGACGGCGACGCCGAAGGGCGGGCACCGGGGGCGGCCGGGGGGGGGGGGCGGTCGGGCCTGTGCCCGTCGCGCGCAGGGCACAGGCCCCGACAGCCCGCCTGTCAGGTCAGCCGCATTTGCTGTGTCCGCAGCTGCCGCAGGTCATGCAGCCTTCGATCATGCGCATGTCGTATTGGCCGCAGGATGGGCAGGCCTTGCCGCGCGGCGTATCGAGGCCGACGACCTGCGCTTGCGGATCGCTTTTCAGGCCCATGCCTTCGCCTTCCAGAAAGCCGATGGCGACGAGGTGCTGTTCGATCACGCCGCCGATGGCCGCCAGGATCGAGGGGATGTACTTGCCTTTGACCCAGGCCCCGCCGCGCGGGTCGAAGACGGCCTTCAGCTCTTCCACCACGAAGCTGACGTCGCCGCCGCGCCGGAACACCGCCGAGATCATCCGCGTCAACGCCACGGTCCAGGCGAAATGCTCCATGTTCTTGGAGTTGATGAAGACCTCGAACGGACGCCTGCGCCCGCCGACGATGGTGTCGTTGATGGTCAGGTAGATGGCGTGTTCGCTGTCGGGCCATTTCAGCTTGTAGGTCGCGCCTTCGAGCGTTTGCGGACGTTCCAGCGGTTCGGACATATAGACCACTTCGGCGCTGTCGGAGCTTTCGGACACCAGAACCGGCTGTTCCGACGACCTGGGTTCGCTGTCCGACACCGACAGGACCGACCCGGTCACATCGTTGGGCCGGTAGGTGGTGCAGCCCTTGCAGCCCTGTTCGAAGGCCGCCATGTAGACATCCTTGAAGGCTTCGAAGCTGATATCCTCGGGGCAGTTGATGGTCTTCGAGATCGAACTGTCGACCCATTTTTGCGCCGCCGCCTGCATCTTGACATGGTCGAGCGGATCGAGCGTCTGGGCGTTGACGAAATGTTCGGGCATCGGCGCATCGGCCCCGAACTTGTCGCGGTAGAGCGCGACGGCGTAGTCCACCACCTCTTCCTCGGTGCGACTGCCATCCTTCTGCAACACCTTGCGGGTGTAGGCATAGGCGAAGACCGGCTCGATCCCCGAGGACACGTTGCCCGCGTAAAGCGAAATCGTCCCGGTCGGCGCGATCGAGGTCAGCAGCGCGTTGCGGATGCCGTATTCCCGGACAGCCGCGCGCACGTCGTCATCCATCCGCCGCATGTTGTCCGAGGCCAGGTATCCCTCGGCATCGAACAGCGGGAACGGCCCTTTTTCCTTGGCCAGATCGACCGACGCCAGATAGGCGGCGCGGGCGATCTGTTTCAGCCAGGCCTCGGTCTGGGCCGCCGCCGCGTCCGACCCGTAGCGCAGCCCCAGCATCAGAAGCGCATCGGCAAGGCCCGTGACCCCAAGCCCGATGCGGCGCTTGTTCACGGCCTCCTGGCGCTGCTGTTCCAGCGGAAAGCGCGAGGCATCGACGACGTTGTCCATCATCCGGATGGCGGTGGCGACGATGCGGTTCAGCCGGTCGGGGTCAAGCTGGGCATCCGCCTCGAACGGGTCGGTGACCAGCCGCGCGAGGTTGACCGACCCCAGAAGGCAGGCCCCGTAGGGCGGCAGGGGCTGTTCGCCGCAGGGATTGGTGGCGGCGATGGTTTCGCAGTAGTTGAGGTTGTTGGCGGCGTTGATGCGGTCGATGAAGATCACCCCCGGCTCGGCGAAATCATAGGTCGCGCGCATGATGCGGTTCCACAGGTCCCGCGCCTTGAGGGTGCGGTAGACCTGGCCCCTGAAGGTCAGGTCCCAATCGCCATCGGCCTTGACCGCCGCCATGAACGGATCGGTCACCAGCACCGACAGGTTGAACATGCGCAGCCGTGCAGAGTCGGCCTTGGCGCTGATGAAATCCTCGATATCCGGATGATCGCAGCGCATCGTGGCCATCATCGCGCCGCGCCGCGACCCCGCCGACATGATCGTGCGGCACATCGCATCCCAGACATCCATGAAGGACAACGGGCCGGACGCATCCGCCGCGACGCCCTCGACCAGCGCGCCCCGGGGCCGGATGGTCGAGAAGTCATAGCCGATGCCGCCGCCCTGCTGCATGGTCAGCGCGGCCTCTTTCAGCATCTCGAAGATGCCGCCCATGCTGTCGGGAATCGTGCCCATCACGAAGCAGTTGAACAGGGTTACCGACCGCCCGGTGCCGGCCCCCGCGGTGATCCGCCCGGCGGGCAGATACTGGAAATCCTCGAGCGCATGGTAGAACCGGTCTTCCCAGGCCGCGGGATCGGACTCGACTTCGGCCAGCGACCGCGCGATGCGCCGCCATGTCGCCGTGACGTCGGCGTCGATGGGGGTGTCATCCGCCTCCTTGAGGCGGTATTTCATGTCCCAGATCTGCTCGGCGATGGGGGCGGCAAAACGGGTCATTCGGGCATCCTTGGCGATGAAGTGCGACGGCCTTCCAACATAGCCGAAGCGGCGATTTGGCACAACGGCTTGCATCACGTCCCCGGACGCCCACATCATAAGGGATCAGAAAGGTTTCGAGCGTGCCAGACCCCGTGCATCTTCTGAAATTGTCCGCCGGGACAGAATCGGTGGAAACGCTGATCGCCTGGCAGGCGTCGGCGCGGGCGCGCGGGCCCGACGGCCTGCCGCGCCACGTCACCCGGATGTGGCCCAGGAAAGAGCCGCAGATCGTCGATGGCGGCTCGATCTACTGGGTGATCAAGGGGCTGATCCAGTGCCGCCAGCGGGTGTTGCGGCTGGACGAGGTCATCCGCGGCGACGGCATCCGGCGCTGCGCCATCGTCCTCGACCCGGTCCTTGTCCGTGTCGCCCCCGCGCCGCGTCGCCCGTTCCAGGGCTGGCGCTATCTGGCCGCCGGGGACGCGCCGGTCGATCTGTCCGCCGGTCGAGCCGACGACGACGATCTGCCCCCCGCACTGGCGGGTGCCCTGGCCGATATCGGCGTCCGCTAGGCCCTCGCCGCACGGGTTCCGGCGTTGCACAGGCGCGGGGGCTGTCTGTTCCCTCGGTCGCCATCGTCACTCGGACCAATGGCGCGACACTGACGACCCTTGAGAGTATTTTTGGTCCGATCGTGACAGCGGCGGCGCGCAAGGGCGGGGGCGCGCGCCAACGGCATGGTTCATCCGGGCCGCGACACCTGTGCGCGCAAGCACGAATCGGGCGCTGGCCTTTCGGAGCAGAGCGCATAAGTTCCAGTTCAAGCGACACGCAACGCAGGAGGTCAACCATGAGCTATACGCCCCCCGAGATCTGGACCTGGGACGCCGAAAGCGGCGGTGCCTGGGCCAGCCAGAACCGACCCGTTTCCGGTGCCACCCACGACAAGGACCTGCCGGTCGGCAAGCATCCGTTCCAGCTGTATTCGATGGGCACGCCCAACGGCGTCAAGGTCACGGTGCTGTTCGAGGAATTGCTGGAGGCGGGCGTGACCGAGGCGGAATACGACGCGTGGCTGATCCGCATCGGCGAAGGCGACCAGTTCGGATCGGGCTTTGTCGCGATCAATCCCAACTCGAAGATCCCGGCGCTGATGGACTATTCCGGCGACACGCCCGTGCGGGTCTTCGAATCGGTCGCGATCATGATCCACCTGGCCGAAAAGTTCGGCATGTTCATGGGCAAGCCCGAGGACCGGCCCGAATTGCTGTCCTGGCTGATGTGGCAGATGGGGTCGGCGCCGTTCCTCGGCGGCGGTTTCGGGCATTTCTATGCCTATGCGCCCGAGCCCCTGGAATACCCGATCAACCGCTACGCGATGGAGACCAAGCGCCAGCTCGACGTGCTCGACAAGCATCTGGCCGACAAGACGTTCATGCTGGGCGATGACTATACCATTGCCGACATGGCGATCTGGCCCTGGTACGGGCGCATGGTGCAGGGGCAGGCCTATGATGCGGGCACGTTCCTGTCGGTGCACGAATACACCAACGTGATCCGCTGGGCCGAGACGATCGAAAACCGGCCCGCGGCACGGCGCGGCAGGATGGTCAACCGCACCGCAGGCGCGCCGCATGAGCAACTTCTCGAACGGCACGATGCCTCTGATTTCGAGACCCGGACGCAGGACAAGATCGGCAACGACTGACGGCGACCATACGGCGCGGCGGCTTTGCCGGGCGCTGCCTGTCCTGCGGTAAATGCGCGGCGGGCGTCGGTGGCGCGCCACGCCCCCCCCTCCCCCCCGGGGGGCACGGGCCTGAAGCACTGGAACCCAAGGTGGGCAGCCCCAGGATCGGTGCCCGCCACATGAAAAAGGCCGCTCCCGACGGGCGGCCTTTTGCGATGCGCGGCGGGCAGTCAGGTCAGTTCAGCGCGGCCATCACCGCGGCCTTGGCGTCACCGCCGTCGATGGTGGTCACACCATCGAGCCAACCTTCCACGACATCGGTATTCGCCGCCAGCCAGGCAGTCGCGGCCTCGTCGGCATCCTGCCCGTCATTCAGGATCGCGCCCATGATCTCGTTTTCCATGGCCAGCGTGAAGCTGAGGTTCTGCAGCAGTTTCCCCACATTCGGGCATTCGTCGACCAGGCCCGCGCGGGTGTTGGTATAGACGGTCGCCCCGCCGAAATCCGGCCCGAACCAGTCGTCGCCGCCTTCCAGATAGGTCAGGTCGAAATTGGCGTTCATCGGGTGCGGTTCCCAGCCGAGGAAGACGATCGGCTCGTCGCGGTCCGACAGCCGTTCGACCTGTGCCAGCATCCCCTGTTCCGAGCTTTCGCGGATGTCGAAGCCGCCCAGATCGAACGCACCCGCCTCGATCATGTCGAGGATCAGGCGGTTGCCGTCATTGCCCGGCTCGATGCCGTAGATCGTCTCGTCCAGCGCGGCGGCGTTGGCCGCGATCGCCTCGAAGCTGTCGATGCCAAGCGCGGCACCGGCGGCGTTGGTGGCAAGGGTGTATTTCGCGCCCTCGAGGTTGGCGCGCACGGTGTCGACGGTGCCGGCCTCGCGATAGGGTTTGATGTCGTTCTCCATCGTCGGCATCCAGTTGCCGAGGAAGACGTCGATATTGCCGTCGGCCATCGAGGTATAGGTCACCGGCACCGACAGGACCTTGGTTTCGGTCTCGTAGCCCAGCGCCTCGAGCACGACGGTCGTGGCCGCGGTGGTGGCGGTGATGTCGGTCCAGCCGACATCGGCGAAGGTCAGCTCCGCGCACGCGTCCTGCGCCTGGGCGGCACCGGCCACAAGGCCGAGCGCAAGAATGGAGGTCAGGGTCGTCTGCATGGTCTTTGACATGTCTTTGGTCTCCCGTTGGTTGGGGTGTCCCGGATGGGGCAGATCATGCGGCTTTCGACTCGCGAGTCAAAGACGATTCCCCGGCATCGGCCCTCGCGCCTGTAACCCCCTGACGAGATTGTAGAATTACCGGGTCAGAGATCAAGCATCCGGACCATGGCCTGCAGCGTCTCGCGATCCGCATCGGTTTTTTCCGCCACCCGCGACCGGTAGAGCGTCGCCTGGCTGCGCAGAATCGGGCAATCGCCCAGGATCTTGAGGTGATTGGCGCGCAGCGTCTCGCCCGTGGAGGTGATATCGGCGATGGCCTCGGCGGTGCGGTTCTTGACCGTGCCTTCCGTCGCGCCCTGCGAATCCACCAGCGCGTAATCGGCAACGCCGCCATCGCGCAGGTGGTCGCGCACCAGCCGGTGATACTTGGTCGCGATCCTGAGCCGGAAACCGTGCGCCGCGCGGAAGGCGGCGGCGGCGGCATCGAGGTCGTCCAGCGTATCGACATCGACCCAGGCCTGCGGCACCGCGAGGATCAGATCCGCATGGCCGAACCCGAGCGGTGCCAGCGGTTCGACCTTCTGGTCCCATTGCACCAGTTTCTCGTGGATCAGATCGGTGCCGGTGACCCCCAGGTGCAGCCGCCCCGCCGCCAGTTCGCGCGGGATCTCTCCGGCGGACAACAGCACCAGCGACACGTTGTCGATGCCGCTGACGGCCCCGGAGTATTCCCGGTCGGACCCGGTCCGCGTCAGGGTGATACCCCGCGCCCCGAACCAGTCGAAGGTCTTTTCCATCAGTCGGCCCTTGGAGGGCACGCCCAGTTTCACGGTCATGGCTGGCCTCCCAGCGCATCGAGAAGATCGGGCCGGATCACCCCGCCCACCGCCGGAATGCCGCGCCCCTGGCCCAGCCGCGCGGTCAGCGCATCATAGCGCCCGCCGGTGGCCACCGGTGGCAGCCCGGGGCGGGACTCGGCGTAGAAGCCGAAGACAAAACCGTCGTAATATTCCATCGAGCTGCGCCCGTAGGCTGCCTCGAAATCGAGCGTATCGACCGCGACGCCGCGCGCCGCCAGCGCCTCGCAACGCCGTTCGAACCGGGAAACGGCGTGGCGCAGGTCGGGGAAATCCATCGAGATGTGGCGCAGATGATCGAGCGCGAAGGGGCAGGTTTCCGACACCGACAGCAATTCGTCGATCATGCCGATCTCGGTGCGCGACAGCGGCGGCTCCTGGGCATCGGCGCGCAGGGCTTCGATCCGGGCGGCAATCTCGGCGCGGCTGCGCAGCCCGATGATCGGCCCGGTCCCGGCGAAGGGATCGGCGGCGGCCAGCAGGTCCAGCCGTTTTTCCGGCACCGGGGTCTTGCCGGAAAACCGGTTGAGCAACGCCCGGAAGCGCCGAGGCCGCCAGATATGCCGCATCAGCGCGCGGCGGCGGGCATCCGATGTGCGCAGGCCCGCCACCGCCGCTTTCAGGATGCCGATATCGCCGGTCGCGGCCCGCAGCGGCAGCGCGCCCAGCGCCTCGCGGATGCGCACGAAAACCTCGGCGTCGGCGGCTTCGGGATCGGTCCGGTCGAACAGCTCGTACCCCACCTGTAGATATTCCGAGGCCCGGTCGGGGTCGTCCTCCTGCCGCCGGAACACTTCACCGGCATAGGTGTAGCGCGCGGGCTCGGCACCGCCGTCCATGTGCATCTGCACCACCGGCACGGTGAAATCCGGGCGCAGCATCTGTTCGCCCCGGGCCGGGTCCTGGGTGACATAGGCGCGGGCGCGGATATCCTCGCCATAAAGATCGAGCAGCGTCTCCGCCGGTTGCAGGATCGCGCAATCCACCACCTCGGCCCCGGCGGCTTCGAACAGGGCACGCAGGCCCAGAGCCCGCTTGCGCGCCGCGCGGGTGCTCATCGCGGGGTGTCCAGGATTTCGCGAACCTTGGCCACCAGATCGGCGCGCGCCACCTCGAATTGCGACGGGCGTTCCTTCCACTCTTCCAGCGTCGCGTTCCGCGCGATCTGCGCGCCCAGCACCAGGTCCTTGACCTGCACCTTGCCGGTTTCGAACTCGTCGCTGCCCGCGATCACCGCGACCGGCGCGGCGCGCTTGTCGGCGTATTTCAACTGGTTGCCGAAGTTCTTCGGATTGCCAAGATAGACCTCGGCGCGGATGCCCGCCTGGCGCAGCTCGGCGACGATGGCCTGGTAATCGGCCATCCGGGCGCGGTCCATGACGGTGACGACGACGGGGCCCTGCGCTGTGGTTTGGGTCCGGCCCTTGGCATGTAACGCCGCCAGCAGCCGGTCGACGCCGATCGAGATGCCCGTGGCCGGCACCGCCTGCCCGGTAAAGCGCTTGACCAGATCGTCATAGCGCCCGCCGCCCGCGACCGACCCGAACTGGCGGGTGCGGCCCTTCTCGTCGAGGATCTCGAAGGTCAGCTCGGCCTCGAAGACCGGCCCGGTGTAGTAGCCGAGGCCACGCACCACCGAGGGGTCGATGACGATGCGATCAGGGCCGTAGCCCTGCGCCGACAGCAGATCGGCGATCTGGCGCAACTCGGCGACGCCGTCCGCCCCCGCGGAACTGTCGCCGATCGCCGCAGTCAGGTTGGCCAGCGTCTCTTCCGCGCTTTGTCCGCGCGAGGTCAGGAAGGCCAGAACCGGCGCGGCCTGCGCATCGTTCAGCCCGACGCCGTCGATATAGGCCCCCGACGCATCCAGCCGCCCCTTGCCCAACAGCTCGCGCACCCCGGCCTCGCCGACCTTGTCGAACTTGTCGATGGTGCGCAGAACCGCATCGCGCGTGGCCGTATCGGCGACACCGGTCGCGTCCAGCACCCCGTTCAGCACCTTGCGGTTGTTCACCCGCACCACGTAGTCGCCACGCGGAATGCCGACCTCTTCCAAAGCCTCGCAGAGCATCGCGCAGATCTCCGCATCGGCGGCCACGGACGCCGCGCCCACCGTATCCGCATCGCATTGATAGAACTGGCGAAACCGCCCCGGCCCTGGCTTTTCGTTGCGCCAGACCGGCCCCATGGCGTAGCGGCGATACGGCGTCGGCAGATCGTTGCGGTGTTGCGCATAGACCCGCGCCAGCGGTGCCGTCAGATCATAGCGCAGCGCCAGCCAGTCGCCCTTGCCGTCCTCCTCGCCCTCCTGCCAGGCAAAAACCCCGGCATTGGGCCGGTCCACATCGGGCAGGTACTTGCCCAGCGCCTCGACGGTCTCGACGGCCGAGCTTTCCAGCGCATCAAAGCCGTAGCGATGATAGACCGCCGCGATCCGGGCGAGCATGTCCTGCCGCTCGGTCACCTCCGCGCCGAAATAGTCGCGGAAGCCTTTCGGCGTCTCGGCCTTCGGACGGGGCTGTTTTTTCTCTTTGGCCATGGTGTAAGTCTCTGGCTGACAGGGGGGGTGTTTTCGCGCGGCAACCCCTAGCCCCTCCGCATCGCGGGGGCAAGCGGCGCGGACAAAGGCAGGACCCATGACCGACCCGACCCAACGCATCGAAGAACGCCTGGCCCACATGATGGCGCAGATCGACGATCTGTCGGACACGGTCGCGCGCCAGGACCGCGAAATCGCGACGCTCACCGCGCGGTTGGCAAGGCTGATGGCGCGCGCGGCGGAACAGGACGCGGACCAGACCGGCGCGCATCTTTACGCCGACGACCGCCCGCCGCACTACTGAGACCCCGGGCGACGGGTCCGCCACAGCGCACCGGACCGCCCTTGCCGCTTCACTTTTCCAGAAAATCGCCCGGGGTTTGGGGCAGCGCCCCAATCCGCTGCCCGATCCCCCGGGGATCGGGCGGCCAGACCTGTGCCCGCCTCCGGCGGGCTCAATTCGATGCGATATCCGTCGCCGCCACGTCGCCATCGTGCAGGAAAGCGTTCATCCAGCGACCGTTGCCGCCGAAGCGCTCGTAGATGGTGATAAAGACGCTGGTCCGGTCCAGTCGATCCAGCCGACGACCGCAGGGATCGTTGCGCCCGACGCGGCAGACGCGGGACTTGACGTCCTTGTAGGCCGCGTCGGTGGCGGTCATGGGCAGATCCTTGCCCGCAGCGCCGTAGCGCAGACTCTCATGCGTCTCGACACTGCCGAACAGCGCCAGCGCCGCGGTGAACTGGCGCGCACAGCCATCGTCGAAGCCGGTGATATACCAGTTGCGCGGCCCGGTCGCGCCCGCGGCGCTGTCATAAAGGCGGTAGCGCTGATGCTCCTGCACCGGCGCGGCCAGCCGCGCGACATCGACGCCGCAAAGCCGCGCCAGGGTTCCGAAGGGCACGGCCTCGCCGGGGCTGACCTCCGAGAGGGCAGAGACCGCACCGCCACCGCCAGCGCCAGCGCCGCTGCCGCCAAACAGCCCCGACAGCAACCCGCCCGGGGCTTTCGGTGCCGGTGCGGGTACCGATGCCACGGTCGCGGTCGCGCTGTCAGGTGCCGGACTTGCGGTGACGTCGGCATCGCCCTGCGGCGGCGCATCCACCGCCCCGGGCGTGGCTTGCGCCTGCGCCGCCTGGGACCGCTGACGGAAAAAGCCCAGCAACCCGCCGGTGGGCGCCGCGGCCCCGGACGGCGGCGCGCTGCCCATCGCGGCGGTGTCGGACAGGGCCGCGCCGCCGCTTTGGCCGGTGGGGGCGATATCCGCGCCGACCGCGGCCACGCCAACCTGCCCGGCCCCATCCGCAAGCGCGACATCGGACAGCACGGGGGCGGCGTCAGGGCCGGTGTCACGCCCCCCGGAACCCGCGCATCCGGTCAGGGCGAGGGTCGCGCAAAAGGCTGTCAGGATCGCTCGCAATTGGGGGCCTCGCGGGGTCGGTTGCCCCGCATGTGTATCCCGGCAAGCCCCCCCGGGACAAGCGGGCCCGGTGTCACGGGATCGTGTCGCAACGGGGTCTCAGAACTCGACCACGTCCATGATGCCGGTCAGCGACTTGATCGCGCCCTTGATCTCGGGCGTCACCGGAAACGCCTCCTCGAGGCCGATCTCGACCTCTCCGGGCAGATCGTGATGGCTCAGGCACAGATGCACCGGCCCGCGCCCGGCCTTGGGCAATTGCTCGGCGGCGCGCGACAGCACCGAGGCGATCTGCGCAATCGCGGCCTCGTCCTCGATGAAGATCTTCAGACCGGCGGAGCCCGCATCGGCGATCGCCGCGTCGATGGGCGCAACCGACCGGCCCAGAAGCTTGAGCTGTTCGCTCTCCATCGTGGCCTCGACGGTGACGACGACCTTGGCTCCGGTCTCGAGGTGTTCGCGGGATTTCTCGAGCGTTTCGGAAAAAAGTGTGACCTCGAAGGCCCCGGTCGGATCCGACAACTGGCAGAACGCGAAGCGGTTGCCGCGCGCCGACTTGCGCTCCTGCCGCCCGGCGACCGAGCCTGCAAGCTTGGCGAGGCACGGGCCCGCCTCGGCCTTTTTCATGACCTCGTCGAGGGTCAGGACGCCCTTGCGCCGGAGCGCGGGCAGATAGTCGTCCAGCGGATGCCCCGACAGGTAAAAGCCGATCGCCTTGAATTCCTCGGCCAGGCGTTCGGCGGGCAGCCAGTCGTTGACCGGCGACAGACGCGGTTCGGGCAGGTCTTCGCCCGCATCGCCGAACAGCGATACCTGGCTGGACGCCTTCTGCTCGTGGATCGCGGCGGAATAGGCCACCAGCGGATCGAGGGATTCGAACACCCGGCGGCGGTTGGGATCGAGTTGATCGAAGGCTCCGGCGCGCGCCAGCATCTCGAGCGGTCGCTTGCCGACGCGCTTGAGGTCGACCCGACGGGCCAGATCGAACAGCGTGGCGAAGGGCCGCTCTTCCGCCGTCGCCGGCGTCTTCGCATCCGGTGGCGAGGACGCCCGTCCGGGCGGACGAGCGCCACCGCGGGCATCGACAATCAGGCGCATCGCCTCGAGCCCGACGTTTTTCAGCGCGCCCAGCGCATAGACCAGTTCTCCGTTTACCACGTCGAAACTTGCCTGGCTGCGGTTCACGCAAGGCGGCACCCAGGGCAGCTCAAGCCCCTTCTTCACCTCTTCGAAATACACCGCCAGCTTGTCCGTCAGGTGGATGTCGCAGTTCATCACGCCAGCCATGAACTCGACCGGGTGGTTCGCCTTCAGCCACGCCGTCTGGTAGCTGACCACCGCATAGGCCGCCGCGTGCGACTTGTTGAAGCCGTAATTGGCGAACTTGTCGAGAAGGTTCCAGACCTCGGTCGCCTTGTCCTTGTCGACGCCGTTTTCCTTGGCACCGGCCAGAAATTTCGGTCGCTCGGCATCCATCGCCGCCTGGATCTTCTTGCCCATGGCGCGGCGCAGAAGGTCGGCCCCGCCCAGCGAATAGCCCGCCATCTCCTGGGCGATCTGCATCACCTGTTCCTGGTAGACGATGATGCCCTGCGTCTCGTCGAGGATGTGATCGATCGACGGGTGCAGCGTGTCGCGCTCCGACAGGTTGTTCTTGACCTCGCAGAACTTCGGGATGTTCTCCATCGGGCCGGGCCGGTAAAGCGCCACGAGCGCGATGATGTCCTCGATGCAGTCGGGCTTCATGCGTTTCAGCGCATCCATCATGCCCGAGCTTTCCACCTGGAACACCGCCACCGTCTTGGCGCGCGCATAGAGCCTGTAGGTCTTTTCGTCATCGAGCGGGATCTGCCCGATATCGTTTTCCGCCCCCTCGAAGGGCGCGTAGATCTCGGTGCCGTCGGCGGCAACGTGCAGGGGCCGCCCGCCCTTGTGAATGAGGTCGATGGCGTTCTGGATCACCGTCAGCGTCTTCAGGCCGAGAAAGTCGAACTTCACCAGCCCTGCCTGCTCCACCCATTTCATGTTGAACTGGGTCGCGGGCATGTCCGACCGCGGATCCTGATAGAGCGGCACCAGCGCATCGAGCGGCCGGTCGCCGATCACCACCCCCGCCGCGTGGGTCGAGGCATTGCGCAAGAGCCCCTCGACCTGCTGGCCATAGGTCAGCAGCCGGTCCACCACCTCTTCGGCGCGGGCTTCCTCGCGCAGACGCGGCTCGTCCGCCAGCGCCTTTTCGATCGACACCGGCTTGACGCCCTCGACCGGGATCATCTTGGACAGCCGGTCCACCTGCCCGTAGGGCATCTGCAAGACGCGGCCCACATCGCGTACCGCGGCCTTCGACAAAAGCGCGCCGAAGGTGATGATCTGGCCGACCTTGTCGCGGCCGTACTTCTCCTGCACGTAGCGGATCACCTCTTCGCGGCGGTCCATGCAGAAATCGATGTCGAAGTCCGGCATCGACACCCGTTCGGGGTTCAGGAACCGCTCGAACAGCAGCGAATAGCGCAAGGGATCGAGATCGGTGATGGTCAGCGCGTAGGCCACCAGGCTGCCCGCGCCCGAACCGCGCCCCGGCCCCACCGGAATGTCGTGGTCCTTGGCCCATTTGATGAAATCGGCCACGATCAGGAAATAGCCCGGAAAGCCCATCCCCTCGATGATGCCGAGCTCGAATTCGAGCCGTTTCTCGTAGTCCGCGACCGAGGTCGCATGCGGGATCACCGCGAGACGGTCGGCAAGGCCCGCCTTGGCCTGGCGGCGCAGTTCCTCGACCTCGTCATCGGCGAATTTCGGCAGGATCGGGTCCCGCCTGTAGGCGGCGAAGGCACAGCGGCGGGCGATCTCGACGGTGTTCTCCACCGCCTCGGGCAGATCGGCGAACAGCGCCACCATCTCTTCTGGGGACTTGAAGTAGTGCTGCGGCGTCAGGCGGCGACGCGGCCCGGACTGGTCGACATAGGCCCCTTCCGAAATGCAGATCAGCGCGTCATGGGCCTCGTACATCTTGGACTTCGGGAAGTAGACATCGTTGGTGGCCACCAGCGGTAGCCCCATCGCATAGGCCATCTCGACGAAGCCGCGCTCGGTCAGGCGCTCGGCCTCGGGGGCGCCATCGTCGCCGGGATGGCGCTGCAACTCGACATAGAGCCGGTCGCCGAAGATCGCGTGCAGCCGCACCATCAGCGCCTCTGCCGCCCCCCGGCTGCCCTGTCGCAACAGGCGCCCCGCGGGGCCGTCGGGGCCACCGCTCAGACAGATCACCCCCTCGGAATGCGCCTCGAGTTCATCAAGGGTGACATGGGCCAGTTCACCGTCGCCGCGCAGGTAGAGACAGGAGTTGAGCTTCATCAGATGCTCGTAGCCGCGTTCGGACTGGGCCAGAAGCACCACGGGGGCCGGATCGCGGGGCCGTTCTCCGGGGCCCGGATCGGCAAAGCGCAGATCGACCTGGCAGCCGATGATCGGCTGGATGCCCGCCGCCGCCGCGCCGACCGAAAATTCCAGCGCCGCAAAAAGGTTGTTGGTGTCGGTGACCGCCACCGCCGGCATCCCGGCCTGCGCACAGAGCGCGGGCAATTTCTTGAGCCGCATCGCCCCTTCAAGCAGGGAATATTCGGTGTGCACGCGAAGATGGATGAATCGGGGATCTGCCATGCCGCCACATTATGTAGGGCCATCGCGCGGGGAAAGGGGCAAATCGGCGGGGGCACCCCGCCCGGACCGGCGCAGAGGCCGTGCGCCCTCCCCCAAAGAGGCTGGGCAGACGACCGCCAGACGTCTACCCTTGTGCCCGAAGGAGCCCTTCCATGCGCTGGATATCCCGATGTGCGACCGTCGCGGCATGTTGTGGCGCGGTCTTCCGGGCGTCGCGCGCCCGCCGGAAGATCGATCACGCCCGGGCGACACCGCGCGCGATAAACCTCGGCATGGCCGATCCGATGCGGCACCGTCCGCGCGCGGCGGTGCCGGTCAACATGCGTGCCGGACCATGACCCCGACCGAAGCACCGCCCTGGCGCTTCTATACCGGGCTGGCGCTGCGCCTTGTGGTCATCGTCGTCGTGATCCTTGCCGCGATCCACCTGTCACGGCAGATCCAGGACGCCATCGGCATCGAGATCATGCCGCATAACGAAGCGTTGATGTACCGCATCATCCTGCTGGCGCTGCTGGCGTATGTGGTCATGACCGCCCTGCCATTCGTGCCCGGCGCCGAGATCGGCATGACCTTGCTGACGGTCTTCGGACCCGGCCTCGCGCCGCTTGTCTACGCGGGAACGGTGCTGAGCCTGATGCTGGCCTATGGTGCCGGTCGGCTGGTGCCCCAGGCCACCACGGCACGGGCGCTGCGCCGGTGGAAACTGCCGCGCGCCGCGGCCCTTATGGAGCGGCTGGCCGCCCTGCCCGGGCAAGACCGCCCCGGGATGCTGGTCGAGTTGATCGACACCCCGGCGCTGACGCGGCTGGCGCAGCACCGCTACATCGCGCTGATGGTGCTGATCAACATGCCCGGCAACGTGGTCATCGGCGGCGGCGGCGGCATCGCCTTCGCGGCGGGGCTGAGCGGTGTCTTCGCACCCCATCTGTTTCTGGCCGCGGTACTGCTCGCGGTTCTGCCTGTTCCTTTGGCGATCTTCCTGCTCGGCGGTTAGGACGGGCAAATTTCGCTTGCCAATGGCCGCGCGACCCTCCTAGCCTGACCCCCAGAACAATAAACGGCCCGCCGCCTTCTACGTCGCATCGAGGGCGCGCACCCAACGGGCATCCGGTACCGCGGCAAGGTTTCATCATGGACGTCCACTTTCTTCTCAACGGAGAGAGTGTCGAGATTGCCGACGTCGCACCGACGATGACGCTTCTCGACTGGCTGCGCGACACACGCGGGCTGTCCGGCACCAAGGAAGGTTGCAACGAGGGCGATTGCGGGGCCTGCACCGTGATGGTGACCGATGCGCATGGCGCGCGTGCCCTCAATGCCTGCATCCTGTTGCTGCCGCAGCTGCATGGCCGCGCGCTGCGCACGGTCGAGGGCATCGCCGGTCCCGATGGCACGTTGCACCCGGTGCAGGAGGCGATGATCGCCGAACACGGATCGCAATGCGGCTTCTGCACCCCGGGCTTCGTGGTGTCGATGGCGGTGGCGCACCTGAACGGCGAGACCCGCTTCGATGACGCGCTGGCGGGCAATCTCTGCCGCTGCACCGGCTATGCGCCGATCATCCGCGCGGCCCGGGCGGCGTCGGACCAGCCGGTGCCCGAATGGCTCCTGGCCGACCGCAACCTGTTGCCGTCGGCGGCGACCCCACCACAGACCGACGCGCCCTATGCGCCCACATCCTCGGACGAGCTGGCCACGCTCTACGCCCGGCATCCCGACGCGACGCTCATCGCCGGGGCCACCGATGTCGGGCTCTGGGTGACCAAGGGCCTGCGTGACCTCGGCGACGTGATCTTCCTCAACCGCTGCGCGGACCTGGCCCGGATCACCCGGGTGGACGACCGGCTGCATATCGGCGCGGGCGTGACCATGGACCGGGTGTTGGCGGCGGTCGCCGAAAGCCATCCCTCCTACGCGGAAATGATCCGCCGCTACGGGTCGGCGCAGGTCCGTGCCGCGGCCACCATCGGCGGCAATATCGCCAACGGCTCGCCGATCGGCGACAATCCCCCGGCGCTGATCGCCATGGGGGCCGTGCTGGAACTGCGCGCGGGCGACAACCTGCGCCACATGCCGCTCGAGGAATTCTTCCTCGACTACGGCAAACAGGACCGCGCCCGGGGCGAATGGGTGCAGGCGGTGCAGATCCCCGTCCACGCGCCGGACCTGCGGGTCTACAAGCTGTCGAAACGGTTCGACCAGGACATCTCGGCGGTCTGCGGCGGCTTCAACATCACCCGCACCGACGGCCGCGTGACCGCCGCCCGGGTGGCCTTCGGCGGCATGGCCGCAACGCCCAGACGCAGCCCGGCGGTCGAAAAAGCCCTGATCGGCGCGGACTGGACAGGCACCGGCATCAGCGCCGCGCTCGACGCGGTCGAGACCGATTTCGAGCCGCTGTCGGACATGCGCGCCTCGGCGGAATACCGGCTCGCCGCCGCCCGCGCCATGCTGCGCCGCTGCCTCGCCGAAACCACCGGCGCCCCGACCTCGGTGCTCGAGGTGACGCCATGATCCTTGCCCGACCCCGCGGTCTTTCCATTTTCCAAATACGCCCGCGCCCGGCGGGCCACCGGTCCCGACGCCGGGGGTCGCCATGAGCGTCGCCAGACCGCTTGCCCACGACGCCGCCCGCCTGCATGTGACCGGGCAGGCGCGCTATGTCGACGACATCCCGGTTCCGGCGACCTGCCTGCACCTGGCCTTCGGCACGGCCCCGATCGCCGCCGGACGGATCGCCAGCCTCGATCTGGCGGCGGTCCGCGCGAGCCCGGGGGTGGTGCTGGCGTTGGAAGCCCACGATCTCGACCGGAAGACCGATTTTTCGCCCTCGGCGCAGGACGAACCCTTGCTGTCGGGCCATGCGGTCCACTACCTCGGCCAGCCGGTCTTTCTGGTCGCCGCGACCTCGCATCTGGCCGCCCGCAAGGCGGTGCGCAAAGCGGTTTTCGAGACCAAGAAACGCGATGCGATCCTGACCGTGGACGATGCGCTCGATGCCGGCAGCCGCTTCGAGGACGGCCCCCGGATCTGGGAAAAGGGCGACGCGGGCGAGGCCATCGACAACGCCGCCTGCGTGATCTCGGGCGACATCGATGTCGGCGGACAAGAGCATTTCTACCTCGAGGGCCAGACCGCCCTCGCCCTGCCGCAGGAAGGCGGCGACATGGTCATTCACGCCTCGACCCAGCATCCCACCGAAATCCAGCACAAGGTGGCCGACGCACTGGGCCAACCGATGCACAGCGTGCGGGTCGAGACACGGCGCATGGGCGGCGGCTTCGGCGGCAAGGAAAGCCAGGGCAACGCATTGGCCATCGCCTGCGCCATCGTCGCCGCCAGAACCGGGCGGCCCGCGAAGATGCGCTACGACCGCGACGATGACATGACGATCACCGGAAAGCGGCACGATATCCGCATCGAATACCGCGCGGGCTTTGACGCGGATGGTCGCATCGTCGGGGTCGAGTTCGTGCACCTGATGCGCTGCGGCTGGGCGCAGGACCTGTCGCTGCCGGTCGCCGACCGCGCGATGCTGCACGCGGACAATGCCTACCTCTTGCCGACCGCCCGGATCGAAAGCCACCGGCTCAGGACCAATACCCAGTCGGCCACCGCCTTTCGCGGCTTCGGCGGGCCGCAGGGCATGATCGGGATCGAACGGGTGATGGATCACGCGGCCCACAGGCTCGGGCTCGACCCGCTCGAGATCCGGCGGCGCAACTACTACCCGGAGATGACCGGCGATCCCGCAACCCCCAAGGCCTCCGCCCGGTCCGCTCCGACCGAGCTTGCCGGGGATACCGCGGATGCCGGGACCGACGCGGCCCGCGCGGCAGCCCGGACCACACCCTACGGCATGCCGGTCGAGGACTTCATCCTGGGCCGGATCACCGCGCAACTGTCCGAGCGCTGCGACTACGATGCCCGCCGCGCGGCGATCGCGGGCTGGAATGCCGACAGCCCGATCCTGAAACGCGGCCTCGCCCTGACACCGGTGAAGTTCGGCATCTCCTTCACCCTGACGCATCTCAACCAGGCCGGCGCGCTGGTGCATGTCTACCAGGATGGCAGTCTAGTGCTCAATCACGGCGGCACCGAGATGGGACAGGGTCTGTTCCAGAAAATCGCACAGGTCACCGCGGCGGTCTTCGGCCTCGATACGGGTGCGGTCCGGATCACCGCCACCGACACCGCCAAGGTGCCCAATACCTCGGCGACGGCGGCCTCCTCGGGGGCGGATCTGAACGGCATGGCCGCAAAGGCCGCAGCCGAGACCATCCGCGACCGCATGGCCGCCTTTCTCGCCGCACGGCACCAGACCGACCCGGCCTCAATTCAGTTCCGCGAAGGCCAGGTGGATGTGGCGGGCGAAAGCCTCAGCTTCGCAGCCGCCGCCCGGCAGTGCTACGAGGGGCGGGTCAGCCTGTCCGCCACCGGGTTCTACAAGACGCCGAAGCTGTCTTGGGATCGGATCAAGGGCCAGGGGCGGCCATTCTACTACTTCGCCTATGGCGCGGCCTGCTCGGAAGTGGCGATCGACACCGGCACCGGCGAGCACCGCATCCTGCGCACCGATATCCTGCACGATTGCGGGCGTTCGCTGAACCCCGCGCTCGATCGCGGCCAGATCGAAGGCGGGTTCGTTCAGGGCGCGGGCTGGCTGACCACCGAAGAACTGGTCTGGGACGCCGACGGGCGGCTGACCACCCATGCCCCGTCGACCTACAAGATCCCCGCCTGTTCGGACCGCCCGGATGTGTTCAACGTGGACCTGTGGGCGGGCTGCAACCGCGAAGACACGATCTATCGTTCCAAGGCGGTGGGCGAGCCGCCCTTGATGCTGGGCCTGTCGGTGTTCTTCGCCCTGTCCGATGCCATCGCGGCCTCGGGCCCCGGCTACCCGGCCCTTTCGGCCCCCGCCACGCCCGAACAGGTACTGGCCGCCGTCCGACGGGTGCGGCAATGACCGTTGCACCCCCCGACGCCTGCGCACATGATTGCGCGGCGCCCCGGACAATCGCCCGGGGTGTCGCAAGCCGCCTGCCACAGATCAGACCATCAAAGGATGCCGCGCCTTGGACCAGCCGCTTCTCAGCCTCCGGGGCCTGACCAAGGCCTATCCCGGCGTTGTCGCCAATGACGACATCTCGTTCGAGATCGGCGCGGGTGAGATCCACGCGCTGCTCGGGGAAAACGGCGCGGGCAAGTCGACCCTCGTCAAGATGATCTACGGGCTGGTAAAGCCCGATCGCGGCGCGATGGCGCTGCGCGGCGCCGCGTTCGCTCCAGGTGAACCAGCCGAGGCCCGGCGCGCAGGCGTGGCCATGGTGTTCCAGCATTTCTCGCTGTTCGATGCGCTCAGCGTGGCCGAAAACGTCGCCCTCGGCATGGAAAACCCGCCCAAGACCCGCGATCTGGCCAGACAGATCCGCGACGTGTCGGAAGCCTACGGCCTGCCGCTCGATCCGTTCCGCGTGGTCGGCACGCTGTCCGCCGGAGAACGCCAGCGGGTCGAGATCATCCGCTGCCTGCTGCAGGACCCCAAATTGCTGATCATGGACGAACCGACCAGCGTGCTGACCCCGCAAGAGGTCGAGATCCTGTTCAAGACGCTGCGCAAGCTGAAGGCCGAAGGCACCTCGATCCTCTATATCTCGCACAAGCTCGAGGAGATCCGCGCGCTCTGCGATACCGCGACGATCCTGCGGCTGGGCAAGAAGGTCGCGACCTGCATCCCCGCCGAGACGACGGCGCGCGAGATGGCCGAGATGATGGTCGGTTCCAGCTTCGCGGCACCGGCGGCACGGTCGCCGAAGCTGGGCGCGGTCCTGCTCGAGGTCGCCAGCCTGAGTCTGCCCGCGCCCGAGGCATTCGGAACGCCGCTGCGCGATGTGTCCCTGGCGCTGCGGGCGGGCGAGGTGCTGGGCATCGGCGGCGTCGCGGGCAACGGTCAGGACGAGCTGCTGGGCGCGCTGTCCGGCGAACGGCTGGCCCCGAAAGGTACGGTGACCCTGAAGGGCCGGGACGTCAGCCGCGAGGGCCCGATCGCGCGCCGCGACCAGGGCCTGCTGTCGGCCCCCGAAGAACGGCTGGGCCACGCCGCCGCCCCCAACATGAGCCTGGTCGAGAACGGTGTGCTGACCGCCGCGCGCCGCGCCGGGCTGGTGCGGAACGGCTTCATCGACTGGGGCGCCGCCGATGGTTTCGCGCGCGACGTGATCACCCGTTTCGATGTCCGCACGCCGTCGACCCAGACCGCCGCGCGGGCGCTTTCGGGCGGCAACCTGCAGAAATTCGTCATCGGCCGCGAGATCGTTCAGACCCCCGACGTGCTCGTGGTCAATCAGCCGACTTGGGGCGTCGATGCGGCGGCGGCAGCCGCAATCCGCCAGGCGCTTCTGGACCTGGCGGCGGATGGCGCGGGCATTCTGGTGATCAGCCAGGATCTGGACGAGTTGATGGAAATCTCGGACCGGTTCGCGGCCCTGAACGAAGGGCGGCTGTCGCCCTCGAGACCGGTGGCCGAGCTGACCATCGAACAGATCGGCCTGATGATGGGCGGCGCGCATGACATGGAGGTGGCCCATGCCCTTGCCTGACGTCGCGCGCCCGTTACGGACGGGATTGCGTATTTGGAAAATGGAAAGGCGGGCGGGCGCGCCCCTGCCCGACAGCGCGCGCCGCTGCCCGCGCCCCATGCGCATCGGCAGGATGAACGGCACGACCTGCATGCCTTTCCATTTGAAAAATACGCAAGAACCCGGTTTGCCACCTGCGACCCCCTCGGAAAGGCGCGCGCATGATCCGGCTTGAAAAACGACCCCAACCGTCCCGACTCTGGACCGGTCTGTCGCCGGTCATCGCGGTGGCGCTGACCATGATCGTCGGCGGCATCATGTTCGCGTTGCTGGGCAAGCCGCCCTTCGAGGCGATCCGCACGATCTTCTGGGATCCGCTGTTCAACCCGCAATTCGCGGCCTATTCGCGGCCCCAGCTGCTGGTCAAGGCCGGGCCGTTGATCCTGATCGCGGTCGGCCTGTCGATCGGGTTCCGGGCGGGGATCTGGAACATCGGGGCCGAGGGGCAATACATCATGGGCGCGGTCTGCGGCGCGGCGGCGGGGCTGGCCTTCTATCCGTCCGACAGCATGTTCCTGTTTCCGCTGATGGTGATCGCCGGGGCGCTGGGGGGCTGGGCCTGGGCGATGATCCCGGCGATCCTGAAGACGCGGTTCGGCACCAACGAGATCCTCGTGTCGCTGATGCTGGTCTACGTGGCGGAATCCATCCTTGCCTCGGTGTCGTCGGGATTGTTGCGCAATCCCGAGGGCAGGGGCTTTCCCGGCAGTCGCAACTTCCGCCAGTGGGACGCCGCCGCCAACCGCGAGGTGTTTGCCGACACGGGCATGCATTGGGGTGTCGTCGCGGCCTTCATCGCCGTCATTCTGGCCTATGTGCTGCTGACCCGGCACATCCAGGGGTTCAACATCCGCCTGTCGGGCGAGGCGCCGAGGGCGGCGCGCTTCTCGGGCGTGAACCCGGGCCGCATCGTCATCCTGTGTCTTGGCATCGCGGGCGTGCTGGCGGGGCTCGCGGGGGTGTTCGAGGTGACCGGGCCCGCCGGGCAGATCTCGATCGATTTCAACTCGGGCTACGGCTTTACCGCGATCATCGTGGCGTTTCTCGGGCGGCTCAATCCGATCGGCATCCTGCTTGCGGGGCTGTTGATGGCGCTGACCTATATCGGCGGCGAGCTGGCGCAATTGATGTTGGGCGTGCCGGGGGCGTCGATCCAGCTGTTCCAGGGCATGCTGCTGTTCTTCCTGCTTGGCGTCGACGTGTTCACCAATTACCGCATTCGCTTCGGACAGGGAGTGGTCGCATGAGACTTGCCGGGTTGCCCTTTGCCATGGGGATGGTCATGGGACCGATGATGGCGCTGATGGTCCACACCCTTGGCGCAGGGGCGCTTTGGGGCTTTGTGGCGCTGCATGTGGCGGCGCTGGCGGCGGTTCTGGCACTGGCCGCGCTGGCGCTGCGCTGGACGCCCCTGAAGCCCCACCTTGCCCGGTTGCGCGCGTGGCATCGCCCCCGCCCGGCGCATCTTGGCCGCATGGTGGCGGGGGGGGTCGCCGGGGTGGCGCTGCTGTGCCTCGGTTGCCTTGCGCTTTGGGCGGGGGGCGTGTGATGGACCTGTCCTCGATTTCACCCGTTCTGCTGGTCGCGTCGATCATGGTGTCGGCCACGCCCATCCTGCTGGCCGCCATCGGAGAGATGGTGGTCGAGAAGTCCGGGGTGCTGAACCTCGGGGTGGAGGGGATGATGATCACCGGCGCGGTGGTCGGCTTTGCCGTCGCGGTCAATACCGGCACGCCGGTCTGGGGGTTTGCGGCAGCCGCCCTTGCCGCCGCCTGCCTGTCGCTGTCCTTCGGGTTTCTGACGCAGGTCCTGCTATCGAACCAGGTGGCGACCGGGCTGGGGCTGACGCTGGTTGGGCTTGGCCTGTCGTCGCTGGTGGGAAAACCCTATGAGGGTATGAAATCGCCCACCTTGCCGAAGCTGGATCTGGGTCCGCTGTCGGATCTGCCGTTGGTCGGGCGGATGCTGTTTTCGCACGATGTCATGGTCTATCTGTCGCTGGTCCTTGTCGCCGCCGTCTGGGCCTTTCTGAAATACACCCGCGCCGGGCTGACCCTGCGGGCGGTGGGCGAAAACCACGAGGCGGCGCATGCGCTGGGCTACAAGGTGGTGCGCATAAGGATGATGGCGATCTTCTTCGGCGGTGCCTGCGCCGGGCTTGGCGGAGCCTATCTGAGCCTTGTGCGGGTGCCGCAATGGACCGAGGGGATGACCGCGGGGGCGGGCTGGATCGCGCTGGCGATCGTGGTCTTCGCCTCGTGGCGGGCGGGCCGGGTGCTGGTCGGGGCATATCTGTTCGGCGGCGTCACGGTATTGCAGCTGAACCTGCAGGCGGCGGGGGCGGCGGTGCCGGTGGCGTTGCTGTCGGCGTCGCCCTACCTGATCACGATCCTTGTCCTGGTCATCATCTCGGCGCGGGGGGTGCATGGCGCGCCGGCCTCGCTCGGGCGACCGTTCCACGCCACGCAATGATGTCGGAGGCCGTCAAGAACCGGGTGCATCTGGCACTTCAGGGCAGCGATCCGGTCTACGGTCGCGCCGTTGCCCTGGGCTTGTCCGGGGTCATCGTGCTGTCGGCGCTGATCATCACGGTCCAGAGCGTTCCCGATCTGCCGGCCCCGCTGAAGCGCGCGCTCTGGACCTGCGAATACATCGTGCTGGCCATCTTTTCCGTCGAATACGCCATGCGCCTCTGGTCTGCGCCCAACCGCTGGAAATATGCCCTGAGTTTCTGGGGTATCCTCGATCTGCTGGCGATCGTGCCAGCGATCCTGCTGATCATGCCGGATGCGCTGAGCCTGCGGATGCTGCGCCTGTTGCGCGCTGTCCGGCTGCTGAAGCTCTTGCGTCTGAGCCGGGCCATGATGCGGATCGAACGGGCCTTCGAGGAAGCCCGCGACGAGCTGTTGCTGTTCGTCATCGCGGCGTCGATCACGCTGTTCATCGCCGCCGCCGGGATCCACTACTTCGAGCACGAGGTGCAGCCCGACAAGTTCGGGTCGATCCCGGCCGCGATGTGGTGGGCGCTGGCCACGCTGACGACCGTTGGCTACGGCGATGTCTATCCGATCACCCTCGGAGGGCGCATCTTCACCGGCTTCATTTTACTCATCGGCGTCGGAATCATCGCGATTCCGGCCGGTGTCATCACCGCGGCCTTGCTAAGAGGCCACCGCCGCGACGATGATCGCGGCCAGTCTTGAATCACCACTTGGGAGAACTGAAATGCTTCGCAGAACACTACTTGCCACAGCCGCGGCGGCGGCCCTGGCCACCACCGGCTTCGCCGCATCGCATAGCGAAAAGACCAAGGTCGGCTTCATCTTCGTCGGCCCCGTGGGCGATGGCGGCTGGACCTATGAGCACAACGAGGGCCGCCTCGCGGTGGAGGAGGAATTCGGCGACGCGGTCGAGACCGTGTTCCAGGAAAGCGTGCCCGAAGGCGCGGATGCCGAACGGGCGATCACCCAGATGGCGCTGTCGGGCGCGGATCTGATCTTTACCACGTCCTTCGGCTACATGGACCCGACGCTGGCCGTGGCCGAAAAGTTTCCCGACGTGAAGTTCGAGCACGCCACCGGCTACAAGCGTGCCGACAACGTCTCGACCTATTCGGCGCGCTTTTACGAGGGCCGCGCGATTCAGGGTCACATCGCGGGCAAGATGACCAAGACCAACAAGATCGGCTACATCGCGTCCTTCCCGATCCCGGAAGTGATCCGCGGCATCAACTCGGCCTATCTGCACGCCAAGAAGGCGAACCCCGATGTCGAGTTCTCGATCGTCTGGGCCTACACCTGGTTCGACCCGGCCAAGGAAGCCGACGCCGCGCGCGCGCTCATTGAAAACGGCGCCGACGTGATCCTGCAGCACACCGACTCGACAGCACCCCAGGCCGCCGCACAGGAAGCGGGCAACGTCATTACCTTTGGCCAGGCCTCGGACATGTCGGAATTCGCGCCGATGCCGCGGGTCTCGTCGATCATCGACGACTGGAAACCTTACTACATCTCGCGGGTGAAGGCGGTCATGGACGGGACCTGGGAATCGACCGACACCTGGGACGGCATCGGCCCCGGCATGGTCGGCATCGGCGAAATTTCGGACGCTGTGCCCGAAGAGGTCAAGGCCGAGGCGCTGGCGCTGAAGGATGCGATCGCTGCGGGCGAGTATCACCCGTTCACCGGGCCGATCAACAAGCAGGATGGCAGCGTCTGGCTGGCCGAGGGCGAGGTTGCCGAGGATGGCACGCTTCTGGGCATGGACTTCTACGTCGAGGGCCTGAGCGGCGAGATCCCGAACTGATCGCAAAGTTGAACAGGGGCCGTCCGGATACGGGCGGCCCACCCTGCGCCGACGTTTTTCGCGGCCCTGAAGGTCAGGCGGGCAAAGCGGCCCCTATCTGAGCCGCGACCCGGACCGCGCGCGCCGCCCGTAGACGTTGCAGCCCAGCGTCACCTGCAAGGCCGCCACCAGTTCGGACACGGTTTCCGCCGACACGTACTTGCCGCCGGTGCGGTCCGCGAGGCAGCGGGCCACGCTTTCGGCATCCTCGTACTGGTTGTTCTGGCTTTCCCAGCTGAAGAAATCGCCCCGGACCTTGAAGCCGATGACGTGCACGGTCAGGTCGGCGGCATCGGCGGCCAGTTCGGCGGCAAGCTGGCAGGGCACCCCGCCGCAGGTTTCCTTGCCGTCCGTGACCAGCACGATGGCACCCGGCGCGCGGCGGTAGTCCAGCACCGTGGCGGCGGACTGGATCGCGGCGGTCAGCGGTGTGTCGCCCGCCGGTGACAGCCCCTCGACCGCGGCGATGATGGCATCGGCGGCCTGCCAACGCGGGGCAAACCGGACATCGACGCTTTCGCACGATACCCCCGGATCGCCCACGGGCCCCGGACCGTAGACCACAAGGCCAAGGCGGCGCGCGGCGGCAATCGCGGGCATCGCTTCGCGGACCGCGCGGCGGGCCTCGAAAATGCGCGGTGCGTCGATCTGGTTGAACCCGGTCTCGGCCATCGAGCCCGACCCGTCGAACACGATCATCGCGTCCCGGGTGCACAGCTCGCTCGCCGCACCGGGGGCCGCAAGCGCCACGGCAAGGGCGACAACCGGTGCTCCGGGCAGCGTTCGGGTCATGCGGGTCCCCTCAGGTCACCCAGGACAAGACAGCCCAGCAACTCGTGCAGGGCCTCGGACAGTTGATCGGTATCCCAGGCCTCGATATAGCGCCCGCCGCTGCCCTGGGCGAGGCAGCGCGCGTCCCGTTCGGTGGGGATGGCCGAGATGTCTTCGCCGGTGATGCGGAACCCGATGACATGGATCGTGATGCCCGGCGCGGAACGGGCCAGTGCGCTGGCAAGCGCGCAGGGCGCACCGCCGCAGGTCTCGTTCCCGTCGGTCACGACGGCGACGGTGCCCGGACCGTCCCCCAGCGCGGCGACCGCCGTTTCGACCGCCGCGGTCAGGGGGGTGGCCCCGGCGGGCAAAAGCTGATCGACCCGGTTCAGGATCGCCCCCGCCGCCCGCGCCGTCGGCGGCAGGAACAGGTCGACCCGCGCGCAGAACCTTCCCGATCCCGGCCCGTAGGTCACCAGCCCGATGCGGCGGTGCCGCGCGATCCCGGGCAGCGTCGCGTGCAGGGCGGCGCGCGCCTCGACCATGCGCGACCCGCGCGGGTGATCGAATCCCATACCGGCCATCGACCCCGAGGCATCCAGCACGATCATCGCATCGTCCACACATACCGGCGCGGCCCGCACCACGGGTGCGGCCAGACAGAGCGACAGTCCCAGCACCAGACCGGATGCGCGCATGGCGATCCTCCTCGATGGCAGCAAGGCTAGACCCGTGGCCGCGTGCCTGTCGACAAAAAGCTCCGTGATATTCCTACGGGCCGGGTTACCCTTCGATGCAAGGCCAAGCATGAAAGGAGACGACCCCATGAAAAAGCTGCAAGTGCAGGGGGTGCATCACATCACCCTTACCGGCGCGGATCGACAAAGCTCGATCGATTTCTGGGAAGGTGTTCTGGGCATGCCCTTCATCTTCGATCAGCCCAACCTCGATGATCCCGACGAGGGGCATCTATACTTCGATCCGGGCGACGGGCGGCTGATCACCATCTTCACCAACGAGACGCGCAAGCCCGTGCATCGCCGCACCCCCACCGATCCGGGCTGCGTGCATCATCTGGCATTCAACGTGTCGATGGCGGTCTGGAGCCAGGTGGTCGAGCGGCTCGATGCGCGCGGCATTCCGCATTCCGGGCCGAAGGATCGCGGCTTCATGGATTCGATCTACTTCAAGGACCCGCTCGGCATGCTGATCGAACTGGCCTGCTACCGGTTCGAGCCGCCGATGGGGTGCAGCCATGCGGACGTGATGATCGAGGCGCACCGCATCCGCGTCGCCAACGGCGATTACAACATCGCGCAGGTGCACCTTGCCGACGCGATCGAATTGCTGGTCGAGCGCCGACAGCAGACATTGTCCGACGATCGCGGCCCGAAGGACCCCTATCGCTGAGCCCGGCCCGGTGACGATGGCCGCGCGCGATCAGGACGGCCCGTCGTCGCGCAACATCGCCAGGATCGCCGCCCGGTCCTGATCGCGGGCGGGCGGTTGCGCGGTCGACGCCTGTGCCGCGCCGTTGAACCGGGGGGCCGGTGCGGGCGCATCGCCCTGCCACAGCCCGCGCGCCATGACATGCGGATCGCGCACGGCCTCGGCGGGCGACAGGACCGGGGCGACACAGGCGTCGCTGCCGTCGAACAGCGCCGCCCAGTGGTCGCGCGACCGCCCCGCAAAGATGCCCGCCAGCCGCGCGGTCAGGCGGGGCCACCTGTCGGCGTCGTACTGGCCTGCGAAATCGGGATCGTCCGCAAGGCCCAGCCGGTCGAGGAAGACCGCGTAGAACTGCGGCTCGAGGCATTGCACCGACACATGCCCACCGCAGGCGCAGGCATAACAGCGCGACCAATGCGGCCCGTCGAGCAGGGACCGCCCCCTCGCCGCGCGCGAAAACTGCGGGCCCATCGAGGCCAGAAGCCCCATCAGATGCGTGGCACCATCCAGGATCGCCGCATCGACGACGCAGCCCTGCCCGCCGCGCCCGGCCGCGATCAACCCCGCCAGCATGCCCGACACCAGGTAAAGCGCGCCCGCCCCCAGATCGCCCAGCATGGTCGGCGGCACGCCCGGCACCGCGCCCGGAAGCCCGGCGTAGAACAGCGCGCCGGACAGGCTGAGGTAATTGAGGTCATGCCCGGCCATCTGCGCACGCGGGCCGGTCTGGCCCCAGCCGGTCATGCGACCGTAGACCAGGCGCGGATTTTCCGCCTGCACGGCCTCGGGGCCGAAGCCCAGCCGCTCCATCACGCCGGGGCGGAACCCCTCGATCAGACCGTCGGCGCGCGCGATCAGGGCGTGGGCGATGGCGGTGTCACCGGCATCCTTGAGGTCGAGCGCGATGGACCGCTTGCCGCGATCCAGCAGCGACCGCGCCGGTTTGGTGAGGGTGTCGCCGCCCGAGGCACGGTGCAGGACGATGACATCGGCGCCCAACTCGGCCAGCATCATGCCCGCAAAGGGCGCGGGGCCCAGCGCCTCGAATTCGATGATCCGTATCCCGTCCAGCATCGCGGTGTCCTTCCGTGCCGCCCCGGGGCCGATGGTGCCGCCTGGGCGCAGGCGGAACAAGGGCCGCGACCGATTGGTGTTTTGATTGCGGGCGCGACGCATTATCTGACAGTGATGGTTTCGCTTCCCGCCCCTTTGCAAGACTGGTTCGATGCCCGTGGCTGGCAGATGCACCCGCATCAGCATGCCATGCTCGACCGGGCCGCGGCCCCCGCGCTGATGCTGATCGCGCCCACCGGCGGCGGCAAGACGCTGGCCGGTTTCCTGCCGACGCTGGCGGAATTGGGCAGCGATCCGGCACCGGGGCTGCATACGCTCTATGTCAGCCCGCTCAAGGCGCTGGCCGCCGATATCAAGCGCAACCTCGGCACCCCCATCGCCGAGGCGGGCCTTGCCATCCGGGTCGAGGACCGCACCGGCGACACGCCGCAAAGCCGCAAGCGGCGGCAGCGCGCGGACCCGCCGCATATCCTGCTGACCACGCCCGAAAGTCTGGCGTTGCTGACCTCGTACGAAGACGCGCCGCGCATGTTCGCGGGGCTGCGGCGGGTGATCGTCGACGAGATACACGCGCTGGCGGAATCCAAGCGCGGCGATCAGCTGATGCTGGCGCTGGCGCGGCTGCAGACCCTGTGCCCCGGTCTGCGCCGCGTGGGCCTGTCGGCCACGGTCGATGACCCGGGTGCCATGGCGCGGCTGATGGCGCGGCATCCCGACCCCTGCGAGATCGTGCTGGCCGATCCCGGGCCCGAACCCGACATCGCGATGCTGGTCACCGAGGAAATGCCGCCCTGGTCCGGCGGCGGCGCCAAATACGCGATCCCGGCGGTGCTGGAGGCCGTCAGACAGCATCGCACGACGCTGATCTTTCACAATACCCGGGCGCAGGCGGAGCTGTTTTTTCACCACCTGTGGCTGGCCAACGAGGACAGCCTGCCCATCGGCATCCATCATGGCAGCCTCGACCGGACCCAGCGCGAACGGGTCGAGGCGGCGATGGTGGCGGGGCAGTTGCGGGCCATCGTCTGTACCGGCAGCCTCGATCTGGGGATCGACTGGGGCGATGTGGACCTGGTGATCCAGGTCGGCGCGCCGAAGAACGTCAAGCGGCTGGTGCAGCGGATCGGCCGTGCCAACCATCGCTACAACGCGCCGTCGAAGGCATTGCTGGTACCTGCCAACCGCTTCGAGGTGGTCGAATGCGTCGCCGCTCTCGAGGCGGTACGGGACCGCGATCTGGACGGCGAGCCGCGCGGGCCGGGGCCGCGCGACGTCTTGTGCCAGCATATCCTGATCGCCGCCTGCGCCGGGGCCTTCGACGCCGACAACCTGTTTGCCGAGGTGACCTCTGCCGGGCCCTATGCGGCGCTGACACGCCCGGCCTTCGATGCCTGCCTCGATTTCTGCGCCACGGGGGGATATGCGCTGCGGGCCTATGACCAGTGGCAGCGCATCCGGCAGCGCGCCGACGGCGCATGGGAATTGCGCGACCCGCGGTCGGCCCGGCGCATCCGGCAGAACATCGGCACGATTCAGGACACCGATACGCTGAAGGTGCGGATGCGCGGGCGTGGCGGCGCACCGCTGGGCGAGATCGAGGAAGGCTTTGCCGCGTCGCTGTCCAAGGGCGACACCTTTCTGATCGGCGGCAGGATCGTGCGCTATGAAGGCCTGCGCGAGATGATCGTCGAGGTGTCGCGGGATGCGGCGAAAAAGCCCAAGATCGCGACTTTCATGGGCACCAAGTTCGCCACCTCGACGCAGCTTTCGGCGCGGATCGTGCGGATGTTCCAGCAGGACGACTGGCCGGAGCTGCCCGGACACACCGCCGACTGGCTGCGGCTTCAGCGCGACGTGTCGCGCCTGCCTGCCCCCGGGCGGCTGCTGATCGAGAGCTTTCCGCATGACGGGCGCGAGCAACTGGTGGTCTACGGCTTTGCCGGGCGCAACGCGATGCAGACGCTGGGCCTGTTGCTGACCAAGCGGATGGAAGAGGAAGGGCTGGCCCCGATGGGCTTTGTCGCCACCGACTACGCAACGCTGATCTGGGGGCTGGATGCGGTCACCGACCCGCGCCCGCTGTTCGATCTGGCACGGCTCGAGGCGGGGCTGGAGGGATGGCTCAGCGGCAACGCGGTGATGAAGCGGACCTTCCGGGCCTCGGCCACTATCGCCGGGCTGATCGACCGCCGCGTCGGCGGCCAGCAGAAGTCCGGACGCCAGGCGACGATGTCGTCGGACATCCTGTATGATACACTTGTCAAATACGACCCCGACCACCTGATGCTGCAGATTACCCGCGAAGAGGCGATGCGCGGGCTGGTGGATTTCGCCCGTATCCGCGAGATGTGCGCGCGCGTCGGCGACCGGCTTGACCTGGTGCGGCTGGACCGGGTGACACCGCTGGCGGCACCGCTGTTTCTGGAACCCGGAAGGGTGCCGATCCGGGGCGATGCGGATGACCGGCTGATCGAGGAAGAGGTGACGCGGCTGCTGGATCAGTCCGGTCTGGCGCAGGTGGACGCGCCCCGAAAGCCGGTCTGGCGCGTGCCCTGGTAGGCCGCTCTTTCGCCCTTGCGGGCGGCATCGCGCGCGACGTAAGAACAGGTCATGAACACGCACGGCTTTTCCTTTTGCGACGCGGCGCTGGTCGCGCTGCCCTCGGGTGCGCTTTTCTGGCCTGACGAGGCGGCTCTGGTGGTGTCCGACCTGCATCTGGGCAAGGCCGCGCGCCCGGTGACCGGCGGTGGCGCGATGCTGCCGCCCTATGACACGGTCGAAACCCTGTCGCGTCTCGATGCCGATCTGCAGGCCACCGGCGCGCGGGTGGTGATCTGCCTTGGCGACAGCTTCGATTCGGTCGCGGCGGGCGATGCGCTGAGCGACGATGACGCGCTCTGGATCACGCGGTTGCAGGCCGGGCGACGCTGGGTCTGGATCGAGGGAAACCATGATCCGGGGCCGGTGGGCATCGGCGGCACCCATGCGCGCGCGCTGCAGCTCGGCGGGCTGACCTTTCGCCATATCGCCCAGCCGGATGCGGTGGCCGAGGTGTCGGGGCACTACCATCCCAAGGCGCGGCTGGCCCTGCGCGGCAGGTCGATCACGCGGGCCTGTTTCCTGGTCGACGCGCGGCGGATGATCCTGCCTGCCTATGGTGCCTATACCGGCGGGCTCTGGTCGTCGCATGACGCGCTTGTGCGGCTGATGGCGCGGGATGCGCTGGCGATCCTGACCGGGCCGCGACCGCTGGCCATTCCGATGCCGCGCTAGGGCTTGCCACCGCCCCCGGGCCGTGGCTTGATCGCCCGATGATGGAAGACCGTATACGCGACAGTTTCGCCCGGCAGAGCATGATGGCGACGCTTGGGGCCAGCCTGTCGGAGATCCGCAAGGGCGCGGTCGCGGTCACCGCCCCCATCGGCCCCGGGACGATGCAGCAGCAGGGCTTCGGCCATGCCGGGCTGACCTTTTCGCTGGGCGATACGGCGGCGGGGTATTCCGCGCTGAGCCTGCTGGACGCGGACCGCGAGGTCGTCACTTCGGAAATCGGCATCCACCTTCTGGCACCGGCGCGCGGTGACCGGCTTGTCGCGCGGGGGCGGGTGATCAAGCCGGGGCGACGCCTGATCGTGGTCAGTTCTGAGGTGTTCGCGGTGACCGGCACGACCGAAACGCTGGTGGCCATCCTGCACGGCACGATGGTTCCGGTCGCCGCGGGCTGAGCGCCCCGGCACCGGGAGCGACTGAACGGGGCGCGGCTGGACGGGGGACGGGGCGCGACAGGACGGGACTAGCGCTGCAATGCCAGCGTCAACGCGCGCAGCCGCGCGCAGAGGTCGCGGCTGTTGGCGGACATGGCGGCGATCGCCTCGGGTGTCAGGGGCGCACCGATAACCGGCGCTTGCGGCTTGCGGCAGGCGGCGACCACTTCGTGGATCAGCAGACCCTGCCGCAGGGTCGGCGAGATGCGGCTGGCGATCTGGTAGACGCGCGAGTTCTGCCCCGGAAAGCGGATCGGCACCACCGTGGCCCCCGAGCGCTGGATCATCCGCGCGGTAAACGGGTTCCAGTCCCGCTCGACCGCGGGGCCCAGGGCGCTGTCGGCAGAGGCCACCACGCCGGACGGAAAGATCGCGACCAGCCCGCCCCGGGCCAGATGGTCCATCGCCGCCGCGCGCATCGCCAGACCTTGCTGCCGTGCATCGGGTTCGTGCGGGAAAGGCACCGGGATCATGAAGTCCGCAACCTCGTCGACGCCGGTCAGCAGCGACCGGGTCAGGATGCGGTAGTCCGGACGCACGCGCCCGATGATTTCGGCGAGGACCATACCGTCGACCAGGCCGTGCGGGTGATTGGCAACGACGATCACCGGGCCGGTCTTCGGGATCAGCGCGATTTCGGACGCGGGCGTGTCGATGCGGATGCCCATGACATCCAGCGCGCGCGCCCAGAAGGCCTGCCCCTCGACCAGTCCCTGCCGCTCGAACCGGCGCACCATGCGCAACAGCGCAAGCTTTCCGGTCATCCACTCCATCGCCCGGATGGTGGCGGCCTTCCACGGATTGGTGAAGGTGTTGGCATAGCTGAGCTTGCGCTTGTCATAGGGGGCCTGCACCGGCGTCACCCGGTCCGGCGCGTCGGTTGCGCCGGGCGGCGCGACCATGGGCGGTGGCGGCGCTTGCCCCTCGGGGCGCATGTCAGCGACCCTCGCCGAACCGGTCTGCCACCAACGCCGCAATGGCATCGGCCAGCGGTTCGGCCTCGATGCCGCGGGTTTCGACCTCGATGGAGGACCCTTTCGCCGCGGCAAGCATCAGCAGGCCCATGATGCTGTCGCCCGAGGCCGACATGCCGTCGCGGCTGACCTCGGCATCGGCATCGAAGCGTTCGACCACCTCGACGAACTTGGCCGAGGCCCGCGCGTGCAGGCCCTTTTCGTTCACGATCTGCAATTCGCGGCGAATGGGGGTGGTCATGGGGCTGCCTCTCCGTCCGGCGCTCAGGCCGATTTCAACGGGGCGACGCTGCCCGGCTCGATATTCTGGCTGTCGATGTACTTGCGCCCCGCCTCGAGCGCGATGCGGACGGCATCCTGGACCGCGAGGTGGCGCGACTTGGCGAGCTTGATCAGCATCGGCAGGTTGGCGCCATAGAGAATGCGGCGGTTGTCGGGCTGACAGGCGCGCAACGACAGGTTCGAGGGCGAGCCTCCGAACATGTCGGTCACCAGCACGACACCCTGCCCGTCGTCGACGCTGTCGGCGGCGCGGCAAATCTCGGCCTGTTTCGCAACCCGATCATGGTCGGGCTCAATGGCAATGGCGCGAATGTCGGACTGCTCTCCGACCACATGCTCGATCGCCGCGAGGTATTCCCGCGCCAATCCGCCATGCGCCACAATGACGATACCGATCACACCCGACTTCCGTCCTTTCCGTCACCCACGCGCCCGTCGGACACGGCCACCAATCCCCGCCGTTCCAACTCGCGATGTCTAATTGACACTTGCCAGCCGATCTTCGCAAGGGCGTGCGCCACTCTTTCTGTCACGGCGACCGAGCGGTGTTGCCCGCCGGTACACCCGATGCCGACGGTCAGGTGGGTCTTGCCCTCTTCGCGCTGTGCCGGAAGCAGAAAGGCGAGCATGTCGGTGACCTGCGCGAGGAAGGGTTCGAAGCGACCATCCTCGGCGATGTAGGCGTGCACCTCGCGGGACAGGCCCGTTTCCGCCCGAAGGTCCGGATCCCAATGCGGGTTCTTCAGAAAGCGGCAGTCAAAGACCATGTCGGCCCCCGCCGGCAAGCCCCGCTTGTACGAAAACGACACCAGACTGACGACCAGTTGCGCGTCATCCGGCGCGGTAAACCACTGTGCCAGCTTGGCGCGAAGGTCGTGCGGCGTCAGTTCGGAGGTATCGATCAGGTAATCCGAGACGTCGCGCAACGGCGCCAGCAATGCCAGTTCGCGCCGTACACCGTCGCTGGGTTCGCCATCCGGGCTGAGCGGGTGGCGCCGCCGCGTTTCGGAGAAGCGGCGAATCAGCCGATCCGCGGCGCAGTCGACATAGAGCAGGCTGAGCGCGATATCGACGCGGTCGCGCAACGCGGCAACCAGATCGAGCAGGGTTCCGACGTTGAAGTCCCGGTTCCTGACATCGATGCCGAGCGCCATGCCGCCGGGACGCGGCGCGCCTTCGAGCAAACGCGGCACAAGCGACATCGGGATGTTGTCGATCGACTCGTATCCGAAATCCTCAAGCGCATTGATCGTCGTTGTCCGCCCGGCCCCGGACGGGCCGGTGATCAGGATGACGGTTTGCTGGTTGTCGCTCATCGGTGTGCCTATGCGTGTCGCCCACCGGACATATATAGACCGATGGCGGCGGCGAAAGTGGGATGATCGCAATTGTGAAGGCAGGGCACATCATGGCCCAGCAGCGTGCGGATGCGGCGGGGCGGCAGGCGTTCGGATTCCCGCCGGTCGAGATCGACCACCAGAGCAAGCGGTACGGCATCGACCGTTGCCGCATTGAGCAGTCCGATGCCGCGTGCCTCGATCAGGCCCCGGATCGGGTCCGGGGCGTGGGCGGTGATGACCCCCGCCGTCGCGCGCAGGATCACGCGGTCGTCGGAAATGAGCGTCGCGCCGAGCCCGATCAGGCCGATGGCCAGGGTCGACTTGCCGCTGCCCGACGCACCGAGAATCAGGCAGGCGCGCCCGGCGATGGCCACCGCCGAGGCGTGTCGGGTAACCTCGTCCGGCGCGGTGGGCGGCGGCGACCCGGTCACGCGATCAGATCGGCAGGCCCACGACGAAGCGCGCGCCCAGCGGTTCAGAGCTGATATCGGCCTCGGTCGGGCGAATGTTCTCGGCCCAGATCACACCGCCATGCGCCTCGACGATCTGCTTGGAAATGGCAAGGCCAAGGCCGGAGTTGTTGCCGAAGTCCCCCTCGGGGCGCTGCGAATAGAAGCGTTTGAAGATCTTTGACAGCGCCTGATCGGGGATGCCGGGGCCGGTATCCTCGACCACGACGAGCACACGGTTGTCGCGTTTGCGCGCCCAGACGCGAATCGCATCGCCATCTTCGCAGAACGACACCGCGTTGGTGATGAGGTTGACGAAGACCTGCGCCAGACGCGCCTCGAGCCCCTGGATGGTGATCGGGCGGGACGGCAGGTCGGTGATGAACTCGATGCCCCGTTTCTGCGCATCCTCGCCCAGGTATTGCGTCAGGTTGTCGAGCATTTCCAAGAGGTTGAATTCCTGCTCTTCTTCCTTGACCAGTTCGGAATCGAGGCGCGAGGCGTTGGAGATATCGGAGACCAGACGGTCCAGTCGGCGCACGTCGTGTTCGATGACATCCAGCAGCTTGCCGCGATGCTCTTCCTTCTTGACGATGCGCAGCGATCCGATGGCAGAGCGCAGGGACGCGAGCGGGTTCTTGATTTCATGCGCGACGTCGGCGGCGAACTGTTCGTTCGAATCGATCCGGTCGTAGAGCGCGCCGACCATGCCGCGCAAGGCACCGGACAGCCGCCCGATTTCGTCCGGGCGCGCGGTCAGGTCGGGAATGCGGATGCGCCCGGGCTGGCTGGAACGCTTGTTGCGGTCGCGCCCGATCTCGGCGGCATCGGCCAGGTCCGAGATCGGATTGGCGATGGTCGAGGCCAGCACCAGGCTGAGCCCGATGGACACCAGCGTCGCGATCATGAACATCTGCAGCACGCGCTCGCGCTCGAGCCGGACGGCAATGTCGATCTCGGAGGCGACGGCCACGAGGCCCAGGGTGCCGAGGGTCGTGTCCGCCCGCCGAATCGGCGTCAGCGCCGTGAACAGCGTCTCGCCGGTATGGGCGGAGGACTGCACCACATGGGTCTGGCCCACGTCCAGATCCTCGATCAGGCGCCGCAGCCGATCCTCTTCGCTGAGCGGCGGATCGCCGGACAGCATGGTGAACACACCCGACAGCATCTGCCAGGCCCGACCGAGGAAGTCCGAGATCACGGTCGGCTGTTCGTCGCCCTGCCCGGTCGCGAAACTGTTGGTCAGCGCCATCGCGCCGGTGGCGTCGCCGACCAGGAAATTCTGACTGTCGAAGACCAGAACCCGTGTGCCTTCGCGCAGATCGAGGCCCGCGAGCGTCCCGGCCACGTCGATGCCATCGCTGGTACCGAGGTTGACGGGCGCGGTCTGCGACATCTGCGCCTCGAAGACGTCGGCCACAAGCTCGACCTCGGCCTCCATCGCCGAGGCGCGCTGGATCGCCAGCGTGTCGCGCGAGGAATTCAGATAGAGGATGCCCGCGACCAGCACATTCAGCGCGATCAGGTTGAAGGTGATGATCTTGCGCGTCAGCGGCGAGCGGTTGAGCGAGAACATGCCGCGCCGCGCCCGGCTTTCGCGCAGTTCTTTCTCGACCGTTGAATCGGGCGCGACCCAGTCGTCGCCCAGCACGACATCGTCGTCGTGCCGGGTGTCACGCTTGTCGTCATCCGTCATCGAGATCCGTTCGGCCATGGCCATGGGACATCACTCTTCGTTGTAACGATATCCGATGCCATACAGCGTCTCGATGGCCGAGAAGTCGTCGTCGACCGACCGCATCTTCTTGCGCAACCGCTTGATATGGCTGTCGATGGTGCGGTCGTCCACATAGACCTGATCGTCATAGGCCACATCCATCAACTGATCGCGCGATTTCACGAAGCCGGGCCGTTGCGCCAGCGCCTGCAACAGCAAGAATTCGGTCACGGTCAGCGACACGTCGCGCCCTTTCCACGTCACCGAGTGGCGCAGCGGATCCATGGTGAGAGAGCCGCGCGACATCAGCTTGGTCTCTTCGGTATCACCGACGGAATTGTTGGCCACGGCCTCCTGGCGGCGCAGCAGCGCGCGGATCCGTTCGACCAGAAGGCGCTGGGAAAACGGCTTCTTGACGTAGTCGTCGGCACCCATGCGCAGGCCCAGAACCTCGTCGATCTCGTCATCCTTCGAGGTCAGGAAAATCACCGGCATCTTGGATTTCTGGCGCACGCGCTGCAGCAGGTCCATGCCATCCATGCGCGGCATCTTGATGTCGAACACGGCCATGTCGGGCAGCTTCTTGTTGAAAGCATCCAGCGCGGCCTGCCCGTCGTTATACGTCTCGACCTCGAAACCCTCCGCCTCGAGCGTCATCGACACCGAGGTCAGAATATTCCTGTCATCGTCCACAAGGGCGATCTTGTTCATAGGAGGAGTCCTCATACTGCTCACGTTATATTTTTTCCTCACTATGCGTGTTTTTGGGCTTTACGACAATTCCAATCTGCGAATCACTTTCGGCGCCGCCTCCATTTCAACTTATTTTTCGTAACCAGCGTCTTAATCGCCACGGTCCCACGGCAACCATCCGCCCATCGCGCAAGATGATTGCGCTAACCTCCGAATGATTGCGCTAACGGACACTTTGGCCACTGGTCCGACGCAAAAATCACATGCTATGCGGGGGGTGCCCGGGACATTTATCGCGGGACCGGACGGCGCATCTGAGCCGCCGTCAGGACCTTTTTGCACCAAACCGCGTATGCGCGGAGGAGCCAGAGACATGACATTCGGACGGGTAAACCCGCAATTCCGCCTCGAGGATCAAGGGATCGAGGGGCTGGGAAATGTCTATTACAACCAGATCGAGCCCGCCCTGATCGACGCGGCGCTGCATCGCGACGAGGGCACGCTGGGCAAGGGCGGCGCGTTCCTTGTCACCACCGGCACGTTCACCGGGCGGTCGCCCAAGGACAAGCACGTCGTCAAGACACCCGCGGTGGCAGACAGCATCTGGTGGGAAAACAACGCCGAGATGTCGCCCGAGGGCTTCGACGCACTGTATGACGACATGCGCGCGCACATGAAGGGCGGCGACTACTTCGTGCAGGACCTGTTCGGCGGGGCCGACCCGTCGCACCAGCTCAACGTTCGCGTGGTCACCGAACTGGCCTGGCACGGCCTGTTCATCCGCCACATGCTGCGCCGTCCCGACCGCGACAGCCTAAACGATTTCACCGCCGATTTCACGATCATCAACTGCCCCAGCTTCAAGGCCGATCCGGCGCGTCACGACTGCCGTTCGGACACCGTCATCGCGCTGAATTTCGATCGCAAGCTGATCCTGATCGCCAACACCGAATACGCGGGCGAAAACAAGAAATCCGTGTTCACGCTGCTCAATTACCTGTTGCCCGAAAAGGGCGTGATGCCGATGCACTGCTCGGCCAACCACGCCAAGGGCAACCCTGTCGACACGGCGATCTTCTTTGGCCTGTCGGGCACCGGCAAGACCACGCTGTCGGCCGATCCCGACCGCGTCCTGATCGGCGATGACGAACACGGCTGGTCCGAGCGCGGCACCTTCAATTTTGAAGGCGGCTGCTATGCCAAGACGATCAACCTGTCGGCCGAGGCCGAGCCCGAGATCTACGCCACGACCGAGAAGTTCGGCACCGTGATCGAGAACATGATCTTCGATCCCGAAACGCTCGACCTGGATTTCGACGATGACAGCCTGACGGCGAACATGCGCTGCGCCTACCCGCTGGAATACATCTCGAACGCGTCGAAGTCGGCCCTTGGCGGGCACCCGAAAAACATCGTCATGCTGACCTGCGACGCCTTCGGCGTGCTGCCGCCCATCGCGCGGCTGACCCCGGCGCAGGCGATGTACCACTTCCTGTCGGGCTTTACCGCCAAGGTCGCGGGCACCGAGCGTGGCGTGACCGAACCGCAGCCCACCTTCTCGACCTGTTTCGGCGCGCCGTTCATGCCGCGCCGACCCGAGGTCTACGGCAATCTCTTGCGCGAAAAGATCGCCAAGCACGGTGCCACCTGCTGGCTGGTGAATACCGGCTGGACCGGCGGCGCCTACGGGCAGGGATCGCGGATGCCGATCCGGGCGACCCGGTCGCTGCTGTCGGCGGCGCTCGAGGGCGGCCTGTCGAAGGTGGAATACCGCAAGGACCCGCATTTCGGGTTCGAGGTCCCGGTGCGGGTCGAGGGTGTGGCGGAACTTCTGTTGAACCCGCGGCGTACCTGGGACGACAAGGCCGCCTACGATGCCCAGGCCGCCAAGCTGGTGCAGATGTTCGCCGACAACTTCGAGCAATACCTGCCGTTCATCGACGACGACGTGAAGGCGGTTGCGATCGGCTAGGCACCGCCCGGGCGACCGGCCCGAGCAGGACCCTGACCAAGCCCCGGACGCCCCGCGCGACCGGGGCTTTCTCGCGACCGGGGCCGTCCTGCGAAAGAGGCTGGCCTGCGCGGGCGACGCCACCGTCGGCACGGGCCGGTCCCGCCGTTACCGCGCCGCACCGGATGCGGGGCCTCGCCGGACCCGGTCGGGCACCAGACATCCGATCGACGCGTCAGCCGATCCCCGCGCGCATTAACCCTTGGTTGACCACAGCGTTGACATGCACCCCTGTCAGAGCGCCAATGCGGGTATGCGGTATGCCCTTGTCCTGATGCTCTGCCCGGTCTTCGCCCAGGCGCAGGCGCTTTACGATCCCAGCAAGCTCGCGCTTGAACAGGGGGTGTTCTGCGACGTCGACGCGGTGGGCGAAATCGACGCCCCCGGCACCGCCGCGGGCAAGATCGAGCTTTTCGAGACCATTCCCGACTTCCTGTGGCAGACCAATGTCGTCCCGGCGGTGCCGAATGTCAGTTTCGGCATCAAGACCGATGCGCTCGACGGATCGGTCTATGACGATGTCATCCTGACCCTGACCCACCCGCCGTTCCTGGACAGCGGCATCGCGGAACAGGCCTATGTGACCGAACTTGGCGGCCGCGGCACGTCGCTCAATGCCTATACCTTCGATCTGCCCGAGGAACGGGTGCCCGGCGAATGGGTATTCCGGGCGATCCGCGCGGGCGAGGTGCTCTATGAGGCGCGCTTCACCGTGGTGCCGCGCCACATGGCCCCCGATATCGCGGCGACCTGCGAAGGCATTCCGCTGTCCTGATCCGGCTCAGGCGAAAAAGGCGCGGCGCAGCAGGTTCAGACCGGCGATCAGCAGCACCCAGAGCGTCGCCCGGCGAAACGCCCGCTGATCGATCCGGTCCTGCACGAATCCCCCCAGCCACATGCCCGCGATGGCCGGCGGGATCATCGCGACCGACAGCCAGACGGTCGCACTGTTCAGCACGCCCGAACCCGCATGCGCCATGGTCAACGCCAGGGCGCCAAAGCCGTAGATCACGCCCTGCACCCTGATCTGGTCGCGTTTCTCGGTTTTCAGCGCCAGCAGGTAGGCCACCGTGGGCGGCCCCCAGACCCCGGACAGCCCGCCGATGAACCCTGCGAACACCGCCATGCCCACCTCAAGCCCGCGCGACGGACCGGCGGGCACCGCGCCGCTCCAGCCCGCGATCTGGGCCAGTGCAAAGGCCACGATGGGCAGGCCGATCATGGCCAGCATGACATCCACCGACAGCACCGCCACCAGTTGCGCCGAAAGAAACAGCACCACCGCGCCGACAATCAGAAAGACCCGGAACCTGCGCGTCGATTCCCAGGCCGCCGCCGGTCCCTGCCGCAGCGCCTGCATGCCGTTCGACACCAGCGTCGGCAGAATAAGCGCCGCCAGGGCCAGATCGGGCGTCACCACCGACCCCAGGCCGGAGATCATGATCATTGGCATGGCAAAGCCCACCACGCCCTTGACGAAGCCCGCCATCAGCGTGATCGCCATCGCGGCGGCCCATTGCGCGGGCGTCAAAAGGTCTCCCAGCATCTCCATCGGGCTTGTGATACCAAAGTCACGGGGCGCGACCAGCACAAACGGTCGCGCAAGATACGAACCGGTATGCGACTTTTTGCGTATCTTAATTGCGCTGCACCTGCGAAGGCGCTATGTGCGACCGCAAGCGAGAAAAGGATTTACGCATGCCCCATGATGGACAGGATCTGACGTTAACCGACAGCCCGCTGCTGCCCGACCTGCTGCAACACACCAAGGCCGCCGTGCCCGCCGTGGATGCCGTTCTGAGCGTCGCGAAAAAGGCCGTCACCGAGCTGGTGGTGGAAGACGGGCGCGTCTCTGGCGCGAAGATGGACCAGCACCAGACGGCGGCGCATGGCTTTGCCTGGCTTGCCACCTATGTCGAGGCGCTGCGCGAAATGCAGCGTTGGGCCGAGGCGCTCGAGGCCGAGGGCACCTTCGGCGAGGTCGAACAGCTGATCCACCAGATCGCCTTCGGGGAATACCTGCACCAGATCGCGGGCGGCATTCCGATGAACCAGGGCGAGGTGTTCCGCCTGGCCGAGCTTGGCCTTGGCTGGAACGCGCTGTCGTCGTTCCAGTCCGCCGAGGTGCAGGCGCTGATGGCCCGCGGCAATAGCGCCGCGGCGCGCACGCGGCTCGTCGACGTGATGCGCGAACGCGCGGCCGAGATCACCGTCGGGCGCACCGGGCTCGACGAAGAGCTGGAAATGATCCGCGAGCAGTTCCGCCGCTACGCCACCGACAAGATCATCCCCTACGCGCACGAATGGCACCTCAGGGACGAGCTGATCCCGATGCAGGTCATCGAGGAGCTGTCGGAAATGGGTGTCTTCGGACTGACCATCCCCGAGGAGTTCGGCGGCCTCGGCCTGTCGAAGGCGTCCATGTGCGTGGTATCGGAAGAGCTGTCGCGCGGCTATATCGGCGTCGGCTCGCTCGGCACCCGGTCCGAGATCGCCGCCGAACTGGTGATCGCGGGCGGCACGGACGCGCAGAAGCAGAAGTGGCTGCCGGGGCTGGCGAGCGGTGAGATCCTGCCCACCGCCGTCTTCACCGAACCCAATACCGGCTCGGACCTCGGCAGCCTGCGCACCAAGGCCGCGAAGGATGACAACGGCGACTGGATCCTGAATGGCAACAAGACCTGGATCACCCATGCCGCGCGCACCCATGTGATGACGGTGCTGGCGCGGTCGGTGCCCGGCACCGACGACTACAAGGGCCTGTCGATGTTTCTGGCCGAGAAGACCCCCGGCACCGACGAGGAACCATGGCAGGACCCGGGCATCTCGGGCGGCGAGATCGAGGTGCTGGGTTATCGCGGCATGAAGGAATACACGGTCAATTTCGACGACTTCAAGGTCAAGGGCGAGAACCTTCTGGGCGGCGAGGAAGGCCGCGGCTTCAAGCAACTCATGGAGACTTTCGAGAGCGCCCGCATCCAGACCGCCGCGCGCGCCATCGGCGTGGCGCAGAACGCGCTGGATTACGGGATGAAATACGCCGAGGACCGCAAGCAGTTCGGTCGCGCGCTGATCGAATTTCCACGCGTGTCGTCGAAGCTGGCGATGATGGCGGTCGAAATCATGGTGGCGCGTCAGCTGACCTATTTCTCGGCGCGTGAAAAGGATCAGGGCCGGCGCTGCGACATCGAGGCGGGCATGGCCAAGCTTCTGGGCGCACGGGTGGCCTGGGCGGCGGCGGACAACGCGCTGCAGATCCATGGCGGCAACGGCTTTGCGCTGGAATACCCCATCAGCCGCGTTCTGTGCGACGCGCGCATCCTCAACATCTTCGAGGGCGCGGGCGAGATCCAGGCGCAGGTCATCGCGCGACGCCTTCTGGGGTGACCCGTCAGCCCACCTGACGGCAACGCGCCCCGTCCGGCATTGGCCCGGGCGGGGCTTTTTCGTGCCCAGGACCCGGCGCGGTGGCGCGTCGCCCGACCCCGGCCGCGCGATCCGCTCCGGGGCCTTTCCATTCGCCGCGGCTTTCGGCAGGTTTGGCGGGCAATCAACCAAGGGGGCGCGCATGTTTCTCGGCATCGATATCGGCACATCCGGCGTCAAGGTCTGCCTGATCGACGCGGAGGCAAACGCGGTCGGCGACGCCACCGCCGCGCTGTCCATCGCACACCCTCGGCCCGGCTGGTCCGAACAGACGCCCGAGGACTGGTGGTCCGCCGTGGTGCAGGCGGTGCGCGCGGTGATCGCGGCGCATCCGGACGCGGCGGGCCGGGTCGCGGGGATCGGCTTGTCGGGCCAGATGCACGGGGCCGTTCTGCTGGATCGTGACCGCGCGGTGATCCGCCCGGCGATCCTGTGGAACGATGGCCGCTCCGAGGCGCAATGCGCGCAGCTTGCGGCCGACGCGCCGGAACTGGCTGCGATCGCCGGGGTGCGGCCGATGGCAGGCTTCACCGCGCCCAAGCTGATGTGGCTGGCCGCGCATGAACCCGAGGCGCATGCCCGCATCGCCCATGTGCTGCTGCCGAAGGACTGGATCGGCTTCCGGCTTCACGGCCAATTGGTCAGCGACCCGTCCGACGCGGCGGGCACCTTCTGGTTCGATCAGGCCAGGGGGGCGTGGTCCGATACCCTGACCGCCGCCACCGACACGCGCATCGACTGGCTGCCCGAGGTGCGCGCGGGCAACGCCGTCGCCGGTGCCCTGACCGCCGAGGCCGCATCGTCGCTGGGTCTGCGCGCCGGTCTGCCCGTCGCGGCGGGGGCAGGCGATGCGGCGGCGGGTGCGGTGGCGGTCGGGGCCACGCGCGAGGGTCAGGGCTTCATCTCGCTGGGCACGTCGGGCCAGGTCTTCGTGCCGACCGCGACCTATCGCGCGGCCCCGGAGCAGGGCGTGCATTCCTTTGCCCACACCGTGCCGGGCCTGTGGTTCCAGATGGCCGCCATCTTGAACGGAGCGCGCCCGATGCGCTGGTTCGCCGATGTGGCGCAGGCCGATATCGCGACACTTCTGACCGAGGCCGAGGCGGTCTCGCTCGACCGGTTGCCGCTGTTCCTGCCCTACCTCTCCGGAGAGCGGACGCCGCATGGCGACACCGAAATTCGCGGCGGCTTCTACGGGCTCGACGATGGCACCGGGCGCGCCGGGATGATGCGCGCGGTGCTCGATGCCATCGCCATGAGCCTCGCGGATGCGACCGGGGCCATCGCCAGCGCGACGGCGCTTCCGGGCGCGATGCTGACGCTGGGCGGCGGGGCACGGAGCGACCTGTTGCTGCAGACCATTGCCGATGCGACCGGTTTGACGCTGGAACGCGGCGAGAAGGCCGAGATCGGGCCCGCCTTCGGGGCGGCGATCCTCGCGGCCTCGGCGTGCGGCGCGGGCGAGATCGATACGCTGGTCCGACGCCCGGCGGTCACCGCCCGCTTTGCCCCATCCGACGCCGGGGCGGCCCGGCTTGTCCCGCGCCTGGCGGCATACCGGGCGCTCTACCGGGCGCTGAAGCCGATCAGCCGGATGGTCTACTGAGCGATCCGGGGCGGTCGGGCCAGCGCTTGCGCGCGCGGCGACGACCGTCTCGGGACCGTTGAAACCACACCGGAGAACAGGCATGCTGTCGGCTGTCTTGAATATTGCGGGGGTCGTTTGAAAAACGTCATTGCACTGGCCATGATCGGCTTCAGCCTGCTCGGCTGCGAAACAACAACCGGGGGCGGCACGCCGCAGGGCGCGTCTTCGGCGTGGCTGTCCGTGGTCGGCAGGGAGCTTGTGAACGACACGCAGTCGATCCTGCTGAATGCGGACGGCACGGTCGTCGGTACCGGGATTTCCGGCACCTGGGAAGAGCAGCGCGGCCTGTTCTGCCGCACGCTGACCCAGCCGGAAAGCCTTGCGGGCACGGAATGCCAGGTCGTCACCCTGGTGGGCGACCAGATCACCTTCGACGATCAGAAAGGCCGTGTCACGACCTGGACCGTTCTCTAGCGGGGGCGCGACCGGCGGCTGACCTGCCCGGTGCCCTTCGCCGCGGGCGAAGCGTTGGCGCCCCCGCCCGTCCGGTCCGGCAGCACCACCGACGAGGCCCCGCATCAGGTGCGGGATCCGGCGCGCCACAGGCCCCGCACCTGATGCGGGGCCTTGCCGGTCGCACGCGGGACACAGCGTGCGAAAAACATCGCTGGCGAAAATATGAATAGGGCATACGGCGCGCAGGAGTGGAAGCCGCCCACGCGGCGCGCTAGTATGTCGTCAGCGAACCAGAACAAGACGGTCCCCGGCAGGAGTTCGAGCAGTGTATCCAAGGCGAGCAAAACGCCCGTTGATTGCGGGCGCTCTGTGTTCCGCGCTTTTGTGGCACCCGGCCTGGGCGCTGAGCGATCTGGACATCGCGGTCGATGCGCCCTCCGACGCGATCGAGCGCGACCTTGTCGCCGCCATCGAATCCGCGTCGAGCCTTGGCGTGCAAGAGGATGAGGCCGCACCGCAAGAGGTCGCCGCCGCCGCGCTGTCGGACTATTCGGGCATCGTCCAGATCCTCTATGACCGGGGGTTTTTCGGTGGTGTCGTGTCGATCACGCTGGACGGCAGGGAAGCCGCCGACCTTGAGCTTCTGTCCCTGCCCGAGCGTTTTTCGCGCGCGGTGATCCGGGTCGAAACCGGACCCTTGTTCACCTTCCGCGAGGCCGCGATCACGCCGGTTCACAAGGACACCGACCTGCCCGAAGGCTTTGCCCCGGGCCAGCCCGCCGAAACCGCCGTGATCCGCACCGCGATCTCGGACACCATCGAAGGCTGGCGTCAGGAAGGCTACGCCAAGGTCGCCACCAGCAGCGAAGAGGCCATCGCCTTTCACGACGTGGCCGAGTTGTCGGTGCGGATCGGCATCGATCAGGGCCCGCGCGTGCGCTTCGGCGACATGATCATCACCTCCGAAAGCGCTGTGCGCCAATCCGCGCTGCGCCGGATCGCGGGCTTTCCCAAGGGCGAGCGCTATGATCCCGACGACGTCCAGACCGTGTCGGGACGCCTGCGCGCCACCGGGGCCTTTTCGGCAGTGACCCTGACCCAGGCCGAAACGGTGGAACCGGACGGCACCATGGACATGTTCCTAGAGGTCAGCGACCGCAAACCCCGCCGCATCGGCTTTGGCGCGGAGTATTCGACCCTCGAAGGGATCGGGCTGACCGCGTTCTGGCTGCATCGCAACATCTTCGGCGGTGCCGAGCGGCTGCGCTTCGACGCGTCGGTCTCGAACATCGGAACCGCCGACGGCGGCATGGACTACAGTGTTTCCAGCCGCCTCGAGATCCCGGCGATCTATGGCGCCGACACCGACGGCTACGTCACCGCATCCTTGTCGCACGAGGACGAGCCGACCTATATCTCGGACCGCATCGAGATCGGCATCGGGGCGACGCGTCGGCTGTCGGACCGCTACACCGGCGAAATCGGTCTGGGGCTGAGCTATTCCGAAACCGAAGACGACCTTGGCAAGCGCGAGTTCCTGCTGCTGTCCCTGCCCACGACACTGACCTATGACGTGCGCTCGGACGAATTGAACCCGCGCCAGGGCTATTACGCGACCGCGACCGCCACGCCCTTCACCGACCTTCTGGGGTCGGAGAGCGGCTTCAAGTTCGACCTCGATGCCCGCGCCTATCTGGGCTTTGGCAAGGGCGACCCGAACGTCGCCGCCCTGCGCATCCAGCTTGGCTCGGTCGTGGGGCCGGACATCGACAAGGTGCCGCCGGATTTCCTTTATACCTCTGGCGGCGGGGGCACGGTGCGGGGTCAGCCCTACCAGTCTCTCGCGGTCGATCTGGGCGGCGGCGACGAGATCGGCGGGCGCAGCTTTGCCGGACTCTCGGCTGAATACCGGCGCGACCTGACCAGTGCCCTTGGCCTCGTCGCCTTCTACGATGCGGGCTATATCGGCGCGGAAAGCTTCTATGACGGGTCGGGCGAATGGCACGCGGGCGCCGGGCTCGGGGCGCGGTACCAGACCGGGATCGGCCCGATCCGCTTTGACATCGCGGGTCCCGTCAGTGGCGATACAGGCGACGGCCTGCAATTCTACATCGGAATCGGACAAGCCTTTTGAGACACCTTCCCAAAGCCATCCTTGCCGCCTTTCTGTGCCTTGCAGGCCCGGTTCATGCCCAGCAGGAAACCGAGCGCGGGCGCCTCGAGGCGCTGATCGAGGACAACCTGTCGGGCGAAGGGTTTCAGGTCGATATCGTCGGTTTCGAGGGGGCGCTGAGTTCCAAGGCGACCATGGACGAGCTGACCATCGCCGATGCCGACGGCGTGTGGCTGACCCTGCGCGGCGTGGTGCTGGACTGGAATCGCGCGGCGTTGCTGCGCGGGCGCGTGTCGGTCGAAGAGCTTGTCGCCGAGGAAATCCTGATCCCGCGCCTGCCCGGTGGCGCTGCCGCCGAACAGACCGAGTTGCCCGATGCCGAGGCCAAGCCGTTTTCGCTGCCCGAATTGCCGGTCTCTGTCCAGATCGGCCGCATCGCCGCGGAACGGGTCGAACTGGGCGCGCCCCTGCTGGGCGAGGCCGCGGTGGTGTCTCTGGAAGGCTCGGCCAGCCTCGAGGGCGGCGAAGGCAACGTGTCCCTCGCGGTCGAACGACTTGACCGGGGCGGCACGCTCAGCCTGACCGGGTCGTTCCTGAACGAAACCGGCATCCTGTCCATCGACCTGGCGCTGGACGAGCCCGAGGGCGGCATCGCCGCGAAACTGATCGGCCTGCCGGGCGAACCTGCCGTCGCGGTGTTGGTCAAGGGCGAAGGTCCGCTGTCGGATTTCGCCGCCGACATCGTGCTGGCCACCGACAACGCCGAGCGGATCACCGGGACCGTGGCGGTCAAGGCGCTGGAAGGCGACGCCTCGGGTACCGGCTTTGCCGCCGAGATCGCGGGCGATATCCGCCCCCTTCTGACACCCGAGAACCGCGCCTTCTTCGGCGACAACCTGAGCCTGACCGTCGCCGGGCAAAGCCTTGCCAGCGGGGCGCTGACCATCGACACATTGACGCTTGCGTCGGACGGGATCCAGCTTGACGGCAACCTCGCACTCGGACCCGACAAGTGGCCCGAACGCATCCTGCTGACAGGACGCGTCAGCGGGCCGCAGGGTCAGCCGATCCAGCTGCCGATCCCGGGTGCGGTGACCCGCGTCGATGGTGCTGAGCTGAACGTGCGCTTCGATGCGTCCGAGGGCGATGGCTGGCAGGCCGAGGTGATGGTCCAAGGCTTCGACCAGCCGACCCTGGCCGCCGGGCAGATGCGCCTTGTGGGCGATGGCACGCTCAGGCGGGGCGACGGCAACGCCATCGGACGCGTCGAGGGCGCGTTCGAGATCGCCGCCGAGGGGCTGGCCTTTGCCGACCCGGCTCTGGCCGAGGCCGTGGGCGACCGGCTGAATGGCGCGCTGGAGTTTTCCTATCAGGAAAACGAGGTGCTGCGCCTGACCGGGATCGACCTCAGAGGGGCGGGCGCAACGCTCAGCGGCGCGCTTGAGATCGGCGGCATCACCAACGACCTGAACCTCGCGATCGACGGCGACGTGCAGCTTGAGACCGACGATATCGCGCGCTTTTCCGGGCTTGCGGGGCGGGAATTGTCCGGTGGTGTCGCGGCTGCGGTGTCGGGCCGGGTCGAGCCGCTGTCGGGCGCGTTTGATGCCGCGATCACCGGCACGGTGCGCGACCTTGTCACCGGCATCGCCGAGGCCGACCGCCTGCTGGACGGCGCGACGGAACTGGGCCTGAGCGCGCGCCGTGACGGCGCCGGTATCCTGTTGCGGTCGCTGACCGTCGATGCGCCCGAGGCATCACTGGAAGCGTCCGGTCGCCTTGGCGGCGCAACCGGCAACGCCGATATCGCGCTGACGGTGGGCGACATCGCCGAAATCCTGCCAGAGCTTTCCGGCGCGCTCGCCTTTACCGGCACGGTGCGCAACGAAGGCGACGACTGGACGGTGCTTGGCGATGTGACCGGTCCGGGCCGTACCAAGGCCATCGTCGATGCGGCGCTGCAACTGGTCAAGGGCCAGATCCAGGCGGTGGGCGGCAAGATCAACGCCGATGTCGGCGACCTGTCGGCCTATTCGGAAATCGCGGGCCGGCCGCTTGGCGGCAGCATCACCGTCGAGGCCGAGGGCAGCGCCGATCTGAAACTGGCTACCGCCTCGATCGCGGCAACGGGCGCGGTGCGCGACCCGGTCACCGGCATCGCCGAAGCGGACAGGCTTCTGGCCGGACGCACGGCATTTACCATCGACGGGGCAAAGACCGTCGACGGCTTTATCCTGCGCACGCTTGACGTGGTGGGCGAGCGGCTGTCCGTGGATGCCGAAGGGGCCTATCTGGCCGATGACAGTCAGGCCCGGTTCGACATCCGCCTGAACGATCTGGCCGATGTGGTGCCCGCGATGTCGGGCAATGCCAGCGTCACCGGCACCGCCAGCCAGACCGGCGAGGATTGGGACATCGCGCTGAGCGCGTCGGGCCCGGGCGGGCTTCTGGCCGATATCGACGCCACGGCGGTGTTGCAGGAGTTTGTGCCGAAATCGGTCGCGGGCAAGATCGACGTCACTATCGATGCGCTGAAACCCTATGCCACGCTGGCGGGGCGTCCGCTGGGTGGCGGCGTCACGCTCGAGGCGGAAGGCGACGTCGATCTCGAGGCCCTTACCGGCACCGTCACGGCAACGGGCGCGGTGCGCGACCCGATCACCGGCATCGCCGAGGCGGACCGGCTGCTGGCGGGGCGCACGAGCTTTTCCTTTGACGGGACCCGGTCCACGGACGGCGTGATCCTGCGGTCGCTCGACGTGGTGGGCGAGCGTCTTTCAGTGGATGCGGCGGGCACCTATCTGGCCGATGACAGCCAGGCGCAATTCGACATCCGCCTGAACGATCTGGCCGATGTGGTGCCGTCGATGTCGGGCAATGCCAGCGTCACCGGCACCGCCAGCCAGACCGGCGAGGACTGGGCCATCGCGCTTAACGCGTCGGGTCCGGGCGGGCTTCTGGCCGATGTGGATGCGACTGCGGTGGTGCGCGAGTTCGTACCGCAATCGCTGGCGGGCAATGTCGATCTCAGCATCAACACCCTGCGGCCCTATGCGGGGCTGGTGGGCCGACCGCTGGCAGGATCGGTCAACGCGTCCGCCAACGGGTCCTATGACCTGACCACCGGTGCAGCGGATGTGACCCTCGACGCCGAGGCGGCTTCGATCGCGACCGGCATCACAGCGGTGGACCAGCTGCTGCGCGGCGGCGTGACCGACCTTTCCCTGCGTGGCGGGCTGACCGAGGGCGGTTTGATCCGCATCGATGCGCTGGACTTGGACGCGCCGCAAATCGATGCGCGCGCAAGCGGCGTCTACAGCACCGATGGCAGCCAGATCATCTATGCCGTGCGGCTGGCGGATATCGGCCTGTTTGTGCCCGACTTCAACGGTCCGGCCACCGCCGAGGGCAACGCCACCAGTTCCGGCGGCGACTGGCAGATCAACACCGACCTGACCGCGCCGGGGGGCACCCGCGCCACCGTCCGGGGCAGCGTCGCGGCGGATGCGTCCACCGCCAACCTCGACATCAACGGCTCGGCCCCGCTGGGGCTGGCGAACCCGTTCCTCGAACCGAACCTGATCGGCGGCATCGCGACCTTCGATCTTGCCGTCAACGGCCCGCCCGGACTGGCGGCGCTGTCGGGGCGGATCACCACGCAGGGCGCGCAGTTGACGATTCCGTCCCAGAACCTCGCGCTGGACGGCATCGCGGCCGAGATCAGCCTTAATGGCGCGCAGGCGCAGATCGAACTGACCGGCGACGTCGTCACCGGCGGCGACATCCGGGTCAGCGGGCCCGTCGGGCTGTCGGCACCGTTCAACGGCGACCTCACGATCCGGCTCGACGACGTGATCGTCGCCGACCCGGGTCTGTACCAGACCGATGTCGACGGCACGTTGCGACTGGTCGGGCCGCTGGCCTCGTCGGCGCTGCTGTCGGGCCGGATCGAGCTGGACCAGACCGAGATTCGCGTGCCTTCGGGTGGCGGCATCACCACGCTGGGCTTTCCGGTCACCCATGTGGGTGCCAGCAGCGCCGTGCGCCAGACCCTGCTGCGCGCGGGTCTCGAAACGACGCCGGAGCCCGAGCGCGCGACGGGTGGCGGCCTGAACTACGGCCTCGACCTGACCATCAGCGCGCCGTCGCGGATCTTTATCCGGGGGCGGGGACTTGATGCGGAAGTGGGCGGCGAACTGGTGATCGGCGGCACTATCCAGAACATCGTGCCACGCGGCAGGTTCGAACTGGTGCGCGGGCGGCTCGACATACTGGGCCAGCGGATTGAACTGGACGAGGCGACCGTATCGCTACAGGGCGATTTCAACCCGCGCATCCGCGTGGTGGCCGAAACCGCAGCGGGCGATACCCTGATCCAGGTGATCATCGAAGGCCCGGTATCGGAACCCGAGGTCACGTTCTCCTCCACGCCCGAGCGTCCGCAGGAAGAGGTGCTGTCGCTGCTGCTGTTCGGGCGCGACCTGTCCGAGATATCGGCGCTGCAGGCGCTGCGGATCGCCAGCGCGATCAATACCCTGTCGGGCCGTGGCGGGCCCGGCATCTCGGAGACGCTGCGGGCCAATACCGGGCTCGACAATCTGGATCTGCAGACCGGCGAAGATGGCGGCGCGGCGGTCAGCGTCGGCAAGTATATCGGCGAGAACGCCTATACCGACGTGACGGTGAACAGCACCGGCGAGACCGAGATCAACCTGAACCTCAACCTGTCGAAAAGCATCACGGCGCGCGGCACGGTGACCTCGACCGGCAACACCGGCGTCGGGATCTACTACGAAAAGGACTACTGAGAACCGCCACGGCGGGGGCCGACCTCAGGCCCGGGCGCGTTACTTGCGACGCGCCTCGGCGGCGGGCCGCACGATTTCGCCGGTGGCCAGCACGGGCGACGCGTCGTATTCGCCCTGATCGAGCATGGCCGCGACCCGTTCGAGCACCGCGACGATCATCGACTGTTCCCAGTCCGGCAACGCCTCGAACTGGCCGACATAGCTTTGCTGCAGCGCGTTGGGTGCGCTGCGCAGGCGCGCCTCGCCCTCGGGGGTAATGGTGAGGTCGATCTGGCGACGGTCTTCCGCCGATTGATGCCGTTCAAGCAGCCCGAAGGCCTTCAGTTTCTTGATCAGCACCGAAATGGTCGCCTGACTGACGCCCATCCGCGTCGCGATTTCCGAAGGGTGGCAGTTGCCGGTCTCTGCGACGATCTGCAGAACCCGCAGCTGCACCGCCGTCAGGCCCGCGTCCCGCGCCAGCGTGCGCCCGTAGAATTCGGTTGCCTGCAGGATGCGCCGCAGCGCCACGAGGCTCGTATCAGTCCTGTCCATCCGCTTGTCCGGCTCTGTACCGAATGCGCGCGAGGCAGCATTTTGCCTGACATCCAGGGTGTCGCCGGTAAACGCGTCTCGACTGCAATCTTTATCCAACATGATAGTTAGTTAGGCTTAGTACTTTGTTCCACAAGTGGCCAGCGCGAATTTCGTGCGTTTAATTTTGCAAAAGCGATATTGCTGCAATGCGGCACGTTGGGCACGGGCTGAAAACAGAATTTACCCCAGTATGTTGGCATGTTTTATGCCCATCGGCGCCGATTTGCCCGCCGCGCATTAATATTACTTAGCCCCTTGAAGCACCGTCGTGCGATATTATACTTAGTAAAGCAAATAAAACCCGACGAGGAAGGCCTGACCCGTGCAAACCCTGCAAGACAACGCCCCTGCTGATACCGTGATATTCCGCAAGCCCGTGCGCGAAGACGGTGCTGCGATCTGGGAGTTGATCCGCAGCTGCAAGCCGCTCGATGAAAACTCCATGTATGCCAACCTGCTGCAGGCGGACCACTTCCGCGACACCTGCATCGTGGCAGAGATCGACGGCGATATCGTCGGCTGGATCTCGGCCTATATCACGCCGCAGGATCCCGACTCGATGTTTGTCTGGCAGGTCGCGGTGTCGCAGGACGCGCGCGGCATCGGCCTTGGCACCCGGATGCTGTCTGCCTTGATGGCGCGGGACGAAGCCGCCGATTGCAAGCGCATGAAAACCACGATCACGCTGTCGAACGAAGCCTCCTGGGCCCTGTTCCAGAGCTTTGCCGACAAGAACAACGCCATCCTCACCTCCGAGGCGCATTTCACGCGCGACACCCATTTCAATGGTGAGCACGCGACCGAACACATGGTCACGATCACCTTCCGAGAGGCGATCATCCAGAGCGCGGCCTGACCGACCCGGTCCCGCGCCACGCCTCTCGTCACCCCAGAACAGCCCCATCAGGAAAGGACGTCACATGTCGACGACCGTCTCAAAAGATATTTTCGAACGCCGCGAATCCGAAGCCCGGTCTTATTGCCGCAGCTTCGATACCGTCTTCGCCAAGGCCACCGGGTCCGAGATGACCGATACCGAAGGCCGGACCTATATCGACTTTCTCGCCGGGTGTTCGTCGCTGAACTACGGCCACAACGACCCGGACATGAAGGCCGCGCTGGTCGAGCACATCACCAATGACGGCATCGCGCATGGTCTCGACATGTTCACGGTCGAGAAGGCGCGCTTTCTCGCGGCCTTCGAGGACTACATCCTCGCCCCGCGCGGCATGGAGGACTACAAGGTCATGATGACCGGCCCCACCGGCACCAACGCGGTCGAGGCGGCGATGAAGCTGGCGCGCAAGGTCACCGGACGGCGCAACATCATCACCTTCACCAACGGCTTTCACGGCATGACCATGGGCGCGTTGTCGCTGACCGGCAACGCGTCCAAGCGTGCGGGCGCGGGCAACAGCTGCGGCGGTCTGTGCGGCGTGACGCACATGCCCTATGACGGCGCGTTCGGCGACGATGTCGACACGCTGCGCCAGATCGAGATGGTGCTGGAAAACACATCCTCGGGCATCGACGCCCCCGCCGCCTTCATCTTCGAGCCGATCCAGGGCGAAGGTGGACTCAACGCGGCCTCCGTCGAATGGATGCAGGGCATCGCGAAGCTGGCCGAAAAGCACGGCGCACTGCTGATCATCGACGACATCCAGTCCGGCTGCGGCCGCTCCGGCACCTATTTCTCGATCGAGCAGGCGGGCATCAAGCCCGACATGATCACCCAGGCGAAGTCGCTGTCGGGCTTCGGCCTGCCCTTTGCCGCGCTGTTGATCAAGAAGCAGCACGACATCTGGAAACCGGCCGAGCATAACGGCACCTTCCGGGGCAATACCCATGCCTTCGTGACCGCCCGCGTGACGCTTGAGAAGTTCTGGAAGGACGACACGTTCCAGGCCCAGATCCAGGAAAAGTCGGTGCAACTGACCACCGGCCTTCAGGCAGTGGCGGACGTGATCCCGGGCGCAAGGCTCAAGGGACGCGGCATGATGCAGGGCGTCGATGTCGGGTCCGGTCAACTGGCGTCGGACATTTGCGCGCGCTGCTTCGAAAAGGGTCTCATCATCGAGACATCCGGCGCACGCGACGAGGTCGTCAAGGTTCTTGTGGCGCTGACCGTTCCGACCGCGACGCTGCACAAGGGTCTCGACATCCTGCTCGAGGCGGCCCGCGAGGCGTCCGAAACAACCAAGATTGCTGCGGAGTAACCGATATGATCGTACGTGACGAAAACGCGCTGAAGAACACCGACCGTGCCGTCTCGGATGCGGACTGGACCTCGGTCCGGATGCTGCTGGCCGACGACAAGATGGGGTTCTCGTTCCACATCACCTACCTCAAGGCCGGGTCCGAGCACACGTTCCACTACAAGAACCACTTCGAGAGCGTCTACTGCATCTCGGGCAAGGGCTCGATCACCGATCTGGCCACCGGTGAGACGCACGAGATCCGTCCCGGCGTGATGTATGCGCTCGACCAGCACGACAAGCACACGGTGCGTGCCGAGCAGGAGCTTGTGATGGCCTGCTGTTTCAATCCGCCGGTCACCGGTCACGAAGTGCACCGCGAGGACGGATCCTACGCCGCACCGAACGAAGTGGCCTGAAACACCGCCGAGGATATCATGGATACCGAGTTCAAGAACCACACGGTCGAGAAGATCGGCGGCACGTCGATGTCGCGCCTGGACGAGTTGCTGATGCCGCTTTTTCAGGTCGACGCACCGGTGTATCGCCGGATGTTCGTCGTCTCCGCCTTTGGCGGCATCACCGACGCGCTTCTCGAACACAAGAAGTCCGGCGAACCGGGTGTGTACGCCCATTTCGCCGAGAATACCGAAGAGCATGGCTGGATGGGCGCGCTGGCGCAGGTCGACAAGGCGATGCGCGCGGCGCATGACGCGCTGTTCGACAATGCCGCCGACCGCAGCGATGCCAACGATTTTGTCCGCGACAGGATCGATGGCGCGCGCAACTGTCTGATCGACCTGCACCGGCTGTGTTCCTACGGGCATTTCCGCCTGTCGCAGCACATGTCGGTCATGCGCGAATTGCTGTCCGGTCTGGGCGAGGCGCATTCCGCCTTCGTGACCACGCTTCTGCTGCGTCGCCACGGCGTCAACGCGCGCTTCGTGGACCTGTCGGGCTGGCGCGACGAGCGTGAGATGACGCTGGACGCGCGCATTCTCGACGGTCTGAAGAACGTCGATATCGACACCGAGATGCCGATCGTCACGGGCTACGCGCAATGCGCCGAGGGCCTGATGAACAAGTATGACCGGGGCTATTCCGAAGTCACCTTCAGCCAGATTGCGGCGCTGACCAAGGCGCGCGAAGCGATCATCCACAAGGAATTCCACCTGAGTTCTGCCGACCCCAAGCTGGTCGGACCCGGGAACGTGCGCAAGCTGGGGCATACCAATTACGACGTGGCCGATCAGCTGTCGAACATGGGCATGGAGGCGATCCACCCGACCGCCGCCAAGGCCCTGCGTCAGGCGGAAGTGCCGCTGCGTGTGACCAATGCCTTCGAGCCGCACGACCCCGGCACGCTGATCGACGATGCCGAAGCCGAGGAAGGCGTGGCCGAGATCGTCTGCGGCCTCGATGTCTTTGCGCTTGAGCTGTTCGAGCAGGACATGGTCGGTGTCAAAGGCTACGATGCGGCAATTCTCGACATCCTGACGCGGTTCGACCTGCGCATCGTGTCGAAGACCTCCAACGCCAATACGATCTCGCATTACGTGGACGCCCCGCTCCGCGCCATGCGCAGCATCGAGACGGGCCTCTCGAAGAGCTATCCGAACTCGGAGATCAATGTCCGTTCGGCCGCCATCGTATCGGTCATCGGGCGCAATCTTCGCGGTCTGCACGTGCTCGAGAGGGGCCTCGCCGCCCTGCGCGAGGCGGAGATCGACGTGATCTCGGCGCATCAGACGACGCGGACGGTCGATGCGCAGTTCCTTGTCGATCGCGACAATCGCGACCAGTGCATCAAGGTGCTGCATGATACGTTCATGGGAAAGGACGTCGTGCGGCACCAGCTCGTCGCTTGATCCAATGCCCATGATTGCACTCAAGGCCTCGCCACCTCGGCGGGGCCTTTTTCGTGGCGGTGAAGGATCCGACGACCCCGAAACGGCGCCATGCCGTGCCGTGGCGGTGCCGCGCCGCCTGCCGTTATCGTCACGCATTTGATTGACAGGCCGCCGCTTCGCGTCGCCAACTCGGGGCCGACACGAAGGAGCGCGCATATGGCCAGACTGCACCCCAATCCGTTCCGCGCCACCGGGCGTCTGCCTGACCTGCCCGAGGGCATCCCGTTTCCCGAAGACGATGCGACACCGGTCGAGGCGCTGCTGACTCGTTGTCCGGTGGCGACAGCGACACCGCTGGTCGATGCCCCCGGCCTCGCCCGGATCGCGGGGGTGGCGCAGCTTGCGCTCAAGGACGAACGGGGGCGCATGGGGCTTGGCAGCTTCAAGGCGCTCGGGGGCGCGCATGTGATCGCCTGCGACGCGGTCGCGACCGGCGCAGAGGACCTGCGCCAGGCGCTTCGGGGCCGTCGCTATGTAACCGCCAGCGCGGGCAATCACGGGGTGTCGGTGGCGGCCGGTGCCAAGGTCTTCGGGGCGCAGGCGGTGATCTTCCTGCCGGACACGGTGCCCACGTCCTTCGCCGATCGTCTGCGGGCCAAGGGCGCAGAGGTCGTTCGGGCCGGGGCGCAATACGAAGCCAGCATGGCCGCGGCGGCAGAGGCTGCGGAGCAAAATGGCTGGACGCTGCTGTCGGACAGTTCCTGGTCCGGGTATACCGACCCGCCCCGCGTTCTGATGCAGGGCTATCTGGTGCTGATGGCCGAGGTGATCCGCCGCGCCAATTCCCCGCCCACCCACATCTTCGTGCAGGCCGGTGTCGGCGGTCTGGCCGCCGCCGTCGCCGTCAGCGCCCGACGCGCCTGGGGCGACGCGGTCTGCATCGTCGCGGTCGAACCCGAGGCCGCACCCTGCATCGCCGCCTCGCTGACCGAAGGCCGCCCGGTGCAGACCGAGGGGCCGGTGTCGTCCATGGGGCGGCTCGACTGCAAGGCGGCGTCGCTGATCGCGCTCAAGGGACTTGCACGCGATGTCGATGCGGTGATGACCCTGGCCGATGCCGAGGTCGAGGCGCTGTTGCCCGCGCTGGCCGCCGAGGGCCTTGCCACCACGCCGTCCGGGGCCGCCGGGGTCGCGGCGCTGATGGAAAGCGTGCCGTTTCGCGCGTCGCTCGGCCTCGGGCCGGACGCGCGGGTACTGGCCTTCCTGACCGAGACGGCAGAGTGACCGGCTTTGCCCCCGCCGAATACGAGGCCCGGGTCGCCCGCGCGCAATCAGCCATGTCCGGGGTCGGCCTGGATGCGCTGCTGCTTACGACAGAGCCCGATTTTCGCTACTTCTCGGGCTTTCTGACCCGGTTCTGGGAAAGCCCCACGCGGCCCTGGTTCCTGATCGTCCCGGCCTCGGGCGCGCCGGTCGCGGTCATCCCGTCGATCGGGCGCGCGTTGATGCAGACTGGCTGGATCACCGATATCCGCACCTGGCGCGCCCCGGACCTTGTGGACGACGGCATCAGCCTTCTGGCCGCGACGCTGGCCGAACGGACCCCGGTCAACGGACGGATCGGGCTGCCGATGGGCATGGAAAGCCACCTGCGCATGCCGCTTGCGGGTTTTTTCGCGTTGCAGGCCCGGCTTGGCACGCGGGCGCTGGTGGCCGACGCCGATATCACCCGCACCCTGCGGATGGTGAAATCCGACGCCGAAATCGCTGCCATCCGCAGGGCCTGCGGCGTTGCCGACCGCGCCTTTGCCCGCCTGCCCGAGATACTGCGCCCGGGTCGCCCGTTGCGTCGGGTGTTCCGGGATTTTCAGATGCTCTGCCTGTCGGAGGGGGCTGATTGGGTGCCCTACCTGGCCGGGGCCGCGGCACAAGGCGGCTATCCTGACGTGATCTCGCCGGCGACCGAGGCCCCGCTGGCGGCGGGGGACGTTGTGATGCTCGATACCGGGCTGCAACGCGACGGCTATTTCTGCGACTTCGACCGCAATGTGTCGATGGGGCCCGCCACGGACAGCGTCCGGATCGCTCATGCGCGCCTGATCGAGGCCACGGCCGCGGGCTTTGCCTCGGCCCGCGCCGGGGTCAGCCCGGCGGATCTGTATCACGCCATGGCGGCGGTGGCCTCGGATGGCGGCGCCGCCGAGGATGCGGGCCGTTTCGGTCACGGGCTGGGCACCCAACTGACCGAATGGCCGTCGATCATCCCCGGCGACACCTCCCCCCTGCCAGCAGGCACGGTGCTGACGCTGGAGCCTTCCGTCGCGCTGGCGGTCGGTCGCATCATGGTGCACGAAGAAAACATCGTGCTGCGCGATGGCGGGGCCGAATGGCTGTCCACGCCCGCCGGTCCTGCCCTGCCCGAGATCGCGCTGTGACCCCGTCCTCCATCCCATTCGCCTATGACAGCGTCGAAGCGGATGAGGTCCGCATCGGGCTGATTGTGTTGTCCGCCGATGAAAGCCTTGAACGGGACTTCCGCGCGCTGATCCCGGCGCGGGTGAATCTGCTGACCTCGCGCGTGCCCTCGGGCGACGCGGTCACCGAAGAGACGCTGGGCGCGATGGCCGCCGCCCTGCCCGCCGCCGCGCGCCTGTTGCCGCAGGCCCGGAAGTTCGCGGCGGTCGGCTATGGCTGCACCTCGGGCGCGGCGGTGATCGGGCGGGCCGAAGTGGCGCGGCTTGTCGCCGAAGGGGTCCCGACCGACGCGGTCAGCAACCCGGTCAGCGCGGTGGTGGCGGCCTGCGCTGCGCTTGGGGTGACACGGCTGGCGGTCTTGTCGCCCTATGTGGCGGCGGTGTCGGACCGGCTTCGCGGCGCGCTTCTGTCCGAGGGGATCGAAACGCCCGTATTCGGCAGTTTCAACGAGGCGGCAGAGGAAAAGGTCGTCCGCATCGCACCGCATTCGATCATCGCGGCGGGGCGTGCGCTGCTGGCGTCGGGCGGGGCCGAGGCGCTGTTTCTGTCCTGTACCAACCTGCGCACGCTGCGCGTGATCGCGCCGCTCGAGGACGCACTGGGTCTGCCGGTGCTGTCATCCAACCAGGTGCTGGCCTGGCACATGCTGCGCCTTGCGGGCATCGCGCACAGGCCCCCGGGGATGGGTCGGCTTTTCGCCGATCCCTAGACGGTCTTCACCCGCGCCAACTGCACCGCAAGGATGCCGCCCGCGATGATCAGAACGCCCAGCGCGTCCCAGAGGCTCAGCGCTTCGCCCAACAGCGCCCAGGCGATGAGCACGCCGAAGAACGGGTTGAGAAAGTGGAAGGTCGCGCCTTTGGTGGCACCGATCCGTTCGACCAGCAGGAACCAGACCAGCGTCGCCAGCACGCCCGGCACCAGCACCGTGTACCAGAAGGCGAAGACCAGCGTGCCGGACCAGTCGATGACCAGCTCTTCGAAGGCCAGCGCCGGAAACACCAGCGCGACCGCACCGACGAACATCTGCAAGCCCACCACCATCAGCACGTTGCCCTTCGATGTGGTGCCCCGCACGGTCAGCGTGGCAATCGCCAGCGACAGGGCGGCGACCACGCACAGCACGATGCCGGTCACGTTGGCCCCGCCCGACAGCCGCGCGCCCATGATCAGCGCGACGCCCACGATCCCGGCAAGCAGCCCCGCAACCCCCATGGCGGGCAGCCGGTCGCGGAACACCAGCCAGCCGAGGCACGCCACGATCAGCGGCATGGTCGAGGCGATGATCGCCGCCAGCGACGCCTCGATCTGCTGCATGGCGACGAAGTTCAGCCCGAGGTAGAGCGCGTTCTGGCACAGCCCGAAGATCACTACCGCGCGCCATTGCGCCCGGGTCAGGTGCCAACTTTGGCCCATCGCGCGCGCGATCCCCACGGCGATCACGCCCGAGATGAAGAACCGCAGCGACAGGGTGTAGAGCGGCGGCGCGGCCTGCACGATCACCCGCGCCGAGGTAAAGGCCGACGACCACATCGCGGCAAAGGCCAGACCCATCAGAACGGCGCGGACATCCATGAACTCTCCTGTTTGGGGCAGATGAACCGGCCTGCCCGCCGGACGCAAGCCGATAGCGCGCGTGAAAAGAAAAGCCCCCGCCGACCAGGAAGGCAGGCGGGGTCAGTGGCCTGCCGCAGACGGAGCGGAAGGCTGGCGGTAACTGGTGAATGTCCGGGGGGATCAGCCGCTTTCGGCCATCTCGGCGCGGATCTGCTGACGCAGGATGTCGATCGGCACGGATTTTCCATCCTTCTTGAAGTGCCAATAGGTCCAGCCGTTGCAGGATGGCGCGCCTTCGAGATGCGCGCCGACCTGATGGATCGAGCCTTTCACGTCGAGGCCCACAAGCGTGCCGTCAGCGCGCACCTTGGCGCTTTTGCCGGACGGCGAGGTCAGGGTTTCGCCGGGGCGCAGCATGCCGCGCTCGACCAGCTGTCCGAAGGGCACGCGCGGCTCGGAACGTTTGGCGCGCGTCGTCTCGAGCGCGGCCTTGTCGAACTTGCGAACCTTGGCGATGCGGTCCGTCGCGACCTTGCGATAGGCGTCTTCGCGTTCGATGCCGATCCAGTCGCGGCCCAGCATCTTGGCCACGGCCCCGGTGGTGCCGGTGCCGAAGAACGGGTCGAGCACCACGTCGCCGGGGTTGGTCGAGGCCAGCAAGACCCGGTGCAGCAGCGCCTCGGGTTTCTGGGTGGGATGCGCCTTCTGGCCATCCTCGCCCTTCAGCCGTTCGCCACCGTTGCAGATCGGCAGCACCCAGTCCGAGCGCATCTGGATGCCCTCGTTCAGGGCCTTCAGCGCCTCGTAGTTGAAGGTGTATTTCGCGCCTTCCGACTTCGATGCCCAGATCATCGTCTCATGCGCATTGGTGAACCGCTTGCCGCGGAAATTCGGCATCGGGTTCGATTTGCGCCAGACCACGTCGTTCAGCATCCAGTAGCCCTGATCCTGCAGCGCGGCCCCGACGCGGAAGATATTGTGGTAGGATCCGATGACCCAGATCGCGCCGTTGGGCTTGAGCACCCGCCGCGCCGCCTTGAGCCAGGCGCGGGTAAAGCTGTCATAGGCCTGAAAGCTCTGGAACTGGTCCCAGTCGTTGTCGACCGCATCGACAAGCGAATTGTCCGGGCGGTGCAGATCGCCCTTGAGCTGCAGGTTATAGGGTGGATCGGCGAAGATCAGGTCGACGGAATTCTCAGGCAAAGCCTGCATCGCCTCGACGCAGTCGCCTTGTAGAATCGTGTTGAGAGGGAGCGCTTGCGCACTCTTCAGATCGGTCATCTTCGTCATTTTGTCTCTGCCCCAAAACCTTCGGCGCTTATGCGCTCTCAGTGGTTGCAGAAAGACTGAGTCAAAGCCGATTCCGGGTCAAATTGTTTTTTGAATCAAGCGTTTGGGTTTTTACCTTGCCACAAGATGTTGTGGACTGGCTTGAAGGACTTCCTATGATGTGGGGTCAGACCGAGATTTCGAAGCGCCTCTTTGTGGCTTTTCGACGGATAGCCTGCATTCGTCTCCCAGCCGTATCCGGGAAACTGTTGCGCCAAATCCCGCATGCACCTGTCGCGCCACGATTTCGCCACAATTGAGGCCGCCGCGATGCATACCGACAGCGCGTCGCCCTTGATCAGAGGGGTCGCCGGATAGGGGCAATCGCGCGGGATCAGGTTGCCGTCGATCAGCAGATGGCAGGGCCGCGCGGGCAGGGCCGCCACGGCACGCATCATCGCCAGATGCGACGCGCGCAGGATGTTGATGCGGTCGATTTCCTCGACGCTGGCGACGCCGATGGCGAACTCGGCGCTGTCGCGAAGCGCGTCGGCCAGCGCCTCACGGCGCTTGCGCGACAACACCTTGCTGTCGGCAAGACCCGTGGGCAGCCGCGCCGGGTCGAAGATGACCGCCGCCGCCACCACCGGCCCGGCCAGCGGTCCGCGCCCGACCTCGTCGACCCCCGCGACCCGGCTTGCCCCCTGCCCGATCAGGGCCCGTTCGTGAAGATCGCTTGCGCCGGTCATGTCCCTTTCCTGCCCCGTTGCGCCATCCCGTGCCAGCCCAAAATGAAGAGGCAGGCCCAGCCTCGGACCTGCCCCTCGCGGCGGGAACGGGGGCGTTCCCGTCCGCCCTGCGCGACGCCTGGTGCCTAGTGGCGCGGCGTGTAATAGCCGCGGCGGTCAAGGCAACGTTCGAAAAAGCCCGACTGCAAGCGGTCGTTGTAGGTGAACTTGACGTTGCAGGCGGCGGGCAGCGTCGCGAAGGCCGGGTAGTGCCGCTTGAGGCAGCGGCCGCTGTAGAAGACGCGCGGCTTGCCGTCCTCGATCGGGACGGTGACCCGGCATCTCGGCGGCACGGTACGCGGATGGGCGTAGTAGCGCGTTTCCTCATGGGCCTTGTTCGGTTTATGCGGCTTGTGCGGCGGGTGCGCGACGTGCGGCGGGTGCGCGGTATGCGGCTCGATCCAGTTGTGCTTGCCGCTGGAATGGTGCGCCTTGGCCTGCGCTTCGGCCTCGGCCTCAGCCTTGGCCGCAGCGGCGGCTGCCTTCTTCTGCTTGTCCTTCTTCTTCTGCTTTTCTTCCTTGGCCTCGGCCTCGTCGACGGCCTGGCTGATGAAATACAAAAGCGTGGCGCTTCCCAGTATCTTGGCGATATCCTCGGGCGACGTGGCGCGCGCCTGAGTGGACATGACGCTGATCGCGGTGGACGCGACCAGCACGAGCGTGATGAAACGGCGGGACATGGGGCTTTCCTTTCAGGTTGCAGCGGGCGGTCCGGGCCGTTGGGGGCAAGGATGGATCGCCGATACCAGACAGGCTCCACCGCACCGGTCCCGTCACGCAATGACGCGGGCGCGGTTATCCGATATCGGCCCCGGCAACGCCTGCGATATTGAATGACAACGCGACCTGCCGCAGTCTGTGCGCATGAAACAGATCATTCTCATCCTGGCACTGACATTCGGCCCGGCGGCGGCCCAGGCTGCGTGTTACGCTGACTACAAGGCCAAGCGGGAAAACCCCTTGCGTCTGCACTACGGCGTGGCCGAAATACCGGACGCGGCGTGCAACAAGAAGGCCGCCACCCGTGCGTTGGGTCCGCGACTTGCCGCAGAGGGCTGGTCGCTTCTGAATGTGGTATCCGTGTTCGACGACTCAGGTCTCGAAGAAAGGAAGGACAGTGCCGGGCAACACTATCTCCGTTACTGACGCGCGCCGATCTGGCACGCGCATCGTGACCCTGGGTCTTGTCGCCATCGTCGGCCTGCTGGCCGCGGTCGGCGCGTGGCTGCTGTTCACCCTGCCCGATGCGGGCGCCTTCAATGACCGGGTCGAGAGGCTGTTCATCGAGAATGACGATCTGACCACCCAGGCCGAGATCAAGCTGCTCGAGATCCTGGCGCAATCGGGCACCGCCTTTTCCGAGACGCTGGAAAGCTATCGGGTGACGATCTTCGTGCTGCTGGTCTTTGCCACCGCGATGCTGATCGCCGCGCTGGTGTTCCTGGTGATGCTGGTGACGCTCAACCGGCGCATGGCCGCGGTCGAACGGTCCGGCATCGAGGTGTCGTCGCTGATCATCAGCCGAGAAGAGAACACCGTCTATCTCAACACCATGGGCTTCAAGCTGACCGAGGCGATGATGGAGACGCTGGCGATCCTCGCCGAGGCCCGGCTGGACGAAGAGATGCTGACCGGCACGCAGATCGAGGCGATGATCTCGGGCCGCAACGAGGTCGATTGCGAAGAGGCCGCAGGTGCCACCCGCATCAAGCGGCTGCGCGACGGGTTGGGCAACCAGCTGGTGTCGGAATTGCTGGTCAAGACCATCGCCAAGCGCGGCTATGTGCTGGCCGTCGACAAGGGCGTCATCCAGGTCGTCTGATCAACAGCGGCGGAGGGCGCGCATCGGCACAAATAGCCGCCGGGGACGCGTTCCGGGCCCGCCAGCCTGCCCCCCCCTGCCCCCTGCCCTGGCCGGCGATGCCCGCAACCGCGCATCCGTCTGGCACCCGGCATCGTGCACAGGGTTGCAGGAACCATTCCTGCGCTGGCGACGTTAGTGACATTCCTGCCTGCCCCGGGCCTGACATGGCGGTTCAGGGGCCCCGCATCGCCGCCCCGCCGGCCACCCCGCGCCGTTCACCCAAGTGAGTTGACCAGACAATGTTCGTATCCTCCGACATGCTCGACACGTTTATCCGGGCAATTGCCCTGTCATCGGTCGCCGTCTGCTGGGTCATCCTCGTCGTGCGCGTCATCGGCCTGCGCGCCTTTTCGAAAATGACGGCCTTCGATTTCGTGGTGACCGTCGCCATCGGGTCGCTTCTGGCCGGAGCAAGTCAGGCGACATCGTGGACCGGATTTGTGCAGGCCACCGTCGCGATCGCAAGCTTGCTGGGCGTGCAATATCTTGCCGCGCGGTTGCGCCGATCCTCCGACGCGTTCCAGTCCGCCGTGCAGAATTCCCCGGTCATGCTGATGCGCGACGGGGTCATCCTTCATGCAGCTTTGGATGCAACGCGCGTGGCCGAGGACGACCTGATCGCCAAATTGCGCGAAGCCAACGTGCTCGATTTTTCGGACGTGCGCGCGGTCGTGCTCGAGACAACCGGCGACATCTCCGTCCTGCACGGTCCCACCCTGAACCAGACGCTGCTCGACGGCGTGCAGCGGCTCGACTGACGACGATGTTCGACAGCGCCATATTTTTCAGGTGTTTTTGGTGACCCCGGCAGGATTCGAACCTGCAACCTGCCCCTTAGGAGGGGGCTGCTCTATCCAGTTGAGCCACGGAGCCACGCCTGCGCACATTTATCGTGGCATATCGCCCCTGTCACCCCGCAACCGGCGCAAATCCGAGAGCGGGGCGCGCGCGGGAACGCCGCGCCTTGTGAGTGGCGACGGGAATGGAGTACCCTGCACGAAACGCCGCAAGATACGAGGTTTCCAGTTGGTCGCCACACCCCCCCGACCCTTGACGCTCCGCGATGTATCCGAGGCCTCCGGCGTCTCCGAGATGACCGTGAGTCGCGTGCTGCGAAACCGGGGGGACGTATCGGATGCAACCCGCCAGAAGGTCCTCGCGGCGGCCAAGTCGCTGGGCTACGTGCCGAACAAGATCGCCGGGGCCCTGGCCAGCCAGCGCGTCAACCTCGTGGCGGTGATCATCCCCAGCCTGCGCAACATGGTATTCCCCGAAGTCATGAGCGGCATCAGCGCCGTGCTGGAAGAAACCGATCTGCAGCCCGTAGTCGGGGTCACCGATTACCTGCCGGAAAAGGAAGAGCGCGTCCTTTACGAGATGCTGTCGTGGCGGCCCTCGTCGGTGATCATCGCCGGGCTTGAACACACCGATGCATCGCGCGCCATGCTGGCCGCCTCGGGCATTCCGGTGGTCGAGATCATGGACACCGACGGCACGCCCATCGATGCAATGGTGGGCATCTCGCACCGCCGCGCCGGGCGCGAAATGGCGCAACTGATCCTGAAATCGGGCTATACCAATATCGGCTTTCTGGGCACCAAGATGCCGCTCGATCACCGGGCCCGTAAACGGTTCGAGGCCTTCACCGAGACCTTGGCCAAGGCCGGGGTCGAGGTCATGGACCAGGAATTCTATTCCGGCGGGTCGGCCCTGGCCAAGGGGCGCGAGATGACCGAGACCATCCTCGAACGCACGCCAGAGCTGGATTTCCTGTATTATTCGAATGACATGATCGGTGCTGGCGGACTTCTCTATCTGCTTGAGAAAGGCATCGACGTGCCCGGTCGCATCGGGCTTGCCGGGTTCAACGGGGTCGAGCTTCTGGACGGTTTGCCACGCAAGCTGGCGACCATGGATGCCGCACGAGAAGAGATCGGGCGCAAGGCGGCAGAGATCGTGGCCGCCCTTGTCGAAAACCCGGACGCCGAGGTCGAGCGGGTCGTCGAGCTGACCCCGCGCGTGTCGATCGGCGACACTCTCAAACGACGCTGACATTGCCGCATCCCGCGCCGATGCGCGCGGGCGGGCACCGACCCTTGGGGACATTGCAAGCCATGCGCCGGGGGCGCGCCGTTTGTGCCGCAACGGCCATGCGCCACAGGAGCCACGTGTCGCATCAGCCATGCACCGACCGGGACGCGGGCTTGAGCGAATAGCCGTGGTGGGCGCCGCAAGCGGTGCTTATCTGATGCACCAAGGGGGGATCGAACTGCGCATCGAACCCAATTCGGAGACATCCCATGGCGACCGCTACCGTGACCGCACAGACCAACACCACCTCCGACACCGGCAAGGGCAAGGGCATCCTTTCCCGCTTCTTCAATGGCGTGATCCGGCTTGCCGAACGCAACGCGCGCTACCGCCAAGCAGAGTGTCTGCAGGCGATGTCCGACGCGGAACTTGCCGCGCGCGGCCTCAAGCGCGAAGACATTGTCCGGCATGTCTACCGGGACCGGTTCTATCTTTGACGAAAGCCCCGTTCCGGGCCTGACGTGAAACCGGCGGCGCCTGACGGCGTGGCCGGTTTTTTGTGCCCGGGCGGTCTGGCTGCCGCGGATCCGGGCCTCACGCGACCGACCCGCCAAGAAAAAGGCCGCACCCCGGGGGGCACGGCCATTCCATACTCTTGCGCAGGACCCCGAAGGATCAGTTCTGCGCGTAGAATTCGATCACGAGGTTGGGTTCCATCTGCACCGCGAAGGGCACATCGGACAGTCCGGGCTGGCGCACGAAAGTGGCCTTCATCTTGGAGTGGTCGGCGTCGATGTAGTCGGGCACATCGCGCTCGGCCAGTTGCGTCGCCTCGAGGACGGCGGCGATCTGCTTGGACTTCTCGCGGACCTCGATAACGTCGCCTTCCTTCACGCGGTAGGAGGGGATGTTCACCTTCTTGCCGTTCACCGTGACGTGGCCGTGGTTCACGAACTGGCGCGCGGCAAAGACCGTTGCGACAAACTTCGCGCGGTAGACGACCGCGTCGAGGCGGCGCTCGAGCAGGCCGATGAGCAACTCACCGGTGTCGCCCTTCTGGCGCTCTGCGTCGGCGAAGATGCGGCGGAACTGCTTTTCGGTCAGGTCGCCGTAATGGCCCTTCAGCTTCTGCTTGGCGCGCAGCTGCAGACCGAAGTCGGACACCTTGCCCTTGCGGCGCTGGCCGTGCTGGCCGGGGCCGTATTCGCGGCGATTGACCGGGGATTTCGGACGACCCCAGATGTTTTCACCCATCCGGCGGTCGATCTTGTACTTGGCAGAGGTGCGTTTGGTCACCGTCTGATCTCCTTCGTTTGGACGCCGCCCCTTCGGTGGTCTCGGGGGCCGCTATTGAAGGGCGTTGTCCTCTGGGCCTTGTTCGGTTTCCCGGACCCTGACAGGCATCCCCTTGCGGGGGCCACCAACACCAATGGAAGCGCGCTTATATCCGGGTGCCTCGGCCTGTCAAGGCACCCCGCCCGTCGATGGCAATTTGAGGCAATTGCCAGCTATGGCGACGGGACCGCGTTAGGAATCCGGAAAGGTTCGGCGGGCCACCTTGTTGGCGCAAGGTAGAGGAAGTTGGAACCGGCCATGGTCAGTGGGCTTGATAGCAGCGTGCCGCGAAACGCACTGGAATTCGCCGTGCGCGAACAGGATCGCGACACGCCCCACGTGGTGGCCGCCGCCATCCGTGCGCGCAACGTCAACCTGGCGTTCCAGCCGGTCGTGCATGGCGCGGCCCATGATCGCGTGGCGTTTTACGAAGGCCTGTCGCGTGTGCTGGACCCGGCGGGCAGAATCATTCCCGCGCGCGATTTCATTCGCGACATCGAAGAGGAAGAGACCGGCCGCCTGCTGGATTGCGTCGCCCTCAGCAAGGGCCTTGGCGTGCTGTCGCGCAATCCGGACATCCGCCTGTCCCTGAACCTGTCAGCGCGCTCCATCGGGTTTCGCAAATACACCAATATCCTCGAACAGGGCATTCAGGGCGACCCGACAGTGGCCGAACGGCTGATTCTCGAAGTGACGGAACGGTCGGCCATGCTGGTGCCAGAACTGGTGACCGACTTCATGCGCCGGTATTCGCCCAAGGGGATCAGCTTCGCGCTCGACAACTTCGGCGCGGGGGCCACGAATCTGCGGGTGCTGAGCCGTTTTACCTTCGACATCCTGAAGATCGACGGGCGCCTGTCGCGGGGGGCGGCGGAAGACGCCGATGCACAGGTGCTGTTGCGCGCGATCCTCGCGATGGCGCGTGAACTGGACGTCTTCACCATCGGAGAAGCCATCGAGAACCAGGACGACGCAGCCTTCTTGACCGATATCGGCGTCGATTGCCTGCAGGGCTTCTACTTCGCGGCCCCGACGCTCGACCCGCCATGGCGTACCGCCGTCGCCCAACCCGCCTGATCCTCAGCCCGCCCGATCTCGGGCCTGCCAGATCTCGGGCCTGCCTGATCTTCGGCCTGCCAGATCTCGGGCCTGCCTGATCTCGGGCCTGCCTTGGTCTCCGGCCTACCTGATCTCAAGCCTGCCTGATCTCGGGCCTGCCTGGTCTCCGGCCTACCTGATCTCAAGCCTGCCTGATCTCGGGCCTGCCTGATCTCGGGCCTGCATGATGTCTGGCCCGCCTGACCTTCACCCCGCCCGTTCTCAGACCCGCCTGACCTCAAACCAGCCTGACCTCAAACCAGCCTGGCCCCGAGCACGCTTGACCCCAAGCACGCCGGACCCGCAGCTTGCGGCCCCCCTGCCTGCGCCCCCCGGGCGATCCCCCCGATCAAAGGGCAGGATCTTTCCTTTGCCCTCTCAAATTGGGTGCTCATCGGTTGCCCGAGATCGCCGCATCCGATACCACAGCGGACGACACGTCGCGCATGCGGGCTTTTTCTGTATGCCATGGCGCACCATGCAAGGAAGGATATCTGGCATGACAAACATCGTGATTGCATCTGCGGCTCGCACAGCTGTCGGAAGTTTCAACGGCGCGTTTGCGTCCACACCAGCGCATGAGCTCGGTGCTGCGATGCTGGAGGCGCTGGTTGCGCGCGCAGGTGTCGACAAGTCCGAAATCTCCGAAACTATTCTCGGTCAGGTCCTGACCGCCGCACAGGGGCAGAACCCTGCGCGCCAGGCCCATATCAACGCCGGTCTGCCGGAGGAATCGGCAGCCTGGGGCATCAACCAGGTCTGTGGGTCCGGCCTGCGCGCCGTGGCGCTCGGCGCCCAGCACATCCAGCTTGGCGATGCCGACATTATCTGCGCCGGGGGTCAGGAAAGCATGTCGCTGTCGGCCCATGCCGCGCATCTGCGTGCCGGTCACAAGATGGGCGACGTGAAGTTCATCGACACGATGATTCGCGATGGCCTCTGGGATGCGTTCAACGGCTACCACATGGGCCAGACCGCCGAAAACGTCGCCGAGAAATGGCAGATCAGCCGCGAGATGCAGGACCAGTTCGCTGTCGCCTCGCAAAACAAGGCCGAGGCCGCGCAGAACGCCGGGCGTTTCGACGACGAGGTGACCCCCTTCACCGTCAAGACCCGCAAGGGCGACATCGTCGTCGACAAGGACGAATACATCCGCCACGGCGCCACCATCGAAAGCATGGCCAAGCTGCGCCCGGCCTTCACCAAGGACGGCACGGTCACCGCGGCCAACGCATCGGGTCTCAATGACGGCGCGGCAGGTGCGCTTCTGATGACCGCGGAGAACGCGGAAAAGCGCGGCATCGAACCGCTCGCGCGCATCGTGTCCTACGCGACGGCGGGCCTCGATCCCAAGATCATGGGTGTCGGCCCGATCTACGCCTCCCGCAAGGCCTTGGAAAAGGCGGGCTGGAAGCCTCAGGATCTCGACCTTGTCGAAGCCAACGAAGCCTTTGCCGCCCAGGCCTGCGCCGTGAACAAGGACATGGGCTGGGACCCCGAGATCGTGAACGTCAACGGCGGTGCCATCGCGATCGGACACCCGATCGGCGCATCCGGTGCCCGCGTCCTCAACACCCTGCTGTTCGAGATGAAGCGCCGCGGTGCCAAGAAGGGCCTGGCGACGCTGTGTATCGGTGGCGGCATGGGCGTCGCCATGTGCGTCGAGCGTCCGTAATCCACGCAGACTGACCGAAGGCGGGGCCCCTGCCCCGCCTTCCGCGCATGCGGCAGATAATTCCACATAATCCCGATCAGCTCGTCTTTTCAGGCGGGGGTCTGCGCTGTTTCTGGCAGGGTGGCTTTCTGGCGACCCTGACGAAGTCGCGCACTATCGCCCCCCAACGCTTGACCGGCGTGTCCGGCGGCGCGCTGGCCGGGGCTGCCTATCTCTCGGGGCGTGACGAGGCGCTGCTCGAGGCGATGTGCGCCGCATTCGAGGCGCAGGACAGCAACGCCGATCTGTTTCACGACGGCGATCAGGGGCTGACGCCGCATCAGACCATCTATTGCGACGTGGTGGGCGAGGTCATCGATGCGGATGCCGCAGCACTTGTCGCCGACGGGCCGCACTTCCAGATCCTGATTGCGCATCCGCCAGAAGTGCTGCCGCCAAGCCTGTCCGGTATCGCGATGACACTCGCCTACGAGGCGGAACTGCACATCGTCAACGCGCCGCATTTCAACTGGGCCGAGAAGATCGGCCTCGAATATGCGCTGGTCGATGCCAACGCAGCGGCGCGCGACGGCAAGCTTGTCGACCTGATCTGTGCCGCTGCCGTCATCCCGCCGGTCTTCGAGCCCCCGACCTGGAACGGACGGGCGGTCGTCGATGGCGGCATGGCCGACCAGGCACCGATGCCCGACCCGGATATCGGTACCACGATGGTTTTGCTCACCCGGGACTATTCCAATCTGCCGGACGTCGAGAATCGCTATTACCTGCATCCCTCGGAAGAGACGCCCGCCGACAAGATCGATTTTACCGATCCCGGAAAGCTTCGTGCGACCTGGGATCAGGGCGTGCATGATGCCCAACGAATGCTGAAGGTTCGGAACATTCTCTGAACCAAAAGGCGTAATATCGTTGCGCTTTCCGGACGGATTTCGCAACGATGCCACCAAGACCAACCTATCCAAGGAGGAAAGACATGGGACGTGTAGCAGTAGTGACCGGTGGGAGCCGGGGCATCGGGGCCGCCATTTCGAAGCGGCTCAAGGCCGACGGGTTCTCGGTCGCCGCGACCTATGCCGGCAATGACGAGAAGGCCAAGGCCTTCACTGAAGAGACCGGCATCAAGACCTACAAGTGGAACGTGGGCGACTACGAAAGCTCCAAGGCGGGCCTTGCGCAGGTCGAGGCCGATCTCGGCCCGATCGAGGTGATCGTCGCCAATGCGGGCATTACCCGCGATGCACCGTTCCACAAGATGAAGCCCGAACAGTGGCACGAGGTCATCGACACCAACCTGACCGGTGTCTTCAACACCGTGCACCCGATCTGGCCCGGCATGCGCGAGCGCGGCTTCGGACGCATCGTTGTGATCTCGTCGGTCAATGGCCAGAAGGGCCAGTTCGCCCAGGTGAACTATGCCGCGACCAAGGCCGGTGACCTCGGGATCATCAAGTCGCTGGCGCAGGAAGGCGCGGCCAAGGGCATCACCGCCAACGCCGTCTGCCCGGGCTACATCGCCACCGAAATGGTCATGGCGGTGCCGGAAAAGGTGCGCGAGTCGATCATCAGCCAGATCCCCGCAGGGCGCCTTGGCGAACCCGAAGAGATGGCCCGCTGCGTGTCTTTCCTGGTCTCTGACGATGCGTCGTTCATCAACGGCTCGACGATTTCGGCCAATGGCGGTCAATACCTCGTCTGATCCGACGACTCATGTGCGATGACGCCCGCAAGGGCGGAAAAGCCCCGGCCCCGCGCCGGGGCTTTTTGCGTGCTGCGCCGCTCGATGTTGACCTCGGGGCCGTTCATCGACCGACCCGCGGTGGGCAGTCGCACGCTGTCTTGTCGCAGGAAAAGGGTGGTCACGGCCAAAGCTGCCGACCACCGGATGCCGGTCTGCCAGAAAGGCACCGCCATCGATGTGGGGCGACGGCATGGGTGCATGCCGACGCCTCTGGTCTTTGCGTTAGTGGACTGTCTCGGCGGACAGCCGCGAAATTTCTTCCTTCAGGCGCAATTTCTGCTTTTTAAGTTCAGCCACCTGCAGATCATCCGTTCCCGGGGATCGCTGGGCCTCCTCGACCTTGTCCGATAAAATGGCATGCTTCTTCTTCAGCTCCATCAAATGCGAACTTAGGCTCATGGGGGGACCTCCTTTGCTGTTGATACTCCAGAGTGGAGCATAGAATATGTAGGAAGTCACGCCGCATGCGCAAAGTATGCAAAGCAAATTTCCGCCAATTGAAACTATCTAAGGGGCCTGCGCAAAATCGAGCGGCGCACCCTCGCGCAGGATCGCCTGGACCGCGTCAGTGTAATCATCGCCGTCCACGGTGTGATGATCGCCCGCGTGCAGGACAAGCGGCGCATGCAGCCGGAACGCCGCGCGTCCCCCCTTGCGTGCGCGCACCAGCACCAGCCGCGCGGCACGGCCCTGTCGCGGTGCCAGTGGCTTGACCTCGACCGACCCCAGCACGTCCCGGAGCGCGGCAAGGATATCGGGCACCCGTTCGGCGCGGTGAACGATGTGCACGAACCCCGAAGGGGCAAGCCGCCGCGCGGCCACCGAAACCCACGTCGCCAGCGGCGTCGCCTCGGCCATCGCCGCCTCGCGCCCCGGATCCTGCGACGATGAACGTGCGAGGGGGTCGAAATACGGCGGATTGGCAAGGATGTGATCGAATCGCTCTTGGCGCAAAGCCACCGGCAGCGCCGACAGATCGGCGGCAACGATGCGCGCCGCAAGCCCGTTCGTCGCGCCGTTCTGCCGGGCCAGCGCGGCGTAGTCCGGCTGCCGCTCGACGCCGGTCAGGGACAGCCCCGGTATGCGCGCCGCCAGACAGAACAGCGCGGCCCCGGCCCCGCAGCCCAGATCGAGCACCCGCTGCCCGGCCCGCGCCTCGACCGATGCGGCCAGCAGCACCGGATCGATCCCGGCCCGGTAGCCGCGCCGTGGCTGCGCCAGCGTGATGCGCCCGCCCAGAAACGCGTCTCGGCTCAGCGCGTCGGCGTCAAACTCCGCGTCGTCATCCGTCAAGGCGCACGCCGTTTTCCCACAATACCCTGCGTGCCCGGGCCAGATCGCCCGTCCGCACCATCAATCGGCGCGGCAGAATTCCGATGGATCCCTCGAGGATGCTCATGTTTACGTCCAACTCGAAGGTCTCTATACCCTCGTCGTCAAGAACGGCCCGTGCCAGGGGGATCAGCGTGATGTCATTCGTGCGCAATAATTCTTCCATACGAACGATCTAACCCCTAGGGCTTTCGACTGTCGAGATGCGACCCGGAGAGATGATGAGCCTGGACCACGCAATGCAGAAACCACATGACCGCCTGGCCGCGGCGCTGAGCGCCGAGATGACGTCGGTCAATACCCTGATCCGCGAACGCATGGCCTCTGAACATGCGCCCCGCATCCCCGAAGTCACCGCGCACCTGGTCGAGGCGGGCGGCAAGCGATTGCGCCCGATGCTGACCCTCGCGGCGGCCAGGCTGTGCGGCTACCCGGGACCCTATCACATCCATCTCGCCGCAACGGTGGAGTTCATCCATACCGCGACGCTGCTGCATGACGACGTCGTCGATGAAAGCGCCCGGCGGCGCGGACGGCCCACCGCGAACCTGCTCTGGGACAACAAGTCCAGCGTGCTGGTCGGCGACTACCTGTTCGCGCGGTCGTTCCAGTTGATGGTCGAAACCGGCAATCTGCGGGTGCTCGACATCCTGTCGAACGCGGCCGCAACGATTGCCGAGGGCGAGGTGCTGCAGCTTTCCGCGGCGCAGGACCTGCGCACCGATGAGGGCATCTACCTCAAGATCGTGCGCGGCAAGACCGCGGCGCTGTTCTCGGCGGCGACCGAGGTGGGCGGCGTGATCGCGGGCGTCGACGAGACGCAGGTGAAGGCGCTTTTCGACTACGGAGACGCGCTCGGGATCGCGTTCCAGATCGTCGACGACCTGCTCGATTATCAGGGCGATGCCAATGCAACCGGCAAGAATATCGGCGACGATTTCCGCGAACGGAAACTGACGCTGCCGGTGATCAAGGCGGTTGCGCGGGCAGATGACGAAGAACGCGCCTTCTGGCAGCGGGTGATCGAGAAAGGCCGTCAGGACGACGGCGATCTGGATCATGCGCTGGTCCTGCTGGACAGGCACGGCGCGCTCGCGGCGACGCGCGACGACGCCATCGGCTGGATCGCGAAGGCCAAGGCGGCGATGTCGGGCCTGCCACAAAGCGATCTGCGCGACATGCTGATCGACCTGGCCGATTACGTGGTCGCCCGGGTCAACTGACGGCTGCCCCGCACGGGATGCGGGGCCTCGGATCCGCGGCGATTGCAGACCCGCGAACCCGGGCCCGCCCCGACCGGACTTGCGTCCGCGCCCGCGCTCGGCCAACATCCGCGGCAGCCAAGACCCGGAGTTCGCGTTGTTTTTCCGCCTCACGCTCTGTGCCCTGATGGTCGGCACGGTCGGTTCCGCCGCCGACCTGCCCGATCCGATCACCGACGCCGATTACCGACCGGTGTCGATTTCAGAGGCGTGGCTGGGCCAGATGCTGTTCTACGACCCCATCCTTTCCGGCAACAGGAGCGTCGCCTGCGCGTCGTGCCATCATCCGGCATTCGGCACCGGGGACGGGCTGGCGCTGGGCCTCGGCGATGGCGGCGTGGGGCTTGGCCCCAGACGCGTCACCGACCCCGAAAACCTGCCCGAACGGCGCGTGCCCAGGAACGCGCAGGCGCTGTGGAACCTGGGCGCGCGGGAATTTACCGTGATGTTCCATGACGGGCGCGTGGAAGCCCGGGCGGACGGCACCATCCGCACGCCGCTGGGCCGCCACATGACCGAAGGCTTTGCCTCGGTCCTGTCGGCGCAATCCATGTTCCCGGTGCTGTCGCCCGACGAGATGGCCGGACATCACGGCGAAAACGACGTCTCCGAAGCGGTGCGGCTGGGGCAGCTGACCGGCCCCGGCGGTGCCTGGGACATCATCGCGCGGCGGGTGGCGGCGATCGATGCCTATGCCACGGCGTTCACCGCGATCTATCCCGGCATCGAGACGCCGGACGACATCGCCTTCACCGATATCTCGAACGCCATCGCCGCCTTCATCGCTTTCGAGTGGCGTTCGGACCAAAGCCCCTTCGACGCCTATCTGCGCGGCGAGGCGGCGCTTTTCCCGCGCGCCATGGCCGGACTGTCGCTGTTTTATGGCGACGCGCGGTGCAGCAGCTGCCACAGCGGCGCGTTCCAGACCGATCACGGCTTTCATGCCATGGGCGACGTGCAGCTTGGCCCCGGCAAGGCCGCGGCCCTTGAACCCCACGCCCGCGACGAGGGCCGCATGCGCGTCACCGGAAACCCCGCCGATGCCTACGCCTTCCGCACGCCGTCGCTGCGCAATGTCGCGCTGACCGCGCCCTACGGCCATGCCGGCGGCTATGACGATCTGTCAGCCTACCTGGCCCACCACGCCGACCCCGAAGCGGCCCTTGCGCGCTATGACCGGTCCGCCGTGTTGCCGGTGCTTGCGGTCGAGGATTGGCGCGTGCAGGACGACGAGGCCGAGCGCGGCAATATCCTGTCCGCCCATCGCAGCGGGGCGGTGCCGCTCGATGCGGGCGAGATCGCGGCCCTGGTGGCGTTTCTTGGCACGCTGACCGATCCGGTCGCGCGCGCGGGGCGGCTTGGCATTCCCGAAACGGTGCCGAGCGGCCTGCCGGTCCCCGCGCCCTGATCCCGGACCTGCGCCCGGGGCGCGGGCAGGAGCGAGGGGCCGGCCCCTCGCGCTCCCCGGAGTATTTCCGGTCCGATCGTGACAGCGGCCCGGAACGGGCAACGTGGGACGCCCGGGCGGGGGGGGTGGTCACCGCGTCGGGCGCGGCGGTCTAGGGGGCGGGATTGAGGGTGACTGCCCGGACCCACCAGCCCGGATGTTCGGCGGCGATCCGCGCGGCGGCTGCGGTGGCCGAGGAGGCGTCCGGGTAGAGGCCGAAGCAGGTGGCGCCCGAGCCTGACATGCGCGCGATCAGCGCATCGCCGAGCGCCTGCGTCACAGCCCCGATTTCGGGAACCAGTGTCAGCGTCGCGGCCGCGAGATCGTTGCGGGTCCCGGCGAGGAACGTGGCCATCGCGGCCACATCCGGCAGTTCGGGCCAATCCTCGGGCATGGGTGCGTTGTCCTTGTCGGCAAGCGCGCCGAACACGTCGACCGTGGCGACCTCGACGCCGGGATTGACCAGAACCGCCGGCAGCGCGGGCAGGCCCTGCACTGGCAACGCGCCCTCGCCAATGCCCGAGACCAGTTGCGCCAAAGGCTCGAGGCACATCGGGACATCCGCCCCCAGCGACACGGTCTGGCGCGGGATCGGCATGCCCCAGAGCGTCGACAGGGCGCGCAGGGTCGCCGCCGCATCCGAAGAGCCGCCACCGATCCCGGCCGCCGATGGCAGGTGTTTTTCAAGCACGATATGCGCGCCCCGCACCGGGTCGAGAAGTTCGGCGGCGCGCAGGACCAGATTGTCGCGGCCCGTCGGCACGCCCGCCGCCATCGGCCCGGTAACCTCGAGTGTCAGCGCATCCGCGTCCGTCACCCGGACCACATCACCGACATCGGCGAACACCACCAGGGACGTCAGTTCGTGATAGCCATCGGGCCGTTGCCCGGTGACGTGCAGCGTCAGGTTGACCTTGGCCGGAGCGAATTGCTCAATCGCCATCGCCCGCCGCCACGTTCAGGGGCGCGGATCCCTCTTCGGCCAGCACGGCATCGAGGCCGATCTCGAGCTTGCGGCGGATGCGCACGGGATCGGCGTCCTCGGACACCTCTTCGAAATCGATGAAGGACAGCGCGCGTTTCCACATGAATTCCGCCTCGAGTTCGCGCCCGACCGCCCAATAGGCATCGCCGAGGTGATCGTTCACCACCGGATCGATCGGCATCAGTTCGGCGGCGCGTTCCAGCTGGCCCACCGCTTCGTCATAGCGCCCGAGGCGGTAGTAGACCCACCCCAGGCTGTCGACGATGTACCCCGCATCGGGGCGCGCGGCGACCGCACGCTCGATCATGTCGAGCGCTTCGTCGAGCTTGATCTGGTGTTCGACCAGCGAATAGCCCAGGTAATTCAGCACCTGCGGCTGTTCGGGGTTCAGTTCGAGCGCGGCGCGGAAATCGGCTTCGCCCTTGTCCCAGGCGCCGGAGCGTTCATGGGAAATGCCGCGCGCGTAGTAGAGAAACCACTGTTCGGTTTCGGGGGCGTCATAGGCGTCGATCGCGCGGCTATAGGCGGCGATGGCGTCGTCATAGCGTTCGAGCCGACGCATGAAATCCGCCAGCGTCGACTGCACCACCGGCAGGTTACCGTGGGTCTCGGCCAGGCTTTCCAGAACCTCGACCGCGGCGTCGGTCTTGCCCTCTGCGCGCAGGGCTTCGGCGCGCCCGATCTCGGCGGCGTGGAAGGCCGGATCGTCGCGCGGCACCTTCTTGTAGGCCCTGCCCGCAAGTTCGTGCTGACCGAGGCTGCGCAGCAATTCCGCCGACATCAGGATCGCATCGGTGTGACGCGGGTTGAGGTATTCGGCGATGCGCGAATAGAGCAGGGTGAAGTCTTCGCTGGCATCGTTGGTCAACGCCGAACCGATGGTAAAGAACGTCTCGGCCAGGCCTTCCTTGGCGCCGCGCACATGGGTGAAGGGCAGCGTCTCGCCGGCCTTTAGCGCGGTGACCATGGCCGACAGCGCCGGGTCGAAGGCCGCGTTGAAGGACCGGTCGATCAGCGCCAGCGCCTCATCGTTGCGCTCGAGCTGGCTGAGCACCTCGACCCGGGCCATGATGGCGCGGCGGGTGAACTGCACGCCGCCGCCGTCATCCGACCCCATCAGCGCCTCGGCGCCCTCGTAGTCGCCGACCGAGGCCAGTGCCAGGCCCTTGTGGTAAATGGCGAAGGGCATCAGCCCCTGCTGCGCCCCGACCTCGTCGAAGGCATTCAGTGCAGAGGTCATGTCGCCCTGCCCCAGCAGCGCCCAGGCCCGCGCCAGCCCGTCGACCAGCGGCCCCGCGCCGCGATCGGCGTCGATGGCGGCCAGGACCGAAGCGTAGTTTTCCTGCGACATGGCCTGGGCCGCGACCGCCATCTGCGCGATCTGGCTGGACTGGCCCTGCGCCAGCACCCGCTCGCCCAGAATGGCCGCGCGTTCGATATTGCCCAGCGACAGATGCGACAGCGCCGCGCGATCCAGAAACTCGACGCGTTCGTGATCGTGCATCAGCGTGCGGTCGTAATAGTCCGCCGCGGCCTCGAAATCGCCCGCCCGGGCGGCCTGGCGCGCGGCAAGGTAGTCGCCCGCCACGCCTTGTGCCGTGGCCGCCATCGGCACCCCGATCACGATGGCCGCGACGGCCGTCCTCATCCATTTGATCGCGATACCTGTCATCGACCGCATCCTTCTGCTCGGCGCGTTTGCTCGGGCGGCAGCGTAACCCCGGGCAGGGTCCGGACGCAATGCGGGGCGGCCATATCCGACTGCCCCGCATGTCACGTTGGCGTAATTCCGATCACAGCGACATTACATATTGGGGTAATTCGGTCCGTCGCCGCCTTGTGGGGTGGTCCAGACGATGTTCTGGGCGGGGTCCTTGATGTCGCATGTCTTGCAGTGGACGCAGTTCTGGAAGTTGATCACGAAGCGCGGCCCGGTGCCGTCCTGGTCGACGAACTCGTAGACGCCGGCCGGGCAGTAGCGCTGGCTCGGGCCGCCATAAAGCGTCCAGTCGACCTCCACGGCCTTGCCCGGGTCCTTCAGCTTGAGGTGCGAGGGCTGGCTTTCGGCGTGGTTGGTGGCGGCGAAAGACACGTTGGTGAGCCGGTCGAAGCTCAGCTTGCCGTCGGGCTTGGGATAGTCGATCTTCTTGTGATCCTTGGCTTTTCCGGTGGCCTCCGCATCCGTCTTGCCGTGCTTGATGGTGCCGAACAGCGAAAACCCCAGCGTGTTGGTCCACATGTCGAACCCGCCCGCCAGAAGGCTGGTCGCGAGGCCGTATTTCGACCAGAGCGGCTTGACGTTGCGCACCCGCTTGAGGTCCTGGCCGATGGCGCCCTCGCGCACTTCGGTCTCGTAGTCGGCCAGCTCGTCCGAGGTCCGACCGGCCTTGATGGCGGCATGCGCGGCCTCTGCCGCGGCCTTGCCCGACAGCATCGCGTTGTGGTTGCCCTTGATGCGCGGCACGTTGACCATGCCGACCGAACAGCCCAGAAGCGCCACGCCCGGCGCCACCATCTTCGGCATCGACTGATAGCCCCCTTCCGAGATCGCCCGGGCGCCATAGGCCACCCGTTTGCCGCCCTCCAGAAGGTCGGCCACCATCGGGTGATGCTTGAAGCGCTGGAACTCCATATAGGGGTAGAGATGCGGGTTCTCGTAGTTGAGATGCACCACGAAACCCACATAGACCTGATTG
>NZ_JBTLRF010000010.1:0-92648 GCF_054482575.1 Roseivivax sp. CAU 1753 | reverse complement strand
CGAACAGGCCGTTCATCAGCGACAGCCAGGCTCTGGGCTGGTGCATCACTCGGATCGCGGGTCGCAATATCTGTCGATCAAATACAGCGAACGCCTCGCCGAGGCGGGCATTGAACCGTCGGTCGGCAGCGTCGGTGATAGCTACGACAATGCTTTGGCCGAGACGATCAACGGTCTGTTCAAGGCTGAGGTCATTCATCGCCGTGGGCCATGGCGCAGCTTCGACGCCGTGGAATATGCCACACTCGAATGGGTCGATTGGTTCAACAACCGCCGCCTGCTGGAACCCATTGGTAACATCCCGCCAGCAGAGGCCGAGGCAAACTTCTACGCAGCTCTGGAAACATCAGACATGGCCGCGTAGCTTAAACAATTCAGCCTCCGGCAAACCCGGCGCGGTTCAAGGAGACTGCGCTGACCGCGTATTTTGCAAGCCGCGGCAACGCATGCGCCGAACTGCCGATGGTCCTGGATCACTTCAAGGACAGTCCGGAGCTCTGTAAAAGCGCTTATCGCCTGCATGGCGCACTGCATTCCTGTTCGATGATGTCACGGCGCGAGGAGGTCGATCTATCCCGCCTCCTCCGGACCCTGGAGAGGGATATCGCCTCGGGAACGTCGCAGCGATACGTCGACGACGAATACTGTATGTCTGGTGGCGGCTATGAGACCTGCCTCACCGAGGAGGCGCGGCACCTGTCCAACATCTCATGCCCGCTCCGGGAGCTTCAAAGCGCCTGGGCCCGGGTGCAGCAAGCGATCGCCGTCGATCGGGAGCTGCTCCGTCTGCGCGGATAAAAAAGCAAGATCGCGCCGCTCATCCTGCGGTGCGATCTCGCAGATCCGGGTCCGCCGGACATAGGTAGAACGTCAGGAAAAGACAGGACACCGGCCGTACACAAATGAGTTGCCACGGCGAACACAGCCGTGGCACACACACTTACACACCAGAGTCAGTCTCGGTGTCAGAGCCGTTTTTTCTTTTGAATCCGTGTGTTGGGGGCGTTGAGTCCTGCCCCTACCGCCGGAGCCAACTACCCAGAAAGCCGCTGATTTCAAAAGCACAGCGGCCTTTCAGGGCTATTTTCTCGTCTCGGGTACCGGCACTGGCATACTCAGTCTGACACTCCCTAAACAGAGGAGACAGACATGGATCAGACCCAGTGCCGAAGCACCGCTAAACCGCCATGGCCATAGCGAATGCTGCGAACGACGAGACGGATTGAACATGGTCGACCGAAGGGCCAACTCAGTAAGCTTGGTGGATTTCATGCTGACGCAAGAAAACTCTCAAACGCGCGGCGCTTCATCGGGCTCTTGGGTAGCCGCACCTCATACTGCGCCACAATACGACGCGCCGTGCGCACGAGATCGCGATAGACCGCCTTTCTTTCTTTTTTGCCGTCCGGAAGCGTTTTCAGATCGACCAAAAGCATGGGAGACGTCTGGGTATCGGGCCGAAACGTCACGCGCTCGACGGCCTCGTCCGCACCGAGAACCACTTCGACCCCGACCTGCACGGCACCACCCAAACGGCAGTCGCGAATGATCGGGAAGCCATGACGCGGACTATGCGCAATCTCCAGCCCGAAATCCGCACGGTCCACGGCCTCTTTCATCTCGACCGTCCGGTGCGCGGTGTAGTGCTTGTTGATGATCGTGTGGCGATGGTGCCCGGCAATGGCCTGGCGCAGGCCGTCTTCGACGCCATGCTGGCTCAGCATGCTGAGGAAGGTCTTCCGGAGCGCATAGAAGTCCTCATCGAAGTCCTTCAAGCCGAGACGCGACAGGATACGCCCCAGGGACCGCGAGAAGTTTTCCGCGGCTTTGCCATTGACCGATCGTTTCGCCGCATCCGGGAAGAGCAAGGGCCCGTGGTCATCTGGCAGAGCGTGCACCCAGTCGATGAAGCCGAGGTCCAGAAGCACTTGGGGAATAGGCAGGAAACGGTCCCCGTCGTCCGTCTTGCTGTGCAGCAGGAGGCCGAAGACCCCGTTGCGCAACACCAGGGCCTTCCGCGGCGCAAGCACCAGCTCTTCGTGCCGGGTCCCAAGCGCCAGCCAGAAGAGCGGGATCCAGTAGGTACCGTCACGGGTGATGACCTGACCGCGTTTCCACCGGCGATGCGGAGAGGCCTGCCCTGTGAAAATCGGGCTTTTCAGAAAGGCCGAGAGCCGCTCCGCGCTCCAAGGCAGGCGGATCTTCGGCTGGGTAACCCGCATGTGCAGCGCGTCATCTGACACGCTGGCAGCCTTCACGATCCGATCGATGTCCTTGTACCCGACGACGGCCGGAACCTCGGCCCCCAGCTTCACGGCCGCCTTGAAGATCCGGGACAACCCGTCTCGGTTGCGCTGGATGGTCCTCTGTGTGAGACGCGGCGTCAGACGCTCTGCCAGGAGCGCGCGTTTTTCTGCGACCGAAAGGTCGAGGGCGCGGATCTCTGCAGTGATCTGGGCATCGGCGGCATCAGCCTCCGTGATCTGCGCATTCTTGTCGAGCACCTTACCGGTTTTCTCGAAGCGGTTTCGGCCGTGGGACCGGCCGTGCAGTTTCGGCAGTCGGGTCATCCAGGAGAAGAAGGCCTCTTGCTGCGCCTCGGTGATCGACGCCATGGCGCAATTGCCGAAATGGTACCGTGCCAGCTTCGCGATGGCGTCGATGTTCCCCTTCATGTCTTTGGACGGATATAGGCGATAGGTCTCGGCGATCGCGTCCTCGAGCAGGATCGAGGGGGCCACGAATCTGTCGACGGGCTTGTCCGAGAACCGTGCTACGACATCGCGGGCAAGGTGCCTCGGGTCCTCGAGCTCCAGCGACGCGGTCTCGATATCGAGAAGCTGGCGCTTCAGCGTCGCGCCCTGCAAGGCCAGACCGGTCGGCAGATCATCGGGGAGATCCAAGCCTGCCGCGCGTGCGGCGTCCTTGAGTCGCGGCGCGAGCGCGCTGAAATCCCGTGCTCGCGCGTTGGCTTTCAAGGCCTCCCGAGCCTCCTCAATGCGGCAGGCGTCGGTCTCCGCGAATAGAGCGCCCGAATCGTAGCGCTGCAGCAGGTCTGCCAGCTCGGAGCGCAGCAATTCCATCAGAACGCTGTTGGCCTGAGTGGGCGTGAGTGTCGTGATTTCGGCGAGTTGAGTCATCTGGGTCTCCGCGATTTCAAGGGCGGCGAGGACCCGTCCAACACGGATCATCGCCTCGGAGACCAAGTGGGTTCGCAAGGAAAAACAGATGAACGCGCGTTTGACTCGTTTTGCCAGGCGGTCCGGAAGGCGCTTTCGGAAATAGTAGATGCGGCCCCGGCGCTGCAGGTACGGGCCCGCGCTTTTCGCAGATCCCGGTGACTTGGGCCGGCGCGCAGATTGAACCACAGGTGCCCTCTGTGGCTCTGTCGGTACAACGTCGCGCGACGGGGCCTGTGTCACACCCTGTGTCAGGGTTTGTGTCATACCCCGGGGATTTCGAGCGGTACCGGTTTTGGAAACCGGCTCTGGGACCCTATTTTCTTGGGTCGTTTCGGTCTGGGACTGGAACATGGCTGGGGTGGTAGGATTCGAACCTACGATACACGGTACCAAAAACCGATGCCTTACCGCTTGGCTACACCCCAACTGCGCGGCTATCTACGGCTTCCCCGCGCGGGGATCAAGACCCGCTGGCCAAAATTCCCGCGCCGGTCACGGCATCGGTTTGCGCCACGGTCGTGGCGGCGTCGGAAACGCTGACACAGCCGCGACCGGCGCGCTTCGAGGCGTAGAGCGCCTGGTCCGCAAGATCGACCATCTGCGCGGGATCCGCACCCGGACCGCCGGGCCATATGGCAATGCCCGCACTGGCGGAAACATGGGCCCCCTCGGGCTTGCCGCGACCGGGCTGTTCGATCCGGGCGATGAGGCGTTCGCAGAGCGCGGCAATCTGCCCGGCGTCCGACAGGCTCGGAAAGATCAGCAGGAATTCGTCGCCGCCGATACGCGCGGCGATATCGTGCGGACGCACGGTGCCTGTCAGCGCCTCGGCCACATCGCAGAGCACCGCGTCCCCCGCGGCATGGCCCCATCGGTCGTTCACCTGCTTGAAGAAATCGAGGTCGAGATGCACGATGCCGAACGGCACTTCATCGGCTGCCAGCGCATCGAGCGTCAGTTCGACCGCCCGGCGATTGCCAAGGCCGGTCAGGGTGTCGGTCGCCGCCTCGGCCTCTGCCACGATGCGGGCCGAATGCAGACGCAGGTTGAGCATGCGGGACGCGTTCATCGCCGCTGACTGCGCCTCGATCAGGAACAGCATTTCCATCGTGAGGTCGGTGGGCGCGAATTCAGACCCGGTAAGCCCGTGCCGCCGCACCGCCTCCGCGACGCCGATACCGAACCCCAAGTTCAGAACCGCACCGCCATCGGGGGTGTCGATGGCGTGGCCGACCATCGGGGTATCGGGCGCACCCTTGGTGCGGATATGAAGTTTGCGCCCGGTCCGCGCCAACAGCGCCTGCATCGCCGCGATGCCGCGCGGCCGCTCGATCTGAAGGATGTCGAACAGCTTTTGACCGGACACCGGGCCGATGACCTTGGACAGCGTCGGGCCGACCCGCTGGACCGTCCCGGTGCGATCCACGGTCAGGTGCATGGGACACAGCCGGTCGACCAGATGCGGCGCCGCGCAGGTCATGTGGCCTGCCCCTGCGCCACCAGATCGAAGTCGCGTCCGGGGGTGAATGCCTCTTGCACCAGGGTCACGTCGAAGCGGTCGCAGCCATCGACCCCGGGATGGTGTTCAAGCGTGACGAGCGCGCCGTAATCGTCGGCCATCGCACGCAAGACCCCCATCAGGACGCAGCCCGCGCCGGGAAACGGGCTGCGGCAGGTGATGGTAAAGCAATCATCGCCCAAATCGGTGCAGGCGATGGCGGGCAGGGTCAGGTCGGGAACGGCCAGCCGCACCCGGTCGGGCAGATCGTCGAGCGCATACAGGAAGTCGCGGAAATCGCGCCCCGAGAAGCGCAACAATCGACGCAGCGCCTGCCGCTTGGGATGCGCCATGAGATAGTTGCCCACATCTTCGAGCACCGATTCAGGGGACCGCCCGAACGCGTTCGAGATGGCGGCCACGATGTCGACCGTCATGGCGTCGTCGTAACTGAGCATGGTTTCGAAAATCGCGGTCTTGAGACCCGCCGCGCGGACCACGGCCGCCCAGCGGTCGGTGCCGTAATTGTCTTCGACGAAGAACTGCAACGTCGCGTTTATCAAGCCATGCATCCGGACCCCCGGGAATAATCCCGTCCGACCTTAGCGCCCGTCCGTTAATTTTTTCGCAACGCCCATCGGTCAGGATGACAGCCACGCATCTAGGTGCCCGATATCGGGCAGCACGACGGCCGCATGGGCCGCAAGCGTGGCGCGGTCGGCAAGACCGGTCAGAACGCCCACGCCGGTCATGCCTGCGGCTTTGGCGGCAATCAGGTCATGGGTGCTGTCACCGACCATGACCACTTGGTCCGGGGCAAGGGACAGGTGGCGCGCGAAGGCCAACAGGGGGGCGGGGTCCGGTTTCGCCCCGTAACCGGAATCGAACCCGGCAACGAAGGAGAAATACTGTGTGATATCAGCAGACCGAAGGTGGCTCAGCGCCACGTCCTCGGCATCGTTTGTCATCACTCCTAGACGCAATCCGCGCCGGTTCAGGCCGGACAGGTACGCCGCCAGCGGCACTGCGGGCACCAAGGGCGCGCGCTGCGCTTCGCGGATCAGAAACGGCGCGATATCGGACGCCGCGAGTCCTGGCAATGCATCTGCAATCCGGGCCGCGACCTCGTCATTGGTGCCTGCGATCACCGGGCTGTCGGGGTGGAAATGGCCGGTGCCGAGATCGAACCGCACCGCGTCGCACAGCGCCGATTCGAGCCCGGGACAGCCGTCGGCCAGCGCCCTGATCACGGCGCTGGCCCAGCCCTCCCAGGTGGCGCGGAAATCGAACAGGGTGCCGTCCTTGTCAAACAGGATCGCCTTGATACCGACAGGTCCGCCCATGGTCACGTCCAGTGCACCTGGCTGCCCCCCGGAAGCACCGCGCGGGCCTCCATCGGGGCGGTGTAGGGCAGGTTTTCGGCGTCACAGAAGGCGGTGATCCAGGCATCGTCCATCAACAGGAAATCGAGGACCGACGCCTGAAATTCGGCATCCCCCAGACCGGCGCGGAACTGCGCCTCGTCGGCACCGGTCGCCCCGAGGAAGACCGGCAGCAAATCCTCGTTGCCGGCCAGCCAGCCGACCGCCTTCAGTCCGATGACGTCGGCATTTATGTGTGAAACGCCCATTTGCCCCCGATTGGAAAGAGTTTCTTAACCATCCTTCCTTAAACCTCTGTGTAACGTACGGACAAGACAGCCGTGCCGGTAAAGCCAACGGCGGAGTAGAAAAACATGCCGGGACGGATCATGATCGTCGACAGCCAGCCCACCACGCGGGCGCTGCTGCGCGTCAAGCTGACAGTGGCCTATTACGAGACCGAACAGGCGTCGAGCCTTGAGGAAGCCTTGCGCCTGGCGCGGGTTTTCCGCCCCGATATCGTGATCTTCGGCGACACCCTGCCCGGCGACGACCCGGCGCGATTCGCGGCGCGGATGACGACGCTGCTGCCGGGCGAGGAAATCCGGACCATCTATCTGCAATCGCGCGACGACGACGCCGCGCGCCGATTGGCGATCAGTTCCGGGGTCGAGGATGTGATCGGCCTGCCGCTTGATCACGCGTATCTTCTGGCCCGTCTGCGCAGCATCTTTCGCAAGCTCGACACCGATCGCGACGCGCGCTGGCGCGAGGATGCGGACCGCGCCCTGGGGCTGAACGAAGCCGCGCGGCCCTATGTTTCGCCCTGCGGTCTGACCCTGGTGCATCCCGACCCGTCGCGTCTGCCCGCCCCGATGGTTGCCGCGTTGCACAAGGCAGGACAGGGTCGTCTTTCGGTGATCACGCCCGAAGCGATCCTGCGCGACAATTCGACACCTGCGGATCTCTACCTGCTGTTCGACGACAGCGACACGCCCGGCCAGTCGCTGTCGTTGCTGAGCGAGTTGCGCGCGCACCGCCGCACCCGGCATGCGGCCATTCTTTACGGTGCGCCGCCCGATCAGGCCGCGTCGGCGGCAAGCGCGCTCGACCTCGGGGCTGACGACGTGATGCTGGGATGGTGCGGCGCGGAAGAACTGATTGCGCGGTGCGAACGGCTGATTGCCCGCCGCCGCGCCGTCGATGCGCACCGGTTGCGCATGCAGACCGGGCTGCGCGCCGCGCTGATCGATTCCCTGACCGGGCTCTGGAACCGCCGCTACGCCTTGCCCAACCTTGAACAGATGCTCGAGATGGCCTCTGCCACGGGGCGGCAATGCGCGGTGATGATCGCCGATCTCGACCACTTCAAGGCGGTCAACGACCGGTATGGCCACATGACCGGCGACGCGGTGCTGCGTGCCGTCGCAAAACGGCTGCAGGCGCAGATGCGGTCGGTCGATGTGATCGCGCGCCTTGGGGGCGAGGAATTCCTCATCGTGCTGCCCGACAGCGACCGCCAGACCGCGCAGGCCACGGCACAACGGCTGGTGAATGCCATCGCCGATGCGCCCGTCCTGCTGCCCAATCACACCGGCGAGATCGCCATTTCGGTCAGTATCGGCATCGCCGTCGGGCCGGGCTCGGCGGGCACCGCCCCAACAGGATCCACCGGATCCACCGGCGCAGACCTACTGGCCGCCGCCGATCGCGCGCTTTACCGGGCCAAGGAGGACGGCCGCGCGCGGGTCAGCTTCGATGACGGCAAGGCGCGGTCGAAACACCCCGACGCCGGGCGTTTGCGGGGTGTCGAGGCGCTGATCGATCAGCGCCGCTTCGACTTCCCGAAGACCGCCTCCAAGCGGTCCGCATAGGCCGCCCGCGCCGCTGCATCCATCCCGGCGATGCGCGCCACCAGCGCGCCTTGACCGACCTCGCGCACTGCTTGCCCGCGCTGCGCCTGCCTGGTCAGGAACGCGTCGAACCCGGCGGCATCGAAGGGATCGGTCCGCAACAGCCGCAGCGCCTGATGCGCCTCTCCGGTTCCCGCCCCGCGCGGTCGCCGATCCCGCATCTGCGCGCCGATCGCCTGCCGGTCGCCCGCATCGAGCGCACGGATATAGGCAAATCCCGCAGGCCCCGGATCGCGGCGCGGCGGGCCTTCGCTGATCCAAGTGCCCGCGATCAGCCCGACGATCAGCAGGTTCAGCGCCAACGAGGCAAACAGCGTCAGCTTGACCGCGCGCGGCGTCCCGGTCGACGGTGTCGCGTCAGGTGCGGGGTCGTGCATGGCTCAGCCCTCCGCCAGAAGCGTCTCGAACCCCGCCGACGGGTCCGGATAGGCGCTGAGCGCGGTATCGCCCGACCACAGCGTCGCAACCGAGGCCGCAATCCCGTCCGGTGGCGCGATCCCGATCCAGACCCCGGCACAGGCCGCAAACCCAAGCCCCGCAAGCGCGGGCCAGCCTCCGATCGCATCGCGCAGCACCGCCAGCGGCCCGCGCCCGGCAGACCGTCGCGCGGCGTGGCGGGCATCTCCATGCGCGCGCGCTTCCGCCTCGGCCTGTGCGCTGACGCGTGCGAGAAAACCCGGACCGGGTTCCGGCGGTTGCGCGCGGGCGGCGACGAAAAACGCCTCGAGACCCGCGTCATCGCTGCCGTTTCGATCAGTTTTCACCATATCCCAACTCCTCGCGTCGTCCCAGAAGCCGCGCCTCGAGGGCACGTTTGCCACGGGCGATCAGACTTTCGGCCGCCCGCGGCCCGATGTCCATGATGCGCGCCACATCGACGGTCGCGCATCCCTCCAGATGTCTCAGAACCACCGCTTGCCGTTGTCGCGCGGGCAGATCGCCAAGCGCCTCCTGCAGGGCTGCGGCGCGGTCCCGCGCGGTTATCGCCTCGACAACCGATGGCGAACGATCCGCCAGTTCCGGCGCCGCCTCGAGCCCGGTGGTGCGCCGTTTGCGCAAGCGGTCGATGCACAGGTTGGCGGTCACCCGATAGAGCCATGTCGTGATCTCGGCGCGGCCATTTTCCCAATCGGGGGCGATGCGCCAGAGCTTCAAAAGCGCGTCCTGCGTGACATCCTCCGCTTCGGCGCGATCGCCGAGCATCCGAAAGGCATGGGCAAACACGCGCGGGGCAAGCCGCGTCGTCAGCGCCCGGGCCGCGTCGGCCTCGCCCGCCGCCACACGCGCCAGAAGGCGCCCGTCGCTTTCGTTGTTCATCACATCCAGCGCCAAAGATGCCCACCATCGCCCTCTCGCCTAGCGCGCCCCTGCTGCCTGGACAAGGGCGCGCGCACAGGCTCAGTTGTTGCGGTGCTGGCCGCGCTGACCGTCCTGCCGTCCGCCCCGCAGCGTCTTCAACTGCGCGAACTCCTCTTCGGACAGCGCGCCATCCGAATTTGCATCGAGCCGCTCGAACATCTGCGCCGGGCCGCGGCCGGCGGACATCTCGGCATAGGAAAGCGCGCCGTCCTTGTTCGAATCCAGGCGGTCGATCATCCGGGCGGCCCCATCGGCGCGCCGACCGTCAGCCGCCGCCTTCATCTCGTTCGCCGTCAGCTTGCCGTCGCCGTTGCTGTCGGTGGCCTTGAACCGGGCCTCGCCCAGCGCCGCGAGTTCGGCGCGCGAAATCGTGCCGCTGCCATCCGCATCAAGCACCGAGAAGGCGGGCATCCGACCTTCGCCGCGCGGGCCCTGGCCCTGCGCCTGCGCGCTGGCAGCGCCAAGGACAAGCAGGCTGGTCAGGGCGGCGGAAATCATATGTGTCTTGGTCATCTTGGGTCTCCTGAGGTTGGTCTGTCGTTTGGTCTGTGGGTTGGTCTGGCTGGCAGAGTACTCGGTCATGCACGGCCGTTTCCGGCCTGGCGCACATCCCTTTCACGCACGTGCCACTCAAACCCGTCGAAATTATTTCCGGAAAGGCGAAAAACGCCGGTATTCTTGCGCGACATCCAGCCGCACGGGACCCTGGCACCTTTATCGGGCAGGCGAAGCAGGCCATATACCGCGCAACCACCAAGGAGAGACCATGCCGTCCGCCGAAGATACCGCCGCCCCCCGAGAGACCATGCCCGCCCTGATCAAGGGCTGGCGTCGGCGCTGTCCTAACTGCGGCACAGGACCGCTGCTGTCAGGCTATCTCAAGGTGCGCGACCGGTGCCAGGTCTGCCGCGAGGACCTGCATCATCACCGCGCCGATGACGGTCCGGCCTATCTCACGATCCTGATCGTCGGGCACCTGATGGCACCGCTCCTGCTGATCGTCTTCGAAACCTGGCGGCCCGAGCCGCTGACGCTGTTCACCATCTTCGCGGTTGGATGCATCGGCCTTTCGCTTTACCTTCTGCCGCGATTCAAGGGCGCGATCGTCGCGTTCCAATGGGCGCGCGGGATGCACGGGTTCGGTGGCGGAGCCGCCGACACCACCGATCCGCGGGCCTGACACAAAGGGACCACATGACCGCACGCACTCCCACGGGCGCACCTGCCGACAAGACCGCGTTGCGCGATGCCGCGACGGTGATCGTGCTGCGCGACCGGGCGACGCGTCCGCGCGTGCTGATGGGTCAGCGTGGCGCCAAGGCGGCCTTCATGCCGTCGAAATTCGTCTTTCCCGGCGGCGCGCGCGATACCGGCGATGCCGACGTGCCTCTGGCCCGCGCGTTGCCGGGGGTGTGCCGCGATCGCCTGCTCGAGGATGCGGCACACGCCGCCGCCCGCGCGTTGCCGCTCACCGCGATCCGCGAATTGTTCGAAGAGACCGGCCAGGTGCTCGGCACGCCGGGCCAGTGGCCCGATGCCCCCGCGGACTGGCGCGATTTTGCCGCCACGGGCCACCTGCCCTCGGCCGAGGCGCTGCAATTCGTGTTCCGCGCGATCACCCCTCCGGGCCGCCCCCGCCGGTTCGATGCGCGGTTCTTTCTGGCCGATGCCGATGCGCTGGCCTCGGACCCGGACGATTTCTCCGCCGCGTCGGACGAGCTGTCGCATCTGCGCTGGGTCGCTCTGGACGAGGTCCGCGCCCTCGACATGCCCTTCATAACCGAAGTCGTCCTGGCCGAGGTCGCCGCGCGCGCGTCGGATCCGACACCGCCCGTGTCGGTCCCGTTCTTCCGCAACGATGACGAAGAAAGCCTGTTCCTCAGGCTCAACGGCACGCGCCCCTTCTGACAGCCGCCGCGTCACCGAAACCGGGCTGCTGTCACGAACGGACCAGAAATACTCCGGGGGTGAATTCGGGCCTTCAGGCCCGAAGAGGGGGCAGCGCCCCCTGCCCGCACGGCCCCGTGTCAGCTACGCTGCAGAAGGGCGGCCATGACGGTCGACCGTTCCAGCATCCCCATCAGCTTGCCGCCCTCCAGAACGGGCAGCACGCGGTGCGGCAGCGACAGGAATGTCTCGGCGGCGCGCACCATGTCCTCGGCGGACTCGATGGTGACGACATCGGGCGAAAGATGCTCGGAAACCGTGCCGCGCCATTCCTGATAATAGCTGGCGTGAAGGACCGACCGGAAGCAGTCCTTTTCCGTCAGGATCCCGCAAAGCGCGCCATCCGCCTCGACGACCGGGGCGGCATGGGAGCCGCTTTTCACCAGCGCGGCGACGGCCTGCCGGATCGGGTCGCCCGGCGCAAGACGCAGGAAGTCGGTGACCATCCCGTCGCGGACCTGCAGGCTCCGGGTCATCCGTCTTTCCCTGTGTCGCGCCGGGCCTTTCTCGGGCAGGCACCGCAGGCGTCACCCGCGAGGCAGGACGGGCCACCGCAGCTGCCCCGTACCGGCCCGCGCCCAAGCGCGAGGCCCAGCCCGAGCCCCGCGGCGGCCAGCAGAAAGACGATGGGTGCGAAGATCAGTTCCACAGGCGCCCCCCTTTCAGACCCATCATAGCAGGATCTCCGTCATCGCGCCCGTCATCTCCTGGACGAGTTTGCCGTCCCGCTCGATCAGGAACAGGGCGGACAGCGCGCGCGACCGCGCGAGGGTCGGTCCCGCCTCTGCCCCCGCGGCGAAAAGCGCCGTGGCCCAGGCGTCGGCGGTCATCGCCTGCGCATGCGCCACCGAAACCGAACGCAACGCACCCGCCGCGGGCCGTGCCGTCGCCGGATCGACGATATGGCCGTAGGCGCGGCCTCCTATCGCGTAGGACTGCCAGGCAAGGCCCGATGTGGCGACGGCGACATCGCGCAGCGCGAGTGCGGCGATCATGTTGCCCGGCGCGCGGGGATCCTCGACACCGACCTGCCAGGATCGGCTGGACGACGCCGCCCCGATTCCCAGGATTTCGCCCCCGATATCGAGCAGCGCGTGCCGGTGCCCGGCCGCGGTCACGATGTCGGCCATCCGGTCCAGCGCCCATCCCTTCGCGATGCCGCAAAGATCGACGGTAAGCCCGTCGCTGGCCTTGTCGACCGCCTGGCCCGCGACCGAGAGGCCCCGCCACCCGCCGTCCGCATCGCCCTCGATCGGGCCGAAGCCCCATTGCGACACGAGCGGGCCGACGGTGGGGTCGAAGCATCCGCCGCTGGCCCCGGCGACCTCAAGCGCCGCCCGGCAGACCGTGGCGGTGGCCGCGGAAACCGCGTGGCGCCCGGCCCGCCCACGGTTCACGCCGGTGATCTCGCTGTCCGGGCGCCAGGGCGACATCTGGCGATCGACCAACGCCAGGAGGCGCAGGATCCGGGGGCGCAGCCGCGCCAGCCCGGTGCCAATGGGGGCCGTGATCGACCAGGTCGTCGCAAAGGCGCGGCCCCCGATCCGTTCCGTCGCGGGCGTCCCGGCCCGGGCGATGCCGGGCGGCACGAGCGCCGCGGCGGCTGTCATGCGCAGAAAGCCGCGCCTTTCGATCCCGTGTCGCGTCGCTGTCATGGATCAAACCCCAAAATCGTCGTTGAAGATGTTGCCCGGCTCGACCCCGAGGCGGGCAAGTGTCGCAAGCACGGCCGAGATCATCACCGGCGGCCCGCACAGGTAATAGTCGCAATCCTCCGGGGCCGGATGCTGCTGCATCTCCTGCCGCAGCGTTTCGTGGATAAAGCCGGTGGCGCCCCGCCAGCGGTCGCCCGGTGCCGGATCGGACAGCGCTTGCGTGAAGGTGAAGTTGGCGTGCCGGCTGACCAGTGCGTCGAATTCCCCGGTATAGAACAGGTCGACCGCCGAGCGCGCGCCATAGAAGTAGCGGATTCTGCGCCGCGAGCCCCGACCGAGTTCCTGGTGGATCATCGCCCGGAGCGGGGCCATCCCGACGCCGCCCCCCACAAAGACCATCTCGCGCCCGGTATCGCTGACGTGGAAATCGCCAAAGGGGCCCGACACCTCCACCGGGTCGCCCTCGGAGACGGAGAAAAGCCAGCTTGACACAACCCCGGGCGGGATCTCGGCCTCGCCGCCCGCCGGTGGCACCGCGAGACGGATGTTGAAGACGGCGACGCCGACATCCTCGGGCCGGTTGGCGAGCGAATAGGCCCGGGTCACGACGCTGTCCGAGGCGACGCGAAGCCGGTCCCAGCCCGACCGCGCCCAGACGTCGCGATACGCGTCCGGCAGTGTCAGCGCCGAAAACGCAAGCCGGTAGGGCGGTGCCGAGATCTGCAGGAAATCACCGGCGCGGAAGTCGAAGGACTGGTCGGCGGGAAGCTCCAGCACGATTTCGCGGATGAGGGGCGCAAGCATCCGGGCCGAACGCACGCGCGTCGTGAACCCGCCGCCCGCGGCCAGCACATCCTGCGGGATCGTCACCGCGCAGTCGTTGCGCAGGCTTGTCTGGCAGGCAAGCCGCACGTGATCGCGCCGTTCCCGCGCCGACAGGATGCCGCGCTCGGTCGCCTGCGGATCGCCCGCGCCGATCACCGTGACCCGGCAAAGCCCGCAGGTGCCCGACCCGCCGCAGGCCGCGGGAATGCCGATGCCGCCCCGGTGCAGTACGCCCAGCAACTTTTCGCCGCGCTCGGCCTTCAGGTGGGTCGTGCCGTTCACCGTCACGTCGATCACGCCGCCGGGCACCAGCCGCCGCTTCGCCATCAGAAGTCCGACCGTCAGGCCGGTGACGATCAGGGTCAGAAGCGCGCTGCCGACGAGGATTTCGGTCATTGCGCGGCCATCAGCGCGAATGAGGCAAAGCCGAGCGACATCAGCCCCGACAGGATGAAGGTGATGCCCAGCCCGCGCAGGCCATCGGGCAGGTCGGCATAGGCCAGGCGTGTGCGGATCGCGCTCAGCATCACCACCGCGACGGCAAACCCCACCCCAGAGCCGAGACCGAAGACCACCGATTGCGGCAGCGTGTAGCTGCGTTCGACCATGAAGAGACTGCCGCCAAGGATCGCGCATTGCACCGTCAGCAGGGGCAGGAACACACCGAAGGCGGCGTGGATCGCCGGGAAGAACCGGTCAAGCACCATCTCAAGAAGCTGCACCATTGCCGCGATCACGCCGATGAAGGCGATCAGCGACAGATAGGAGAGGTCGAGCTCGGGCATCCCTGCCCAGGTCCATGCGCCCGGTGACAGCACCGCGTCGTAGATGATCTGGTTGAGCGGAACGGTAACCCCCAGCACGCCGGTGATCGCCACGCCAAGCCCCAGCGCCGCCTCGGGCCGCCGCGAAAGCGCGATGAAGGTGCACAGGCCGAGAAACAGCGTCAGCGGCATGTTGGAGACGAAACTCGCCTCGAGAAAGAGTGTCCACAGATCCGTCATTCCGCGGGCCCCTGTGCCTTGGCGGGCGCGAATTCAGGTGCCTCGGCCTGCTCGGTCCGGACCGAGCGGATGGCCCAGACCAGGATACCAAGCAGGAAGAAGGCGCTGGGGGCGAGCAGCATGAGGCTGAGCGGCGTGAACCAGCCGCCGTCCTCGGCCAGCGGCAGCACCGTCGCGCCCATCAGTTCGCCCTTTCCGAACAGCTCGCGCGTGGCACCGATCACCACCAGGATCAGCGAATAGCCAAGCCCGTTGCCGAACGCGTCGACCATGGCGGGCACCGGCGGATTGTGCCGCGCGAAGGATTCCGTGCGCCCCAGCACAAGGCAGTTCGTGGTGATCAGCGCCACGTAGACCGAAAGCGCCTGACTGATCTCGAACAGGTAGGCCTGCAGGATCTGTTCCAGGACGATCACCAGAGAGGCCACGATGACGATCTGGACGATCAGCCGGATCGTGTCGGGGATGTACCGCCGGATCACGCTGATGATCCCCGCCGACAGCGTCAGCACCACGGTCAGCGCCGCCGACATCGTGAGCGCGGTGGGCAGCGACGTGGTGACCGCCAGCGCCGAGCACAGCCCGAGGATCTGAAGCGTCACGGGATTTTCCCGCACCAGGGGCGTGGTCAGGATCGTCCAGAGCTGCGGCGTGCGGGCCATGGCTCAGAACTCCCCGCGGCGGATAGCGTCAAGCAAGGGGCCATAACCTTCGGGACCAAGCCAGAAACGAATCATCCGCGTCATCGCATTGGACGTCCGCGTGGCGCCGGTAATGCCGTCCACCTCGTAGACGCTCGAGGCCTGACCCCGCGCCACCGAGAACCGCAGCGTCCCGGCGTCGTCGCGCGTGCGGGTGCCGGGGAAATCGGACAGCCAGGCGCTTTCTTCGATGCGCGCGCCAAGGCCGGGCGTTTCGGAATGCGCCGTGATCGCAAGACCCGCTATGGTGGTCATGTCGCCGCCCAGCGCCAGGACCGCGTCGATGCGGCCGTTATAGCCCGACCCCGAAATCGGCAGGAGGGCGACCGCCACGCGGTCGTCGTCGCGCAGCAGAAAGACCTGCGCGTAGTCGGGGCGCTGGCCAAGCCCGGCAAGATCCGCAGCCGGGTCCAGCGCGCTCCAGTTGGCGGGATCGGCCAGCGCGGCCTCCAGCGTGTCGGGGGTGACCGTCTGCGCCGCGCGCCCCCGCGCGAGATCGATCACCACGGTGCCGAGCGTGCCGCCAGAACGCTCCAGCAGCTCCGCCATGCCCGGGATACCGCGCACCAGGCTTTCGACCCGGGCCTGTTCCTCTGCGGCGCGGTTCGCGGCCTGGATCGGACGCAGATAGACCGTGGCTGTGCTGACGAGGATCGCACAGACCGCCGACACCGCGAAGGCCACGGCGATGGTCTTGGCGCGGCTGTCCCGTGGCTGGGCCAGAAACCGCCGCCAGGGGCCCTGGACCGGTGGTCTGTCTTCAGGGTCCGCCATGCCGTCTCCTTCTTCGCATCACCCACAGGCCGATCGCAATATCGTCGAGCAGCGGCGCGGCCAGCGAGGCCAGAAGCGCCGCCGCCACGCAGAGCTGGATCGGGGCCGCCCCGTTCCAGCCGGTCGCGAACAACAGGACAAGGGCCCCGTACAGCCCGCCATAGAGCCACCGGCCGACCGTCGTGGCCGCGCTTGTCACCGGATCGGCGACCAGAAGGACCAGCGCGATCGCCGCCGCAGGCAGGACATCCACGATCGCAAGCCCCGCAGCCCAGCAGAGCGCCGCAAAGAGCGTCGCGCTGGCGATCACCCCCAACGGCATGACGCCAAGCGCCACGCCAAGCGCCGCCGCGCCGATCGCCGCCCAGGCCACCGGCGCGATGAAGTCGGGCCAGGCGAAGGCGGGAAAACCGAAGCCCAGAAAGGCCAGCGTGACCGTGGCCGAGTTGACGACATTGCGCCCCCATCCGCCAAACACAAGCTCGCCGAAGACGACGCCGAAGCTGATGCCGAGCGCCAGCCGGAAAGCGCCGAGCTCCTCGGGGGCCAGCATGGCGACGGCAAGCGCCGTGATCGCGCCGGCGAATGACGGGGGTTGTGCGCGGGCCAGCATGAAGATCACGTGCCAGCCACCCGAGACGATCAGAGCGAAGGCAAGCCGCGCGACCGCGCCCGCGCCCTCTGACCAGAGCCATGCCAGCGCCACGGGCGCCAGCGCCGCGATCACCAGCAGCGCCACCGTCTCCCGGTCCCACAGCCCCCGGATCATTGCGCGGTCTCCGCACGCGCGCGGTCGAGGAAGCCGCGCAGAAGATCGCTTGCCCGGGGCGCGCCCCCAACAATGTAATCGACCAGGGCGAGGTCTTCCTCGACCAGCGACAGCGCGCCCAGCCGCGTCGCCGTCTCGTCGTCCCCGGTGCTGAGCGCGCGCAGCATCGCCATGGCGGGAAAGGCACCGCCGGTGGCCTGCGACAGGGCCGCCGTGGGAATGATCGGCCGGGGCCGCGAGGAACGGGTCAGCGCCGACAGGAACCAGTGCGGCGGCGCGGCCTTGGGCGTCTCGGGCAGCACGGTGACCTGACGGTCGCGCGGCCTGAGCCACTGCACGCGCCGACCCTCGAGAGGCGAGCCTGCCAGCACGACATGCGGACCGGGGCGGGTGGCGCCATAGCTCAGGCCACGGATGTCCGCGCCGATCTGGCAGCGCAGCAGCCGCGATCCGGTCAGCGCGGGCCCGGCCACCGAGACCACAAGCGTCTGCGGCAGCGCCCCGGTGTCCAGAAGGACACCGAGGTCCGCCACGTCGCCCGCGTGCAGGTCCCAGACCGGGCGCGCATCCGTGGCCGGACAAAGGTCGTGCAGGCGGATCCCGGCCAGCCCCTGCGGATGGTACCGACCGACCGGCACATGGGTGACGCGCGGACCGGTATCCTCTGGCCGCATCAGGGGGCGGGCGGCATCCTGGCACAGAAAGACCGGGCCGTCCGTCAACAGCGCAAGGGCCGCAAGACCGCGCCCGAGGGCCTCCGGGCGGTCTGCGACATCATGGCGCGGATCGGGCGCGAAGGGGCGCGTGTCGCAGGCCATCACGATGATCGCGCCGGGACGTTCGGCGGCGGCGGGCATGCCGCCATAGGGGCGCCGCCGCAGCCGGGGCCAGAAGCCCGCGTGCTGCATCAGCCGCACCAGCGCTTCCTGCGCGGTCCCGGCGGCCTGCGTCTCGTGCCGGACCGTGTCGCCCCCGGCCTCGCGGAACAGCACGATCTCGCCCAGCCTGTGGCCCGGAGCCAGCCGGATACGCGCCACGCGTGCGGCCATCGGCGCAACCAGACGGATATCCGGGGCGTGCCTGAGCCGTGCGACGGGCGCGCCTTCGGCGACCAGATCGTCCTCCGCCACCTCGAGATCGAGGCGCAGATCGCAGCCCGGGGGGGCGACCACGGCGGCCTCCTCTGTCAGGGACGGAACCGGCTGCGCGCTGTCGTATGGTGGCGTGTCCAACGGCAAAACGAGACCGCCCCTTCGTCCTCGAAGAGTGGCCATGCCGCCTGTCCACGTCCTGCCCATTCGCCACTTTCCGTTTTGTCAGAAATGCTTATCGCTATAGGCTACTTCACAGATGCGACGACACTCAAGCACTGGAACGAAAAGTCATGCGCCATTCCGCAATCACCGCCAGCTTCGCCCTTGTTTTGCTCACCGCAGGTCTCGCGCTGACCTCGGGCCATGTCGGCTTTGCGCAGACCGCGGAGGGGGATGTGAACGTGTCGGACATCCCCTTCGTCAGCGAGGATGCGGTGATCCCGTTCGTGATCCCGAAATCCGGTCCCTTCAACCCCGAGGAGATCGAGATCGAGAACAATTCGGCCATTGCGGACTGGTTCCGCTCTGCCCACGCGGACGCCGCCGCAGAAGCCTTTCGCCATTGGGACGAGGACGAAGAAATCCGGGCCGAATGTTCGGTGTGCCATTCGGGGGAGGGCTTCCGCAGCTTTCACGGCCTCGACGGCAGCAAACCGGGCATCCCCGAGACCCCGATCGACACCGGCGGCGTTGTGGACTGCGCGACCTGCCACAACCCCGGCCTGGCACAGATCACCGAGATACAGATGCCCAGCGGCGTGATGCATCCGGTGGACGGCGTCGAGGCCTCGTGCATGACCTGCCACCAGGGCCGGACCGCAGGTGCCACGGTCACCAAGGCCGTCGGCGATTTGCCGGATGACACGCCGGACGCGGGTCTGCGCTTTATCAATCCGCATTACGCGACCGCCGCGGCGACCTGGCTTGGCGGCTATGGCGGCGCGGGGTATCACTACGAGGGCCGCACGTACACCGGCCGGTTCTTCCACGCGCGACCGATCGACAGCTGCGTGTCCTGCCACCAGCCGCACACGCTGGAGGTTCAGGTGCAAAGTTGTTCCACCTGCCACGAGAACGGCGAGCCGGAAGCGATCCGCATTTCCCGCCAGAGCTATGACGGCAGCGGCAACACCCGTCAGGGCATCAGCGAGGACATCCGCAAGAACGCCGCGCGGCTGCTGGACATGGTGACACGCTACGGGGCCGAAGTTGCCGGAACGCCGATCCACCATGACAGCGGGCGGTATCCCTATTTCTTCGCGGACGCCAATGGCGACGGCGTAGCCGATACCGCGGACGGAAAAGCGGTCAGCTATGCCAGCTGGACACCGCGCATGCTGCGCGCGGTCTACAACTGGAAGCTCGTCACCGCCGACCCCGGCGCCTACGCGCACAACCCGCACTACGCCCTGCAGCTCCTGCACGATTCGATCGCGGATCTTGCCGGTCCTCTTGACGTCAAGATGGAAAGCCTCGGTCTGCTGCGCTGAGGGCAGGCGGCGCAGGGCCTTGCAAGCGTCGGTTGCCCGGTGCAAGGCGTCCCTGACGTCAGGCACCGGCGACCGCAAACCGTCTTGCCAAAGCCGGATCGGTGGCGTTTGACTTCGTGGCACCAGTTCAGATCGCAGGAAAGGCCGCCCATTTGCCAGAGATCAGCACCAACAAGGTCGTTCGGGTCATATTCCTCGCGCGGGAATACGGGCCGCAAAGCCACGCCCTCAGCGATTATATCTCGGGGCTGAACGAAGACGAGGCGGCGAACCTCGTCGCGCTCATGTGGGTTGGACGCGACAGTTTCGATGCCAGCGAATGGGACGAAGCGCTGGCGACCGCACGGGCCGAGGCGACGGCGCCGACGCAGGACTATCTGTCAGGCATTCCGGAACTGGCGGATCACCTCGAGGCAGGGCTTGAGGCCTTGGGAATCGACGTCTCCGATGCCGAAGATCACTTCCGCGACCGCTGAGGCCTGACAGCCTGCCGGGTTTTCCGGCGCGCGCCCACGGCGCCCCCGGGATGCCCCCTGCGCGCGTCAAATCATGCGCATCGCGGGATCGCAGACATCGCGTGACGCTAGTCGAGCGTGTGCCGGAAGCGCCAGATCGACAGCACCGCAAACAGCAGAACATATCCGCAAAGCCAGATGAGTTCGTCCGAGATTTCACCGAACCCCGCCCCCTTCAGCATGACCGAGCGGACGATGCGGATGAAGTGCGTCAGCGGCAGCGCTTCGCCGACCATCTGCGCCCATCCCGGCATGCCGAGAAACGGGAAGGTAAAGCCCGACAGCATGATCGACAGCGTCAGATAGAAGACGATCAGCTGCGCCGCCTGGATCTGGGTGTCGACGAAGCTCGAGATCGAGTAGCCGAAAAGCACCGCGCTGGTCACGAACACCAGACACGCGAGACCCAGAACCGCCCAGTCGCCGAGAAACGGCACTTCGAACAGGAAGAAGGCCAGGGTCAGGATGATCCCGGCTTCGACCATGCCGAGGATGATATAGGGCACGATCTTGCCCAGCATCAGCTCGCCCGCGTTGACCGGCGTCGCCAGCAGGTTCTCCATGGTGCCGCGTTCGCGTTCCCGGGTCAGCGCGTGGCCCGCGGCGACCATGACGGTGATCTCCAGAAGCAGACCGAGCAGGCCGGTCACGCTGACATAGTGGTTGATGCCTTCGGGATTGAACCGGCGATGCACGATCAGCGCGACGCCCGCCTCCTGCTGTGTCGCGCCGGATGATGCGGGACGCCCAAAATCGGCGGCCACGGCGCGGATCGCGGCGATGGCACCGCCATAGCCCGACGGGTCCGACATATCGACCTCGACAAGAACCGGCGCTGCGTCGGCACGCAGAACGCGGCGTCCGAAATCCGAAGGGATGGTCAGAACGAACACGTAATCCCCGGCCAAGACCGCGCGATTGGCGGCTTCGGGGGCGGGGTTGATCCGGTCGATGCGGACATATTCCGTCAGCTCGACCGCGGCGATGAAGTCCCGCGACTGGGCGGTTTGCGACAGATCGATCACCGCGGCGGGCAGGTTCCGCGCGTCGATCTCGATCGCATAGCCATAGAGCAGCAGAAGCAGCGCGGGCAGCGCGCTCAGGATGCCGAAGGTCAGCCGGTCGCGGCGGAACTGCAGGAATTCCTTTTCCAGGACGGCGACGAAGCGGTGGCTGCGAAAGATCATGCCGACACCCCGCTCTTGCCGGTCCTGGCGCGCCCGCCGCCGGTATGCTCGATGAAGATGTCCTCGATCCCCGGCAGGGTGCGGGCGATGGCGGCGGTGCCTGCCTGAGGCAGATCCGCCAGCAGCCTCTCGATCTGCGCTGCATCCCGGCCCAGAATGCGCAGGTGATCGCCGAAGCGCGCCAGCTGCGCGATGCCGGGCATTTCCCGGAGCGCGGCCTCAAGCGCGTCGATGTCGGGACCGGTGGCCTGGAACGCGACGAGTCCCGACCGCGCCGCCAGTTCCGGCGCGGTGCCGATCGCCGCCAGACGGCCGTCGGAGACGATGGCGATGCGGTCGCAGCGCTCTGCCTCGTCCATGTAGTGGGTCGAGACCATGACCGTGACGTCGCGCGCCGCGATGCGTTGGATATATGCCCAGAACGCGCGCCGGGCGGTCGGATCGACCCCTGCCGTCGGCTCGTCCAGCAGCAGGATTCGCGGGGCGTGCAACAGGCAGGCCTCAAGCGCGAGGCGCTGCTTCCAGCCGCCCGACAAGGTCCCGGCAAGCTGGTCGGGCCGAACCGCGCTGCCCAGATGGCCAAGCGCTTCGTCGATCCGCGCCCTGCGGGACGGAATGCCGTGGATGCGCGCCATGAAACTCAGATTTTCGCGGATCGTCAGATCCTCATAAAGCGAAAAGCGCTGCGCCATGTAGCCCACCTGCGTGCGCAGCCATGCCTGATCCGCAAGAATGTCCCGACCGAGCACCTGGCCCTGCCCCGCGCTGGGGGTCAGCAGGCCGCAGATCATCCGCAGAAGCGTTGTCTTTCCCGACCCGTTCGGCCCCAGCACGCCCAGGATTTCCCTGGCATGCGCGGTCAGCGACACCTCGGACACGACGGTCCGCGACCCGAAGGTCTTGCTGAGACCGGTGACGTCAATCGACGGCATCGGAAAGCGTCACACTGACGATTTGGCCGGGCTTGAGGCGGTTCGGTTGGCGCGTCGGGATGGCCTTGACACGATAGGTTAGTTTCTGCGCGCGGCTTTCGGAAAAGATCACCGGCGGGGTAAATTCCGGCCCACCGGCGATATAGACCACCCGGGCGGTCTGGCCCGCGCCGCAGCCCTCGCAGGCGATGCCGACCTCGCGTCCGGGCTGCAAGGTGCCGCGCTCGACCTCCGAGACGAAGAAGATCACGAAGACCGCGTCTTCGGGAAGCATCGTGAGGACCGGGGCCAGTGGCGCGGCCTGTTCGCCCGGATGCCGGATCAGCGTCTCGATGGTCCCGGCGGCGGGCGAGGACACGCTGCGCTCGGCCAGTTGCCATTCCGCGAGGTCCCGTTGCGCCCGCGCCAGCGACATGCGCTGGCGCTGCGCCTCGATCAACTCGCTGCGCGATGGTCCGGTGGCAAGGTCGAGATTGGCGCGGGCTTCCTCCAGACGCGCCGCTCCGCGCTCCATGCCGGACCGCGCGGCGTTGAACTGCGCCTCCGAAATGATGCCGCGATCGAACAGCGTCCGGGCCCGGTCGAGATCGCTTTTCGCCTGATTGTACTCTGCCTCGAGCGCCGCAATCGCCGCCTCGAGCGGATGGATTTCCTCGGGGCGTCCCCCGCTGGTGAGATTGGCAAGCATGGCGTCGGCCTCGGCGACCTGCGCACGCGCCTGCGCGAGGTTGAGCTTGGCCTCGGTCAGATCGAGCCGGAACAAAAGCTGGCCTGCGCGCACCGTGTCGCCCTCGGACACCGCGATCTGGACGATCCGACCGGGAACGCGCGGCGCAATGGTGACGAAATCGCCCTCGACATAGCCCGGCAGGCCATCGTCCTCGCCGGGCAGGCAGCCCGAGAGGCCAGCCACCCCCGCAAGCAGCAGCAGTCGCGCCAACGCGCCGGATCGGATCATGGCCGCCTTGCCATCGACACGTCCGTGACGCCGTTGTCGTCCGCCCTGTGCATTTCGGTCTCCGCAATTGTCCAAATCATGCGCACCTTATGGCGACGACCGCGCCGTCAGCCTTGACCTAGATCACGGAGCATCTTCCCCGATTGCCGTAGGCGTGTCATCACCGCGCGCCCGGATCACGGTTTCGGGGCGTGACCCAGATGAAAAGAGACCCGTACGCGTGATGTCCAGCCTTTCGCCCTGCCCGCAGACGACCCACCGCGCCGACGCCCGCACAGGACACCGCCCTTGCCCCGACGCCGAGGCGGAGCGGTAGATGCTTTTCGGAGACCGTGCCGACGGAAAACGGGTACGAAACGCCCCGCGGCTTCGGCAGTTCATGCCCTATCTGATGCCGTCCCGCGTGGGCTCTTCGGTCTATTTCAAGCAGCACATCGACGTCGGCGAGACGCTTGGCTACATCGAACGCTGGAACGACGGAACGCGCCCGGAGCTGCGGCCCTTTCACGTCTATATGGCCGCGATCGTGCGGGTGCTGGGCGAACGACCGGAGATGAACCGCTTTATCGCGGGCGCCCGGCTTTATCAGCGCGACGATGTTGCGATGTCGATTGCTGTCATCAAGACGAAGTCCGACGACACGCAACTGACCGTGGTCAAGCAGATCTTCCAGAACGAAGATGGCATCCGCAAGGTGCGCGATCTGACCGAACAGGCCATCGGGGAAGGACGGTCGAGAACCCGACTGACCCGATCCGAAAACGAATTGAAGCAGATTTTCAAGCTTCCGCGCATCCTTTTTCCGGTGCTTCCGAAGCTGCAGAAGTTCACCGACTGGCTGAATGTCACGCCCAAGGCCCTGGCCGGAAACGACCCGCTTTATGCCTCGGTCATGATCTCGCATCTGGGGTCGATCGGGCTCGACAGCGCCTATCACCACCTGTTCGAGCATGGCACGCTGCCGATCTTCGCGGTGATCGGAAAGGTCCATCCGCGCATGGTCATCGGCGAAGACGGCACGTCGCAAATCCGCCCCATGGTCACGATCCGCTACACCTTCGACGAACGCGTCGCGGACGGGTTTTACGCGGCACGCTCTCTCGACCGGTTGAAGGATCTGATGGAGAAACCCTGGCTGCTCGAACGGTCCGAGGACGATGGCCCCGGCGCGCCATGACCGGGAAGTGTGACCGGTCTTCGGGCGAGGCCGGACACCGCCGCTGCGGTTCCGGCCCCTGCGAAGTCCACATGATGCCCGACCGGCGCCCCCGCACCGGTCACGGACCCGATCGGCCAGGCCTCAGAGCGCGGCTTTCAACGCGTCGACCAGATCCGTGCGTTCCCAGCTGAAGCCGCCATCGGCGTCGGGTTCGCGGCCGAAGTGGCCGTAGGCGGCCGTGCGTTCATAGATCGGCTTGTTCAGATCCAGATGCGTGCGGATGCCCCGCGGCGTCAGGTCCATCACGTTGCCGATCGCCCGTTCGATGGCCTCCGCGTCATGCTCGCTGGTGCCCAGCGTGTCGCAATAGATCGACAAGGGCTTGGCCACACCGATGGCGTAGGACAGCTGGATGGTGCAGCGCTCGGCCAGACCCGCCGCGACCACGTTCTTGGCCAGGTAGCGCGCCACATAGGCGGCGGACCGGTCCACCTTGGACGGATCCTTGCCCGAGAACGCGCCGCCGCCGTGGGGGGCCGCACCGCCATAGGTGTCGACGATGATCTTGCGCCCGGTCAGACCGGCATCGCCGTCGGGGCCACCGATCACGAAGGTGCCGGTGGGGTTCACCCACCATTCGGTCGCGGGTGTGATCCAGCCCTCGGGCAGAACCTCGCGGATATAGGGCTCGACGATGGCGCGGATATCGGCCGAGCTCTGGCTGTCGTCCGCGTGCTGCGTCGACAGCACGATCTGGGTGACCCCGACCGGCTTGCCGTCGACGTAGCGCACCGAAAGCTGGGTCTTGGCGTCGGGGCGCAAGAGCGGCTCGGCCCCGGATTTGCGCGCTTCGGCAAGCCGCCGCAGGATGGCGTGGGAATAGAGGATCGGCGCGGGCATGAGCGCGTCTGTCTCGTTGGTGGCATAGCCGAACATGATGCCCTGATCGCCCGCCCCCTCGTCGCCGCGTTCGCCGGTCACGCCTTGCGCGATATGAGCGGATTGTTCGTGCAGCAGGTTGGTGATCTCGCAGGTGGCGTGGTGGAACGCGTCCTGCTCGTAGCCGATATCCTTGATGCAGGCGCGCACGATCTCGGGGATGCGGCCCATGTATTCGGTCAACTTGGCCTGATCGGTCAGACCGATCTCGCCGCCGATAACGACACGGTTGGTGGTGGCGAAGGTCTCGCAGGCGACGCGGGCCAGCGGGTCTTCGGCCAGCAGCGCGTCGAGAATGGCATCGGAAATGCGGTCGCACACCTTGTCGGGGTGCCCTTCCGAGACGGACTCGGAGGTGAAGATGTAGTCGCTTCGGGACATGGGAAGTGCTCCATTGAGGTCTGCTGTCACGCCAGGAAGCCGTTGTGACAGGGAATGCGCTATCCGTTATCCGGCGCGCCCGGGGGCGTCAATGCGATTGCCACGGGGCCGCAACGCGGCGACGCCCGCGAGTCCCAGAAGCCACAGCAGGACCGGCCAGTCGCCGGTGCGGCTGTAAAGCGTCGGCGGCAAGGGCGGCGGCACCGCCGCGTCCACATGCCCTGCCATCCCGAGACCCAGACTGGCGCGTACCCGGCCCTGCGCATCGATCACCGCGGACACGCCGGTATTGGCCGCGCGCATCACCGGCAGCCCCTGTTCGATCGCCCGCATACGCGCCTGCATGAGATGCTGGTAGGGACCGGACCATTCGCCGAACCAGGCATCGTTGGTCATTTGCAGGATCATGTCGGCGCGGGCCTCCGCACCGCCGATATCCTGCGGAAATACCGCTTCGTAGCAGATGACGGGCAGCGCCTTGCCCAGCGCGCCCAGGTCCAGCAGTCGCGGCCCGGGCCCGGCGGAATAGCCGTACTCCGCCCTCTGCGCGAGGCCCGAGACGTTGATGTGGCGGAACAGCCAGGCCGCGGGCATGTATTCCCCGAAGGGCACGAGGTGATGCTTGTCATAGATGTCGCGCACCTGCCCGTCGGCACCCAGAAGCACCGAGGAGTTGTAGTAGCGGCCCGCGTCCTCGCGCTGGACGCCCAGCAGCACCGGCACCGGCCCGGCCGCGTCCGAGATCACGCGCAGTGCCTCGGTGGCGTGGTTCAGCAGCGACGGCACCGCCGTCTCGGGCCAGAGGATGAAGTCGGGCGTGGGGGCCGCGGCGGTGGCGCGCACCTGCCGTTCGAAGAACACCTGCGCCTTGCCCGGCAGCCACTTTTCGTCCTGCGGCGCGTTGGGCTGCACGAGGCGGATCACGGGGCGGCCTGTATCGGCTGCCGGGTCCTGCAACAGCGCCTGCCCGCCCCCGAACAGCGCCGCGCTACCGACCAGCGCCAGCGCCCCGGCACCGATGCTGCGCCGCGCGATCGCGGTAACGCACAGCACCGCGAGTGCCAGGACCAGGAATGTCAGCCCATGCGGGCCGATGAAGGCCCCCCATTGCGCGGCGGGCGTCGGGGCCAGCACGTATCCCACCAGACCCCAGGGAAAGCCCGTCAGCACATAGGCCCGGGCGAGTTCCGACAGCGACCAGAACGGCACGATCAGCCAGCGTCGCCCGAGCCGCGCCGCCGCCCAGGCGGGCCAGGCCCAGAACAGGGCGAAGCCGCCTGCGGCCAGCACCAGCGCAAACGGAGCCATCCAGCCGGTCACCGCCGCCTCGACGAGGAACGGCTCTACCAGCCAACTCATCGAGAAGCCGAAATACCCCGCACCGAAGGCCCAGGCTGTCCATGCGGCCCGCCGCGCTGTGCTGGCGGCAAAGATCAGCCAGAGCGCGCCGCCCAGCGCTGGAAGCGCCAGATACCACAGATCGAAGGGGGCCTGTCCGGTGGCATAGATCAGCCCCAGGAACAGCGCTGCCCCCATCAGCCGGGTCAGCGTCCGGGGGAACGCCGCACGAGGCAGTTCAGCCATCGCGCTCAGCCATTCGGGCCTGCCTGCGACCCCTGTGCCTGTTGTGTCTGTGAACGGGCGGTCGCGGCGGCGGCGGTGCCCTGCGCCCCCGGCAGCCGCACGCGCAGCCGCTTGATCCGGCGCGGGTCGGCGTCCACCACCTCGAACTCGAGACCGGCGGGATGCGCCACCACCTCGCCGCGCGCGGGCACATGCCCGGCCAGCACGAAGATCAGCCCGCCCAGGGTCTCGATCTCTTCGCCGTCGATCTCTTCGTCCCGGGTCAGGTCGACGCCGATCTCGGCCTCGAATTCCTCAAGCGGGGTCTTGGCGAGCGCAAGATAGCAGCCCGGCTTCTCGATCCGCCAGTTCTTGTCCTCTTCGGTGTCATGCTCGTCCTCGATCTCACCGATGACCTGTTCGATCAGGTCCTCGATGGTCACCAGCCCGTCGACACCACCATATTCGTCGATCACCAGCGCCATGTGCCGCCGTTCGGTCTGCATCTTGGTCAGCAGCACACCGATCGGCATCGAGGGCGGCACGAACAGCAGGGGCCGCAGCATCTTCTTGAGATTGAACCGCGTGCCCGAGCCGTTGAAGCCGTGCATCAGCGCGAAGTCCTTCAGATGCGCCATGCCCACGGGTGTATCAAGCGTGCCGGAATAGACCGGCAGGCGCGTCATCCCGGTATCGCGGAACACCGTGACCAGTTCATCCTTGGTGATCGTGTCGGCGACCGCCACGATGTCGGCCTTGGGGATCGACACATCATCGACCCGCATGCGCCGCAGGTTTGCCAGCCCGACGCTCTGCCGGGAGGTCTGCGGTGCCATGTCGTCGTCTGCCACGTCGTCGGTGCCGGAATAGCCCATCCCGTCAAACAGGCGCCGGAAGAACCCCGGCCTCTCTTCTGCGTCGTCCCCCTGCGCGCCCTGCGCTGCGTCAGACGATGCGTCACTGTCGGCCATTCCCTTGTCCGTTCTCCTGCAGCCTCAATCGGCCCGATTGTCTGAATATGGGTCCGTGATCCCCATATTTCCAAGTATCCGCGTTTCGAGCGACTCCATCAATGTGGCGTCTTCGTCACGGATATGGTCATATCCCAACAGATGCAGCACGCCATGAACGATCAGATGCGTGACGTGATCATCGGCAGATATCCGCTGTTCGTCGGCCTCGCGCAGGCAGGTTTCACGGGCGATGGCGATGTCGCCGAGGAAATGCGCCCCGCTGCCGTCCGGTTCCGGCGCGTGGGGGGCCATGCCCGCTGTTTCGGGTGACAGGTCTTCCTCGGGCCAGCTCAGCACGTTGGTCGGCTGCGGCTTGCCGCGGAAATCGGCGTTAAGCGTGGCGATGCGGGCATCGTCGCAGCCCAGCACCGCGATCTCGAAGGCGTCGGGATCGAGGCCCAGCGCCTGCAAAGCCGCGCGCGCGCTCGCCTCGGCCCGCGCGGCCAGGTCGTGTGTCGCCCAGCCCTCATCCTCGAGGATGGTTTCGGTCAGCATGATCGCGCGGCCCGGCTCACCCGACAGCTTCGTCCTTGTCGTAGGCCTTGATGATCGCCGCCACCAGCGGGTGCCGCACCACGTCGGCCGCCGTGAAATAGTTGAACGAAATCCGGTCTATGTCGGTCAGGATGCGTTCCGCGTCGCGCAGGCCGGACTGGACGCCGCGCGGCAGGTCGACCTGACTGCGGTCGCCGGTGATCACCATGCGCGAGCCTTCGCCAAGCCGCGTCAGGAACATCTTCATCTGCATCGAGGTGGCGTTCTGCGCCTCGTCGAGCACGACAAAGGCATTGGCCAGCGTGCGCCCGCGCATGAAGGCCAAGGGCGCGATCTCGACGGTCTTTTCCTCCATCATCTTGGCCAGCATCTTGCCCGGAAGGAAATCGTTCAGCGCGTCATAGAGCGGCTGCATGTAGGGGTCGATCTTTTCCTTCATGTCGCCCGGCAGAAATCCCAGCCGTTCGCCCGCCTCGACCGCTGGGCGCGAGAGGATGATCTTGTCGACCTGCCCGTTGATGAACATGTTCACCCCCACCGCGACGGCGAGGTAGGTCTTGCCGGTGCCCGCCGGGCCGATGCCGAAGGCAAGCTCGTTCTCGTAGAGCGACCGGACATAGGCCTTCTGCGCTTCGGTGCGCGGCTCGACCAGCTTCTTGCGGGTCTTGATCTCGATGGTGCCGCCCGAGAACATCTCAAGCTGGTCCTCGGCCTCGGTGTCCGGCGACATGCGAAACTCGCGGTCGATATCGCCCTGCTCGACGCCCTTGCCCTGTTCGAGCCGGTTGTAGAGGCTGGTCAGGACCTCGACCGCCTCATCCCGGGCGTCGGCATCGCCATGCACCGCCAGATGGTTGCCGCGCCGCAAGATCTGCACGCCCAGACGACCCTCGATGTCGGTCAGATTGCGATCGAATTCGCCACAAAGCTCGATGAGCAGGCGATTGTCGGGAAATTCGATAGAGGCGTCGGTCAGGGTCCCTGTCGTCACGCAGCTCTCCGTGTTTGCGAGTCTGTGGTCATTGTCCCAAGGGCGGGGCCGGGTGGCAAGGTGCGAAACCGTTCACCGGGGTCGTTTCATACAAAATCGCCGCGCAAGGGGTACGACCCTTGCGCGGCGCGATATCGCGGCGGTGGGGCACCCGATCAGAGCGGGTCGCCGATGATGCTGGTCGATCCCTGCTTGAAATCGCCGGTGGCGACGGTCGGCGGGGCGGAACCGGAGCAGACCGGATGGCCGTACTTGTCGATCCGCGCCGAAAGATATCCCTCGACGCCGTCGTCGATGATCCAGTGATCGCAGCCATTGGGATCGACCCAGATGCCCGCCCGCATGGTCGACAGGTCGTCGCGGTCGAAGGTGTTGACGTCCTGGCTCTTGTCGGGACCGACGGGCATGTCGCAGGCGGACAAAGCCGCCGCCGCGACGCCGAGAAGCACGAGTTTGGTGATTTTCATGTGTCTCGTCCCCTTAGCGGATGCAGATGATTTCAACGCGACGGTTCTTCGCCATGCCGGTGGTGGTGCCGTTCGAGGCGATGGGCATCCGTTCGCCGTAGCCGCGCACATCGACGATGCGGGCACCGACGGACTTGCCGACCGCCGCGACCGAGTTGGCCCGGTTGTAGCTCAGGCGCATGTTGTACTGGTCGCTGGCACGGCTGTCGGTGTGCCCGGTGATGACATAGGCCGTGGCCGAGGCCTTCTGGAAGAACTCTGCCAGTCGGGCCTTGCCTGCAGGGCTGATGCGGTAGCTGTCGGTGGCAAAGAACTGGTCGGAGTTCATCACGCCGCAGACATTGCCCCGGCGGCAGACCGGGATGCCCTTGCGATTGACGTGTGGGCTCATGTAGCCCTCGACGCCGTCGTCCATGACCCAGTGCTCGCAGCCGTCCGGATCGACCCAGATACCGGGGATGTAGCGCTCGCCCAAGATGGTCGTCGTGTTTTGCGTCGAAATTACCGGGACCCGCGCGTTTGCGGTTTCAGCGGCGACCGCACCGGGAAGTGCCGACGCGGCCACCACCGCGCTGATCAGCACCGCCTTGGCGGACTTGAATACGGAATGCGCCACAGCCATCGTTCCTTCAATCTTTTTCGTTTCCCCCAAACGATGCGCAGGGCTTTTGCAGCCCTTTGCGCAAAGTCACTATAATCAACACTTTAGCAATAAAATGGCCGCTGTGAAGGAAAATCCACAAGATATTGTGTCGGAAGGTGAAACAATACCCACGCCGCCACAATCCTGCCATAAAGGCAAAATTGCCAAACGTTTACAAATAATTAACTGTCAAAACGTGCAGTGGAACCGCGCTACAGTAGCGTCCCCGACAGCGAGTTCGGCCCACTTTCGGTGATCCGGACACGGCGCAGATCGCCCGGGGCGACGGTGTCGGTCGCCACATGCACCGCGTGCAGATACTCGGACTTGCCGCCCATCTGCCCCGGCATGCGCCCGGTCTTCTCGAACAGCACCGAAACATCGCGGCCCACCATCGCGTCCTGCAGCGCGCGCTGCTGGCGCGTCAACAGCGCCTGAAGCCGCTGAAGGCGGTCGTTCTTTTCGTCTTCGGGCACCTGCGGGCGTTCCGCCGCCGGGGTCCCCGGTCGGGTCGAATACTTGAACGAGAAGGCCGAGCCGTAGCCGACCGCCGCGACCAGATCGAGCGTGGCCTGGAAATCGGCCTCGGTCTCTTCGGGAAAGCCGACGATGAAGTCGCCCGACAGGTGCAGGTCGGGCCGCGCCGCGCGCAGCCGCTCGATCAGCGCCAGGTAGGCCTCGGCGGTGTGCTGGCGGTTCATCCGCTTGAGAATCCTGTCGGATCCCGACTGCACCGGCAGATGCAGATACGGCATCAGCTTGTCGCAATCGCCATGCGCCGCGATCAGATCCTCGCCCATGTCGTTCGGGTGCGAGGTGGTGAAGCGGATCCGCGCCAGCCCGTCGATCGTGGCCAGTTCGCGGATCAATTGCGCAAGGCTGCGGTCTGTTCCGTCGGGCCCGGCACCGTGATAGGCATTCACGTTTTGGCCCAGAAGCGTGATCTCGCGCACACCCCGCGCCACCAGATCGCGCGCCTCGGTCAGGATGCGGTCGACCGGGCGCGACACTTCGGCACCGCGCGTATAGGGCACCACGCAGAAGGCGCAGAACTTGTCGCAACCTTCCTGCACGGTCAGAAACGCCGACGGCGCGCGCCGCGCCCTGGGCCGGGCGGCCAGATGCTCGAACTTGTCCTCGTCGGGGAAATCGGTGTCGAGCGCGCGCCCCCCGCCCCCCGTCCGCGCCAGAAGGTCGGGCAGCCGGTGATAGCTTTGCGGACCGACCACCAGATCGACAAGCGGCTGGCGACGCACGATTTCCGCGCCCTCGGCCTGCGCCACGCACCCGGCCACCCCGATCTTGAGGTCCGGATTGGCAAGCTTCAGCGGCTTGTAGCGTCCAAGCTCGGAATAAACCTTCTCGGCGGCCTTTTCGCGGATATGACAGGTGTTGAGCAGGATCATGTCCGCATCGTCCGGCGTGTCCGTGGCCACATAGCCCTCGCCCGCCAGCGCCTCTGACATGCGCTCGCTGTCATAGACGTTCATCTGACAGCCATAGGTCTTGATGAAAAGCTTCTTGGGCGCGGACATGGGGGCAACACTCCGGTCTCGGGATAAGCCGCGCACTTAACGCAGAAGCGGGGCCTCTTGCAATGCACACGAAATTTCAGGACTCTGGTGGCAAACCCCGGAGTGATCATGCAGTACAGCTCTCTCGATGCCTTCCTCGCCGATCCCGGCCCGACCCTTGCGAAAGGGCCGGTGGCGATGATCTTTGCCGAGGACATGGCCGAGCTGGATACCACGATCCGGCATCACCAGAATCTCGGGTTCCGGGCGGTTCTGGTCTTCATGTCGAAAATCTTCGCGCTGGCCCCCGATCTTGACGGGCAGGTCGTGCGGATCGACTACGACCTGACCCGCGAGGGTGCGGCGCAGGACGCGGTCAACAGGATCATCGCGGCCGGGCCCAAGCTCTGGATGTATTACTGCTACAACGCGGAATACCTGTTCTATCCGTTCTGCGAGACGCGCAACGTCTCCGAAATGCTGTCGTTCCACGCCGAGGAACGGCGCGATGCGATGCTGACCTATGTGGTCGATCTTTATACCGCGGACCTTGACGGGGCACCGGACGCGGTATCGCTCGACGATGCCTGCCTTGATCGGTCGGGGTATTACGCGCTGGCGCGCACCGATCCCGACAACCACGATTACCCGAAAGAGCGGCAGCTCGATTTCTACGGCGGGTTGCGCTGGCGCTACGAGGAACACGTCCCCCAGTCCCGCCGCAAGATCGACCGCATCGCGTTGTTCCGCGCCAAGCCGGGGCTGACCCTGCGCGACGATCACACTTTTTCGGACGAGGAATACAACACCTATGCCTGTCCGTGGCACAACAACCTGACCGCCGCGATCGTATCGTTCCGCACCGCCAAGGCGTTGAAAAAGAACCCCGGATCGACCTTCGACATCCACGGCTTCACCTGGCACAACTCGACCCCGTTCGAGTGGCATTCACGCCAGCTGCTGGACCTCGGCCTGATGGAGCCGGGCCAGTGGTTCTAGACCGGTGGTTCCAGGCCGGTGGCTCCGGCACCCCGCGCGCGGGCAGCCCGACCCGCGTCAGTCGAAGTCTTCGGTGACGATGTCGGCATCCTGCACGCCGATGTCCTTCAGCGCCGCAGAGATATCGTCCAGCATCGCGTCGGGGCCGCAGACATAGCAGACCCCTTCCCCCGGGGTGACATGCTGCGCCAGCATTTCGCGACCGATCTTGCCCATGCAGAGCGGGCTGTCGCTTTGCTCGGTGACGGTGAAGACGCAGGTCAGCCCGGTCATCTGCTCGAACGTGTCGCGCAGGATGATGTCGCGTTCGGCCTTGTTGGAAAAGATCAGCGTCGATCCCTCCAGCGTGCCATTGTCGCGCAGGCGCTGCTTCAGAATGGCGATGAAGGGCGTGACCCCTGCCCCGCCGGCGATGAACCAGCCCGCCCCCTGGTCCGAGATCGCGCCCCAGGGATCGTCGATGATCACCCTGTCGCCCGCCTGCATCCGACCGATCTGTTCGGTCACGCCGTCATGGTCCGGATAGGACTTGATGACGAACTCCAGGGTGTCGTCGTCGGGCAGGCTGGTGAAGGTGAAGGGGCGCTGCTTGTCGCGCCAGCCATCGCGGTCCAGGGCCAGGTCCACCGCCTGCCCCGGTTCGAAGTCAAATCCCTCGGGCCGGTCGAAGACAAGATGGTGGGTGTCGTGGGTGACGGGGTCAATCGATTTCAACGTGAGCGTATGGGACATGGGTCGCGCGCCTCCTCTGGGGTCAGGGGAACAACGACGCCAGCGCCCCGAGGTTCCGCTCAGTCGCGACAGACACCCCGTGCGCGCATCGCATCGCGCAACCGCGTGCCATCGTCCAGACGGCAGATCCCGATGACCCGGTCATAGGATGTCTCGCCGTTGAGCGTGCAGGACATCTCGCGCCCGCGCACCACGTCGCGCAAGGCGCGCTTGGCCGCCGCGCCCCGTTCGGTGCCGAGTTCGGCACAGTCGAAGTCGGAAAACCGCACCGCGACGCCGCCGATCTCGAAGGTGTCGCCATCGCGCACATGACTGACCGGACCGACCAGCGCGCCCCGGCCCCTTGCGCCAAAGCTACCCCGGTTGATCTTGACCGACGCGGACCTGGCCGATGCCCAATCACCGCCATTCGGGAAATCTTCCCACAGCGCCACCCCGGCAAGGATCGCCGCCATCGCAAATAGGGGCGTCAGGCTTCGCCAGATCCTGCCGGAAAGCCAGCGCCGCTTTCTCTGATAAATCCGGAAATGACGGCGACGACGCGCCTGCCTGAAATCGTATAGTCTGGCCATTCCCGATGTCTGGCAAACCATATGGGCAGAAAAATGTCCCCGGGCTTCATCTTTCCGAAAAACCGCCGGGGAGTCTGCCGCCCCGCGGCAGACGGGGCAGCGCCCCAACGCCCGATGATCCAACGGATCAGCGGGCCAGACATGCGCGGGCGGCTTGCCGCCCGCTCAATCGGGTCAGGCACTCACAGGTTGTCGTATTGCGGCATGCCCAGAACGTGGAATCCGCCGTCGATATGCACGATCTCGCCGGTGGTGCACGCCCCGCCATCCGAGGCCAGCCAGACCGCCGTGCCGCCCACCGCCTCGAGCGTGGCGTTGGCCCCCAGCGGCGCGTTCTGGTCGGTATGCTTGAAGGTGCGGCGCGCGCCGCCGATGGCCGCCCCGGCCAGCGTCTTCATCGGTCCCGGCGACAGCGCGTTCACCCGGATGCCGTCACGGCCCAGATCGTTGGCCAGATACCGCACCGAGGATTCCAGCGCCGCCTTGGCCACGCCCATCACGTTGTAATTCGGCACGACCCGGTTCGATCCCTGGTAAGTCAGGGTCAGCAGCGTGCCGCCATTCTCGACCATCATCGGATGCGCCCGGCGCGCCACCTCGATGAAGGAATAGCACGAGATATCGAGCGAGTTCTTGAAGTTGGCGCGGCTGGTGTTCATGAACCGGCCCTGCAATTCGGACTTGTCCGAAAAGGCGATGGCATGGACCAGGAAGTCGAGGCTGTCCCAGCGCGCGGCCAGCTCCACAAAGGCGCGATCGAGCGAGGCATCGTCGGTCACGTCCACATCGACCATGACATCCGACCCGACGCTTTCGGCCAGCGGCTTCAGCCGTGACCCGAAGGCCTCGCCCTGGTAGGTGAAGGCCAGGTCCGCCCCGGCCCCCGCCATGGCGCGGGCGATGCCCCACGCGATGGAGCGTTCGTTGGCAACGCCCATGATCAGGCCGCGCTTGCCGTCCAGAAGTCCGCTCATGTCATCGCCCCCGTCGCTCTGCAAGAAACACCGTCAATCCAGATACCTGGACAGCAGCATAGACCCGTTGGTGCCGCCAAAGCCAAAGGAATTGGTCATCACCGTATCGAGCCCCGCGTTCTCGACCAGTGTCGTCGCGATCTCCGCGGGCTTGAGCGCCGGGTCGAGAGTTTCGACATTGATCGAGGGCGTGATGAAGTCGTGTTGCAGCATCAGCAGGCAATAGACCGCCTCCTGCGCGCCGGTGGCCCCCTGGCTGTGCCCGGTCATCGACTTGGTGGACGACACCGGCGGCGTCTGGCCGTCGCCGAAGACGCGGCGCACCGCCTCGATCTCGCCGACATCGCCGACGGGAGTCGAGGTGCCATGCGCGTTGATATAGCCGACGCGGCGGCCCTCGGGCAGCGATTGCAGCGCCAGTCGCATCGCGCGTTCGCCGCCCTCGCCCGAGGGGGCGACCATGTCGTGCCCGTCGGACGTCGCGGCATAGCCGGTCACTTCCGCGTAGATCTTCGCGCCGCGGGCTTTCGCATGGGACAGTTCTTCCAGCACCAGGATGCCGCCGCCGCCGCCGATGACAAAACCGTCGCGGTCCGCGTCGAAGGCGCGCGACGCCTTTTCCGGTGTGTCGTTGTACTTCGACGACATCGCGCCCATCGCGTCGAAGAGGCACGACAGCGTCCAGTCAAGCTCTTCGCCGCCGCCGGCGAACATCACGTCCTGCTTGCCCATCATGATCTGCTCGGCGGCGTTGCCGATGCAATGCAGCGAGGTCGAGCAGGCCGAGGTGATCGAATAGTTGATGCCCTTGATCTTGAACGCCGTCGACAGGTTCGCCGAGATCGTCGACGACATGCATTTGGGCACCGCGAAGGGACCGATGCGCTTCGGGCTGCCCTTTTCGAGAACCGTCTGGTGCGCGGCGAACATCGACGAGGTCGATGGCCCGCCCGACCCTGCCACAAGCCCGGTGCGCGGGTTCGAGATGTCGCTCTCTGAAAGCCCGGCATCGGCGATGGCCTGCTGCATGGCGATATGGGCATAGGCGGCACCCGGCCCCATGAAGCGCAGCGTCCGCTTGTCCACATGCTCGGTCACGTCGATCTTGACGTTGCCCGCAATCTGCGACCGGAAGCCGTGTTCCTTCATGTCCGCGTTGGCGGTGATGCCCGAGCGGCCCGCCTTCAGCGCGGACAGGACCTCTTGGGCGTTGTTTCCGATGGATGAGACGATGCCCAGTCCCGTGACGACGACGCGGCGCATGGCGCTCTCCCCTTTTGCATTGCCGTCTGTGTAAGACGGCCAGGGCGCGCGGCGCAACCCGTTACCGCCCCGGGCCTTTCCGCGATTGTCCGCGCGTGCGGGCGTGTTTTTCAGGTGCCGGTGCGCAGGACGAGTTCGATCTCGCCATCGATGCGCCGTCCGGTGGGCGCAAAGCCTAGCCGCTCGTAGAAGGCCAGCGCATTGCCCGCCGCGGACTCCATGGTGGTCAGCGATACCCCGTCGAGCCCGATGGTCCGCGCGTACTGCGTGGCCAGCGCAACCGCCCCGCGACCAAAGGACTTGCCGCGCTGTGTGCGGTCGATCATCAGCCGCCAGACATAAAGACACCCCGGCTGGAAATCTTCGCGATGGTCCTCGGGGATCAGGCGCGGGTCGATCACCGAAACAAGGCCGACCGCGATGCCGCCGTGGTACAATCCGAAGCTGACGGCATAGTCCTTGTGCGCGGCTTGGGCCAGCCAATCCGCGACGGGCGCGATCAGCGTCTCTTCGCCATCGCGCACCCGAAGGTCCAGAAGCGGACCCAGCGTGCCTTCGGTCACCAAAAGCGCATCGAGCCTGGGGGCTTCCATCCCGGATTGTCCGGATACGGCCAAGTGCCTCAGCTTTCCGAGAGCGCGACCTTCATGTCCTTGACCAGATAGATCGTCTCTCCATCGGCCTCGACGCGGCCGTCGGCGACACCCATGGTCAGGCGGCGGGTCTGCATGGCCTTGGTGAAATCGACGTGGTAGGTCAACAGCTTGCGGTCGGGGCGCACCATGCCGGTCAGCTTGACCTCACCGACGCCCAGCGCATAGCCCCGCCCTTTCCAGCCGCGCCAGCCGAGGTTGAAGCCGGTCAGCTGCCACAGCCCGTCAAGCCCAAGGCAGCCCGGCATGATCGGGTTGCCGGGGAAATGGCACGCGAAGAACCACAGATCCGGGGTGATATCGAACTCGGCGCGCACATGGCCTTTGCCGTTCGGCCCGCCATCGCCCGAGATATCGGTGATCCGATCCATCATCAGCATCGGCGGTTCGGGCAGTTGCGCATTGCCTTCGCCGAACAATTCGCCGCGGGCGCATTTCAGCAGGTCGTCCTTGTCGAAACTGGTCGGATAGTCGGCCATTCGCGGGCCACCCCTCGTGTTTTTGCGTCGCTTTTGCCCGGTCTAGCACCCGGGCCTCGCGGGGTGCAAGCCTGCCGCAGAAGGCCCGGGGGCGGCGTGACATGGCGATTCCGTTTGAAATTCGGGGGGGCGCGCACCTATATTATGGGCACAGGGATGAGCAAGGACACGGATCTTCGATGGGTTCCACGGCAATCGATCGCGGCACGAACTGGCTGAGCAAGGCGGGCCTGCGCCCGACCCGGCAGCGCGTGGCGCTGGCCGCGCTTTTGATCGGCGACGGACATCATCGCCATGTCACCGCCGAGAGCCTGTTTGCCGATGTTGAAAGCCAGGGTCAGAAGGTGTCGCTTGCGACCGTCTACAACACCTTGCGCGCGTTTTGCGATGCGGGGCTGGTGCAGGAAGTGATGGTCGACGGGTCGAAAAGCTATTTCGACACCAACGTGCATGATCATCCGCATTTCTTCTGGGAAGATGAAGGTCGCCTGACCGACGCCCCCGCCGAAGAGCTTGAGATCGCGCGCCTGCCCAACGCCCCCGACGGGGCCGAGATCGCGTCGGTCGACGTGATCATCCGCCTGCGCCGCCGCACGGGCTGACGCACGACACCGACCCGGGAGGGCCCCGCCGAACGGGCAAGAGCCTGCCGGTCGTGTGCCCTGCGCCCGGCACCTCGCTGCCACCCTGGCCCGCATTCCGGCACGGCCCCGACGCTTGCCCCCTGCGCCGTGCGCGGGCCGCCGCGTACTTGCGCTCCGGCGCGATCGACCGTGTGGGGCGCGGCGCGCACCCATACCGGATCAGGCATCGACGGTCCCGTCGGGCGGCGATCCCGCCGGGTGCCCCGGACTTGTTTTATCCGGACATGCGGCCTAGCGTCTTGCGCAGGGAGGATACCATAATGAAACTGTTGACGACTCTTCTATCCGGTGCCGCGCTGACGGTGACCATGACAATCGCGGGCGCCGCGTCCGCGCAGGATTGCCCGCGTGGCGATCTGGATGAACGCTTCTGCGATGCCGATGGCGACCTGATCGCCGACATCCCCAGCGACCCGGCACAACACATCGACCCCGATACGCTGATCTTTGCCTTCACCCCGGTCGAGGATCCGGCGGTCTACAAGACCGCTTGGACGGATTTCCTCGACTACCTCGGCGAAACAACCGGCAAGGAGATCCAGTTCTTCCCTGTGCAGAACAACGCCGCCCAGATCGAGGCGATGCGTTCGGGCCGCCTGCACATCGCGGGCTTCAACACCGGGTCGAACCCGCTGGCGGTGAACTGTGCGGGCTTCCGCCCCTTCACCATCATGGCGGGAGAGGACGGAACTTTCGGCTATGAGATGGAGATCATCACCTATCCCGGTTCGGGCATCGAGAAGGTCGAGGACATCAAGGGCAAGCAACTGGCCTTTACCTCGCCCACGTCAAACTCCGGCTACAAGGCCCCCTCGGCGATCCTGAAGGCCGATTACGACATGCTGCCGGAGCGGGATTTCGAGCCGGCGTTCTCGGGCAAGCACGACAACTCGATCCTCGGCGTCGCGAACAAGGATTACCCGGCGGCCTCGATCGCCAACTCCGTCATGCAGCGGATGATAGAGCGGGACGTGGTCAGCGAGGACCAGATCGTCAGCCTCTACAAGTCGCAGACCTTTCCGACCACCGGTTACGGCGTCGTCTACAACCTCAAGCCAGAATTGCAGCAGGCCATTCAGGACGCGTTCATGAGCTTCGAATGGGAAGGCACCAGCCTCGAGGAAGAGTTTTCGAAGAACGGAGAAGCGCAGTTCATTCCGATCACCTACAAGGAATTCTGGGACGTGATCCGCAAGATCGACACCGCGAACGGTGTCAGCTACGCCTGCGAATAATCCCGGACGACACTTCGGGCGGGTGGGGCCGATGCGCCCTGCCCGCGCCGACAAGAATACGAAAAGAACGACGACAGGGGGGACGGCATGCTCAGGCTTGAGAAACTGGTGAAGACCTACAAGACCGGCGATCAGGCGCTCAAGGCGGTCAGTCTCGAGATTCCCGAGGGGCAGGTCGTGGCGCTGATCGGCCCGTCCGGGGCAGGCAAGTCGACCCTGATCCGCTGCATCAACCGGCTGGTCGAGCCGACATCGGGCAAGGTCTATCTGGACGGCACCGAACTGACCGGCCTTTCGTCCGGGGCGTTGCGCCGCGAACGCCGCCGCATGGGCATGATCTTTCAGGAATACGCGCTGGTCGAGCGTCTGACCGTGATGGAGAACGTCCTGTCTGGGCGGCTGGGCTATGTCGGCTTCTGGCGCTCGTTCCTGCGCCGCTTTCCGCAATCCGATATCGACGAGGCGTTCCGCCTGCTTGACCGGGTGGGCCTTCTGCACATGGCCGACAAGCGCGCCGACGAATTGTCGGGCGGACAGCGCCAGCGTGTCGGCATTTGCCGCGCGCTGATCCAGGACCCCGCGCTGTTGCTGGTGGACGAGCCGACCGCGTCGCTCGATCCGAAAACCTCGCGGCAGATCATGCGGCTGATCTGCGAGTTGTGCCTCGAACGCGGTCTGGCCGCGATCATCAACATTCACGACGTGGCGCTGGCGCAGATGTTCGTGCAACGCGTCATCGGTCTGCGCGTCGGCGCGATCGAGTTCGACGGTCCGCCCGATGCCCTGACCCCGGACGTGCTGACCACGATCTACGGCGAGGAAGACTGGGAAGCGACCATCAAGCCGGTCGAGGACGACGACGACGACGAAATCGAGGCCGCCTGATGAGCACCCATCGCGAACTGGACGACATGCTCGGCACCGGCTGGCGCAAACCGCCCTTCGTCAAGCGCCCCGGGTTGCGCTGGGCGCTCGTGGCGGGATTTGTCGCCTACCTGATCGCCGCCTTCCTGACCATCGAGATCAACTGGAGTCGGGTCTATGAGGGGCTCGAACGCGGCAAGCAGTTCGTCCTTGCCTTCACCAGCCCGGACTTCACGTCGCGGTCGGGAGACATCTGGGAAGGCATGATCGAAAGCATCATCATGACCGTCGCCGCCTCGGTCGTGGGCATCGCCATCTCGATCCCCATCGCGCTGGGCGCGGCACGCAACGTGGCCCCTCTGCCGGTCTACCTGATCTGCCGGTCGATCATCGCCGTCAGCCGCGCGCTGCAGGAAATCATCGTCGCGATCCTGCTGGTGGCGATCTTCGGCTTCGGCCCGCTGGCGGGCTTTCTGACACTCAGCTTCGCGACCATCGGCTTTCTGTCGAAACTTCTGGCCGAGGACATCGAAAGCATGGACCGCGTGCAGGCCGAGGCGATCCGGGCGTCGGGCGCACGCTGGACGCAATGGATCAACTACGGCGTGCAGCCACAGGTCATGCCCCGGCTGATCGGCCTGTCGATGTACCGCATCGACATCAACTTCCGCGAAAGCGCCATTCTGGGGCTGGTTGGCGCGGGCGGCATCGGGGCGACGCTCAACACCTCGTTCGACCGCTACGAATACGACACCGCGGCGGCGATCCTGCTGCTGATCATCGGCATCGTGATGGCGCTTGAATACCTGTCGGGCATCATTCGCGCGCGGGTGCAATAATGCCGGTCCGGGACGCAAGCGGCACCAGGCTTTGGCAGCGCCGCACCGGGCGCGAAAGCCTGGCGCACTGGATCATGTGGCTGATCGGGGTGGCGGTCTTTGCCTATTGCTGGCAGCAGATATCAGAGGCGACGACATGGTTCTTCGTCTGGGACGCACCGCGCATCGCAGGTGACATCTGGACCCGCGCCACGCCACCGAAATGGGACTACATCACCCAGCTGGGCAAGCCGATCTGGGACACGCTGAACATCGCCACGCTGGGCACCATCATCGCGCTGATCTTCGCCGTGCCGGTGGCGTTTCTGGCAGCGCGCAATACCACGCCGTCGCGCTTCATCGTCCGCCCCATCGCCCTCTTGATCATCGTGTCGACCCGGTCGATCAATTCGCTGATCTGGGCCCTGCTGCTGATCGCGATCATCGGCCCCGGCGTTTTTGCCGGTGTTGTCGCCATCGCGATCCGGTCGATCGGGTTCTGCGCCAAGCTGCTTTACGAGGCGATCGAGGAGATCGACGAAAGCCAGGTCGAGGCGATCTCGGCCACCGGGGCGTCGCGCTGGCAGGTGATGGTCTACGGGATCGTGCCGCAGATCATGCCGGCCTTTGCCGGTGTCGCGGTGTTCCGCTGGGACATCAACATCCGCGAATCGACGGTGCTGGGGCTTGTCGGCGCTGGCGGCATCGGGCTGCAACTGTCCTCGTCGCTGAACGTGCTGGCCTGGCCGCAGGTGGCGCTGATCCTGCTGGTGATCCTGGCGGCCGTGGTGATCTCGGAATGGGTGTCGGCCAAGGTGCGCGGAGCCATCATTTGACCATGGACGAAGCGTTCGCCGCCTATGAGGCGGTGCGGCACCGGCTGCCGGTGCCCACCCGCGATGCCGGTTGTGCGCGGCTGCCCGATCTCGATGCGCTGGCGGATGATTTCGACGTCTTCCTGCTCGATGCGTTCGGGGTGCTGAACATCGGCGAGACCGCCATCGACGGCGTGCCCGAACGTGTCGCGGGGCTTCAGGCGCGGGGCAAGCGGGTTCTGGTGGTGTCGAACGCGGCAGGTTTTCCCCATGCCAGGCTGATGGAGAAATACACCCGGCTCGGCTATGATTTTGCCCCCGACGACGTGATCACCAGTCGCAAGACGCTGCTGCACGCGGTGCGCGGGGAGGCGGCGCGACACTGGGGTCTTATGGCGACCGAAACCCTGGGCCGCGCCGATCTCGAGGGGCTGAACATCACCTACCTGGCCGAGGATCCCGCCGCCTATGACGCCGCAGAGGCGTTTCTGCTGCTCGGCAGCGCGGTCTGGACCGAGACGCGGCAGGCGCTGCTCGAGGCTGCCATCACCGCCAATCCCCGGCCCGTCTACGTGGGCAACCCAGATATCGTTGCGCCGCGCGAAACCGGGTTCTCCGTCGAGCCGGGCAGCTTCGCGCATCGACTGGCCGACGCCACGGGGACCGCGCCCAGGTTTTTCGGCAAGCCGTTCCAGAACATCTACGATCTGGCGCAGGGTCAGCTCGGCGCCCCCGCGCCCGACCGCGTCCTGATGGTGGGCGACAGCCTGCACACCGACATTCTGGGGGGGCAGGCCGCCGGGTTCCGGACCGCGCTGATCGCCGAATACGGCTTTTTCGGCGGACAGGATGTGGACGGCCCCATCGCCCGGTCGGGCATCGTGCCGGATTTCATCCTCGACCGACCCTGAGCCGCCCTTTCGGTGGTACCCGCGGCCGGATTCGAACCGGCACGGCTTTTACGCCTAGGGATTTTAAGTCCCCTGTTCCACCCCAAAAGCATGCGCAAAGGCAAAGCAAATATGAAATAAATATTGCCCGAAGACTCCAGATGACTCAATAAGCGTCTACCAAACGCCTACCAAAGCTAAACGGGGGATTCAGGCTTGCCGACCGTGGACAAGATAACGCAACGCACCATCGCCAGCCTGACATCAACGGGAACACGCACTTTCGTGAGGGATGGCAGCCTCACCGGGTTTGGCATCGAAGTGACCGCGAAGGGCAAAGCCACCTACATTGTCGAAACCCGAGTGAAGGGACTGAACAAGACAGTCCGAAAACACCTTGGTCCAGTAGACCTCCAGCCACTAGCAGAGGCACAGCAAGAGGCCCGCGCCCTGCTGCTTGAAGCCAAACGGGGAGTGGATATTCGCTTCTTAGATGATGACGACGACGATGTGGTGCCCGACACCCTCGGAGAGGCCTTAGAGGAGCACCTGAAGCGCAAGAGCAATAGCTTGGCGGCGTCTACCGTCTCAGACTACCGGAAGACGTTCAAGAACGCGCTGGGCGACTGGAAAGACCTCCCGACAAAGCAGCTTACCCGTGGCATGGTTCTCAGGCGTTATACAGAGCTTTTGGGCCAACACTCCGGAGCCTACGTCGATAAGACATTCAGGAATCTCTCGGCCACCCTCTCCTTCCACGGTGTGCACCCAAACCCCTGCAAGGTCATAGCTGAAAAAGGGCTGAAGCCTGCCGCCGTTGCCCGTGAACGCGCCCTCACCCCTAGGGAGATACACATCGTCTGGCAGGAATATACGACATTCAAGAAGCGCGTGGCGCGTGTGCTTCTGTTCTTCATGCTTACAGGCCTAAGGCGAAACGAAGTGCTGAGCCTTACTTGGGCAGATATACACAGTGGGCACGCCCACATCAGGCAGACCAAAAACAAGAAGCCACACATTATCCCATTGCACGGCAAACTTGAGGAACTGGCTGGAAAGTGTAAGCAGCCACACGAGAGGGTGTTCGGTTATACTGACAATCAGCTGCGAACAGCCTTTAACAAGTTCAAAGCTGAGGTGAATTTCCACGAGGATTGGACCATCCACGACCTGCGCAGGACATTCGCTGCCGACCTACAGCTTTTAGGCTACACTGTAGGCGAGATAGGAATAGCGACGAACCACAGCCCTGCGGGTGTTACGGCGAAGCACTACCTTGGAGGTTCTCGCAACAAGACTGCAATCCTAAATCGGATGTACAAAGACCTACAGGAACAGCACATGTTCTACCTGTATAACGATGGTGACTTTGTGGTACGCCAAATGCCTGAGAACTGGGAGCCTATACCATTGTGATTTGGTAAATCATGTGGTGCGCTCCATGCTAGCTTAACGAAATATGGAAATTCTAAGATGGTTAGATTTTTCGCCTATGTTGCACTTTTAGGTGCTGTTGCCGCCGGTCTGACTGCGGTTGCCCTAGAGGACTTCAGCCTACTTTATGTAGCAATCGCCAACTTGCTCAGCTTCGCCCTTCTCAATGGGTTTGCGGAACTTATAGATAATTCTAATGATATGCAGAGCTCACTAGACAAGCTAGTAAGGCTCCAAGAGGAGTCTCAGAAGAGGCCAACAAACTCCACACCCCCCGCTTCACCGTCGCAAAATTCAGAAGACGCATTAGTTATAGCTGAGCGAAATGGTATAAAGCTGCTCAAGAAGAACGGCAAGCTCACAGCAAAAGGCTTGGCATTCAAGGACGCTGCAGAGTTCGAAAGCTGGGCGAAAGAACAAGCCTGAGCCGACACGCTTAGCGTACAGCGGGCCATGCTATCTGAGAGCCTCAATAAGTGGCCCTTTCTCTTTAAGCGGAGCACCCCCTGGCGGGATACCTCAGGGCCACTCAGTAGACCGCTGTGAGTTTCTATGGGGGCAATTTTCAATGGAAGCCTATACACGAACGCAAGACAACACTATGAACCTACAATTTACAGGCTTACTCTCTATAACTGAACAATGTATAGAGGAGCTTCTTTAGCAGATAACTCTAGTGTGGAGAGCTAGAATAGAAATGTGACCATTCAAACAACTACAGAATTCACTATAACCACTTATTCTTAACCTATAAATTATATATTGCACTAGCAAATCCTACTCAGGATATTACTATAGTATATAGAATATGTACTATTGCAAACTCCGTAATTATTTTTCAGCTATCAGATATAATAATATTCTTCAGCTGTAACCTTGAGGTCCTTTATAGTGGGGGAGACGGTTTTTCTGGCCAGTCGTCTACTGAGCCATCTTCCATTACCTCACCAGTTGGTGGCGTAGCTACTTTGTTATGAACCACCTCCCAAACATTAGCCCGCCAAAACCTTTTACAATAAGCCTGCGCTGCGCCCGCTATTGTGCTGTACTGCGGATTACCAAAAGGATAGCGTTCCGGCTCTCGGTAAGGGTCCGGCCTGCGCATATGAGGCTTGCTCAGTATATCACGAATTTGCGCGTCGCCTGCTCTCGCCTGCTGAATAAGCTGTTCCATAAATTCTAAACGCTCCAATGGTGGCCTTCCGTCCAAGCTATCTTGCCTAGGGTCTTGCAGCTTCCCAAACTTATAGAAATGAAGTCCTGTCTTATGGCGATAAAGCAGCTCTCCAAGCAATAAGGCCCGATCAAACAACTCAAGCTGCTCACGAGCCTTACTCCTACTTTCATGACTATTTCTACGAGGTCGATTATCAGCTTTGCGACACCTATCTGAGCAATATTTCTTGTTACTACGGTATCGAAATTTTTGATCACAGCTTTTGCGGAGGCAGGCTGCAAGGCCCACCTCCTTCTGCCCAACACTAGTATTCCTCGATGCCTCGACTGTATCTAACAAATCTTGGATACGCTTTACCATCACTTCTCACCCCGCTTCAGCATTAATGCTTGAGCGACCTGAGACGCACTGTCAGCGCACTTGTTAGGCCAATCCGGAATATCCTCTATGGAGGGCTTAAATGGCCCTAACTGAAGCTTCTGAAGATGACTGTGACATAGACTGAAGTAGGTACTGCCATCCCAATAAACTGAGGCCTTGCAGTCTTTCTGGAGACATTTGCGGTTATATGGCTTGGACCAAGGATGAAGGCTAAACCTAGGCGCATTTCGGGTGCCCCCCCGAAGCCCCCTCACGGCTCGTGACGTCATAATATTCTCGCTTGCTTAAAAAAAGAAAAGCCGCCAGCCCCGTAGCTGACGTAAAAACAGCCCTAAGCGCGGGAATGATCCACCCACTCAAGGCTGAGGCTTAGGTTTTGTGTTGATCGTTCTCGTGGATCAGTCCGCGAAAGTAACGCTACAGATGCTAGCTTGCGCTACTGGCGAGACGCTTTGGGTCAATGCATTAAGGACCAGACGTAATTGCACAACCTGCAAAGACACCCGTAACTACATGTAATTCGAAAGACTTTTTCAGCTCCACCTCTCCTCTCAAGGTTACGATTTTAATATGCCCTCATTCATAACCACGTCTTTTTTCGTACTCCATCATGGCGACTTACCGAATTTTCTTGTAAGTCGCTGATAATATTATATTATTTTTGTGAGGCTGTGTTTTTCACTCGCTCGGCCTTAATTTCCACTTGGGGAGGCCTGCAGACGTCAATGAAAGCTGGCTTTGAAAGCTCTTGGAGCTCTATGCAATCAGCCTTCCAAAAGGCTATTTCTCGCTTCAAATGATCCAATGAGCAGCGGATGCTCGGGCTTCACACATTCTGGCTACTACTGGCCTCAAGTCTTCCGTGGCAACGGCCCGATGGATGCTAGCTCACGGCTTAAGTAGGAGGCTGCGCTTCGGGCGGCTTGCTGAGCGCCTGTTCCCCAAGCAGACTGAAGCGGCCTCCTACATCCAGCTCACATATCAAGTTTCTAACCATCAAGCGTCTCAATAGACCTTGCCCTACGGGAATGTGAGAAAACTGTCTCAAAACTATTGAGTTCCGGCCCTATTGGTGCAATTATCAAAATATACTAAGACCCATATGAGAAAACAGGTGCTGAAATGCTGGTAGGCTACTCAAGAACATCGACACTCGAACAAGGTGCTGGCCTTGATGCTCAGGTGAGAGACTTGAAGGCATACTCCTGTGAGGAACTGTATCAGGAACAGGTTTCCTCTGTTGGTGAACGTGAGCAGCTAGAGGCAGCTATCAAGTCCCTCCGCAAAGGCGACAAGCTGGTGGTCACTAAGTTAGACCGCCTAGCCCGGTCAGTGCGTCACCTAGGCGAACTACTTGAACGTCTTGAGGATAAGGGCTGTGGCTTGGTTATCCTTTCTATGGGCGGTCAGCAGGTGGATACCACTACTGCCACAGGCAAGATGATGCTGAATGTCATGGCCTCTGTAGCTCAGTTCGAGCGCGAGATGATGCTGGAGCGCCAGAAAGAGGGCATTGCCAAGGCTAAGGCCGAAGGGAAGTACACGGGCAGAAAGCCTACCGCTATGGCTAAGGCAGACAGTGTGAAGGCCCTCCTGGCATCCGGCATGAGCAAGACCAAAGTTTGCGAGCAGGTGGGTATTTCTCGGGCTAGCCTCTACCGTATCCTTGAGCGCCATAGCCCATCTAAATCGGCCACCTGAACACGATGGGACCCTCTGGATTCTCACCAGAGGGAAACCCTGCCCAGCGCAACCGCTTCGAAATCCATAAAAAGAAAAATTTCTTAGATTAATGACGGGATAACAGCCACGCCTTCTTCAATTCTCATCTATAGTTAAGACTCTAGTGGACCATCCTTTCGCCTTTGCCAAAGGTAGCCATTTCTTCTGATTACCTGTCAGGCGGTCGCCGGGGGCTTTAACTTCTACCATCTCACGCCTTCCGTCCTGCCCAAACAAATGCAGATCGATCCATCCATGTGCGTCACTATTGACAAAATGCATTGGATCAAGCCACCAATCGGCATCAGTGTGCTCTATGGACCTTTTGATCGAAAGTTGTTCGTCAGGCGGTAGGCGCTCAGCATTGCGCCAGCAAGCGGACCGTGTAGCAATTCGTGTTGGCTCAAGTGTGTAGTCCGCCATATCGCCTAGTCGATCTCTGAAGTGCAGCCATGTTGCCCGAAGTTCGAACACAAACTTTTCTGGTGGCGCCTCCATTGTTCGATGCTCAGGGAACCGAAGGCTAAAAGGAAAACGAGACTTTGCAATCTTTGAGGCTCCGTATACCGCTGACAGAACTCTTTCTACATGCTCCCAGTCCTGTGCTCTGTTGCGGATCAGGCCGCTAACCGAGGACGCCCATTCTTGTGACGCAAACTGCACGTATCTGAACTTGTTAGTTGTGTCATACAGCATTGAACGCGGACAAATGCCACCCTTCCGCTTCAGATCGATATCAGCGTCAAGGATCGTCGCCAGGATGGACCTGCGATCCAGAATAAGTTGTTCTTCGCATTCAAGATATCGCAGTGCTGCAGTTTCCACGTCCGACCATGGATCATTTCCTGAATGACGCCATTGCCTTGCAGATTTTTTGGTCAAATTTATAGTCTGTATTGGAATGTCATGCTCTGAGAGCAGCGACCTGTCCGAAGAAGGCAAGGATGCCATCAATGCTCCAGTATATCTTGTCATCTTAGCTATAGAATATAGTATGTTGTTAGAGAACCAAGCGCCTAAAAATAACCGTTCAAGACTGCAACTACTGCAAGACCAACAACAAATACAACTATGTAAACTCCTGTCAGTAGTCCGTGATATTCCTTTGGTGCGAGATCATCCCAAATACTACTCTCTCGCCTTCGAACCTGGCGGCGCTTACGAGACTGAGCCTTCTGCATTTGCTCCTTGCCACCAAAGCCTTGGTATTCTGATATTTCCCAATCTTCTACTTTACGGGGACGTTTTCGATTATTTGCCATCTTTAATTTCTCTGACTATTCAATACAGCACTACTGACTGCGACCTCGTTCAGTTACTCACGTTGGTTTTTACTGTACTAAAACCCTCTTCATTATTCAATCCGCACAGCTGTACCACTAGCCACCAGCAACACCATATTCCCTGCTCCACTAAGCTCCACATAATCCAAGTCGATGCCCACCACAGCGTTAGCACCGACTGCATGAGCCTCCTTCTTGAGTTCGTAGAGGGCAGTCCGCCTAGAGTCCCTTAGCGTCTTCTGGACAGCTTCTGAACGCCCTCCGAACACATCTCTGACCCCCGCAAACAGGTCTTTGAATATGTTCATGCCGAAGGCGCATTCGGCGGTGATTACCTCAATACGTTCCTCTATGCTTAGCCCTTCAGGGTAGGCTTCGGTTGTCAGCAGCACTTGAGAGATTTCCTCGTACAGGATGTTTGCTTCTTCTATGTCCACCTGCCACTTAACGGCATCGTTGTCCGGGACAGCATTTGTATATGAACAAACAGAGCAGTAACCACCTGAGCCTGCTTCCAACAAACCCATCTTTTTACCGCAGCCTTTACATACAGCCAATTTATTCCCCCACCTAAATTGATATTTCACTTTATCGCGCGGGCTAGATATTCACAAAACATGTGAGAGCAAACCAACGGCACCAATCAATAAGATCAGGATAAAAATTCCATAAACCCACAGATTATCATCAGCATTGGGCGCATCTTGATCATTGTTATTTTCAGCTACCGCCACCCTTTTCTCGTGTGAAGAAAGGCTTTCATCTCTTGAGGCTCGGCCCGGAGGCTTTTCCCAAGCGGAAGGAGAGGCGGCAACAGCTGCAAGAGCGAAAAAGCCGAAAAAGATGCCGCTCAAAAACCAACTAATTCCGTCTCGACCTTTCTCATTTGCTACAAAAGCGGTTGTGCCTGCGCATCCAACCCAAAACGCAGCGAAGATAATCAAAGGTACGATCTCAATCTCCTTGCTTTGCCCCAAGCAGCGCCTCACCTGAGCCACCCACATAGGTGATAACAAACGTAGCCTGCCCTTTGACGTGGCACTTGCTGCACCTGAGCTTCGGAACAACCTCCTGCACGTCAGTCTCTCGGCCAACCGTATCAATCAGATACTTCACTGCAACCATTGAGGTGTGCCCGCACAGGCTGCAAGTGAGCGCGAGGTGGTTTTTGGTGATGCTGTCGAGGCGGGTCATCAGGCTGCACATACCTCGCAGGCGAATCTAAAGTGTCAGCGCGCCCGGTTGGTGGAATGATAGATGAACTAAAGCGCCTACCAAACGTCTACCAATGCTTAGATGAGAGCTCACCAGTCCCAGAAAATTTTCACGCAACTATCTGATTTTTCGTGGTACCCGCGGCCGGACTCGAACCGGCACGGCTTTTACGCCTAGGGATTTTAAGTCCCCTGTGTCTACCATTCCACCACGCGGGCCCTGGCCTTGTCTAACGGGGCCTTGGCGCGAGGAAAAGCCGGTCAGATGTCTTTGCCGCGCAGTTCTTTCAGAAGATGCCGTTCGGACAGCCACGGGTTCAGCGCCAGCGCCGCACGCAGCACGGTCTGGGCCTCGGCATCGCGCCCCAGCCCCATCAGCGTCAGCGCCTTGCCGGCCAGCGCCGCTACATGGTCGGGGTTGATGCCGATGGCGGTATCGAGGTCGGGCAAGGCCGCCGCGAAATCCTGCCGCAGGAAGGCCACGAAGGCGCGCTGGTTGTAGCCCTCGGCGTAGTCCGGGCAATAGGCGACCAGCCGGTCGAAGGCGTCTTTCGCGCGCAGGTAGTCATAGCTTTCGCGCGCCCGCATCCCGGTATCGAGCAGTTCCTGCGCCACCTCGTCCGGGGCGTCCGACCAGTATTCCCAAAGCTCGTTGGCCAGCGGCCGGGCATCCATTTCCCGTTCGGCGGACTGGATCCGCGACAGGGTCCGGTCGATGGCGTCGGAATGGTCCGGGGCGGCGGGACAGGCGGCCAGGGCGGCACCGGGCGCGATGGCAAGGGCAATGAGGGCGGCGAAGGCGCATGTTTTCATGGCGCAAAGGGTCGCAGGAACGCCGCGCCGGTCAAGTCACATCGGCGAGACCGCCTTCCTTGACCGCCTCCATCGCCACATAGGTCGAGGTCGAGGCGATGTGCGGCAGTTTCGAGATCTGATCCGCCAGCACCCGCCGATAGGCCCCCAGATCGGTGGTCCGCACTTTCAGAAGATAGTCGTAATGGCCCGCGATCAGATGCGCCTGTTCGATCTCGGGGATGCGCGCGACCTTTTCGTTGAACAACGCCAGCGCCTCTTCGCCGGTGTCGCGCAGCCGCACCTCGACGAAGGCCACATGATTGAGCCCCAGCCGGATCGGGTTCAGGATGGCGCGATATCCGGTGATCGCGCCGGTCGACTCGAGCCGTTTCAGGCGGGCTTGCGTCGGCGATTTCGACAGGCCGATCCGGCGCGACAGTTCGGTCACCGACAGGCGGCCTTCCGACGCCAGCACCGCCAGTATCGCCTGATCGAACCCATCCAGTTCGAGAATATCGCCTTGCATCGGGATCTTGCCTTTCTGAAGTCGATCGGACCGCACCTGCGACCAAGATCGGGCCACCTTCCTGACAAACCGCGGCTATCGTAGCGCAATTCCCGCAGGATGACACGGCAAGATCGGGGCGTCGCGCATGCATCGCCCGACCGGCGGTCACGGCGGCCCGCGCGGATTGCGGGACGATTATATTTGAGACTGTTCGGCGCGGGGTTCTTGACCTTCGCGTCCGGCGGGCCAAGCTTGGCTGCATGTTCCCGATCCGCGATCATAACCCGTCTGGCAGCACGCCCTTCATCACCTATGGGCTGATCACGGCCAATTGCCTGATATTCATAAGCTATTACGGGCTGTTCTCGGATCCGCAATCGCTGAACGCTCTGTTCTGGGACTGGGCGCTGATCCCGGCGCGGGTGACGCAGGGCCATGCGTTCAGCGGTTTTGTCAGTTCGATCTTCCTGCATGGCGGGATCTTGCACCTCGCGGGAAACATGCTGTTCCTGTTCATCTTCGGCGACAATGTCGAGGACGAGATGGGGCATGTGGGGTTCCTGGGCTTCTACCTCGCGTCGGGCGTCGCGGCGGGACTGGCGCAATACGTCGCCGCGCCGTTCAGCCCGGTGCCCATGGTCGGTGCCTCAGGGGCCATCGCCGGGGTGATGGGGGCCTACCTGCTGCTCTTTCCCAAGGCCAAGGTCGATATCCTTGTCATCCTGATCATCATCTTCCGCATCATCACGATACCCGCGTGGATCATGCTGGTGCTGTGGCTTGGAATGCAGGTGATGGGCGGCTACGGCACCGCTGCGGATGGCGGCGGCGTGGCCTATTGGGCGCATGCGGGGGGCTTTGTGATCGGGGCGCTGCTGGCGCTGCCGCTCTGGCTGAAACGCGGCGGCCCGGCCTTCTGGCGGCGCACCCACGGCCACCCGCCGCACGCGCATGCGCAGTACAGGCTGCAGCAGACGAACGTTCCCCGGGTCCGCAGACGACGGTAATGGGCCGCGCCGCTTCGGGCGGCCGGGGTCGGTCAGCTTTCGGACGGGTGATCAGACCTCGCGGATGATCCGTGCGAACTGGTCGTAGACATTGCCGTTGCCGCAGAGGATCGAGCCTGAGCTGAGCGGATCCTGCTCTTCGCGGATCCCGCCGACCAGCGCGCCGCCTTCCAGCGCGATGAGCGAGCCGGCCGCGATGCTCCAGATCTGCAACTCGCGTTCCCAGTAGCCATCGATGCGCCCCGCGGCCACATAGGCCAGATCGAGCGACGGACAGCCCCAGTGCCGCATGCCCGCGGTGGCAGGCATCAACCGGGCGAGGTCTTTCAGTGTTGCGGGCAGCGTGTGTTTCGCCCCAGAGGGCACGCCGGTGGCAAAGATCGCCTCGTGCAGGCGACTGCGGCCAGAGACGCGCATCCGCTTGTTGTCATTGAGCCAGGCGCCCGCGCCTTTTTCGGAATAGAACAATTCGTCCTTGGCCGGATCGAAGACCACGGCCGCGACGATCTTGCCCTTGTGCTCGAGCGCGATGGAGATGGCGAAATGCGGCAGGCCATGCTGGAAGTTGGTCTCTCCTTCCAGCGGATCGACGATCCAGCGGCGGGTCGGATCTTCGCCAGCGACCTCATCGGCGCCTTTCGTGAGGTACCCGTAGGTGGTGCGCGCCGTGGTCAGTTCCTCGCGCAGGATCTTGCCCGAGGCAAGTACGGCCCGGGCGACGAAATCCGCCGCGCCCTTCATCGACACCTGAAGGTTCTCGACCTCGCGGAAGTCCTTCACGAGAGAGCGGCCCGCCTTGCGCGCCGCCTTGATCATGATGTTGATATTCGCGCTGCCCTGCATGGAACACCCGGCCTTCCGTCGTGGATCAGGCCGGGGCTATACGCGGGCATGCGCGGGATGTGAAGAGGCGCTTTACTGTCGGACCACGCCCTTCACGCCCTCGGGTGTGAAATAGGTCCCCTTGATGCCCGCATGGGTCACCGGGCGCGGTGCCCGCTTGTAGACCGTCTTGGCCTTGCGATGCCCGCCGGCGCGGTCGATATAGGGCCCGGCATTGGGCACGCCGCAGCAGATCTCGCCGCCGATCTGAACCGGCTGCAGGCCTGCAGGGCAATAGTTCGCGACGCCCGGAACGGTGTTGTAGCGGAAATTCGAGTTCGGATCGTTGTAGGTGCCCTTGTAGGCATCGTCCCAGGCCAAGGCGGCCCCGCTCGACATGATTAGCGCGGCAAAGCTCAGCGCGGCGGTTGTCTTGAACATGATCTCCAGCCCCTTGGGTCAATACACAGGAAGTAATGTCGAAAATTCTGACCTGTGACGGGCGCTTAGTCAAATTCAATCCGCCGAAAACCTGTGTTTCCGAATTGCGGACAATCCCGGGCGAGATCGGAAACGACAACGCCCGACCGCCGGGGCCGGGCGTTGAGGCGTATGCGAGATCGCCCTAGAAGCGGTAGTTCACCGACACGTTTGCGGTTGTTGCCCTGGCCTCGACGCTGGCGTCGAAGTCGTCAAATTCGTGGTACAGCACCTCGGTGCCCACGGTCAGGTTGTCCTGCACGAAGACCTCGTAGCCGACACCTGCGAAATAGCCGTCCGAGCCGCCCGGATCGATGGCGTCCGCTTCGGTGGTGGCATGGGCGTAACCGCCTGTTCCGTAGAAGAAGTTCCGCCCTGAATCGAGGCCGAGACGGCCCCCGACGCGCAGGATGTTGTCAAGCTCGGCGGCGCCGTCGAGATCGATGTTCGCCTCGTCGTATTGCAGGCCGACGCCGCCGATCAGGTTGCCGCCCAGGCGGGCGTCATAGTTGGCCCGGACACCCAGGCTGCCGCCGTCGGTCTCGATACCGCCGTCGTTCACGTCAAGGCCGGTATAGCCAAGCTGTACGCCGACGGAGGGACCGGCGAAGTCGTAGACCGGGGCGGCAGGTGCGGGCACGGCGGCCATGGGCGCGGGCGCGGCGGGCGGCGGCGTGGGTCCACCTGCGAGGCCTGCGGTGGCGGTTGCGGCGATCAGCGCCGCGGCGGTTGTCAGGGTCTTGGTCATCAGTTCTGCTCCGTTCTTTTGGTTCGGAATGTCTGCCGCCCGTGATGAGGCGACAGGGCAGAAATGGGGATGCGGGCGGGGTTGTTCCCGGATTTACCGGTCACGATAAAGTGCCGGTGCCGCATCGCAACACAGGCTGGAATATGCTGACTGGCCAATGGCTTGCGGCAGAATTTCGCGCACCCTGCCGTGGTGGCGGGAACCTGCGCGGGGGGCTCTCAGCCCTGCAGGCGCAGCATGACCGCGACCCCGGCCCAGGCGCAGAATCCGGTCAGGACCGCGCCCCAGACCGTGTCCGCCGCGACCATCTGCCAGGACCAGTCGCGCATGATCGACATCGAGGTGAACTCGTAAGTGCCATAGGCCATTGCGCCGATGATGGCGCCATGCAGCGCCGCGCGGCCCGGGTCCGCATCGCGCAGCGCAGGCATCGACACCAGAAAGACCAACCCCGCCACGTAAAGCAGGTAGAACCCCGCCGCCGCGCCCAGCATCGGGCTGTCGCGCATCAGATCGCCCAGATGCCGGGTAAAGAGCGGCTTCATGATGAAGGTCAGCATCAGGGCATCGATGACAAGGAAAAGGGCGGCGGTAATGAGGTAAAGGATCATGGGCGGGGCTCCGGCGCGGGCTTTGATGCCCGACAGATAGCCCAGGGCGGCGGCGAGGGAAGACCCCGCCGCACGATTGGTGTGCTGATCCCGTGGAACCCGCGGGGGCGATCGCCGAGGCCCCGGCGCGACGGCCGGGGCCGCGCCCCCTTGTCAGGAAATCACGCCCATGAATTCGCGCCATTCGCCCTTGGACATGCCGGAATTTTCCTGGCTGACCTCTTCGCCCTTGACCATCCGCCGCACGCAATCGAGCGCCGAGGCGGACAGGGTCGCGCCGCCCATGCGGTAATCCTCGAACGCCTTGTAGGCGAAGGGCACCCAGTCGCGGACCACGTCGCAGATCGCTTCGGCGTAAACCCTTATTTCATATTGCGCGTGCATATCTGCCCTCAGGCGCAGAAAATGCAGGAGGTTGTGCAAGTCCACCTTCCAGTACCACTGGGTATAGATGTTCGCGGGCAGGTTCATGCGGGCAAGTTCGCGTGCGAGGCCCTGTTGCCCCTCGTCCGAGATCATCTCGGCGTAGTGGTCGTAGGCGCGGGTCGAGTCGTCGCGCAGGTAGCGCAGGACGCGCTCTGCCTCTTCGCCGGTCAGTGCCGCGCCGCGACCCTGGTTGTTGACCTCGGATTGCGCCGCCAGCTGATCGGGTGCCGGGATATAGAATTCCCGGTCTAGGATCGAGTAGCGGGCGGAATATTCGTTCACGTTGGCGGTCCGGTGCCGGATCCATTGGCGCGCGACGAAGACCGGCAGTTTGACGTGCAGCTTGATCTCGCACATCTCGAAGGGGGTCGAGTGCCAGTGCCGCATGAGATAGCGGATCAGCCCTTCGTCGTTGGACACCGACTTGGTGCCCTTGCCGTAGGACACCCGCGCGGCCTGGGTGATGGCGCTGTCGTCGCCCATGTAGTCGATGACGCGGACAAAGCCGTGGTCGAGCACGGGAATGGCCTTGTAGAGATGCGCCTCCATCCCAGGGGCGGTCGCCCGAAGGGTGGGCACCGGTGTCTGGCGCAGCGCGTCGATCTCGGCCTGCTGGTCTGGGGTCAGGGTCATGGAATCGGGCCTCGCCGCTAGATGAATCGGGTATGACTATATGTTGCAGAAAGAAAGGACGAAAACCACCATATCCAGTCATGCAAATCCGCCTCAGTCTGTCAGACTTCTTCCGCACCCGGTCGCGCAAGTGTTGACTTGACGGCGTGCAGACGGAACCCTTTGCCTCAAAACAATAAACATAGTTCGAGGCAGGACACATGAACCGCATTCTGGCAATGCTCATCGCGCTCGCGATGCTTTCCGCCTGTGGCGAGGGCGGAAGTGGTGACAATCCGATCTCCCGTGGCGCGGAAGAAGAAGACGCCGATCCCGGCGGCGGCGGAGACACCGGCAACGAGGACACGGCGCGTATCCCGGTGGATATCGCCAAGAACCTGGCATCCGTCAGTTTCGACCAGGACACCGGCACGTTGCTGGTCGAGGGGATCTACCTCGACGACACGCCCTACGAGGCCGTCTATACCCGCGCGCCCGCGCTCGATCGCAACGGGTTCCAGGCCTATACCAAGCAGGACGATGCGCTGGACCGGCACGCAACGGCCTATACCGCGACCACCGCAACCGGTGCCCGCAGCACCGTCGCGGCGACAGGCGGCCCCTACAATGAGTACTTCACTGGTGTCTACTACGAGACATCCGGGACTTACAGTGCGCCAGAGGTTTCCGACACGACCGGGTTGGTGGCCTATGTCGGTCGCTATGTCGGCCTTCTGAACGGCAGCGGGTCGGGCGAGGATCTGATCCCCGTGGCCCCCGGCACCCCCAACGAAATCACGCCGAGCCAGTCCGCCGAGGTCACCGGCACGGTCTACATGAATGCGGATTTCGCCGACAACCGCGTCGAAGGCAGCATCTACGACCGCGAGATTGTCGATACCGGGCAAAGCCTGCCGTCGGTCGTGCTGGTCAACACCGAGATCACCGAGGCCGGTGCCTTTACCGGCAGCGTGGAATATTCGCTGCAGCAGACCGATCCGACCTGGCAGGGCATCAGCGACGATACCGTCGGGACATATGCCGGCGAGTTCGACGGCGAGGACGCCCAATCCATCGTGGGTGGCGTCCAGCTGAACCAGATCGACGGGCCATCGAACCAGCTGGGGTTCGAAAACGAGCTGGAATTCGGCGCCTTCACGCTTGAGCAATGCGGCACGGCGGGGGCGAACGACGCACTTTGCAATCAGGTCAACCCGTAGGCCGATGCGCCTTGCCGGGCCCCTGATGATCGCACTGGCTTGCGGCGTCCCCTTCTGGGGCGCCGTTGCCGCGCCCGACGGCCCGAAAAAGGCGCTTGCCATGTCACTGCCCGAAGCGCGGTCGATGGCGCTCGAACTGATCCGCTTTGGCCATGTCGAGGGCGCGGAAAAGATCATCGCGGGGCTGCTCAAGGCCGACCCGGACGACGTCGAGGCGCATTACCTGATCGCCAAGCTTGCCGAGGCGAAGGGCGATCCGAAAGCCGCGCGTCAGGCGGCGGGGCGCATGTTCCGCCTGGCCGATGCCCCCGATGCGCGCTTTGCAGCGTCCAGCATCGCGGCCCGGGCCGCCCTTGCCGAAGACCACTACACGACCTCGCAATTCTGGCTTCGGCGCGCGTATCAGTCGGCCCCGGACGACCGCGCCGAAGCGGTGGTGGCGCGGGATTACGCGCGGGTGCGGGCTGCCAACCCGTTCCGCTTTTCGCTGAAGGCCTCGGTCACGCCGTCCTCGAACGTCAATGACGGGTCGTCGGACGAATACAACACCATCGCCGGGCAGGATGCGGTGGGCATCCTGTCGGGTTCCGCCCAGGCGCTTGACGGGGTCGAGACGCGGGCGGAGCTGGACCTGTCCTACCGGATCGCGCAAGGCGACCTCTGGCGCACCACGGCGCTTTACCAACATACCGAACGGCGCGTCGCGCTGAGCGAGGATGCAAGGGACCAGGCCCCCGACCTGTCCAACGAGGATTTCGCCCAGACCACGCTGGAGGCCGGGCTGCGCCACGAAGCGATTCTGCCCGGCGGACGCGTCGGCGGCCGACTGAACTGGACCGGCGGGCGAACCTGGTACGGCGGCGAGGAACTGCACGATTTCCAGGTCCAGGAGGTCGAAGGGTGGCTTCGCCTGACCGAACGGTTGCGCCTGTCGACGCTGTTCGCCCGCGAAATACGGATGCCGACGGTCGATCCCGATGACCTTGAACGATACGACACCGTGTTGCTGGGGTTGAGTTTTGCGCTGCCCGGCGGCGGAAAGATCGGCGGCACCGTCACCGCGCAGACAAGTGATCCCAGTTCGGATTTCCAGGACGGCACGGCCCACAGCGTGAGCGTGACCTACGCCCATGGTCGCCCGGTGCTGGGCATGGGTCTGTCGGGATATGTCAGCCTGCGCGAAGAGGAGTATCCCGATTACATCGTGGGCGTGCTCGACGTGCCCGGCGGGCGTCAGGATCAGGCCTGGACAGCGGGTCTGTCGATGGCGTTCACCACCTTCGACTACGCCGGGTTCATCCCGGAAGTCAGCATCACCGCGCAGACCCGCGACTCGAATGTCAGCCGGTTCGACACCGAAGAACTGAGCGTCAGCTTCGGGATCAAATCCGCGTTCTGAGCCGCGCGATTGGCCAGAGGTGCTAGACAGCGGCCCCGATCCCCCTACCCTGTCCAGCAACGCAACCGATCAACGGAGGGACGCGCATGTCCATCGAGTATCTTCACACCATGGTTCGGGTGAAGGACCTGGAAAAGTCCATCGCATTTTACGAGCTTCTGGGCCTCAAGGAACGGCGGCGGGTGGATCACGAAGGCGGGCGCTTCACGCTGGTCTTCATGTGCCCGCCGGATCAGGACGATGGCCGCGCCGATGTGGAGCTGACCTACAACTGGGATGGCGACGAAGGGCTGCCGTCGGACAGCCGCCACTTTGGCCATCTCGCCTACCGGGTCGATGACATTTACGCCCTGTGCCAGCAGCTGATGGACGCAGGCGTGACGATCAACCGTCCCCCGCGCGACGGGCATATGGCGTTTGTGCGGTCTCCCGACCACGTTTCGGTCGAGCTGCTGCAAAGGGGCGAGGCAAAGCCCCCGCAAGAGCCATGGGCATCGATGGAGAACACGGGCCATTGGTGAGGGGCTTGCGCAAGCGGGCGGCCGCTTTGGCGGTCGCTGCCCTCTGGAGCGGAGCGGCAGTGGCGCAGGACGCGCCTTGCCGTCTGAAGCTTCTGCTTGCGCTCGATGTCTCGAGCTCGGTCGACGACGCGGAATACATCCTGCAACGCGACGGTGCCGCCGCGGCGCTGGGCGATCCGGACATCCGTCGCGCGATCCTGTCCGGTCCGGGGGCGGTGTCGCTTTCGGTTTACGAGTGGAGCGGACGGCGGCAGAACGCGCTGGTGCTGGACTGGATGCGCCTTGGCAGCGATGCCGATATCGACCGGGCCATCGCCACCCTGCGCGCCTTTCCCCGCAGCCAGACCCGCTATCCCACGGCGATGGGCTATGCGCTGGGATACGGGGCGACGCTGTTGCGCCGGGGGCCGGACTGCACGCGGCAGGTGATCGACATCTCGGGCGACGGCATCACCAATGACGGGTTCGGCCCCGAGATCGCCTACAAGCATTTTCCCTTTCAGAACGTCACGGTGAATGGACTGGCGATCCTGGGCGCGGATCCGATGGTTGCGGACTACTACGAGTTCAACGTGCTGCACGGGCCGGGGGCGTTTGTGGAGCTGTCCGAAGGCTATGCGGGATATCGCCGTGCGATGACGCGCAAGCTGTTTCGCGAAATCAGCAATGCCGTTGTCGGACAGATCGAGGACCGCGTGTCGCCACCGCCGGGATGACGTGCGGAACCGCCATGCAGGCGATCCAGGCCGCGGCAGCGCGCGCCGGGTCTGGCAGGGTTGCCAACCGGATGCGCCAGGGCGCGGCTAGTAGATATACCTGATCTGATCCGTCCAGTACCGCTCTACCCGGCGCAGGGCGTGGGTGATTTCCTCGAGCCCGTCTGGCCCCAGCACGCCTTTCGATTCCAGCCCTTCGGCATGGCGCGCGAAAAGCTGTTCGACGAGATCGCGAATTTCGCGACCCTGATCGGTCAGACTGACCCGCACAGCGCGACGGTCGATTTCGCAGCGCTGATGATGCATGTACCCCGCCTCGACCAGTTTCTTGAGGTTATAACTGACGTTTGAGCCCTGATAGTAACCGCGGGTCTTCAGTTCGCCCGCCGTCACCTCGTTGTCGCCGATGTTGAACAGCAGCAGCGCCTGCACGGCGTTGATCTGCAAAACTCCGACGCGCTCGAACTCGTCCTTGATGACGTCGAGCAGTAGCCTGTGCAATCGCTCTACCAGAGAGAGCGCGTCGAGATAGGTTTTCATAAAGCTGGGTTGGCCTGCCCGCCCCAGCGAGGAATGGATGCTCATGCGCTGTCTCCGCTGATCCCTTGATCGCGTGCAGCATTCGTCAAAAAACCGAAGAATACGTTAAGTCGCGACAGCCATCTTACGACCCGTCGGCCACCACCCCGGTCGAGGCGGCGGCAATTTTGCGCACGAGGCCTGCAAAGCGGTCGGGCGGCGCCACCTGGCCGGTGATCCACTGATACAGATCCTGATCGTTTTCCGACAGCAACGCATCGTATTCCGTCAGCCCCGAATCATCCATCGCGTCCAGGTTGGCGTCCGAGAAATGGATGAGGATCAGGTCCATTTCCTTGATGCCGCGCCGCATCGACCGCATCTTCAGACGCCGGATGCGGGTATCGCGCGGTTCGCCATGACGGGGCTGTTCCGAGATCATGTGAGTTCCACCGACGCGACCGTGCGCAGCCGTTTCTCAAGCTGTCCGGCGCGTTCCGCAAGCGCTTTCATGTCGGTCCGGATGGCGCGCAGTTCGTTGATCGCATCGCGCAGGTCCATCGGGGCGGCGCTGTCGGACTCCTGAACGCTGACGCCTTCGCCCTCGCCGGTGAGCAGCCAGATCATCGACACATTCAGCAGCCCCGACATCATCGACAGCTTGTTGGCGCGCGGCTCGGACAGATCGTTTTCCCAGTTCTGCAGGGTCTTCAGCTTCACGCCCAGACGCCGCGCAAGTGAGTCCGCGGTCATGCCCGCGGCTTCGCGGGCGGCGGACACGCGGTCACCGAACGTGGCGGCCTCGGGGCCATACCAATCGATATCGCTCATCATTTCGTTCAATCTCCTTGCGGTGGGCGCGCTGCGCTTGCACCAGCCCGTCACGCCCCATACACCTTCGCAATACTGTGCGCACTCGAATGCCGGACCGATCAACATGCCGTTTCTGTCAAACACGCTGGCCCGGGTGAAACCCTCACCGACCGTGGCCGTCACGCAACTTGCCCGGGACCTTGCGGCAGAGGGGCGGGACGTGATCGGGCTTGGTGCCGGTGAGCCGGACTTTGACACACCCGATAACATAAAAGCCGCGGCGATTGCGGCGATTCATGCCGGAAAAACGAAATATACCGCACCGGACGGAATTCCAGAGCTGAAGGCCGCGATCTGCGAAAAGTTCAAGCGCGAGAACGGGTTGGACTACGTTCCCGCGCAGATTTCGGTGTCGGCAGGCGGCAAGCAGGTGCTGTTCAACGCGCTGATGGCCACGCTCAACCCGGGCGACGAGGTGGTGATTCCCGCGCCCTACTGGGTCAGCTATCCCGATATCGTCCGCATGGGCGGGGCGGAGCCGGTGATCGTCGACGCGGGGATGGAGACCGGTTTCAAGCTGACGCCGGACGCGCTCGAGGCGGCGATAACCGAGCGCACCAAGTGGTTCATCTTCAACTCGCCATCGAACCCCACGGGCGCGGCCTATTCGCACGACGAACTCAAGGCGCTGACCGACGTGCTGGAGCGGCATCCGCATGTCTGGATCATGTCCGACGACATATATGAGCACCTGGCCTATGACGGGTTTACCTTCTGCACCCCGGCCCAGGTGGCGCCCGCCCTTTACGCCCGCACACTGACGGTGAACGGTGTGTCCAAGGCCTATGCGATGACCGGCTGGCGGATCGGGTACGCGGCGGGGCCGGAGGTCCTGATTGCCGCGATGCGCAAGGTTCAGTCGCAATCCACGACGAACCCCTGCTCGATCAGCCAATGGGCCGCGGTCGAGGCGCTTACCGGGCCGCAGGACTTTCTGGCCGAGCGATTAAAGGCCTTTGCCCGGCGACGCGATCTGGTGGTTGCGGCACTCGACGCCACGCCGCATTTGACCTGCCCGACCCCGGAAGGCGCATTCTACGTCTATCCGTCCTGCGCCGGCGCAATCGGGCTGACCAGCGCGGGCGGCACGCGGATCACCGATGACGAGGTTTTCGCCCGCGCGCTGCTGGAAGAGGAAGGCGTCGCCGTCGTCTTCGGGGCGGCGTTTGGCCTGTCCCCGCATTTCCGCATCAGCTACGCCACCTCGGACGCCGCGCTGGAAGACGCCTGCGCCCGCATCCGGCGTTTCTGCGAGGCTTTGAGCTAAGGAGCGCCGCGATGTCCGACGACCTTCCCGACTATTACTTCCGTATCCGCGAAAACGGTGCGCTGGTCTTTCGGCTCGATACCGAGAACCGCCAACGCCGCATCGAGATGGACCCGATCGCCGTGGCCAATATCCGCAACGGAGACATCAAGCCGCAGGGCGACAGGGCGCTGACCGACGACGATATCGCCGAAATCCAGGCCTGGATCGAAGCCCGCCGCGCGCTTCTGGCGCAACGGGACGTCGATGACATCCACCGGACGGTGGATCACCTGAACCTGACGACGCAATGGGCGCAGTCCAAGGCGACGCCCGAGCAGCTCGACGACGTGACGGACGCGCTGTTGCTGGCGATGCACGACCTCAGGACGATGCTGGTGCGCAAGAAGGCCGACCGGCTCGCCAAGGACTAGCTCCGGCCCGATCGGGGACCGGGGTCCTTTTTGGGCACGCGCGGTGCCATGTCCGTCAGGCCCAGGCCAGCGCGGTGCCCAGGACGACCAGCCCGATACCTGCGATTTCGCGCGACGTGAAGGATTCGCCGAACAGCAGGATCGACACCGTGCCGATGATGATGACCTCTGCGCCCAGGATGCCGACATAGACGATGCCGAGACGTTCCTGCCGCAGGGCCAGAACCTCGAAGACCCCGGCGGACAAGAGCGCGGCGGCGATCAGCACGATGGTCCAGGAACTGGGCACCGACCATCATCGCGATGCAGTAAAGGCTCGCCGAGGCGAGGACGACAAGGGATGAAATACCCATTTTGAAACGCCTGAATTAAAGACCGCAAAATAGCACGATTCCGGTGATCCGGGTAGTCTGGAATACCTTCCCCGGGGTATCGACGCGTCCGGCGCGACGCCGCATCCAGACCGGTCGGTCCGACCCGGCGGGGCCAATTCGACAGACCGCACGGGCCCCGCATGCGCCGCGTCAGGCCCGCAAGCGGCATGGGGTGCACGTGGGTCGGGGGCGTTACTTGCAGTTGTTGGTATTCGGCGCATAGCAATAGGCGGGGCCGCCATTGCTTGGCTTGCAGGCCACGGTGCCGCCGGTGCAGACGAGGCCCGCGGTGCATGTGCCAAAGCCCGGCTTGTAGCATCCGCCCGGCCCGTAGCTGCCCGGCGAGCAGACGTTCATGCCCGCAGGACAGGTGTTCTGCGACAGCTGGGTCATCGGCGACAGGCGCGGCGCGGGGTCACTCGCCCGCTGCTGGTCCGCGAGGGCGGGGGCCGCGATCAGGGCAAGGGCAAGCCCCGCCACCAGGTTCAGATTTCGTACCATCATGTCTTGTCCCACGTTGCGAATATTGCGGGACGACATCAACACGCGGCCTTGGGAGACTCGTTGATAAAAATCAAACGGTTGGCATTGCCGCTGCGTCACCCGCGACCGCCGCCACCAGGGCCGCCTCAGCGATCGTTCAATCCTTTTCCCGCAATGATCCGGGGCCTGCTTTTCGCGACCCGCGCGCGCCGTGTCTCGGATTTTGCAGCGTTGGAGAAATGCAGGACATAGCCGCGGCGGCGACCGGGGGTCAGGGCCTCGAACGCCTTGGAAAACGCCGCATCCGCGTCGAGGACGTCCTGCAATTCGACGGGATGGTCCAGGCTGTCGCGCGCGGCGAAGTCGACCGACAGGCCCGCCTTCTCGGCATCGATCGCCTTTGTCACATAGGCCCGGATCTGATCTGCGCGGGCGGTGATGTCGTCAAGCCCGGCAAAGCGCAACTGCCGCATGGCCTGCGAATGCGCGCCCGGCGCCACCAGCGCGTTGTCGTCATCCTCAAGAAGAGCACCCTTGAAAAACCCAAGGGCGCAGTAGCCTTTCAGCCCGTAGATGATGACGACATTGCGCGCGTCGTGAAGATAGCAGAGTTTTCCCCATTTCACCCGCTCTTCGAGACCGCATTCCAGCATCAGGGCGCGCAGCGCCAGGCGTTCCTGTTGCCATCTCGGGGTGTTCAACAGGCGCGCGACCTCTGGCGTCTCGGTCATCGGGGATCCTTTGCTGGTCGTGTGGAGGCCCGCGCGTCAGGGGTCCGATGCAGGGGCCGCCGCGCCATCATGCCGCCGCCCACCGCGATCCGACAAGCCCATACGCGCCGCCGCCGATGACCAACGCTGCGCCGGACCGGATCAAGCGCGCGCGGAACGGAAAAGGCCCCGCGCGGTGCGGGGCCTTTCCGTCGGGTGTCAAAGGACAGGCGCGATTACTCGCGGCTCTCGGAGGTGTCCTCGATGACCGTGTTGAAGACGTCGCCGCCGACCACATCGGCAGCTGGCTCTGCCGGTGCCGCGAGGCGCGCGGCCTCTTCGGCTTCGGCACGGCGCGCCTCGATCACGATGTTGTCGCGATCGGTGGCGATCTTCTGCACGTTCGTGGTGGCCCCACCGGTGCCCGCCGGGATCAGGCGGCCCACGATGACGTTCTCCTTGAGGCCCACGAGAGTGTCGACCTTGCCCTGCACCGAAGCCTCGGTCAGGACGCGGGTCGTTTCCTGGAAGGACGCGGCCGAGATGAACGACCGGGTCTGCAGCGACGCCTTGGTGATGCCGAGCAGGATCGGTTCGCCCTTCGCGGGACGCCCGCCCTTCTTCTCGGCCTTGGCGTTTGCCTCTTCGAACTCGACCTTGTCCACATGTTCGCCCTTGAGCAGCGTGGTGTCGCCACTGTGCAGGATTTCCCACTTCTGGAGCATCTGGCGGACGATCACCTCGACGTGCTTGTCGTTGATCTTCACGCCCTGCAGTCGATAGACGTCCTGGACCTCGTCGATCATGTAGTTCGCCAGCGCTTCGACACCCATGATGGACAGGATGTCATGCGGCGCGGGGTTGCCGTCCATGATGTAGTCGCCCTTCTGGACATAGTCGCCTTCGGCCACGGGAATGTGCTTGCCCTTGGGGATCATGTATTCCTTGGCTTCGAGCGTATCGTCGGCAGGCTCGATCGAGACCCGGCGCTTGTTCTTGTAGTCCTTGCCGTAGCGCACATAGCCGTCGATTTCGGCGATGATGGCGTGGTCCTTGGGACGACGTGCCTCGAACAGTTCGGCCACACGCGGCAGACCGCCGGTGATGTCCTTGGTCTTGGCACCCTCGCGCGGAATGCGCGCGACGACGTCACCGGCCTTGACCGGGTCGCCTTCTTCGACCGAGAGGATCGCATCGACCGACATCGGATAGGTGATCGGGTTGCCCTGATCGTTGCGCAGAGGCTCACCGTTGTCATCCTGCAGGATGATCTCGGGCTTGAGCTCGTTGCCCTTCGGGGCGGCGCGCCAGTCCGTGACGATCTTCTGCGACATGCCGGTGGCATCGTCGGTCTCTTCGCGCACGGCAACACCGTTGACGAGGTCGACCAGACGGGCCGTGCCGTCTTTCTCGGCGATGATCGGCAGCGTGTAGGGATCCCATTCGAAAAGCTTGTCCCCGCGCGCGACCTCCTGGCCTTCCTTGACGAAGATCTTGGTGCCGTAGCCGACCTTGTGGCTGGCGCGTTCCGCACCATGCTCGTCGACGATGCGGATCTTCATGTTCCGCCCCATGACAAGCAGTTCGCCCGACGCGTTCACCAGCGTGTTCGGGTTGTCGTACTCGACCTTGCCCGATTGCGACGCTTCGAGGAACGACTGCTGGCCACCCTGCGCCACGCCGCCGATGTGGAAGGTCCGCATCGTCAGCTGTGTGCCCGGCTCGCCGATCGACTGCGCCGCGATGATACCGACGGCTTCGCCGGTGTTCACCATCGTGCCACGCGCGAGGTCACGCCCGTAGCACATGGCGCAGACGCCCTCTTCGGCCTCGCAGGTCAAGGGCGAGCGGATGCGCACGGACTGAACCGCCGATTCTTCGATCAGGTCCGACATGCGCTCGTCGATGAGATGACCTTCCTTGCAGAGCACCTCCTCGGTGCCCGGCTTCAGGACATCCTCGGCGGTGACGCGCCCGAGAAGACGCTCGGCGATGGAGGCGACCACTTCGCCGTCGTTGATCGCCGCTTCGCAGGTGATCGAGTTGTCGGTGCCGCAATCGCGCATCCGCACGATGCAGTCCTGCGCCACGTCCACGAGACGACGGGTCAGATAGCCCGAGTTCGCGGTCTTGAGCGCGGTGTCCGACAGACCCTTCCGGGCGCCGTGCGTCGAGTTGAAGTATTCAAGAACGGTCAGACCTTCCTTGAAGTTCGAGATGATCGGCGTCTCGATGATGTCGCCGTTGGGCTTTGCCATCAGGCCGCGCATGCCGCCCAGCTGCTTCATCTGGGTGACCGAGCCACGGGCACCGGAGTGGGCCATCATGTAGACCGAGTTCGGTTCTTCCTCGGAGCCGTTCTCGTCGTACTTGGCCGACGAGATGGTGGACATCATCGCCTCGGTGACCTTGTCGTTACACTTCGACCAGGCATCGACGACCTTGTTGTACTTTTCGCCCTGGGTGATCAGGCCGTCCATGTACTGCTGTTCGAAATCCTTCACCTGGTCGCGCGTCTCTTCGACGATCGGCCACTTGGCGTCGGGGATGACCATGTCGTCCTTGCCGAACGAGATGCCCGCCTTGAACGCCTCCTTGAAGCCCATCGTCATGATCTGGTCGCAGAAGATGACCGATTCCTTCTGGCCGCAATAGCGGTAGACGGTGTCGATGACCTTCTGGACGTCCTTCTTGCGCAACAGCGTGTTGACGAGGTCGAAGGGCGCCTTGGCGTTCATCGGCAGAAGCGCCCCCAGACGGGCACGGCCCGGCGTGGTCTCGTAGCGCTTGATGACTTCCTGACCTTCGTCGTCGATCTGGGTGATCCGGCACTGGATGCTGGCGTGCAGATGCACCTCGCCCGCGTTCAGCGCATGCTCGACCTCTTCGGTGGACGAGAAGATCATGCCTTCGCCCTTCATGCCCTTCCGCATGATCGTGGTGTAGTAGAGACCCAGGATCATATCCTGCGACGGCACGATGATCGGTGCGCCGTTGGCCGGCGACAGAACGTTGTTCGTCGACATCATCAGGACGCGCGCCTCAAGCTGCGCCTCGAGCGACAGCGGCACGTGCACGGCCATCTGGTCGCCGTCGAAGTCGGCGTTGAAGGCCGAGCAGACCAGCGGGTGCAGCTGGATCGCCTTGCCCTCGATCAGTACCGGCTCGAACGCCTGGATGCCCAGACGGTGCAGCGTGGGTGCGCGGTTCAGCAGCACCGGATGCTCGCGGATGACCTCGTCGAGGATGTCCCAGACCTCGGGACGCTCTTTTTCGACCAGCTTCTTGGCTTGCTTGACGGTCGAACTGAGACCCTTGGCCTCAAGCCGCGAATAGATGAACGGCTTGAACAGTTCGAGCGCCATCTTTTTCGGCAGACCGCACTGGTGCAGCTTCAGTTCCGGCCCGGTCACGATGACCGAGCGGCCCGAAAAGTCGACGCGCTTGCCCAGAAGGTTCTGACGGAAGCGGCCCTGCTTGCCCTTGAGCATGTCCGAGAGCGACTTCAGCGGGCGCTTGTTGGCCCCGGTGATGACGCGGCCGCGACGGCCGTTGTCAAACAGCGCATCGACGGATTCCTGCAACATCCGCTTTTCGTTGCGCACGATGATGTCGGGCGCGCGCAGCTCGATCAGACGCTTGAGGCGGTTGTTCCGGTTGATCACCCGACGATAGAGATCGTTGAGATCCGAGGTCGCGAAACGGCCACCATCGAGCGGCACCAGCGGGCGCAGCTCGGGCGGAATGACCGGGATCACGGTCATGATCATCCACTCCGGACGGTTGCCCGACTCGAGGAAGTTCTCGACCACTTTCAGACGCTTGATGATCTTCTTGGGCTTGAGCTCACCGGTGGCTTCCTTGAGCTCTTCGCGCAGGCGGTCGGCCTCGGATTCGAGGTCGATCTGGGCCAGCATCTCGCGGATCGCCTCGGCGCCGATATTGGCGGTGAAGGCGTCCATGCCGTACTGGTCCTGCGCGTCGAGAAACTCATCCTCGGTCAGCATCTGGCCGTAGATCAGGTCCGTGAGGCCGGGCTCGATCACCACGTAATTCTCGAAGTAGAGAACCCGCTCCAGATCGCGCAGGGTCATGTCGAGCATGAGGCCGATGCGCGAGGGCAGCGACTTCAGGAACCAGATATGGGCGCAGGGGGCGGCCAGTTCGATATGGCCCATCCGCTCGCGGCGGACCTTCTGCAGGGTGACCTCGACGCCGCATTTTTCGCAGACGACGCCGCGATACTTCATGCGCTTGTACTTGCCGCAGAGGCATTCGTAGTCCTTGATCGGACCGAAGATGCGCGCGCAGAACAGGCCGTCACGCTCGGGCTTGAACGTGCGGTAGTTGATCGTCTCGGGCTTCTTGATCTCGCCGAAGGACCACGAGAGGATCCGTTCCGGCGACGCCAGCGACACCTTGATCTCGTCGAAGACCTTGGGCGGGGTCAGGGGATTGAACGGGTTGTTCGTGATTTCCTGGTTCATGTCTTTTCCTCAGAGTTCAGAGGGTGCGGGGGAGAAGAGCGCGCAACCCACAGATTTTTATATAAAAATCGGTGGGTTGCTTTGGTCTGACAGGGACCGCGTTACTCTTCGGCCTCCTCCGCATCCAGGAGTTCCATGTTGAGGCCCAGACCCCGGACCTCCTTGACGAGCACGTTGAACGATTCCGGCACGCCGGCCTCGAAGTTGTCCTCGCCCTTGACGATGCTTTCGTAGACCTTGGTGCGGCCCGCCACGTCGTCGGACTTCACCGTCAGCATTTCCTGCAGGGTGTAGGCCGCGCCGTAGGCTTCCAGCGCCCAGACTTCCATCTCGCCGAAGCGCTGGCCGCCGAACTGCGCCTTGCCGCCGAGCGGCTGCTGGGTGACGAGGCTGTAGGGGCCGGTCGAGCGCGCGTGGATCTTGTCGTCCACCAGGTGATGCAGCTTGAGCAGGTACTTCACGCCGACCGTGACCGGACGGGTGAACTGCTCGCCCGAGCGACCGTCGAACAGGATCGACTGACCGCTCTGGTCAAAGCCCGCACGCTTGAGCGCATCGTTGACGTCGTTCTCTTTCGCGCCGTCGAAGACCGGCGTCGCGATCGGAACACCTCGGATGACGTTGCCCGCCGCCTCGACCAGCGCATCTTCGGACATGTCCTTGATGCCTTCCTCGAAGACGTCGTCGCCGTAGGCCGTGTGCATGGCGTCGCGTACAGGTGTCAGATCGCCGGTGCGGCGATAGTCCTGCAGCGCCTCGTCGATCTTGATCCCCAGACCGCGCGCGGCCCAGCCCATGTGGGTTTCCAGGATCTGACCGACATTCATGCGCGACGGCACGCCCAGCGGGTTGAGGCAGAAATCGACGGGTGTACCATCGGCCAGGAACGGCATGTCCTCGATCGGCACGACCTTCGAAATGACGCCCTTGTTGCCGTGACGGCCGGCCATCTTGTCGCCCGGCTGCAGCTTGCGCTTCACCGCGACGAAGACCTTGACCATCTTCATCACACCCGGCGGCAGATCGTCGCCGCGACGGACCTTTTCGACCTTGTCGTCGAAACGGGCATCGAGGGCGCGCTTCTGCGCCTCGTATTGCTCGTTCAGGGCCTCGACGTTCTTGGCGTCCTGCTCTTCTCCGAGCGCCAGTTGCCACCACTGACCGCGGGACAGCGTGCCGAGCAACTCTTCGGTGATCTCGGCGTTCGGCTTGACGCCCCTGGGGCCTTTGACGGCCGTCTTGCCGAGGATCATCGACGTCAGGCGCGCGTAGATGTTGCGGTCCAGGATCGCCAGCTCGTCGTCGCGGTCGCGCGCCAGCTGCTCGATCTCTTCACGCTCGATCTGCAGCGCCCGTTCGTCCTTTTCGACGCCGTGACGGTTGAAGACCCGCACCTCGACAACGGTGCCGTAATCGCCGGGCTTGACCCTGAGCGAGGTGTCGCGGACGTCCGATGCCTTTTCGCCGAAGATGGCGCGCAGCAGCTTTTCTTCCGGCGTCATCGGGCTTTCGCCCTTGGGGGTGATCTTGCCCACAAGGATGTCGCCCGGCTCCACATCGGCACCGATATAGACGATGCCGGCCTCATCGAGGTTGCGCAGCGCCTCTTCCCCGACGTTCGGGATGTCGCGGGTAATCTCCTCGGGCCCGAGCTTGGTGTCACGGGCGGCGACTTCGAATTCCTCGATATGGACCGAGGTGAAGACGTCGTCCTGCGAGATCCGCTCGGAGATCAGGATGGAGTCCTCGTAGTTGTAGCCGTTCCACGGCATGAAGGCGACGATGACGTTCTTGCCGAGCGCCAGTTCCCCCATGTCGGTCGACGGGCCGTCGGCGATGACCTCGCCCTTCGAGACTTCCATGCCCACGGTGACCAGCGGACGCTGGTTGATGCAGGTGTTCTGGTTCGACCGCTGGAACTTGCGCAGACGGTAGATGTCGACGCCCGGATCGCCCGGCTCAAGGTCCTGCGTCGCGCGCACGACGATCCGTGTCGCATCGACCTGGTCGATGACGCCGGACCGCTTGGCCATGATCGACGCGCCGGAGTCGCGGGCGACGATACCCTCGATGCCGGTGCCCACCAGCGGCGCCTCGGAACGCAGCGTCGGCACCGCCTGGCGCTGCATGTTCGAACCCATGAGGGCGCGGTTGGCGTCGTCGTTTTCCAGGAACGGAATGAGCGAAGCCGCGACCGACACCAACTGCTTGGGCGACACGTCGATCAGATCGACGCTGTCGGCGGGGGCCAGCGTATAGTCGCCCGACTGGCGGGTATTGACCAGATCGTTGACGAAACGGCCATTTTCATCGAGCGAGGCGTTGGCCTGCGCGATGGTGTGGCGCATTTCTTCGGTGGCGGACATGTAGTGCACTTCATCCGAGACGGTCGCGTCCTTGACGACGCGGTAGGGTGTCTCGATGAAGCCGTACTTGTTCACCCGTGCGAAGGTCGCGAGCGAGTTGATCAGGCCGATGTTCGGGCCTTCCGGCGTCTCGATCGGGCACATCCGGCCATAGTGCGTCGGGTGCACGTCGCGCACTTCGAAGCCGGCGCGTTCGCGGGTCAGACCGCCCGGCCCGAGGGCCGACAGACGCCGCTTGTGCGTCACTTCCGACAGCGGGTTGGTCTGGTCCATGAATTGCGACAGCTGCGAGGAGCCGAAGAATTCACGCACCGCCGCCGCCGCGGGCTTGGCGTTGATCAGGTCCTGCGGCATCACGGTGTCGATCTCGACCGAGGACATGCGCTCCTTGATGGCGCGTTCCATCCGCAAGAGGCCGACGCGGTACTGGTTCTCCATCAATTCGCCGACCGACCGCACGCGGCGGTTGCCCAGGTGGTCGATGTCGTCGATGTCGCCACGCCCGTCGCGCAGGTCCACCAGCGCCTTGATGCAGGCGACGATATCTTCGCGGTCCAGCGTGCGCTGGGTGTCGGGCTTGTCGAGCGCCAGGCGCATGTTCATCTTGACGCGGCCAACGGCGGAGAGGTCGTAGCGCTCGCCGTCGAAGAACAGCGTCTCGAACAGCGCCGAGGCGGCTTCGACGGTGGGCGGCTCGCCCGGGCGCATGACGCGGTAGATATCCATGAGCGCGGTGTCGCGGTTCATGTTCTTGTCCGCCGCCATGGTGTTCCGCATGTACGGACCCACGGTGATGTTATCGATGTCGAGGACCGGGATCTCGGTCACCTCGGCGTCGATCAGGTCCTTGAGCGTGCCGCCCGTAACCTCGCCGTCCTTGTCCAGCGTCCAGGTCAGCTCATCCCCGGCCTCGGCATAGATCGCGCCGGTTTCCTCGTTGATGATGTCCTTGGCGACAAAGCGGCCGATGATGTCGTCGAAGGGCACGAGCAGGTTCTCGACCTTGGCCTCGTCCTTGATCTTCTTGACCGCGCGGGGCGTGATCTTCTTGCCGGCCTCGGCGATGACTTCGCCGGTGTCCGCATCGATCAGGTCGTGGGTCGGACGGGTGCCGCGCACGCGGTCGGGGAAGAATTTCGTCTTCCAGCCCTTGCCCTTTTCGTAGTGGAAGTCGACCGTGTCGTAATACGCATCCATGATCGCTTCCTGGTCGAGACCGAGCGAATAGAGAAGCGTCGTCACCGGCAACTTGCGGCGACGGTCGATGCGGGCGAACACCAGATCCTTGGCGTCAAACTCGAAATCGAGCCAGGAGCCGCGATAGGGAATGATGCGGCAGGCAAAGAGCAGCTTGCCCGAGCTGTGCGTCTTGCCCTTGTCATGGTCGAAGAACACACCGGGCGACCGGTGCATCTGGCTGACGATCACGCGCTCGGTGCCGTTGACGATGAAGGTGCCGTTCGGGGTCATCAGGGGCATGTCGCCCATGAAGACGTCCTGTTCCTTGATGTCCTTGACCGATTTCGCGCCGGTATCCTCATCGACATCGAAGACGATCAGACGCAGCGTCACCTTCAAGGGTGCCGCATAGGTCATGTCGCGCTGCTGGCATTCATCGACGTCGTATTTCGGCTTCTCCAGCTCGTAGGACACGAACTCGAGGATCGAGGTCTCGTTGAAGTCCTTGATCGGGAAGACCGACTGGAACACGCCCTTGATCCCCTCGCCATCGGCGGGGTCGGACTGGTCACCGGACTTCAGGAACAGGTCGTAGGAGCTTTTCTGCACCTCGATCAGGTTCGGCATCTCCTGGACTTCGCGAATTTTACCGTAATATTTGCGAAGGCGTTTTTGGCCAAGGTAGGATTGCGCCATGGTAGATTGTCACCTTTCAGTGTCTCTTCCGAGGGCGCGTCCGTCGGGCTCCGGGCGCGCGCTCAACCGAGAAGGAGGGCTCCGATCCATTCATGGCCCCTGTCCCACCAGAGGCCTCCCGATCGAAGGAGCCCTGCCTGAGAAAAGCCCCGTGACGTCGAGGTCCCGGATCACGTCCGGGACCTGAGGTCCCCCCTTGCCTTGTCCCGGACCTGATCCGGGACCTCAAGGGGCGTTCAGAGGGCTTCTCTGAGACAGGCTCGGCTGGACCCGGGTGCGCCCGGATCCAGCCTGAATGCGTTTCGTCCCACCGTTCATCCGCCGGACAGGATCCGGCAAAGAACGGGGCAGACGGGAGGTTCCGGGACAGGCCCGGGGCACACCCGCCGCTGCGGGATTACTTGAGCTCGACCTCGGCGCCAGCCGCCTCGAGCTTCTTCTTGACTTCCTCGGCTTCGTCCTTGGAGACCTGCTCCTTGACGGCCTTGCCGCCCGCTTCGACGAGTTCCTTGGCTTCCTTGAGGCCAAGACCTGTCAGCGCGCGCACTTCCTTGATCACGTTGATCTTGGAGGCGCCTGCCGATTTCAGGATAACGTCGAATTCGGTCTGCTCTTCGGCGGACGCGCCGGCGTCGCCGCCTGCGGGACCGGCCATCATGACCGCGCCGCCGGCTGCGGGCTCGATGCCGTACTCGTCCTTGAGGATGGTCTTGAGTTCCTGAGCTTCGAGAAGCGTCAGGTTGACGATGTCTTCTGCAAGTTTCTTCAGATCAGCCATTGTGACTTCTTTCCGTATCTAGATGTGTTCCAACGTGCGGCATACAACCCCACGAAGGCCCCGTTGGGATGCCTTAGGCCGCCTCGGCCCGCTCTTCGATGGTCGAAAGGATGGAGGCGATGTTCGAAGCAGGTGCGCCAATCGCGCCGGCAATGTTCGAAGCAGGTGCGCCGAGACAGCTTGCGATCTGAGCGATAAGCTCGTCCCGCGAAGGCATCTTCGACACGGCTTCGACACCGGCCCGGTCAAGAGCGTCGCCACCCATTGCACCGCCGAGGACAACAAGCTTCTTGTTTTCCTTGGCGAAGTCCTCGACCACCTTGGCAGCTGCCACGGGGTCTTCGGAATAGGTGAGAACGGTCATGCCATCGAGGTAGGTCTTGATGCTTTCGCAAGGCTTTCCCTCGAGGGCGATCTTGGCGAGCCTGTTCTTGGCGACGCGTACGGACGCCCCGGCATCGCGTGCGCGACCCCGAAGATCCTGCATCTCGGCAACCGTGAGACCTTCGTAATGGGCAACCACCACGACGCCAGAGCTTTCGAAGATCTGGCCGAGTTCCTCGACCACTTTCTCTTTCTGGGCTCTATCCACAGTTCTACTCCAAGTGTTGGAGGGTTTCCCCTCCGGCTCTTTTTGCTGGGCCTGTTCAAGGGCCCGGCGATCAGGTCCGAACGGGGTGTCGCAATCGCGGATCCGACGCTTCTGAAAGCGAAGGAATGAAATGCTCTTCCCGTCTCAGGCAGGAATTACGGGGCCACATCAGGGGCGGACCCACCCACCGTCTCGGACGAAACGAGGGCAATCGCGAATCACACGAGTGCCCTCATGGGTTGCGTCTAAGAGATTTGGGAATTGTTGCCAAGGGGGCACGGGCGCAAAAGCGCCTCTGCTGCCTGCAATTGCAGGCGGGTTATGCGATCATGCCGAAAATCGCGGGCCGAGGCAAGAATTCTTGTGCAATCCTATGCAAAGTCCTGTGCGGCGGATGTGGTCTGTCTGGCGCATCCTTGGCGGGCGTCCGCCGGGCGCGTGCTGCGCGTGCGGTCTTGCTGCGGGTGCGGTCTTTCGAGGCATGCGGTACGGGCGCGCGTGTGAGGCGGACGTGCGATCACCGGCGCCTGCCCGCGCGCGGGCGACGCCCCCGCCCCGCCCCGCCGAGGCGTCAGGCCGTCAGGCCGTCAGGCGGCCCGGCTCAGCCCGGCGGCCTCCGCCCCGAGCTGGTCGATCGGCAACGACACCAGCCGCCCGGCATCCTCCAGCACCTTCAGCCGTTCGGGGCCGAAGACATGCAACTCCGCATAGAGTTTCCACAGCTCCGCCTCGGGGGCATCGGCCGCCATGGCCGCCAGGATCAGGGTCTTCATGCGGTCAACGTACCCGCGCGAGGCGATGCGCCAGTCAAGCTTCGCGCGCCAGTTGCCATAGCCGCGGTCGACGAAGTGCAGCAGGTGCGCGCCATCCTCGTGGGTCAGCACGCGGGCATGGACCGGATCGCGTCCCTCGACCGTGGCCCAGTGCTGGCGGATGCGGACGCGCGACCCCAGACCGACCCGGGTGCAGGACTTGCCCTCTGTATGGCCGGCAAAGCCTTCGCGGGTGCGCAGATGCCCGGCCACGTTGGGATACAGCTGCTGGCGCAGCCAGCGCGGTTGCGGCAGGCGGAAATGGTAGCGCGCGGGGTCCTGCGGGGTCTGGACATGTTCTGCGGTGCGGATGCTGACCGCGACGGTTTCGGGGTCTTGCGCGTCCAGCTCATCGGCCAGTGTGCGCCCGTCGAGATGGAAATACTCGTCGCCATCGAGGGCCGCGAACCAGCCTGCGGGGGCCGCCCGATAGGCATGGGTCAGAAAATGGTTCTGCCGCATCGGAAAGGCCTTGCCCGCGTCGATGCCGCAGCGATCCCAGAAGGCGGGCGTGCCGCGTTCGACGACGATATCCGGCGCGCCCTCTAATGCGTCCGCCGCCGGATCGCCCGGGTCGTCGAAACACAGATGGAACCCCGTCACCCCCTGCGCGCGATGCCAGTCCACGAAGCTGACCACCGTGGAGAGCGGTTCCTTCAGGATTGCGGCCATCGTGAGGTTCTGGGCCATGTCTGCCTCTGGTGCTGGATCGGGCGGGTTGGCCCCACCCGTTTTGCCTGTCGGCACCAGAGTAATGCCGCCAAAGGGTTCAGAAAAGGAAAACGGGCGATCCCGAAGGACCGCCCGCGTGATATTCCGTCAGGTGATGCGGCAGGGACTCAGCCCCCGGCCCGCGCACACCGATCAGTAATCTGATCGGTTCCCCGATCAGTTCCCTGTGGCGTTGGTCACATCGACGGTGACGCCCGGGCCCATGGTCGAGGACAGCGACACCTTCTTCATGTAGGTGCCCTTGGAGCCCGACGGCTTGGCCTTGGAGACCGCGTCGACGAAGGCGCGGATGTTCTCGACCAGCTTGGCCTCGTCGAAGGAAACCTTGCCGACGCCTGCATGCACGACGCCTGCCTTCTCGGCCTTGAACTGGACCTGACCGCCCTTGGCGGCCTCGACCGCTTCCTTGACGTCCATGGTGACGGTGCCGACCTTGGGGTTCGGCATCAGGTTGCGCGGGCCGAGGACCTTGCCGAGGCGACCGACGATCGGCATCATGTCGGGCGTCGCGATGCAGCGGTCGAAGTCGATCTTGCCGGACTGGATGGTCTCCATCAGGTCTTCCGCGCCGACGATGTCCGCACCGGCGGCCTCGGCCTCTTCGGCCTTGGGGCCACGGGCGAAGACGGCGACGCGCACGGTCTTGCCGGTGCCGTTGGGCAGACCGACGACGCCGCGCACCATCTGGTCGGCGTGACGCGGGTCGACGCCGAGGCACATGGCGATTTCCACGGTCTCGTCGAACTTCGTCTTCGCGTTCGCCTTGATCAGCGACACGGCCTCCTCGACGGTGACATTGTCCTTGCCTTCGAAGGCTTCGCGGGCGGAGCGGGTGCGTTTTCCGAGTTTCGCCATCTTATTTCACCTCAATGCCCATGGACTTCGCGGAGCCCAGAACGATCTTCATTGCGCTTTCGATATCGTTGGCCGACAGGTCCGCCATCTTGGCTTCCGCGATCTCGCGCACCTGCTTGCGGGTCACGCTCGCGATGGTCTCGCGGCCGGGATTCTCGGCACCGCGGGGGCGGTTGCGCTTGCCAACGGGCTTCAGGCCGGCCGCCTTCTTGAGGTAATAAGACGCGGGCGGCGTCTTGATTTCCATGGTGAAGGACTTGTCCTGATAATAGGAAATCTCGGTCGGGCAAGGCGCACCCTGCTCCATGTCCTGCGTCTTGGCGTTGAACGCCTTGCAGAATTCCATGATATTGATGCCACGCTGACCGAGGGCGGGGCCCACGGGCGGGCTCGGGTTGGCGGCACCCGCAGGGATCTGCAGCTTCATCTTGCCAACAAGCTTCTTCGCCATCTGGCGTTTCCTTTCTTCAACATCCGCGAAACGCGTTCCGGCGGATTTTGCGTTGCGTGGTCAGGTCCGCACGACGCGTCGCGCTCGCCTCCCACAATGGCTGGACGGTCTGTCTCCGTCCTGCCCCGGACCTGATCCGGGGCCTTATCCCCCGAGGTCCCGGATCAAGTCCGGGACACGGGGAAAATCCGTTTCGCTCAGGTCTGCTTGGTGACCTGGGTAAATTCCAGTTCGACCGGCGTTTCCCGACCGAAGATCGACACCGCCACGCGCAGGCGCTGGGTGTCTTCGTCGACGCCCTCGACCAGACCGTCGAAATCCTCGAACGGGCCGTCGTTGACCTTGACCTTTTCGCCCACCTCGAAGTGGATCAGCGTCCGCGGCGCATCCTCGCCTTCCTGGACGCGGCCCAGGATCGCCTGCACCTCGGCGTCGCGCATCGGCATCGGCCGACCCTGCGGCCCGAGGAACCCGGTAACGCGGTTGATCGAGTTGATCAGGTGATAGCCCTGGTCCGACATCTCCATCCGCACCAGCACGTAGCCGGGCATGAAGCGCCGTTCCGTCGTGACCTTCTTGCCGCGACGCACCTCGATCACCTCTTCGGTCGGGACGAGTACCTCTTCGATCTGGTCCTCAAGCCCCTGCTCCGCGACCGATGTCCGGATCTGCTCGGCCACTTTCTTCTCGAAGTTCGAGAGAACGCTCACCGAATACCACCGCTTCGCCATCTGGCCCTGTCCTCATGTCATGTCGGGCCCGCAGGCCGTCTTGCGTCAATAGAAAATGGCGTGCAACGCGACTCATTGCACGCCCGATATCCGAACTGGCCGTGCCTTACCGTCCTGCCCGGTCGAATTCAAGCCTAGAGCGGCCCCGGGCGCTGGGTCAGCTTCCGAATATGCTCAGTATGCCCTGCAATCCGCCGCGAATGCCCAGATCGACCAGCGCAAAGAAGATCGCGGTCAGGGTGGCCATGATGAACACCATGATCGTGGTCAGCACGACCTCGCGGCGAGTCGGCCACACGACCTTGCTCACCTCGGAGCGAACCTGCTGGACGAACTGCATGGGATTGGTCTTGGCCATTGCGGGGACCTTCGGATTGTGAATTGCGTCTCGGGGCAGATACGGCGTTGTCCCGCATCTTTCAAGCGATCTCGGACAATCGCCCGGGGTGGGGGCGATTTCGTGGATGCGCACGGTGCCCGACCCGGCCCGGTCCGGCTCGCCGTGCGCCCCGCGTGGCGGGATCATGCCGGGTTGTCACCGGGCGCGCATGTCCCCCTGTCCCGCAGCCCAGACCGGCCGGAAACGTCCGCGCCGGGCACGGCCCAGCGCATGACCGTCCGGCGCATGGCGACGCCCACGGATGTAACCCTGAGGCCAAGGTTGGCACCGGTCTGCCGCGCGGTATCGGCGCTGCATGTATAATGTGTGTTTCCGCTGACGTGTCATCACGGACCGATCAAGCGGCTGTGATAATTGCGGTTTTCCCACCTTTCTGCGGAACGCAATCGCCAGCGGGCGGTTAGTTGCCCAGACCAACGCGGCATTGTCCGCACCCCCGGGACGCCAGACGCGGACGATCGGGGAAACTGGAAACGACTTGAAGGAAAAACACACATGAAACGCTTTTTGACCTCGACCGCCCTGACCATTGCTCTTGCCGGTTCGGCCTATGCCGCCACCGAAGGCGAGATGCAGGCCATCACCTCCTACCTGCCGGAAGCCGACATCTCGGGCTGGAGCGACACGGAAGTCGCCACCGCGATGAACATCATCCAGTCGAACGACAGCCGCTCGGCCATCGTGACGCGCCTGAACGCGCTTTACAGCGGTGAAGAGTACATGCCGATGTCGGCCACGATCTCGGAAGCCGAGATGCTTCTGCTCGACTCCTATGTCGAGGGTGTCGACTATTCGATGCTGCCGCAGCAGACCGTGGATGCAGCCATTTCTGCCGCACAGAGCGGTATGGTCGAGAGCGAGAAGGCCGGAACGATCCGCGCTCTGCTTACCGATGACCGTCAGGTCGTCAGCGAGATGAACACCGCGACCACGGGCGAAGTTGCCCTGATCACCAGCTATGCGCCGAACCTTGACGTGTCGTCGCTGAGCGACCAGCAGGTCAACTCGGCCCTGGCGATCATCTACTCGAACGACAGCGCCAGCGACATCTCGGGCAAGCTGTCCGCCCTGTTCAACTAAGCGCGTCCGGGGCTGACCAGCCCCACGACCGAAGACTGCCAGATGGGGTCCGCATTGCGGGCCCCATTTGCCGTTCGGCCGCCGGATTGCACGGCCACGCGTCTTGACGGCTTGAGACGCATCCTGGCCCGGCGCAATCAACGCAGTGGTCGCCTTCGCGGCAGGCCTTCATTGTCCTGTGGAACCTGGCAGGGGCATGGAGACTCGAACTCCAGACCTACGGTTTTGGAGACCGTCGCTCTACCAACTGAGCTATACCCCTGTGCGGGCTTTCGGATACAATCAGCCACGACGGGTTTCAAGAGGCGATTTTAGCTCTCGTGCCCGAGTGCGCGGCAGACCGCGGCGTCATGCGGTGCGCTTCAAATTCGTTACATCGCGATCGCGAAGCGACACAATCGCTCTCACCTGCGTGATCGCACGATAGCCTGGGCGTCAGCCGTGTTTCAGTGCGCAATCGCACAGAACTTGTGAGCATCCCAAGAACCGCCGTTTCTTCCGTTTTTTCATCATGTTATCGCATTCGCGCGGCAGTTCGCCTCGGTATAACCATTTGTTTTTAAATGGCTTTATCTCCGGCAAGGAGCCGAGGGAATTCAAGCCCGTGCGCAGGCAGTTTTGCGTGAACTTGCGTGACCGCTTCTGTGATTGGCGCAGCGGACCGATCCGCCCCATCTGTCACTCATCGGATGGCAACATCCACTCACCCAAACGCCGGACCGGGCGGTTGATGCCCACCGGACCCACACGACAAAGGAACCCAGTCATGAAATCTTTCGCAACAGCAGCCGCCCTCATCCTCGCCACCACAACCGGCTCCGCCGCGCTTGCCGCAACGTCCGGCCAAATCGCCACCATCGAGGGCTTCGCCAATGTCGACGTCTCCGGCCTGTCAAACTCCGAGGTCGCCACGATCCTGAACGTGATGAACTCGGGCGACAGCGCATCCGAGAAGCGCGCCCTGATCGGCGACCTGGTCGGCAAGTACCAGTAACCACCCACACCCCCAGGGTCACCCGGCCTCCTCCCCCGGGGACCCACCCCACCTGACCCAGCCCCGCGGGGCACATCTCAAGGAACCCAGTCATGAAATCTTTCGCAACAGCAGCCGCCCTCATCCTCGCCACCACAACCGGCTCCGCCGCGCTTGCCGCAACGTCCGGCCAGATCGCCACCATCGAGGGCTTCGCCAATGTCGACGTCTCCGGCCTGTCAAACTCCGAGGTCGCCACGATCCTGAACGTGATGAACTCGGGCGACAGCGCATCCGAGAAGCGCGCCCTGATCGACGACCTGGTCGGCAAGTACCAGTAAGCCTGGTCCCGAAGACACCCGACAGGGCCGGTCCACAGGGCCGGCCTTGTCACTTGCGGGCGGGCCTGTCGCGTCGCCACATCGACGGGGCGCATTCAGTCCGTCGCGCGCCCCCACAGCGCCGTGGCCGTCATGCCCTGATGCGCATCCCCGCGCGCCGTGCACAGAGCGAGACAGTCGTCCGCGCCCTGCATCGCCAGAACCCGCAACGGCGCATCCGGAAACATCGGGTGCACACCGCGATAGCGAAACCGCATCGGCGCCCTGCCGCGCACGTCCGTCGCAAGCTGGGCCATCAGTAGCGCCTGCAGCGGGCCGTGGACGACGAGGTCGGGGTATTTCTCGACGGTGCGCACATAGTCGAGATCGATATGGATGCGGTGCGCGTTGAACGTGCAGGCCGAAAACCGGAACAACAAGGAGTTGCTCATCGGGACGGTGCGTTCGGCGATGACATCAGCGGGCGGTGCCACGGGTTCGGGCGGCGCATAGCGGGTTGGCAGTTCGAGATAGACGATGTTGTGCAGTTCGCGCAGCGCGAGCCCGTCCCTGCCCGACACGTCATGGCGCACGGTGACAAAGACCATGGGTCCGGCCTTGCCGGACTTGGTAACGACATTTTCGACCACGGACCTGCGCGACAGGGGTTCACCGACATGGATCGGCTTGACGAAGGTGACGTCACCCCCCGCCCACATCCGGCGCGGCAGACCGACCGGCGGCAGGAAGCCCCCGAGCTTCGGATGCCCGTCGTGGCCCAGCGCGGACATCGGATCGGTCGGTGGAAACCCCGTCCAGTGCCAGAGCGGCGGCAGAACGTCGCCCGTGACCCCGGCCACCACCCCGGTGTCCGACAGGGTCGCCGCCATCATGCGCGCCATGGTGTCGCTGACACCGCCCTCGGCGGTCTCTTCGCGTCCGATCCAGTCCGTGATCCGGTCTTCGCCCATCTGGCCCTCCTGCGTCGCCTGCAGAAAGACCATGCGCGTTCACGCGGTGCCATCAAGGGGTTTTACCGGATGAAGACGGGACCGCGTGGCACGTCATCCCGTTGGTGACAGCGCGCGGCCACGACAACGCAAGGCACCGGACAGCAAAAAACCGCCCCGAAGGGCGGCTTTGGCAGGCGAGATCCCGGATCACGTCCGGGACCTGCCGACATCCGGCCTAACCGACGATCTTCGACACCCCTTCGTCGGCGCGTCTCGGGATCGTCGATTACTCGACGATCTTCGACACCCCTTCGTGGGCGCGTCTCGGGACCGTCGATTACTCGACGATCTTCGACACGACGCCGGAGCCGACGGTACGACCGCCTTCACGGATGGCGAAGCGCAGGCCGTCTTCCATCGCGATCGGCGCGATCAGCTCGACGCCGAACTTCAGGTTGTCGCCGGGCATGACCATCTCGGTGCCCTCGGGCAGGGTCACGGTGCCGGTGACGTCCGTCGTGCGGAAGTAGAACTGGGGACGGTAGTTGGCGAAGAACGGCGTGTGACGGCCACCTTCTTCCTTGGTCAGGATGTAGACCTCGGCCTCGAACTTGGTGTGCGGGTTCACCGACTTGGGCTTGCACAGCACCTGGCCGCGCTCGACGCCTTCACGGTCGATGCCGCGCAGCAGCACGCCGACATTGTCGCCCGCCTCGCCGCGATCGAGCAGCTTGCGGAACATCTCGACGCCCGTGCAGGTCGTCTTCTTGGTGTCGCGGATGCCGACGATCTCAAGCTCGTCGCCGACATTGACCACGCCACGCTCGATCCGGCCGGTCACAACCGTGCCGCGACCGGAGATCGAGAACACGTCCTCGATCGGCATCAGGAACGGCTGGTCCACGGCGCGCGCGGGCTGCGGGATGTACGCGTCCACCGCCGCCATCAGTTCGCGGATCTTGTTCTCGCCGATCTCGGGATCGCGGCCTTCCATCGCCGCAAGCGCCGAGCCCGCGATGATCGGAATGTCGTCGCCCGGGTAGTCGTAGGCGCTCAGCAGTTCGCGGATTTCCATCTCGACCAGCTCGAGCAGCTCTTCGTCGTCGACCTGGTCGACCTTGTTCATGAACACAACCATGGCGGGAATGCCGACCTGACGACCGAGCAGGATGTGCTCGCGCGTCTGGGGCATCGGGCCGTCGGCGGCGTTCACCACGAGGATCGCGCCGTCCATCTGCGCCGCACCGGTGATCATGTTCTTGACGTAGTCGGCGTGGCCGGGGCAGTCGACGTGGGCGTAGTGGCGCGCGTCGGTCTCGTATTCCACATGCGCGGTCGAGATGGTGATGCCGCGGGCCTTCTCCTCGGGCGCGCCGTCGATCTGGTCATACGCCTGGAAGTCGCCGAAATACTTGGTGATCGCCGCCGTCAGCGTGGTCTTGCCGTGGTCGACGTGACCGATCGTGCCGATGTTGCAATGCGGCTTCGAGCGATCAAACTTTTCCTTTGCCATCGTGTCAGACGCCTCGTGTTTCTAAGGGGCCGCGCGTGGCCCGGTTCATGTCGCGGGCGACATATTGAACCGGCGCACGGAAATCAAGCCGGACTTGCGCTGTTCCGGTGCCGTCAGGCGCGCTTATTGCACGGGCGCGCTGAGTTCGGGTTCTTGTTGGGCCGCCATCACCACAGCGGCGGGCGATTCCGCGCTGACCGGGGCGGCGGCGGCGGCATCCGCAGGCGTTTCGGCCACCGGCGCGACCGTCGGTTCGGGCGCGATCGGACGCCCGGCGTCCGGTCCTCCGAACCAGCCCGCGTCACGCTGCTGCTTGCGCATCCATGTCTCGATGGAGAAGGCGATGTTATTGGCCAGGTTCACCATCTGCTCTTCCTTGGACTGGGTCACCCCCGACCCGACCAGCGTATCTGCCGAGGGCGCCTCGAGCGCGGTCAGTTGTTCGGCCTCGTCGTTGAGCTTCTGCCCGGTGGCGTCGTCGAACACCGTCACGTTCACGATCAGCACCGATTTCGGCGAGAACACCAGCGGAATGCCGGGCTGCGCCAGCACGTAGCCCTCGATCGAGACACCGATATGGTAGAATTTGTCGCCTTCGTAGCGGCGGAAACGCTCTTCCATGGCGGCGTCCACCGCGGCGATCCATTCCGCGTCGCTGGCACCGCGCGATGTCGGGCCCTTGACGATGTTGGGCGCGATCACGATGCCATGGCCCATCTTGAAATCGCCGAGCGGCTCGACGGGTTTTTGCAGGTTGCGCGCGCCGTCGGCACAGGCGGCAAGCAGGGTCAGGCAGGCAAGAAGCGGGAACAAGCGGCGCATATGGGGCGGACCTTCGCGTCAGGCGGACATTGGTGGGGATGTCTAAAGGGTCAGGGCACGGGGCGCAATCACCGGAGCCCGCGCCGATCGCCTGGGTCGCGGCGGCCCCTTTGCGCGGGCCTGCGCAGCAGGCCTTCGCCGCCGCCTTCCGGGCCGGGGCTTCACCCTTCCGGTCCGCTGGACGCCCCGCCGCTTTCAGCGGTTCGCGCCCGCCCTCCGGGCCGGGGCTTCGCCCTTCCGGTCGCCGGTGCGTCCGCTGGACGCCCCGCCGCTTGTCACGCGGTTCGCGCCCGCCCTCCGGGCCGGGGCTTCGCCCTTCCGGTCGCCGGTGCGTCCGCTGGACGCCCCGCCGCTTTCAGCGGTTCGCGCCCGGAACCCACAAGACGTCGGCGCGACCATCTTCATTGGCGATGCGTGCGGCGACGAAGAACCAGTCGGACAACCGGTTGAGGTATCTCAGTGCCGCCTCGTTGACCGGCTCCTGCGCGGCAAGCTCGATGGTCTTGCGTTCGGCGCGGCGCGATACCGTGCGGCACTGGTGCAGATGCGCGGCAAGCGCCGACCCGCCGGGCAGGATGAAGCTGCGCAACGGCGCGAGCCGCTTGTTCATTGCGTCGATCTCGGACTCGAGCCGGTCGACCTGCTGCGGCACCATGCGCAGCACCGGGTATTCCTGCTCGTCGTCCTTGTGCATGTCGGGACGGCACAGGTCTGCCCCCAGATCGAAGAGGTCGTTCTGGATCCGCGCGAGCTGTTCGTCGAGCGTGCCCGATGCATGCAGTCGCGCGATGCCCAGCACGGAATTCAGCTCGTCCGTGGTGCCATAGGCCGCCACACGCGGCGATGTCTTGGGCACCCGGGTGCCATCGCCGAGGGCGGTTTCGCCGCCATCGCCGGTGCGGGTATAGATGCGGTTGAGAACCACCATGATGTCAGCCTCCCTTGCGGACCCAGACGAACAGCAGAATCAGCAGCACCGCCAGGAACTGCGCGCCGATCCGCCAGCGCATGACCTTGTTGGCATGCTTGCGATTGAACTCTCCGCCTTTGGCGAAGCCGCCGATGCCGATGAGCAGGATGACGACAACGGCCAGCATGACCGCCGCCATCAGAATAAACAGGGGATCGTTCATCATGGGCGTGACCCTAACTCCTTCCAAATTCATGCGTCGCGGCGTTCCGGTCGCCACTTAGCGGACCCTGCCGGATTATCGAGGCACCAAAACGTCGCGCCGGTTATCCCTTGTCCAGGACCCAGTCCAGCGCGCGCGTGGGCAAAATGCGTTTCAGCGCCCCCATCGCATGGGTCGGACGCGTGACGTAGTAGCGCGGCCTGGGGTGCTTCGCCTCAAGCGCATGGATCAATTTTTCGGTCACCGCCGATGCCGGCAACTCGAAACGGTTGCCTTTCGAGCCCTTGTACAGGGCATCCAGAAGCTGTGCACGGTATTGTTCGACGCGCGGGCTCGACTCCCAGTCGATCCAGCGTTCGAAGGCGCGTATCGCGTTCTGGCGGAAGGCAGTGTCGATGGGGCCGGGCTCGATCAGGCTGACGGCGATGTTTTCGGTGGCCATCTCAAGGCGCAGAACGTCGGCCCAGCCTTCGACGGCAAACTTCGTCGCGCAATAGGCCCCGCGCCACTTGACGCCGACAAGTCCCAACACCGAAGAGTTGAGCACGATCCGCCCCCGCCCCTGTGCCCGCATCATCGGCAGGATCTGCAGGGTCAGCGCGTGCCAGCCAAGGAAGTTCGCCGAAAAGATCGCCTGCATCGCCGCTTCGGGTACATCCTCAAGCGGTGCGGGGATCGCAAAAGCGCCGTTGTGAAACACTGCATCCAGCGTACCGCCGGTCTGCGTAAGGATGGTGTCGAGGGCGGGGGCGAAGGTCGCGCTGTCGGCGTAGTCGATCAGCGGGGCGCTCAGGCCGTCCTGTTCAAGCCGCGCGCAGTCTTCGGACTTGCGGCAGGCGGCAAAGACTTGCCACCCGCGCGCTTTCAACTGGTAGGCGGCGTCGCGGCCAATGCCGCTTGAACAGCCGGTGATCAGGATGCTTTTCGTCATGCAAGCCTTGTGCCGGGCGGCTGCGGGATTGGCAATTACTCTGCCGCCGCCGTCACCAGGTATTCGGCCATCCAGCCCACACGGTTCGAATCGCGGACCCTCAGCTTGAGCCAGTCGCCTTCCTTGCGCAGCACTTCCACCGCGTCGCCACGACCAAGCTGGGTCACGACAGAGTGACGCGTGCCCGGTCCCTGGCGCAGATTGACACGGCTGCCCGCGACCTTGCGCAGGTCGGTCTTGGTGTCGGGATCCGAGGCGACCGAAGTGGTGGTCACGGAAACATCGACCGGGTCCCTGCGGGTCAGCAGCACGCCCTTGATCCGGCGATCCTCGAAGATCTGCACCGCAGGGGTCGCGGACGGCGTGCTGGCCGAGGTGAACACCGCATTGGTAACCGGCACGGCGCGCGACGATGCGGGCGCCGATACGCGGGTGAGTTCCGCCGCACCGGTTGCGGCACGCGACACCATCTCGGGCGCGGGCTGGAAATCGGGACGGGCGGTGGATCGGGCAGCGGGCTGGCGCTCGGGCGCGACGGATGCCTGCAGTTCGGATGCGTTCTTCGTGTATGAGCCGGGCTCGAAGTCGGCACCGCCGCTCATCTCGTAGTAGGTAAACCCAAGAACGCCGAAGGTCAGCAGGATGAAACGGGTCATGGTATCCCCCATGGTATTGTTTTTGTCAGAATGAAGCGCCGGGGCAAGTCGGCAACTTCTTGCTTATCTCACACCCAACTCACCACAGAGCGAAAAGGTCCCGACTTTTATCTACGTCGCTTGCCGCGTCACCGCTGCCCGGCTATCACCGGTTTTTATGGATGAAGACGCGCTCGACCCCAAGATGAACCCCAGGGACGTGGCAGAGCCACTGCGCCGCGCCATTGGCGAGCGCTACCTGACCTACGCCCTTTCGACGATCATGAACCGGGCCTTGCCCGATGCGCGCGATGGGCTGAAGCCGGTGCACCGGCGGATTCTCTATGCCATGCGGCGACTGCGGCTCAGTTCGACCGGGGGGTTTCTGAAGTCGGCGAAGATTTCGGGCGACACCATGGGCGATTTCCATCCCCACGGCGACGCCGCGATCTACGACGCCATGGCGCGTCTCGCGCAGGATTTCGCGGTGCGCTATCCGCTGGTCGACGGTCAGGGCAACTTCGGCAACATCGACGGCGACAACCCCGCGGCCTCGCGCTACACCGAGGCGCGCATGACCGTGATGTCAGAGGCGCTGCTGGTCGGACTGGACGAAGACGCGGTCGATTTCCGGCCCAATTACGACGGACGCCTGGAAGAACCGGTGGTGCTGCCCGCCACCTATCCGAACCTGCTGGCCAACGGGTCGAGCGGTATCGCCGTGGGCATGGCGACCAACATCCCGCCGCACAACATCGTCGAGTTGATCGAGGCCTGCCTGCACCTGATCCGCACGCCCGACGCGCGCGACGAGACCCTGCTGAACTACATTCCCGGCCCGGATTTCCCCACCGGCGGCACCATCGTCGAGCCGCGCGAAAACATCGCCGAGGCGTATCGCACCGGGCGCGGGTCGTTCCGTCTGCGGGCGAAATGGCATGTGGAAAAGCTGGATCGCGGCACCTGGCAGATCATCGTCACCGAGATCCCGTACCAGGTGCAGAAGTCCAAGCTGGTCGAACGTCTGGCCGAGGTGATCCAGACCAAGAAGGTCCCGATCCTTGCCGACATACGCGACGAAAGCGCGGAAGACATTCGCATGGTTCTGGAGCCGCGGTCGAAGAACGTGGACCCGGAGGTGCTGATGGGGATGCTGTTCCGGAGCACCGATCTGGAGGTCAGGTTCAGCCTCAACATGAACGTGCTGATCGACGGGGTGACGCCGCAGGTCTGTTCGCTGAAAGAGGTGCTGCGCGCATTCCTCGACTTCCGCCGCGACGTGCTGATGCGCCGCTCGCGCTTCCGGATGGAGAAGATCGACCACCGGCTCGAGGTGCTCGAAGGGCTGATCGTGGCGTTCCTGAACCTCAACCGGGTGATCGACATCATCCGCTACGACGACGACCCCAAGGCGGCGCTGTGCCGCGAGGATTGGGGCCGCGATCATGTCCGCGCCACCGACCAGCACGACTACGTGCCGCCGCCGCCGGTGGCATCCGAGGACGGGCTGGGCCTGACCGACGTGCAGGCCGAGGCGATCCTCAACATGCGCCTGCGGTCGCTGCGGCGGCTCGAAGAGATGGAGCTTGTCGCCGAGCGCGACCGCCTGATGGAGGAGCGCGCCGGGCTCGAGGACCTGCTTGACAGCGAGGCGCTGCAATGGGCGCAGATCTCGGGGCAGTTGAAGGACGCCCGCAAGACCTTCGGCAAGGATTACGCAGGCGGCGCGCGCCGCACCGATTTCGCCGAGGCCGGCACCATCGAAGAGGTGCCCCTCGAAGCGATGATCGAGCGCGAACCGATCACCGTTGTCTGTTCGCAGATGGGCTGGATCCGCGCCATGAACGGCCATATCGACCTTGGCCGCGAACTGAAGTTCAAGGACGGCGATGCCGCGCGCTTCACCTTCCACGCCGAAACGACGGACCGGCTGCTGGTCTTTGCCTCGAACGGGCGGTTTTACACCCTGTCGGCGTCCACCCTGCCCGGCGGGCGCGGCATGGGTGAACCCTTGCGCCTGCAGGTGGACCTGCCGAACGAGGCGGAGATCCTCGATATCCTGATCTACAAGCCGGGGCAGAAACTGCTGGTGGCGTCCTCGGCGGGGGATGGTTTTGTCGTGCCCGAGGACGAGGTCGTGGCCCAGACCCGCGCGGGCAAGCAGGTGCTGAACGTGCGCGGTGACGTGAAGGCGCGGATCGTCAGACCGGTGACCGGCGATGCGGTCGCCGTGGTCGGCGAGAACCGCAAGGTGCTGGTCTTTGCGCTGGACGAATTGCCCGAGATGGGGCGCGGCAAGGGCGTGCGCCTGCAGAAATACAAGGATGGGGGGCTCTCGGATGCCACCACGTTCACCCTGGGGGACGGCCTCTCCTGGCACGACCCCGCCGGACGCACCCGCACCGTCGAGCGACCCGAGCTTGACGAGTGGATCGCCAAGCGCGCCTCCTCGGGACGCATGGCACCGCGCGGTTTCCCACGCGACAACAGCTTTACCTGAGGGCGCGCTGACGACGGAGTTTTCGGGGCGGCGCGGGCCGCTTCTGTCGCTTGCGGTGCGCACCGGCATCCTGACGGTACTGACGCTGGGGTTTTACCGCTTCTGGATGAAGACGCGCCTGCGCCGCTGGTATTGGTCGGCGATCCGGCCCGGCGGGCACCCGCTGGAATATGTCGGCGACCCCTGGGAGAAGCTGCTGGGCTTCCTGATCGCGGTGGTGATCCTCGCCTTTTATATCGGCGTGGTGAACCTTGTGTTGATGTTCCTCAGTTTCTCGCTGTTCCAGGGCAATGTCGCGGCCTATGCGCTGAGCTTGCTGGGCGTCGTTCCCCTGTGGTTCTATGCCCAGTACCGTGCCCGCCGCTACGTGCTGGCGCGCACCCGATGGCGGGGCCTGAGGTTCGGGCTTGCGCCGGGGGCCTGGGGCTATGCCTTCCGGGCGCTTGGGCACTGGATCGTCACGATCCTCAGCCTTGGCCTGCTCTGGCCGCGGATGACCTTCTGGCTTGAGAAATACAAGACCGACCGGACCTTCTATGGCGATGCGCGCATGGTGCAGGGGGGGCGCTGGACGATGCTCTATCCCTCGGCGCGCTGGATCTTCGTCGCGCTGGCGCTCGCCGCGCTGTCGGCGCTTGCCTATTGGAACGGTCAGCCCGCGACCGGAAGCAGCGTCGCCATCCTTGCGTTCGGTGCGGGCCTCTTCGGGCTTGTCTATTATCGCGTCGATACCCTGAAGCGGCTGACCGAGGCCAAGCGCCTCGGCGATGTCAGGCTGCATTTCGCGCCCAATGCCGCGCGCGTGCTGTTGATCCAGGCCGTCGGCTACCTGGCCACGCTGCTGATCCTGGCGGTGCCGTCGGTGATCCTTGGCGTCGCGATCATCGGTGTGCAGGCGGCCGATGTGCTGGTCGAGATGGGTGCGGGCGACGCCCTGCCCTGGCTCGACGCGATGCCACGCCTGGCCCTGGTGATGCTGTCCATCGGGCTGTATTTCAGCATTTTCCTGATGTGGTCGGCCTTGACCCATGTCTTCGTCACCATGCCCGTGATGCGGCACTACGCCGTCCGGTTGGCGGTGGGCGCACCCGAAGGGTTGGCCGCGATCCGGCAACGCCCGCGCGACCACGCCCGACAGGCCGAAGGCTTCGCCGAGGCGCTGGATGTGGGAGCGGCGATTTGACCGGCACGATCATCCATGTGGGCCCCCGTCCCGCCACGTTCAGCAGGCGCGCCACCTTCTTCGACGGGCTGACCCCGACCCCGCATGCGGTTGCCCTGGGCATCGACGAGGTCGCGGGTTGCCTTGTCTTCGAGGCCGCGGACGACGTTTATGGCTGGCCTCTCGAGGACGTGCGCGAGGTGCCGGATCAGGCGGGCGGCGACCTTCTGGTGCTGCGCCTGAAGGACGACCCGTTGGCCCGGCTGGTGCTGACTGATCGCGATCTTGCCCCGCGACTGAGCGCGCGACGACGCGGGTTGCCGGTCGCGAACCGGGGCCGGATCGCCCGCTGGGCAGCGGCGGCGCTGGGGTCGGTCGCGCTGATCATCTTCGTGCTGGTGCCGATCATGGCGGACCAGATGGCGCGCTTCATTCCGCCCGAGGGCGAACGCGCACTGGGCGAGGCGACGCTCGACCAGATCCGCGCGGCGCTTGGGCCCGGCAGCGTCGCGCCGGTGGCGTTCTGCGGCAATCCGGCGGGCACCGCCGCGCTGGACGCGATCCGCGACAGGCTGGCAGCGGGCACGGACCTGCCGCACGCGCTGTCGGTGCACGTGCTCGACCACGAGATGGTCAACGCCTTCGCCTTGCCGGGGGGCTATATCGTGTTTTTCCGTGGCCTGATCGACGCCGCCGAAAGCCCCGAGGAGATTGCCGCCGTCTTCGCCCACGAGGTCGGCCACGTGGTCAGCCGCGACCCGACGCGGCACGCCTTGCGCTCGGCCGGGTCCATCGGTGTGCTGGGGCTCCTGCTGGGTGATTTCGCGGGCGGGGCCGCGGTGCTCTTTCTGACCGAACGGCTGATCGAGGCGCGCTATTCGCAAGGGGCCGAGACCCGCGCCGACACCTTCGCCCATGGCATGCTGGAACGCGCGGACCTGTCGCCCGCGGCCTTGGGCGCGATGTTCGAACGCTTCCGCGACATGGGCGGCGAAGTGCCGTCGATCATGGCCCATTTCATGAGCCACCCCGAGCTTTCGGCCCGCATCGCAGCCGCGCAGGACGCCACCCCGGCAGGATTTGCGCCGGTGCCCCTGCTCGCCCCCGACGCCTTCAGCGATCTCAAGACGATCTGCGACTGATGCACGGAACCGGCGCAGGGCCCGAACATGCCGGACCGGAAAACGCGACGTTCGCGCGCCACGTTTCGTCGATTTCCCCCTGTCGGAACCCGGATCATCGCGCTATCTAAGGCCTGAAATTCATCAGGGATGGGGCATCTCGCGTCATCCGGACCAAGGGAGAGCATACCGATGAAGGTACTCGTGCCTGTCAAACGGGTGATCGACTACAACGTGAAAGTCCGCGTCAAGGCGGATGGCAGCGGCGTCGATCTGGCCAATGTCAAGATGTCCATGAACCCGTTCGACGAGATCGCGGTCGAGGAGGCCATTCGCCTCAAGGAAGCCGGCAAGGCGGACGAGGTCATCGTCGTCTCGATCGGCGTCAAGCAGGCGCAGGAAACGCTGCGCACCGGTCTTGCCATGGGGGCCGACCGGGCGATC